>MDLA01000146.1 GCA_001730015.1 Chromatiales bacterium (ex Bugula neritina AB1) | reverse complement strand
CAATCACTATCATTTGCTGGTGGGAACCCCAAGGGCCAATCTGGATCACATTATGCGCCATATCAACGGTATTTATACGCAACGCTATATTCGGTTAAAAGGCACAAATGGACCCTTGTTTAAAGGTCGCTACAAGTCAATATTGGTTGATGAAGATGCCTACTTGCAAAAGGTTGGTCGGTACATCCACCGGAATCCGGCAGAAGTTAAGGGGGCAACGGATAAGGTGCTAGATACATGTATCTGATCTAGCTATCTGGCCTACACAAATCGGGCAACAGCGCCGGATTGGCTGACCCGCGAAATGACCTATCGGATGTTAGGGCAGCGAAACCGTTATGCCGGTTATCGAGCCTACGTGGCGCTGGGAAGTGAGCAAGAATTCCTGCAGTTTTACAGCAAAGGAAATTTGGCTGGTATATTGGGTGGGAAAACGTTCCGCGACGAAATAAAAGAAAGGGAAGATGAGCTACGGGTGTCAGGTGACTTGTCTCAGGCATTGTCGGACCGACCTGGTTTGACCTCAATAGTCACAGCAGTAGCCAGAGTATTTAAAACGACACAAGTCGAAATAGTAAAAAATGAAAGAGGGCGGAATCCACAAGTGACAATTGCACGGCAACTGGCGGTCTACTGTTGCCAGCAACTGGGAGACCTTTCTTTACGGGAGATAGCAGAGAATTTCAATTTCAGCAATAAGGGTAGCGTATCAGGAGCGATAGCAGCAACGAAGCGGCGTCTTGAGAAAGGGGAATTGACCAGAGACTACAGGAGGGTGGAAAAGTTGCTGCAATAGTAGCGGGATTGCATAATAGGATTGACCCCTAAATTTTATTTGAATCGGTGATCACCTTCGATCAGAACGGGTGATCAACTTGCCCCAGAATATTCAAGAGGCGTTGAAGCGATAAAACGTGGCAACCCCACGAGTATTTGCCAAAGGGAAGAAGCGAGTTGTTTTACAATTTGGTGGGTCCGTCGCGAATGCGAGTGCGACCGAGGAACCGTATGCGGTAATATCGCACGTCCGGGTCTGTGGAGGAGCGCTCGGTGACGGGCGTTCCTACTCCGTGAGCTGTAAAAAAACAACCTGAGCTGCCACTTGCTTATTGGGTTGTACAATTGTACAATTCATGTATGAAAGTCATTGCAGACACTAATATCTTTCTCTCCGTGGCGCTGGAAGAGAAGAGTAAAAGAAAAATTGTAAGCCTCACTCAAGGCTGTGACATATATGCTCCAGAGATTCTGCCTTATGAAATCGGTAATGCTATATCGGCAATGGTTAAGCGCAAGCAAATAGACAGCTCGGATGCTGTGTCTATTTTCAGTATCACGCAGAAAATACCGGTAAAACTCATCAAGGTTGATATCCCAAAGGCTCTATCAATTTCCACCGAAAAAAAAATATATGCATATGACGCGTATTTTATTCAAAGTGCGCTGTCATCCTCCTGTTCCATACTATCCTTGGATCAAAAGATGAATGAAGTTGCACGGTCCATGAATATACAAATATTGGAGGAGTTATGAAGGTTTATTCATACTCGGAAGCACGTCAGAAATTAGCAGAACTTCTAGATCATGCTCAAAGTGAAGAGGTGCTCATCAAAAGAAAAGACGGTACAGTTTTCTCCGTTAAGTCTAAGCGTGAGAAAAAATCGCCATTTGATGTCAAAGGCATGCAAAGCAAAGTTACCAAAGAGAATATTGTTGATGCAGTAAGAGAATCAAGAGAAAAGTAGGGGTGTCGGATTCATTTATGCAAATGTTCAGCTAACGAATAGGATAGATCGCCTTTTTACGGCGAACTTATCCAATTGTCGTGCGAAGCGGTTTCGGAGACAGGGAGCTGACTATAGGAGAATGATCGCCGAGTTTACGGCCAATTTGATCGTCACGTCACGGGCTTAAGCGTGTACTGTAAGTGTGGCGGTGTGTCAGATGCTAATTCGGAAATTAAATCGCATGTATTTCCCCTAGGAGCCTGTCCGAGAATGAATGATCTACTGCGGACGCGATCTTTTGGCCAGCGATTGCGATCGATTTGGTTGAATATGAATAACTATTCGCCCAAATCGATCTCAATATCTGACGCAAAATCTCACATCCTCGCTACGACCCTCATTCTCGGACAAGCTCCTAGAGGCGTAGCATATATTCGATTGTATTTTAGAATCGTCCACAGCACGGATCTGGTACTTTGACTATAAAATGCCAGCACGAAGCAAACACGAAAATCTATTTAGTGTTAATCCAGGCGAAGCTCGGGCTGTCGACCAATCAAACGATGGGTGTCGAAAAACAGAGATCAACTTCATCACGGCATGTCCACACTTGCAGTTGAATGTGAGCTTTTCTTCTTTCCATCTTGATTGGAGGTAATCGAAGACTCGCTAATGACACCTCGGTATAGATAGCGAGCAAGGTACCTCAAGGCCGATTCGCCGCGGCCAGCGTGCTTGCAATGAGCTACCCATTGTTGTGGTACTCCCGTAGGCAGAACGAGCCCTGCTTTGTTAATCGCATCGAGAAACCTGGCTCTAAAGACTTTGGCTAGTGAGAACTCGTTGAACAGATACCGACTGGCGGGCGCTTTCCATAGTTTGCCATCAGTAATGACCCCGCCGGGCAACACGACGTGGATCTGAGGATGGTATCTTTTTACGGTGCCTGTCGATTTCTTTTGTCCTGATTTCTGGAGTTTCTGACGGCTTGACGGGAAGACAGCCAGCGGTAGTGATGGCGTCACTAAGTCGCAGTACGGCGAACACCTGGAGGAGAATATTTCCGATCTGGTGGATCGTCTAAAGCGAATGGGCTACCGCCCGAGTGCGGTCAAGGAGATAATGACGGCCAAAGAGGGACAGCAGAATGTCAGGCGTCCCTTGGGTATCAGTAACTTCGAAGACATGGTGGTACAGAAACGATTTCAAGAGGCTTCCCATAATATTTGTGGGTCGGGCCGTTTTGCTTTTGTTCTCAGTAACGGATTGTGTAGCCGTTGGTTCCGATGCTGCCGTTCCAGCCAAACAGTACGAAAAAACCATCGTGCCGAACCCTGGACATGAAAAAAGAAAAATGCAGAAATGAGCTAACGCTGCAATATGTGCAACTAGGATCAATCAGTTGATCTTAGCGCAAACATAGTTTATTGTTAAGATCAATTGACTGATCTTAGTGATAGAACATGATCCCGATATCGGAAAAAGAAATTCTCGGGCGCCTTAGCTTCGATAATCCGTGGTGGGAGAATGGAGAAATAGAGAGTAGATTCAACGAGTTACCGAGAAGAGCCTATTTCCCAATTTTCTTCGAGCTATTAAAGGATGGCTCGGTAAATAGGGCTGCAATATTGATGGGACCGAGAAGGGTAGGAAAAACCGTCCTCGTCTATCACGCGATTTCTGAGCTTCTTAGCGGCTCTGTTAGCCCAGCGCAAATACTATATCTATCTTTAGAGACCCCCGTATACACTGGTCTCTCTCTGGAGAAAATTGCTACAACTTTCCAAAGGCTGCACGAGCACGATCGTGATAGCAAGTTGTATATATTTTTTGATGAGGTTCAGTATCACAAAGATTGGGAAGTGCATTTAAAGTCTTTAGTTGATTCTTTTCCAAATTTTAAATTCGTAGCCACTGGCTCAGCTGCAGCAGCACTAAAATTAAAGAGCCAGGAATCGGGAGCAGGTCGTTTCACGGATTTTTTACTACCACCGTTAACATTTAGCGAATATCTGAATTTTATTGGGCAAGCGGAAAATCTAATTGATGTCACCGTATTGGACGAACACCACGAGTACGAAGCAACAGATATAAACAAACTAAACGAACATTTTATTGACTATCTCAACTTTGGAGGTTACCCGGAAGCTGTTTTTTCTCCGACAGTACAAAAAGACCCGACCAGATTTATTAAAAGTGACATTATTGACAAGGTGTTATTGCGGGATTTGCCAAATCTATACGGTGTAAATGATATACAAGAGTTAAACAAGCTTTTTACGGTCATTGCGTACAACACCGGACAGGAAATTAGTCTTGAGCAACTGTCGCAAGGAGCTGGGATTTCAAAAAACACACTTAAACGATATATAACCTATCTAGAAGCCGCTTTTCTAATAAAGATAGTAAACCGTGTTGACAATAATGCGAAAAAGTTTACGCGAGCAACTACATTTAAAGTATATCTAACAAATCCATCAATGAGGGCGGCTCTCTTTGGTCCTGTGAACGATGATAGTGATGCAATGGGCGCTCTTACCGAAACGGCAATCTACTCGCAATGGTTTCACAGTTCTGCTATGGAAAATCTCTACTATGCTCGATGGAAAACAGGAGAGGTAGACTTGGTTTATTTGGTTGATTCTAGTCAACAACCTATTTGGTGCATTGAGGTCAAGTGGAGCGATCTTCCTTATACAGACAAAAGAAAACTTAGTTCTTTGATTGAGTTCCTAAAGAAAAATAATTTGAGTGAATCACTAGTTACAACGAAAACAATCAAAGGAAAAAAAGAGATTGATTCGTTTGAAATAGATTTCAAGCCGTCATCCTTACATACTTACTCGCTTGGTGCTAATTTACATGAGAGAATTGAGCGACGTGGCTTGAGCTAACAAAGCAATGAGCCCGACGTTTCTCGCGCCACCCATTTGCGTGAATGGTCGTGCCTCCCATTCTGTCACGCAGACGGGTATCGCTCCAATCGAAGGCTATTGCGGCGTTATCGCGCTGGGCAAAGCACAGCGTATCTTGCGGGGCGAAAGTCCCTGTCGGGTAAAGGTTTAACCAGCCTCCCGTATCGAGTATTGCGCTGGTCATTGGAAGGTATTTCATACTGTTGGGAGAGCTCAGGGGCTCGTAACGGGGATATCCGCCGATGGCTATATGGGAGTCGGATCAAACGTAGTACTCTGAGGTTGGAAAACCAACTACATGGGAAAGGTCTTGACGGAAGCACGTAGCTTGTACTGGCTACTCATCCCGACACTGGAGAATGGGAATACGATGAGCGCCCCTCACTGCAAGGTATGTCTAGGAAAGCCATTGTGATAAGTGGCACTGCGAGAGTGAGTGTAACCGAGGAGCCGGATGCGGGAAAGCCGCACGACCGGATCTGTATGGGAGGGCTCGCAAGAGGAGTTCCTACCCTGTCTTTGTAATTAAATATGTCAGAACCTAAACTACTAATGCATAATGCTAAGCAACAGTTAATAGCCTGGTCTAAATATGGTGTTCTTTGGAGTGAAACCAGCAAGGAAAAGTTAGGCGAGTTCACTGAATCAGAGATTTTTAATAATCAGCGTGAAGTTGTTGCCAAGCTAGTTGGTAGTTCTGTATTAAGTTTAAATAATGAAATTATTGGCCAGCTAAAAGTATTCCAAAATGGCCGGTTTATAAATAATGAGCCCCACAGTTTCGAACTACTCATTAACGGTAAAGTAGTTGGGCTTTGTAATTGTGGTAAAGGTATGTCCGCAGCAGTGCTCGCACTTCTGAGGAAAGAGTTGACTGAAAACACGTAACAAGTGTGTCATGTGCGCACAATCCATTCAATGCTGCTAGTGAAATTCACATACTGTATAAACGTAATTTATTGCCTGGCGGAGGGTTGCCGGAACTAGAGCGACACGGGGGGTTTGAATATTGTAAATCTAGCCCTTCCCCCGGCCCTCACCGTAACTTAACTGAGATTTTCGTTCTGACAAAATTCATCAAAAGTTGCGCACAGTTTTGTTATATCGATCTCTGGTGCAATCGCTACCCGAACGATATAGTCTTTGTCGTTTTCTTTTGTTGTTCCCTGGGTTGAGGTTGCCGGTATAGTCCAGTAACTGCCTTTAAGCTGCCCGTAACTGACGCAATGCTTGCAGTCATCCGGTTGTCTGTTGATCATATGCTCTATTAGTTTAATATTGAGCAGTTTTGCGCTTTCTTCTTGCTCATCAGTGGTTGTTCCTGTAGAGGGCAGGTCGAGGGAGAACACCGACGGTGTAAAGCCCCGTTCGGCCAGATCGTGGGTTATAAAATTAATTCTGGCGTCTGGCAGTACGTGCTGGATATGATCGACGAATGCTCGTGTGTTGTTGTAGGCTTCTGTGATCCGTTCCGGCATCGAGGGCATATATTCTGCCATCGTATTTAACTGGTTGGCCGTTGCACCGTTATCGGATAAATTAAGATGCGCTTCGATCAGTGGCTGAGCTGCTTTTGCTGCGTCGTTAGTGGTGCAGAACCCGCTGTTGCATCGCCCGCCACTGGGAAACTTTGAACCGCTGGTGTATGAGACGGTTTTAACCTTCGCCAGCACACTTTGCTGATCCAGCAGTTTTACATTCGGGCAGAATGTTTGATCTATAGTAAATACAGGGGCGATCGCTACAGCGCCGGTCCGGGTTTTTCTTCGTGCCGTTAAAACCGCCGCCAGTTTGTCCATATCTGGTACTTCCACTCTGGGGTTGGTCGGTATTTCCGCCAGTATGATAGGCACGCTGTCACTGTCGGCGGTTTCTTTCAGTACCACTTCAAGGCTACTGACTAAATCCTGTCCATTGTCGACATACAGATCGACTATATCAACAATGGCGATTAATCTGGCGATGCGTCTGGCCTGATCGTTGGTGCCACCATAACAATTCGGCGGGATAATAAGATTTACCGCTTTACCCGGGTGTTGAGTCATTGCGTCTTCGATCAGCCCCATCATCATGGCATATTGAATAGAGAGCCCGCTGGATGCTATAAGTGGAGTCACCGTACTGCCGGCGTTATCTTTTATGCAATCGTATACTTTGCTGAGTTCCTGTGGATGACAGTGCTCAATGGTGGCTGTTTTTTCGTTGACTATCTCTTGCAGTACATTTAACGCGTTGATTGGTGTCATGGCGATAGTTTCGCGCCGTCTTACATGTTGTAAATCTTTTGCCATGTCGGTGATCTGAGTGTTATGAATTACAACGGTGCTACCGCTGTGCGGGTGAATGTTGATTGTGGCATCAATGTTACTGTGGGCTCCCAGGGGTGTTTTGTACGGGGCTTGTGTTACAAAAATAACCGTTGCATCAGTGTGTTCAGGAATTTGCGCAATATCGGTTATTTTATTTGACTGGAATTTATAGCCATAGATATTTTCTAGTCTTTCGGTGTCGATAAGAGGCGATACTTCGGTGTCGTAGTACAGTTGGGTTGCTCCACCACTTAAGGCGTTTTTACGCAGAATTGCCAGAATAGGCATTGTTTTGGAAGAAAAAGTAATAACATTCTCTGCAGATGACTGATTAATTTCTGCAACCAGCCATTCCAATATGCAGGATAACGGATGACCCAGGCGAGTGTAATCATAGGCAGTTGGCAGTGCTTCCAGTGCCTTTACATCATAATCCGGCGTATCCGCCAGGACCTCTAGCTGTTGTAGAAATTGTGACTTTGCCTGCTCTTCATCATAGATATCCAGGCGGTGAGTTGTCAGTTCTACCCAGCTGGCGGGTAAGTTATCAAGTATTTTTCTAACGGTACTGAAGCAAGTTGCTATTGGATCCAATTTGATCTCCTCGGTGTATATCTGCAATTGATTTATTTTGCTTGCAGATATACAAGTTATATTCTACCCGGACACAAAGGCGAAGGGTAAGTGTGCCTTGTCGACAAGGCTGCCAGGTGATGTTTCAAAAAATCTTATAAAAGTGTTATAGAGGTGCTCTTGTATAGTCTGGTGTGTCGAGTGGTGGTTATAACAAGTTCGGCGCAAAACGGCATGTCATTCTCTGGCAATTTCACCGACCTCATTTCCTGCGCCGGCAGCAGCGCTTGTTTGTCTCTAAGCGGATTTCGTATATTTCCCGGGTGGTGAGCCGAGTGTACGGCGGAACATTGCGATGAACGCGCTTGGGCTTTGATAACCTAGCTCCAGTGCCACGGTGGTCACGCTCTGCCCTGAAGTCAGTCGCTCAATTGCTGTTAGCAGCCTTAGTTGCTGGCGCCAGGAACTAAAACTCATGCCGGTTTCACGCTCAAACAAACGGCTGAGTGTTCTACTGCTAGCCCCGACTGTTTTGGCCCACTGCTGTAGTTCAGTATCGTTTGCCGGGTTTGCCGTTAACGTTTCGGTTATTGATCGCAACCTGCTGTCCTGTGGTGCCGGTAAATACAAAGGCGGTGATTCGAGCTGTTTTATTTCATCGAGCAGTACGCTCATCAGCCTTTCCAGCTGCGGAGTGTTATTCTGATTGATCGTCACCAATCGCGCAATAAGCTCACGAAGCAGCGGTGTGACCTCGACTACACGGCAGTCAGTGAAATGCTCCCCTGCGATATCGCGACGAATATACAAGGAGTGCATTACTACATCGCAAGGCATGGATACCTGGTGGATTAGATCAGGAGGAATCCAGACTGCCTGCTGCGGTGGAACCGACCAGGACCCCTGGTCTGTGGTAACAACCATAAGGCCTTGTACTGCATAGAGAAGTTGCGCGCGTTCGTGTTGGTGTTTTTCCACGTGATGATGCGCTGGATAAGTGGGGGTGAGATGTGTGACCGGTGGGTCTGCGTCCGGTGCGCTTTTATCGGTCAGCTTCTTTGGATGTTTGCACATTGTTAAAGTATTTGTCCGCTACGCGATATTCACAGGCAGATTGTATCAAGAAAGACTGATTCGGAAGTGGCAAAGTGACCACATGAATACTCAAATGAATCTGACCCACCGCGTAGATCGCGTTCTTTCCACTCTGCGGCAAAACCCGGAGGTTCTGCTGATGCTGATGGCTGCGGGAGTGCCGATGTCATTCGCCACGTGGATGGCGTTGATCGACAATTTCTCTATCCATCAGGCCGCGTTCAGTGGTCGTGAAATCGGCATTCTGCAGTCTCTGCGCGAGGTGCCTGGTTTTCTGGCTTTTGCCGCGGTGTTTCTGTTGCTGCTTGTGCGTGAGCAGCCGCTGGCCATTGTTTCGCTGGCGATTCTCGGTCTCGGCACAGCGATAACCGGTTGGTTCCCCTCAGTCATTGGTCTTTACGCAACTACGGTTTTGATGTCTATAGGTTTCCATTACTTTGAAACCCTGCAGGGTTCGCTGGCTTTGCAGTGGATAGACAAAAAACGTGCGCCGGAGGTATTGGGCCGTGTGATTGCGGCCGGATCTATCGCCTCGGTGTTGGCATTCGCGCTGGTGTGGATCGCCTTCGATCAGCTTGGTTTTTCCTATATCGCGGTATACATGATTGGCGGAGGTGCTACGGTGGTGATAGCGATTCTGGCCTGGGCGCTTTTCCGGAATTTCCCGCAACGTGTAAAGCAGCATAAGCATCTTGTTTTGCGGAAACGCTATTGGCTGTACTACGCTCTGATTTTCATGTCTGGTGCAAGGCGGCAGATATTTATCGTGTTCGCGGGCTTTTTGATGGTGGAGAAATTCGGCTTCAGCGTGTCGGCGATGGCACTGTTGTTCCTTGTTAATGCAGTGATCAATATATGGCTCGCGCCAATGGCCGGAAGATTAATTGCGCGTATTGGTGAAAGACGAGCATTAATATTTGAGTACATCGGTCTAATTGGAATTTTTACCGCTTAAGCATTTGTAGAGCATGCGGGTGTTGCAGCCGTTCTATACCTTGCGGATCATTTGTTTTTTGCACTGGCCATAGCGATCAGCACTTATTTTCAAAAAATAGCAGACCCGGCAGACATTGCATCAACAGCCGGGGTTAGTTTTACCATCAATCACATTGCTGCTGTTATCTTGCCTGCGGTGTTCGGGCTACTTTGGCTGGTTTCACCAGCCGCGGTATTTCTTGCCGGAAGTGTGATGGCAATGGTCTCGCTGGTGCTGGCGTTTAATGTGCCGCGAAATCCGCAACCGGGTAATGAGTCACTGCTTGGTGCAATTCTATGACCGCTTCCCCTTTAAATTCAATGGTTCGGAAGTGTGCGGTATTGCGGGAACGCGCGAATTGTTGCGGGCTACAATTCCATTAGAGGATATCATACGGCCCTTCTTCCTATTTCACATTGAACGTGTTAGCTTCAGCCAGTGATTTGGCGATTAATTACAGATTGCTGTCCCTGTCATGTTGGAGGAATACAATGAAACTACGTTCTATCTTACCAGTAGCAGGTTGTGCGTTGGGTCTGCTGGCCGGTTTCAGTTCGGCATTTGCTGACACTACTGACGTAAAAACTCAAACCATTGTAGAGGTACTTAAGGAAGGGGAGCATTGCGAGCAGGATCCGCATTGCTTCAACCGCTATCACCCGGCAATCAAGCCGGTTGCTCGTGCGAAACCGGGTGATCTGATCAAAGTGCACACCCGTGATGCACTCGATTCCAACCTTACCATCGACTCAGAGCCAAAAGATGTACTGGCGA
Source organism: Chromatiales bacterium (ex Bugula neritina AB1) (assembly GCA_001730015.1). Taxonomy (GTDB): domain Bacteria; phylum Pseudomonadota; class Gammaproteobacteria; order Granulosicoccales; family Granulosicoccaceae. The sequence goes on along the minus strand of MDLA01000146.1, from coordinate 16,761 downwards.
TTGATTTAAACCTTATCCATCCGATGACCGGGCCAATTTATATAGAAGGGGCTGAGCGCGGTGATGTACTGGCTGTCACCCTTGTTGATATTGACTCCGATGAATACGGTTACACCACGTTGATTCCGGGTTTCGGCTTTCTGCCTGATTTATTTCCTGAGCCCTTTATCGCTAACTGGAAGCTGAATAACCTGGAAGCTGTATCGAAGGAGGTGCCGGGGGTGCGCATTCCGATGGCGGCATTCATGGGCTCGGTTGGTGTATTGCCAGGTGAAGCAGAAGTAGAAAAGTGGTTGGCTCGTGAATCGGAGTTAGCTGCTGCGGGTGGTGTCGCACTGCCTCCTGAGCCGACCGGCGCACGTCCGGCCGATATCTGCGGTCCTAATGGTAGCCACAAGGATAAATGCCTTCGTACTATCCCGCCGCGTGAAAACGGCGGCAATATGGACGTTCAGCAGATGGTAAAAGGAACAACCCTGTTGTTACCCTGCTTTATTGATGGGTGTGGTTTGTTTATAGGGGATGTACATTATGCTCAGGGCGATGGCGAGGTGGCCGGTACGGCGATAGAAACCGGTGCAGTGGTAACGGTTCAGACTGAAATTCGAAAGGGTATGGCTTCACTGATCAAGCAACCGCAATTTGAGGGCGGTTCGCAAATCAAAGCGCTGGAGCCGGACAGATTTCACGCAACAGTGGGGTTTCCGTTGAAGGAAGCCGGTGAAATTCCACCGCAATGGACGTATCTCGATAGTGAAAAAATAAGACCACTATCTCAGCTATCTAACGACATTACCATGGCTGCTCGAAACTCCTTATTGCAAATGCTCGACTGGTTGCAAGCCACGAAAGGGCTTAGTCGGGAGCAGGCTTTTGTTGTAACCAGCGTTGCGTGTGATTTGCGTATCGGCAATGTGGTTGATGTACCCAACTATGTAGTGTCGACAATATGCCCGATGGAAATCTTTTCAGAGTAGCGGTGCGATATTCTTTTTAAGTAGTGATTACCAATTGAGCAGGCAAATTCGTCGTCGATTTCTGGCCAGTGTAGTAGCGCTGGCCGGTAGTAGTGTGCTGCCTGTTGGTATAGCAATAGCGCATACTCCCTACGGTCAATGGGACAGCTTTCGCAAGCGGCATTTGCAGGTACTTACCGCGCGTAGCGATCTTACCGGCGATGCCATAGCCGATAGCTGGGTTGCGTTGCTGGCAGAGCATCTGCCCCGATCGAAGGCAGTGGTCAGTCGGGCGCGTAATTTTGTTCGGGTGGCGAGTCTGTTAAAGACAGATCAGGCCAAGCTCGCTGTACTGTCTTATCAGCAGGCGGAAGCTATGTTTTCAGCCGAAGCCCCTTTTGAAGATTTTTCTCCAATGCCGTTGCAGCTGTTAATAGATGATGGCAATTATCTGTTAGTCTGTCGTGATGATCTGCCTCTGGAGCATGGTTTTCTGCTGGCAGCCACACTGTTAGAGGAGGCAGCGGCCCTCAGTGTTTCAGTGCCGTTGTCGGGCATGTTTGGTATGACAGTGCATCCAGGGGCGCGTGCGGCAGCGCTTGGGGAGCAAATCATCCCTGGTGAAGAGTAATTTAGAGTTACTTCGTTTCGACAGGCTTACTATGAACGATATGATTTATTACCTTTTCTAGAAATGTAAATTGTGGAAATAGTTTTTTCCAGGAATCAGTTACAGGCACCCCTGATCCGAGAGGTTTACCGGTAGGATTTTGCGCGGAGTATCATGTCCTTGACGGATTTTATTTCATTTGTTTCTGAAAGTTCAATTTCAGGATGGGATTTTTGAAAAACCCTATATACTTCATCCGCAAATGCTTGCCCTATACTGTCAACTCCCTCGAAATCTAAAATAACGACCTTAAATCTCTCGAATCTAGCTATGAGCCGCTTTGCCTGGGACCTGGATACCAGTTTGTCATCTCCATATTGAGCGAGTTTAACTGGAACAACAGTTTTATTGAAACCGAAATCGTCACCTGAAGTGAATTTGGCAAATACCTTTTTGGCTGTGCGAGAGGTGTGGTTGTCTAGCTTCATCCATACTGCTGTTCCGGAATTGAACTTATCTCTCTCTAAGATCCAATCTTCGTGTTCACCATACTTGTGTGAAAAATAAGTGCCTCCAGAAAGTATTTGAAAATCATCAAACATTCTAGATGTAAAGAAAATTCCTTCACCGGTATGTCTGTCCGGATCAGTTGTTAGTTTTCCCTTTGCTAGTTCTAAAACAGAGTGTCGTTCGTCAAGTAGATTTAACTCCAGTTGTATTTTCTTGAAAATGCCGATGCCATTATCGTAGAGGGCTATTTGTGTGTTGACAGCAGATTGGGAGAGTTGAACAATAATTTTTGTCCCGCTAGAGTGATCGATGGCATTGTTCAATATTTCAGTGAATCCATAGCTCCAGATATCAACTACGTTATCAGGCATAACACCTAACTTTGGTGCAATTTCATTGCGCCAGACTACATCTTCTTCTAGTTTGTCAGCTAAACTATAATTACCTGTCCACTTAACCATGGGTCTGAGCTTATACATTCGACCCTTTGTTTTCCCCGCAACTGTCATGCAGTCTTCGTCAATCAGGCGTTTCAAATGTTTGTTTACCGCTTGGCGACTTATATCAAATTTGCTGGCCGTTACCCTTGCTATGTCAGTTGGATACTTTCCGACATTAGTGAGAATAAATTTTCGAATTTTCTCGCCGCGTGACCTTAGCTTAGACATGCAGAAAACCCCTGTTTATTGTCAACTATTTGATTAATTAATGTCAACTATTTATAATTTATTGTCAACTAAATATTAAAATAAGTCAATAAATACAGTTAAATAGAAGATTCATTGTTTATGGAGAATAATCTGAGTTGGCTTGTTGTTAAGCAAGAGGCAACAATGGCGACGACATACGCCGCTGGTACCTCTTAATCAACCTCAATCGTTGCGGTAAGAACAATCTGCTCCTTAACTCGCATTAATCATGGGATTGAAGGAATCTCACTTGATGTTTGATTCCACAAAGAATATTTGCTCTAGCAAATATCAGAAAGTATTCGATGCGAGAAGAAAATCCACTGTGAAAACCCTTGCCCTGAACAAATAAGGTCTACGCGATACCCCCGCCACCCCATGAATAATGCGGGTTAAATATTGGAAATAAATCAGGGGTATTGCGATGGTTCGCTAGACACTATTCAGGTTTTGGAATATCCAGATTTACCGTCACGCTTTTCTTCTGCGTAAAGCTGTCCAGCATGCTTTCAAGTGAATACTCTCTACCGATACCACTCTGCTTAACACCACCATAGGACTGGCCGAGAATCTGGCCGATGCCCTGGTTTACCTGCACCCAGCCAGCTTCAACACGGTGTGCGGTGCGCAAGGCCTGCCCTATATCGCGGGACCAGACAAATGCGGCGAGTCCGTAGTGGCTGTCATTTGCCATGCGTACGACTTCGTCTTCATCGTTCCAGCGAATAGCCATTAATACCGGGCCGAATATTTCTTCGCGTGATAGGCGCCAGTCGTTGCTGGCGTCGGCAAAGATTGTCGGGTGTGAGAAATACCCTTCACTCAGCGGGCCTTCGGTGTCCGGCATACCACCGGTTACCAGACGTGCATCGGGCAGAGACAGGCCTTCATCAATATAGCTACAGACTTTATCGAACTGCTTTTTGTTGATGATAGCGCCCATGTCGGTCGCTTCGTCGAGGGGGTCCCCCATTTTAAGTGCCGAGGCTTTTTGCGCCAGTTTTTCCAGAAATGAATCGTAGATATCTGCGTGCAGGAATAAGCGCGAGCCGGCGGTGCAGGACTGGCTTTGGCGGGTGAAGCGCATAGCGGAGATTATACCGTCGACCGCCCAGTCGTCGTTTGCATCGGGGAATACGATAGAAGGGCTCTTTCCGCCAAGTTCCAGTGATACCGGAGCTACGCGATCGGAAGCTGCCTGCATGATAGATTTCCCGACTGCCGTTGAACCGGTGAAAGATAATTTCAGGATACCCGGGTGCTCTGCCATCGCCGCGCCGCATTCGTGGCCGAGGCCGGTCAGAACATTTAATACTGACGGCGGCAATATTTCGTCGCAGGCTTTTGCCAGTAACAGCACGCCCAAGGGTGCGTCTTCAGCGGTTTTTAACACCATGGAGTTGCCGGCACACAGGGCCGGTGCAATCTTAAGAGCAGCGAGCAGCACTGGAGCATTCCAAGGTATAATTGCTCCGACCACACCAATGGGCTCGCGACGTGAGTAGCTGAGCATACTTTCGTTGATCGGTATCTGCTCGCCCTTCAGCTCTCCGGCCAAGCCGCCAAAGTAACGAAAAATATCGGCAGCGGCGGTCGCTTCGGGCCGTGCCTGAGTGCGGATGGCGTTGCCGGTTTCCATGGCAATGGTGTGTGCCATCTGTTCGATTTGCTCGTCGAGTTTATCGGCAATCTGCAGCAGCAATTTGCCGCGTTGACGTGGTGGAACTTTGCGCCACTCGGCAAAGGCCTTTTGCGCGGCGGCTACAGCGATATTGACGTCTGCGCTCTGTGCTCGCGGCACGGTTGCGACTATGATGCGTCTGCCGGGGTTCTCCACTTCTATATGCTGACCGTCGAGCGCGTCTGTCCACTGGCCTGCAATGAGCATCTGATGGGGTGTTACTGTGGTTTGGTTTTGCATAGTATTATTGGGTTGGCTTCCGGGTGTGATGATGATACCGCGTGTTTGCACCTGATTCCGCTTTAACTCTTAACCCGCATTATTCACGGGATTGACGGAATCTCACTTGATCTTTGATTCCACAGAGAGTTTTTTCTCTTGCAAATATCAGTAAGTATTCAACGCGAGAAGAAAATCCACTGTGAAATCAAATCTCCGCGCGATATCCTCGCCCCCCCCCTTGAATAATGCGGGTTAATTTTGTTGCGTATGACAGCGTCGGTGGTGTGGTCATTGGATTTGCTTCTCAATGAAATTCTTTCTCCCATTTCGTGCGTTTGTAGTGAAGGAATGACCAAACACCAGCTAATACAATGGGTACGCTAATCGCAATGATGATATTTTGCGATACCAGCAGCGAGCTTTTTACTCCCTTTACGGCATATGATAATAGTCCGATTGTATAATAGGTTATTGCCACCGCTGAGAGTCCTTCCACGGCTTGTGCGATCACCACTTGCTGGCGGTGTCTAGCGTTCATCGATTTCAACAGGGCCTGATTATCCTGATTTAAACCAAGGTCGATACGTGTTCGCAACAGGCCGAGTGCGTTGCTCAAGTCTTCTGCAAGTGTAGCCTGGCGCTTTGCCACACTATCTATGGTGGCCATGCCCGGTTCCAGCCTTGAACGCACAAAGCCGCTGATGGTTTGTAGTCTATTATCTTTTTGCTCTTCGAGAGAATCGAGCCGTTGCTGGGTTAAAGCAAAATATGCGCGGCTGGCTGAGAATCGAAAGCGTGTGTCGGCCAGCAGAGTATTATTTCTTTGTGAGAGTTGCATTAGTGTATTGAACAGCTTCTGATATCGCTCTGTATTATCTGTATTATCTGTATTATCTGTATTATCTGTATTATCTGTATTATCTGCATTCATTCTGGCAATCACCTGATTAACACCGGTCTCAAGATCGAGCAGTTCGACGTCGCAGCGTCGTGCTGCAGGTAGGCCCAGTAAGCACATTGTTCGATAAGTTTCCATTTCCAGCAGGCGCTGGATCCGTCGGCCTATCTCTTCTTCTGTGCCAGTTTTAGAATGAACCAGATACACCAGGCATCCGTCGTCATTTGGTACCAATGAGGATCGTACATCCATGTTGCCACGCATAATGCCGCCGTAGACAATATCGTTGATCGGCATTAGCGCTTGTAGGTGCTGGTCGGAGTCGAGCATGATGATCTGGGTCATGACGATCATCTCTACCTGCAAGTCACGCAGTAGTGATTTGAGCTCGGTATAAATATTCTCATGGGCGTTACTGTCGTTGGCTCGACACGTTAGTGTGACAAACTCAGTATGCCGCTCAAGCTTAACTCTTACTTTCTCAAAGGTGCGTGTGTAGTGACGTCTGAAAGAATTCGGGGCTGTGTAATTGACGGTATGGTCGAGCTTTTCGATTAGTCGAATCAGATCGCTTTCGATGCAGGTAAAACCGAGGTGAACGATGAAGTCTGTCGGTGATACTGGCTGTGGCGGGCGCGCATGGGGTTCGTTTATTACTGCTCTGCGGTCTGGATGATAATCCCAAAGGTGTTTGTCTGGTGTTGAGGTATTATTCATAGGGGCGTTGCGTACGAGTGTTGTCTCAACTTTACCTCAATGTCAGCGACGAGGGTTTGCAAATTTTATGTGGCCATTAATTTAAAGCTATTGAATAGATTTAACAGAAGAATATTCTGGTGATTGCTTGTGATTTCGGTATCTCAGAACTGCTGGCGCTTGGTGCAGGTGCGGAAACGGACGTTCGCATTAACGCGGGTGAGCCAGTCTATAACAGCGAATTCGCACTTGCCGAAACATCGGCGGCCGTTTTAGCGGCAATTGCTGCTGCGGTGAATGAGATCTGGCAGCTGAAAACCGGACGTGCCCAGCAGGCCATCGTTGACGGGCGTTGTGCGGCGACTGCTCTGGATAGCTATCGTTTTTTGCAGCGGCGGGGGCGTAGCGGTCAGTATGAGACACTGGCCAATTCTCCGGCTGCAGAGAATGCCTACCGCATAACAAAGCCGTTCCCGACACGTGACGGGCGCTGGTTTCTGCCGCACTTTGGCCTGTTGCATTTGAAATCGAAAATGCTGAAGCTGCTCAATTGTACCGATAATCCTGAATCAGTTGCTGCATCTATAGCCCGATGGGAATCGTTCTCGCTCGAGGACGCAGTGGCGGGTATTGGAGCCTGTGGTGGCGTTGTCCGCAGCCCCGATGAATGGCTCGATCATCCGCAGGGGCGAGCGGTTGCAACTGCACCTGTAATAGCTATAGAGAAGATTGCCGATAGCGAAGCGCGCCCGTTTAGAACCGATGGGCCACCTTTGCATGGAGTTCGTGTGCTTGATTTAACCCGTATATTAGCGGGACCGGTGGCGGCGCGTACCTGTGCCGAGCAAGGGGCTGATGTGTTGATGATTGCAGCACAGCATACGCCGCAGATAAAGAATTTTGTAATGGATCTTTCGCATGGAAAGCGCAGCTGCTTTCTGGATCTTGACGAAAAAAGCGATGCCGCGGTATTGCGATCACTGGTATCAGGCTGTGATGTGTTTTCGCAGGGTTATCGTCCGGGAGCATTGCAGGCACGCGGGTTTGGAGCGCATGAGCTTGCGGCAATATGCCCCGGTATTATCTATCTGACGACGAGCTGCTATGGCCAGCATGGGCCGTGGGCAGAGCGGGCTGGATGGGAGCAGGTGGCTCAGGCAGTGAGCGGTATCTGCCATGAGGTTGATCCGCAGTGTCCGGGCTTACTGCCGGTGAATGCCTGTGATTATATTACCGGCTACCTTGGTGCTTACGGTATTCTGCTGGCTCTGCTGCGCCGTGCCCGGGAAGGCGGAAGTTACCATGTTAATGTTTCGCTGTGTCAGACGGCAATGTTTCTAGGGCGGCAGTCACGTCGCCTGCCGGGTGCCGAGGTTTCTCCGTTAAGTGATGCGGAAATAGCATTATTTCAGACGCAAAGTGAAACTGCCTACGGTTCCCTTCGCCACCTAGCACCGGTGATAAATTTTAGCGAGACGAAAGCGCAGTGGTTGCGCCCGACACCGGCACTGGGATCTGATTTGCCTCACTGGTTGTAGTGCGGTTACGATGTGCTACTTCCCATAGAGTGCATCAAGCGGCCACGGTGGGCCAATCTGAAAGCAACCTGAGGAACCCTGATCCACACGGCCGGGACAGCCGGTTTTTAGATCTTCATCGGGAGCGTTGTTTGCTGGTGCATTGCCACAGGCGATTGTATTATAGGGTATGCGATCCGACACCCGGCCTGTCCCGTAGGTGGTTTTAATATCGTTACAGATCTGTACCACCGTTCTTTGTCTGCCGTCGGGAGTGTCTATCAGAACAGCGCCGATTCCGTGGTCGTAGTTGGACGAGTCGCAATAGCAGATGCCATCGACCGAGTAACTATCTCGCCAGCTTTTATAGGGCTTCCAGCGTTTTGAGATTCTGCTTTGCTCGTCGGTTGGTGTGTCGACCACTTTTGCCGTAAGTGATGCCGGTTTCGAGTGCTGGCTGTTATCTCCGGTAAGGTGGATTTCAAGCTCGTGTATTGACCACCAGTAGTGGCTGTCTCTGCCGGTCTGGATTATACGTATGAAGCGGGTGGTTATCGGCGGGAAGTTGATCACCGTATCGCCTTGTGGATTGCCGACTCCAGTCGTGATGGCTCTGTCCCAGTCTGATCCGTTGCCAGATGTATCTATACGATACGCGCGAGGATAATCCTGCGGGCTTCTGGCAGAATTCAGCACCAGTTGATTGACTCCAGCCGGTTCGATCAGATCGATGGTGAACGTTTGGCCGGGGACCTGCGGTTTTTTGGTTGTCCATCGGCTCCACTCATTGCTGTCTATGGCGTGGTTGGCGTCTTTACTGTTGTGGCTGCTGGTTACTCGCCAGTTGCTGCTGTGTATTTCATCTGCGTGCACTATTGTGCACGTGGTGATCAGCATCAATACCAGCAATCCATTACTTTTGCATTTGGCAGTCATTGATTTAGCAAAGCGCCGGACGGTTAATATTTTTTGTCTAGCTATCTTTGCCTTCCCACTTTATCTGGAACTCTATTTCTTCTTCGTTGTCGCCGCGCTCGTGCTCTATAGAGTAAACGGCGCGTACCGGAACGTACAATCGTTCGCCGGCTATCTGGATTTCGAACTGCTCTCCGGCCTCTATGCAGTCGGCAAGGCGTCGAAGTTTTTCAACAAATTCTTTGTTGCTGTATTGCTTTTCCAGGTCTCTGTCGGGTTTCATGTGTTTTCTCTTTTGATGTTCGTGAGTGATTTAAAGTTGACGGCTAAGGTGGTTTATTGCTTCGCTGCTGTGGTGTCAAGAATTCCAAGTTCTATCATTTTGTTGTGACAGGCAACCCGGTTGTTGACGTTGAGCGATTGAAAAAGCATTTTAAGGTGATGCTTTACTGTCGATTCGGCTATTCCCAGTTTTCGCGCAATGGTCTTGTTCGGGTCTCCCTGAGCAAGCAGGGTGAACACATCCATTTGTCTGTTGGTAATACCAAGCTGTTCCACTACCAGTCGATTAAACTGTAGTAGTTCGTCGCTGCGGTTTTTTGACTCATTTGTTTCCGGCGTAATGGAATCAGCCTCGGGCCAGGCGTTTTCTCCGGATTCGATTTTTTTAATTGCCTGTAACAGCGCTTCTGCCGGTAATGATTTGTGCAGAAAGCCGGCGGCGCCAGCACGCCGGGCTTCGTTTGCCAATTGCATATTTTCCGCACCGCTGACAACCAGTACCCCCGGTGGAGCTGGCAGCGCCTGAATAACCTTGAGCAGGGTCAGGCCATCAATATCGGGCAGATTGATATCCAGCAAGACCACAGCCGGCTTTTGGGTGGTAATTGCGGCAATGGCCTCAGTTCCGTTGGATGCCATGGAAATATCGTGGTCTGCACCGAGCAAAATTTTGATGCTCTCTGCAAACATAGCATGGTCGTCCACGACCAGAATGTGCATGATTATGCCTCTAACTCGATGTATTTAATGTAATTTCTGATTGTGACCTATCCAAAAGTGGGAGGTCGCAGCCCGTATGAACGATACACTAACGCACGAATTCTGCCCATACTGTTTGTATGGATTCAGCAGTTGATTCAATTTGAGTGCTGTGTCCGCGACGCTAAAATAAGGAGAAAATCGTGGTCGTAGCAAGTAGCATGGAAGCGCTGTACGAAATACTGGGGCTGGTTGGGGTTGTATTTTATATGCTGGCATACAGCTTACTGCAATTGGGCAAAATCAATGGAGACGGATACCTCTACACGATGCTGAATCTGGTTGCGGCTGTGCTGGTTCTTGTTAGTCTGGTACATCAGTTTAATCTGGCCTCGGTGATTATTCAGCTTTCCTGGATAGTGTTTTCGCTTATTGGATTTATCAGAATTTGGTATAGTCGGCGTTCATCGCGAAAAAAAAAGCGCCGCAGCAGACGCACTCTGGCGCTAGGTTCGCTGCAACAGCAAATGTAGTGGAAAACCAGAGGAATCCGTTCTTTGGCGAACAGGGAGTTTGCAATTTTCACCGGTACAGCCACAAAGCAGCTTGATCACAGAACCGCAGTTCAGGCTATAGAGTTTGTTTATAGTAATCTGCTCGATGTCAGCCGTGTTCAGATTATATATCCCATTGTGCTGTCTTATGTTTTCTGGGGAACTCAGGCTGGCTGGAAAATATTTCTGTGGAGTGTGGCGTCTATTCTGGTTTACGTCTCGCGCATGCTGCTGACTCTGCAGTATCGAAAGCGACCGCCTGAAGAGGACGACCCATGGAAATGGGGCCGGTATTTTTCTATCACGTCTTTTTTTTCAAGGTTACTCTGGGGGGCTGCAGCCTGGCTGTTTTACCAGCCAGATGCACAAACTGAACTGGTGCTGCTGTATGTGCTGATTGTTGGCACTGCAGCCGGTGCAATCATGATATCCGCGTATTGGATGCCCGGTTATCTGCTCTATGCCGTGCCGGCAGTGACGCTGATGATTTTATCGTTGTTTGTCAACGGCGATAAAAACGAGAATATTCTGGCGGTGATGTTATGCCTGTTTCTGGTGATGCTGATATCGGTGGCATTTAAATCGAGGGAGCAGGGTTATGCCAGTATACGATTGCGCTTTGAGAACCTTGATCTCATAGAGAAACTCAATGTAGAAAAAGAGCGCGCAGAAGATGCTAACCGGGCCAAGACCCGGTTTCTTGCAGCAGCCAACCATGATCTGAGGCAACCGGTTCACGCGCTTTCGTTGTTGTCTTATTCAATGAAAAGCGAACTCAGCAGTGAAAAAGGGCTTGAGTTATACAGCCAGCTTGAGCAAACCGTATCGAACCTTAACAGCTTGCTTGAGTCTCTCCTTGATCTGTCGCAGCTGGAGGCAGGAGCGCTGAAGGTTGTCAGGGATGATATAGAGCTCCCGCAGATTGCGGCGCAATTGCAATCGGAATTTCTGTCGCTATGCCGGCAGAAAAATCTAGAGTTTCGAGTGCGTGTGATGCAGGGGCGGGTCTGCACTGATCATACTCTGCTTCTGAGGCTGCTGCGAAACCTTCTGAGCAACGCGGTTCGCTATACCCCGGACGGCGGGGTGTTACTGGCGTTCAGACGCCGTGCGGATTCAGTATCGATTGAGATCTGGGATACCGGAATCGGTATCGATGACGACAACAAAACCGACGTATTCCGTGAGTTTTTTCAGGTGGAAAATTCAACCCGTATGCCCGACAAGGGGCTAGGTCTCGGTTTGGCTATCTGTCAGAAGATCGCGACATTGCTTGACCTTCAGTTGTCCATGCATTCAAGGCCGGGTCGAGGTACGGTTTTCCGTATTGCATTGCCGTTGTTATTAAATGAAAACAGGATTGAAGCCTGTGGGGCAGGCGATACCGGCACGGAACCAACTGATCACGCCGAAGGAGGTATCGACGATGAATACACGCAGAGGCTTAAAGGCTTACGTGCTTTGGTCATCGATGACGATTTGATCGGGCTCGGGGCCATGTCTGTAGTGCTGTCATCATTTGGTATGGAAACAACACTTGCGCAAACGGCAGATAGAGCCATGGAACTTCTTGATGATGGCGCAGGTATCGATATGATTCTTTCAGACTACCAGCTCTCTGAAGAAATAAACGGCATAGAACTCATCGATAAAATCAGAGCCCGACCCGGATACCAGCACACCCCGGCTGTGATTGTCACCGGAGATACCGCTCCCGCAGTGCTTGCGAGAATTCAGTCTACCGGTATCCCCTGTCTGAACAAACCCGTTATAGCCGAGCAGCTTGCACAACGCTTATCCGAGTGCTGCAATCCGGTTTAGGCTTGCAGGTATTTCTATGCCGCTTCTTTTTTTTCGTTGCCGCTAACCGGGCTCATCGGTGGTACTGGTGTATTGTCAGGTGAATTGCTGGCACGTGCATCATCTGCGGTGGTCGCCACACTACTAATAGACTCCTGAGCCAGTTTCTCAAGCACCAGACTCGATGCCGGTTTGAACTCTATACCCGGTCGTCCGTGGCGAACCGCATCGACTATCTCGCCACGGGTGAGGCCGATATCGCGCAGATCATGGTTCGATAGTGCTCTGAGTTCGCGGATCGCTTTTGCTTCTTCGCGTCTGCTTATTCTGGGTGGCGCTACAGGCATAGGCTGATCTTCTTCCCGCCAGGGCCAATGAGAGATTCCTTTACTAAGAAGGATGCGCGATAAGCCTAAATCCTGTAGAGTCCGGTCGCTCTGGCTAAGTAATACTTCTCGAGCCCGCTGGCGGCCCACGTTGATCATATAGTTTTTGTAAGCAGTTCCGATTGATTTTAGTAATAAAGACATTAGGCAAACTCCGTAGTAGGTCTTTCAGCAGTTTTCTTAACAGTCGCGACCGCGTCTGTCAGCTGCTTGTGATTTAATCTACGGCTGTACAATGCCGATCACAAACGATAGTTTCTTAAAGCCCTCGATAGTAAAACTTAAAGCGACGATAAATTGGCCGGACCCTTACCACTCAACGCCTTGAACGCCTTCGTAGTGGCGGCGCGCCAGGGTAGTTTCAGCAAGGCGGCAGAAGAGTTACATGTGACGCCCGCTGCTGTCAGCCAGCAGATACGTTCGCTGGAGGAGTCGCTTGGTATTCAGCTTTTTCACCGCTTAAACCGTGGTCTGGCACTGACAGATGCGGGTCGGTCAGGTCTGGTTAAACTGCAAAGTGGCTTTGCAGATATTCAGCAGGCGGTAGAGCTGATGCGAACCGGAGGAGCGGCCAGTGAATTGAATATCTGGACAGCACCGTCGTTCGCTTCAAAGTGGCTTATGCCACGGATGCATCGCTTTATTGAATTGAACTCATCAATAGATTTGCGCATATCGGGAAGTTCTGCGCTGATCGACTCAAATTCAACTGCGCCATCACTCAGCGCCGAAACGCTTAAGTCGCACAACATCGATGTTGCTATTCGATTTGGCAGTGGCAACTATCCTGGTTGTGAAGTTCAGCGAATGATGGATGTTGTCGCGATTCCGCTGTGCAGTCCTGAGTTGCTCGACAAATCTGCCAGCCTGCCGTTGTCGAACCCATCTGACTTACGCCACCACACGCTGCTGCACGATGAATCACCGTATGAAGGGCGGCCAACCTGGGCAAGCTGGTTTGAAGATGCTGGTCTGGCGGGTGAAACCGCGCAACATAATCTGTATTTCAATAGCGTATCTCTGGCGCTGACAGCGGCTATAGAAGGACAGGGTGTGGTGCTGACGCTGGAACAGATGGCACAGGACGATGTCGACAAAGGCCGTCTGGTACCACTTTTCGATCGACCGATGAAAGTCTCCCACGCGTATCATCTGGTTACTCTGGCCAACGCCGAAGACGACCCGCGTGTAAAAGCCTTTGGCGACTGGATATTCAGTGAGATAGATCGCAATAGTTCGTAACGGATCTTAAGGCTTTCCAATCTTGTTCATCGGGGTTAAAACCGTCCTGAAGCTGGTACACTGAATACCACTATTTATCGCCGGTGAATTCAGTAATGAAAGCAGCGCTTCTTGAAGCTTTTGAAAGCCCGCTCAATGTAACGACAGTTGCAGACCCGGCGGTGCCGGAAGATGGCGTGATGGTTCGTGTCAGAGCCTGCGGTGTGTGTCGATCAGACTGGCATGGCTGGAAAGGCACTAACCCGCTGATCGAGCGGCCCCATGTACCGGGCCACGAGTTTGCCGGTGATGTGGTCGCGGTCGGACCCCGCTGCCAGCAGATTAAAGTGGGTGATCGAGTGACGGCACCGGTGATTATGGGTTGCGGACAGTGCCACACCTGTCGTGGTGGTGATCTGACTATCTGCGATCGACAGCACGTGATTGGTTTTACCGGCTGGGGAGCATTTGCCGAGCTGGTAGCGGTGCCCTTCGCCGATGCCAACGTGGTTGTGTTGCCACCTACCGTGAGTTATGAAGTAGCCGCAGCACTGGGTTGTCGAACAACCACCGCGTTTGCAGCGGTCGTAGACAGAGCGCAGATCAGGGCGGGTGAGACGCTTGCTGTACACGGTTGCGGCGGGGTTGGGTTATCAGCGGTGCTGATTGGTGCTGCAGTCGGTGCAACAGTGATCGCAGTAGATGTTGTCGACGACAAACTTGCGCTTGCAAAAGATGCAGGGGCAACGCATGTGATTAATGCATCGACGGAAAAAAACGTTGCAGAAAAAATTATAGAGCTCAGTGGCGGTGGGGCAAATGTCTCTATTGAGGCGTTGGGAATCACCGAAACCTTTCACAATTCACTGCGCTGTCTTGCCAGGCTCGGCAGGCATGTACAGATCGGGCAGCCACTTGATGAGCACGCCAATCCATCAATCCCGCTGCTGGAAACCATCTACTACAAGCAGCTGTCGCTGATGGGTTCGCGCGGGTTATCAGCGCATCGGTTTACGGCATTGTTTGAGTTAATTTCATCCGGGCGGATCGATATGATGCGGCTGATAAAAAACCGTATTTCCCTTGAGCAGGCATCAGATGTTTTTTACCAGATGAACACACATGAAGATATCGGGATGACACTGATAAACCGTGGCCTGAGTAGTGCGGCTTAATTTTAAGAATCAGATTTATTCATTCGATATTTGCCGATAGGAATTTATAGAACCCCGGAATGTTGCATGCTGCCCGTAGCCGATAGTGATTCCGGACAGCGACAGTACGCCGACACCAGGGCCGGTTGAAACTACTGACCGGCCCATAGAAAAACCAGGGTTAACGTTACCACAGAGATCGCGGTGGTCATTACCACTGAAGCGGCAGCACGCTGCACATAGACATTATACCGCTGAGCGACGACAAAAATCAGCGCGCCCGCCGGTAGCGCTGCCAGTATTACCGCGCTTTCCAGCCAGAAGTCATCAAGCTTGAAAACATAGCGACCGAACATCCATGTGAGAAGCGGGTGGAGCAGAAGTTTGATAATCAGCACCCAGCTGATTTCACGGACACCGGCGGTAACACTGAATCCGTACAGCGACATTCCCATTGCGAACAATGCCGCCGAACCAGCGCCTCTGCCCAGCAGATCAAGAAAGTTTTCCAGTGGAGCGTACAGTGTCAGCCCCGACCAGGAGAATAATACCCCCAGCACGGGTGAGACAATTAACGGATTTTTAAACGATGAGGTAAGTAGTGAAAAATTGCTGCTGTTGTGATTTTTTCTGGTGCTTTCGATTAGAACGGCAGACAGCGTCAGGAAAACCAGATTGGTAAGCAGGGTAATAATAACAGCCGGCGTTGCGCCTGTCGGGCCGTAGGCAAGTATCAGTAGCGGGATGCCAAGATAAACCGTATTGGAAAATACCAGCGACATGCCGTGTAGCGTCAGCACTGCGAGGTCGGTTTGCTGAAACAGTCGCCTGGCTCCGCTCAGGCCTATGATCAGTGTCAGTACTATTCCCGCAGAGTAGGTCGCCAGAAAAGGCCAGTTGAGTATTTCGTTAAGGGGTACGCGCGCGCAGGACAGAAACAACAGCGGCGGAAGCGCGATAAAAAACACAAACTTGTTCAGGGCCTCTGCGCTGTCTTCGCCGAGCAGGCCGGTCTTGCGTGAAAGCACACCAGCGAGAATGACTCCAAACACAGGGAGCACAATATTCAGGACTGCAGACATGTGTGACTACCTTATTATCGTCTCAGCAACAACGGCAGCCAGCGCCATACTTGTAGTAGTGAAGCGAGCGCGCCGGCGGCATAGGTGAATGCCGCAGCGCGTAGGATGCGCCTGGCGGCCGGAGCCTGTTGCGCGGTAATGTAGTCGCCTTCGATCAATATGGGCAGGGCTTTGTTGAAACTGGCATCCCATTCCTCTGGCAGTACGATCAGATACGTCGCAGCACCGCACAAGGCGGCAATTACCCCGCCTGCCACCGGTAGCGCGAGCCCTACCGGGTTGCGTGTAATTACGGCGATCAATGGTGAAAGAGAGACCATCAGGATGCCTGCCCGCTGTAGCTTTTGTGCAAGCGGAATGTATTTTGAGCGTAGTTTAAATACGGACTCCTTCCGGTGCCATTGTATGGCATGCCCGACTTCATGCGCGGCGACGGCAACAGCGGTCAGTGATTTGCCCTTGTAATTGCGTGGTGACAGCCGCACAGCCGGTGCGCTGCCGTCGAAGTGATCGCGGTCGGGGGCGGTCTCTTCAACGGTAATGCCTTCAAGATCGAATCGCTGGATCAGGTGCTCTGCCAGCTCGCCACCGGTACCGGGTATATCCGGCAGCTCTGCTCTATATCGAAAGAATACCCAGCGAATCCACAGTTGAGGGCCAACAATAAGTGCGATGAGCAGAGTGATTAATAAAACGATGTGCATAGGCGGTATTTTAGGGTAACCACGGTATAAGGCGAGCGGCAACAGAGAATACACCCGCCTGAACTGCCTTTTTGTCCCTGTTCAGGCGCTGACACTCGTTACGTAGAATAACTTTGCACCTTGTGCCAGTGCCTGAATAGAAACAAAAATTCGGCGCCATGCAGGTATATTCCCTATTGCCGATC
>MDLA01000145.1 GCA_001730015.1 Chromatiales bacterium (ex Bugula neritina AB1) | reverse complement strand
CGAGTCGACCGCCAGTGACTGCCGGATTCGGGTTGAACCAGAACAGCATCCAGTAGTAGAAATCCTCACCGGTCATGCGACGAAAGCGAATACCCATCGTGTCCATGTTCGCCTCCAGAGTTTCGGTCATGTCCTGCAGTTCCAGCTCCGGATCCTCGACCGGTGTGGACTCGCTGTACTTGCGATAGATCACCATGCGGATACGCGATGCACAGCCGCCCCACATGGACCCGGTCACCATCTCATCTTCAAAGTAACCGTCACCGGTGGTGACATCGCGCAGATGCTCGGCATATAACGCCAGAAACGCATCGGTGAACTCGCTGCCCTTTGCATTCGCCGACACATAGTCGCGCACCTGTTGTAAGTGGGTGTCGAGGGCTTTTTCGTTGTTCACATAGAACTGCAGTACCCAGGGATCCTGTTTGTACTCGTTAAAACTCTCAGCCAGCATCGAGGCGATACTCTGTACCGCATTATCCATGTACTCACGGGTTCGGCCTTCCGTTGGGAACGGATCGAGTTCATAACAGGCCACGCGGGAATGCCCGTCCATCAACAACAGTTGCTGACTGTCGGGCAGGTACTCAAGCCATGGCAGCATATCGGTAAAGCTCGGACCACTGTCATAGGCTTGTTGCAGTCGACTGACGGTCAGCGGTTTTCTTTTGTTGTTTGCTGAGGCGGAGGCGGTGGAGGTGCGCTTTGCACTGGCCTGTGTGCCCGCCTGTGTCTTGGCCTGCACACCAGCCTGGGTACCGGTGCGTGAACTGACCATCGCGAATGCCATCAACAGGCCACCGCTGAGGACGATCCCAATGACGATCATCGTCATTACACTCATTGGACGGACTCCTCTGGTAAGTTTTCTTCGGGTAAGTTTTCTTCGGGTAAGGTGTCTTCTGATAAGTTGTCTTCGGGCAACGCGTATTCATCACGCGGATATAACGTCACCGCGGTGGTGTAACCGGGCACCGGTGCGTTATCGCGTGTGGCGAGATGCGGGAACACATAGATTGCGATTTTCGGGTTCGGCAATACCTTAAACAGTTGGTCCTGTTCGTTGAACGCATCACGTGTGTAACCGCGATAGGTGTCCTCATTGACGGGCAGTGCGATGGGTAGTTTTTCTTTGCGTGTTGCACGCTGCACCGGTTGACGGTGCTGTCGATAGAGTTCGCGTGACTCGATGCCGTCGGTGCGCATGGATTCGGCCACGCGCTTCCCCGAACACCCGGTCAGGGCGAGTACCACGCTAATCCAGATGATGTTGATGTTTGGCACGGTGGCTCATCCTCACTTGTCGTTGTGATGGTTTTTTATCCAGTCGCAGTTCCTGTTGAATATGCAGATCCACCCGCTGCCCGGCCGGTGCGTAAATCACATCGGTACTGACGCGATAGCGTTGATCGAGCCATTCAATGGACTTGTCGGTGGCACCCGCGAATGCCGAGGCCGTCGCGTATCGATTGACATCGCCGCTTAGCACGC
Organism: Chromatiales bacterium (ex Bugula neritina AB1); assembly: GCA_001730015.1. Lineage (GTDB taxonomy): Bacteria > Pseudomonadota > Gammaproteobacteria > Granulosicoccales > Granulosicoccaceae. The sequence goes on along the minus strand of MDLA01000145.1, from coordinate 18,416 downwards.
GATCGGTGCCGATCAGATTGCCGTCGCTGTCAAAGCGTTCACGGCTTTGCGTTTCGGCAAGTCGCAGTGCGCGTGCATAAGCAGCAGCACCGGACAACAGAAAGCTTGACCCGAGATACTCGGGCGCGTCGGTGATCAAGCGACCGGAGACGCAGGGATTGCCATACGGGTCAGAGATATAACCGAGTCGGCGCATCGGCTCGGCACCGCGCTGTGGTCGGGAGCCCGGGTCACCGGGATATACACTCTGTACACTGCCATCGGCAAAGATAAACGTGGCGGCAATCAGATCACCATAGACACAACGCGTGGTGAACTCACCAGTGGCATACCCCTCGAAGATCATCCCCTCAATCTCTATGGGTAACTCGTGAAAGTTGGCGGTGAAGTTATCTCGACCGACCAACACTTTGAACAGGCGGGGATTCACGATGTCGTTATCGAGGTAGACCTTGCCGACCAGTGACGTGATGGCCACCGAGTTTGCGAGTATCGACAGATCAGGGATCGTGAACCAGGGAGTAGACGCCGGCGTTGCCAGACGCTGTTGTTGTGCTTGAAGCTGCGGGGCGGGTAACGCTATCGCGATACACAGCAAGAGCAAAACCATGGACTTGTTCATTGTGCTGCCCCCACCACGTTAAGTGTTTTGTTGACTAGGTTTTTAGCGGGTGTCAGTGGGGTTAATAAACGCGATGGCACGCGGTCATCGGTCTCCGTGTTCACCGGTGCAGTGAACGGTTGACGGTGATTGATCGATTCATCCAGCGGTTCTATCCAGAACACATCAATCATTTTTTCCCCGGAGATAAACTCACCGGACTGCACACCAAGACCAAAACCGGCGGGTACTGCTGCCTTGGGTTTACTCGTCTCCTCAACCTGGCGCGTTTTGATCAATGAGGCGGCCTCTGTTTCCATACGGCGGTTCATCACCGTGTTGAGTTTGCTCAACAGCACATCCATTTTTTCTTCATGCGATTCGCGCTGCAGGGCCAGTGCTTCCTGCTGTTGCTGAAACGTGTCATCGAGCATGGTCTGATAGCGTTGCTGCATATCAGACACGGTGTCCTCGGCGGCATCACGTTCCTGTTGCAGCGATTCATTCAGTACCGTGACCTGCGACAGTTTGGCATTCATCTTTTCATACTGACCACGCAGTGCGCGTATCGTGTCGTTAGGTGTGTCGGCATCAGCGGTTTTTGGTATCGGTGCGCGTGACATGAACTTGCCACGGTCGGCCACCACCCGTTGTGCCCCTTTTTCCTCTTTTTTAACGATGATAAATACCGTCACCGCCATCGCGACAAACACCGTGGCGAGAAGGGGGATCAATCGATTGGTTTTTAACGCTGCAGCCATGGATAGTCCGTCCATTGTTGTTGAGAGATCACGACCAGTCCGGTGCGCTCACCCGATTGATTCACCGGGGACAACCAGTCCCTGATCAAGGCGGCAGTCAGCCAGTACTGATTACCCCGCATCGCACGCGGGTCGAGATGTACGATCTGATCACTGGTGTTGTGCAACACCAGGGCGGTGACCAGGTGATCGAGGTTGCGCCACTGACCGAGTATCTGTGCCGAGACGCTTGCCCCCGGCACCAGCGCGGTCAGCTCGGTACGCCTGACACTGACGGAGACCAGATCATCCAGAGGCGTCATCAACCGCGCCGGTGCATAGAGTTGTTGCATCGCATAACGGGTCAGCGACGTATAGGGATGTGCTACTGGCGCGTGTTCAACCGGGGCGGCCGCTGAATCGTCCTGGTTGGATAGTGTGTTTTTATCCAGTGTGTCCTGATCGAGTGTGTCCTGGGCGGGCCAGGTGGGATCCGCGGTGGCCTCGATGCCTGTGTTGAATGGATCCAGTATCGTCGGCTCGACCGTTTCATCGACAATATGCACCGGCTGAAATGCACCAGCATCACTGGCGGTCACATCAATGGCGTAGATCCGTCCGGTCTCTTTGTCTCTGAAGCGGAATCGTTTTTGGCCAAAGGGTCGTGCGGCACGCAGATACACAAAACCGTTGTTGGACTCGGCACTGGCGATACCGGCGAGGTCACGCGGGATACCGACCTGTACCTTGTTGGCATCAAAACGAATCACCCGCTCGATACCGACAGGTATGTCGATGGACAAGGGCTGGCCCCGCCACGTCAGCGTGGTATCCGCACTGACCGGGGTAGAAAAAGAGAGATATAACAGGAGACCGATCAGCGCGTATCTCATGACTCACGCTCCTGACCGATGTCTTCAATAATGCTTTCCTGCATGTTGGCGGGATAGCCATCAATGGCCAGTCCCCAGACATTTTTGGTCGGACTGATGTTCATCCTTAATACCCGCAACGGGTAGTGCACACCAACACGTTTGACTTCAACGCGGTCCACCCGTTCGACAATGATCAGTCGCACATGCACCAGCCATGACCCATCATCGAGTGACTGCACGTTGTCATCGTCGTAAGCCGTATCACCGATCTCAAGCGTGTAGCGCTCGCGACCGGCCAGCTCACCGGCGGCCGCCTTGTTCTCGATATCATCCAGTAACCACTGTCGATAACGCGGTGTCAGATACGCCTGCAAATGAAACAGCTTGCGACCATAGTCCACTGCCCCATCCTCTTCCCATCGATGCAGTTCACGGAAGGTGCTTTTGGCAAACGCTTCAATGGTGGCGGCGATATATTCCCCGGGCTTGACGACGGCACCGTGGCGCAGATCCGGCGGGATGGTGATACGCAGATTCTCCGGTGACTTTTGCCAGCCGTACCAGAGTCCAAGACACGCGGTAAGTAACACCAGTATCGCGAAGTACAGGGTTTTGATGTGCGCGTCCTTCGCATCGCGCTCGGCGGCATACTTCATCGCTCTGCCCGTCCGTGACGGCCAAGAGACAACTCGCCATGATGCAGAATAAAGCCACTCTTTCTGAGTTTGTGTTTACCGAGATAGCGCTGAATCACCAGTTGATAGTGACCTTCCGGTTTATCCCGCTTCACCCACTGCACCAGTGAGGAACCGATAAACACGGTGATGATCGTCATCACCAACACCAGTCCCAGACCCATCATCATGCTGCCGAGCAGCGCGATGCCGAGTGTCGCCATGAGCGGTGTCCAGATGACGATAGACACGACAATAATTGTGATCAACTCGGTGGAGGTGCACCCCCTGAACACATCTGCTTCCGTTTCTACTTCCGATGCCATGACCATTGACTTACTCCTGATGGGGTAAGCGATCTGCAGGGGCGATGTCGACTGTGTTGGCGATGATCAACGCAGGACGACACGCCCCGACGCAGATCACTTAACCGGCGGCCCCGATGGCTTCAATCGCGGTTTGACCATTCGTGTTCAACCAGCCCACAAACGCCAGTACCACGGCACCGGCGATAAACGGCACCACCACTTCACCCCAGTCGGAGCGACCCCGTCTGGCATCATTGAACTTGGTGATAATGGCCCACGCGATAATGACAAAGACAGCGGCACTGACAAGGTTCAGTATCAGCGTCATGCCTTGCGTTAACCCTTCGGTGACAGTGGTTAATGCTTCGGTGGCGATTTCTTGTGCGACCAACGCACCGGGTAAGGTCAACAGCCCAAACAGGACGACGGTGGGTAACTGCGTAAATCGGCGGGTGATACGTCGAATGATACGGCGGATAAGAGTTTTCATGAGTGCATCCTTCAATGGCAATAATCAAAGTGACAACACGACACAGTCTCTAAACGCAATAGTTGCGTGTTAGGAATGCTGTGGGTGCTGTGCACTTTCACCACGATGGGGACGGCACTGGCAACGCCCGACTCAACAATGTCTTGGCGTGTGTTGAAGTGAACGGTTAAACCACTAATCTGTTTAACCGTGAATTGAGTCTAACAAACTATTCATCATAAACAAGTGCTCAGTTGGTGGTTAGTGATGAAATTAACAAACCACCCAGTAACAAAATAATGCCCAACCGCACCATACCCCACATCGAATGCAGCAGACTGCCACCCTGTGCCATCTCGCGATACAACGCGATCGCTGCATAGGCGGAAATCAGTATAAACAGCACGATTAACACATTGGACAACCAGGTCATGCGATAGCCACCCAGATCGGTATAGAGGTCCATCATCGTGACACTGGCTCCTCGATTAATTCAACACGCGGTTGCATGCTGATGAGCGTGAGATGTTTTTCGATATCCTCTATCAAGGTATCGATGCGCTGTTCCACCAGATCATATCGAAACACAAATCGTTGATGCGGTTGAACGGTTGCCTGCTGTGCCACCATGCGTTTGATGTGTTCCAATTCGGCAATCAGATCATTCAAACCGCCATTGCCTGACACCGGAGTGGTTAACCCCATCAACAAGACTGTTATTAACACGCGTTTCATCACCACCTCCTACAGATACTTTTTATAGCGATATGTCATCGCCATGATGGTGCCCCCGAAAAACATTGCAAACGGCAACACCACGACATTAGGATTGATCGACCAGGGCCAGGTCAGATACACCACCCATGACCCGACAAACCCCATCGGCACCAGGCGCATGAACAGATGAAACAATCCGGAACTCTCGCGCCCCCCGCCCCACTTTCTTAACTCACGATTCACCAGCCCCCGGGTCGCCCCGACGCAGGCAAAGAACACATAGACCGGCATGGAGAACACCATCACCGCCAGGCGCAAACAAAACACCACAATGATGTTAAGGGTGGCATCGATATACTCACCGATGACCGCAAAGTGATGTGCCAGAAATCCAAGCCCGTGATCGATCAACCAAGTACGAATCATCACAACCGCATCAAGCACGGGCTCATCCAATCGACCCATCACCGGATTCAGCTCGCGATACCGATTGAGATAACCGATCTCTGTCGCCACCATCTGTCGACTTTTTTCTGCCCCCTGCTCGGCCCAGATAAACGTCATGCCCAGCCACTCAATCACAATGGATAACGCCAGTGCCGAGACCAGCACACTGCATAGCCTGAGTACGGTACTGGTCACTCGATAAACCGTACCCCGCGCTCGGTTGTCGATCGGGTGATGGCTCATGTGTCATACCAGTCGGCACGACTTTGATAACGTCGACGCATTTCATCGCCCATCTGTCGGATCGACTCCGGAAATTCCTGATAGTTTCTGACCCGCCACGGGAAGTGCAGTTTGATGATGCGCCCACCCTCAATAGACGCAAAGGCGTGACCGGTCGGCAGTGACATCACCATGCTGGGTGTGATCATCTCGGTCTCAACACTGGTCACCCGATCTTCATTGCTGCTGACAAACACGGAACCATCGAGCATGTTGTCGGTATCTCTTGCCTGGGTGATGTTGACCATGCTGACGGTTTTGACTTTGGGTACCTGGTCGGTAAGCAATGACGCCGTCTCGGTGTTCTTGATGCGGAACATCACCAGGCTATTAAAGTTGGAAGTCACCACATCGCGTTTGGCCCGATTCCCCAACGCCACTTCAAAGTCCTGCACGGTTTGCGAATAGGCGGCAACGCCAATACCGGCACCCCGGATTTTATTGACCATCGGGATAAACTCATCCCCCATCAGCGCATCGACCTCATCCATGTGCAGCCAGACATTAAATGATTCATTGTCGATGCCACCGGGGATATCCCCCAGCACGCCTTCTTTATAAATGCGTGAAGCGGTGGCGACGAGATCGGATAACATCGCCTTGCCGGTGGCTTGGGCGACCATGTGCTCGGCCATCGCATCGAGACCGACGTACACAATCTGCCGCCGTCGAATGATCTGTTCCCACTCAAGCAACTGCCGACCGTTTTTAATCGCCTCGGCACTCGGACTCATGATCAAATCAAGTTGCCCGGAGGTCATCTTGTCCAGCAACGGTCTGACTGACGCGACCAGCTTGCGGTAGTAACCGGGATCCATGCGACAGGTCTCATAGAGATCACGCAGGATGTCATTGTCTTCAAGCAGCTCGGGCAATGCAGTGGTGATCACCGCGAGCATAGCCACCTCCTCACGCGTCCTGCCCTTGTCAGGTTTGGCTTTGCTTAGTGCCTGTTCGAAGACATCCATTTGGTGTTGCTGCTGCAGTTGGTGTTGTCCGTATCGACATAGCAGTCCGCCCATGTCCGAGATGTAGCGTTTAATGGCAGCGAGGTTGGCCGGCTCTCCCATGGCATCGCAAACCCGCACAATCAGATTGATGAACTGCCAGCCAAACTCCCTGAATACTGCTGACTCACCATCACCGGGTAACTGTCTGGCCAGTCGTGAGGCAATCTCGGTGATGCGGGTATAGTTACCGGTGGCATCGTACATCGCCGAGAATTCCGGAAAGCCGAGATGAAAAATCACCAGATCATCACCGCGGCCGGCGCGATGCGCCTCGGCATACATGGTTTGCATCAGTGACGCGGAGCCCTTTGGATCAAACACAATCACCACATCCTGCGTAGCGCGGTGAATGTCCTGCATCACCAGCATCTCCAGGGCTTCAGTTTTACCTGTGCCGGTGGTACCGGCAAAGTACATGTGCTGTCGGCGTTCACGTAACCCGATACTCTGGGCGCGTCGCTTGCCTTCCACCCCATGCAGGCAACTGTCACCAAAGAGCGTGGATCTCGGTGGCCAGGGATTGAACATGGAGTAACTGCCAGTGAATCTTGTTAGCAGATTAATCACCGGCACAGGGGCGATCAGCTTTTCGAGCTTTCTGACCGTGTAGTATTCCTCGCGCTTGATATAGTGTTTGTATTGATTATCAAACGTGTCGATATAACGTTGCGTATGTTTCTGACCCCATTCAAACCCCTCACCGAGATACAGCCGGTCCTCATAAACCGGTACGCGCTTATTATTGATTTGTAGCGGCTTCTCGCGACTCATGCGCCGACGGTAACAAAGGATGCGACAGCCACGCCATACATCGTAAAGACCCAACAGGACAAAGAACAACGCACAGCCGACCGCCACCACCGGCGGCATCATCAGTACCTGTGGCAGTTGCAAGAGTATAAAGGCGCCGGCAAAGGTGACGATCGCCGCATAGAACTCCACCGCCGGTCGCAACAGTACCTCGATCTGATACTTGTCACTCATTGACGCAACCGCCCTGCCCGGGCATCGATCAATACGGGATAGACCACACCATAGTGCTCGATGGCCCACGCACCGGATAAGGCAATCAACGGTATCGACGAATAGGAGCGCAGGATCTCCAGTTGTTCGAATGACTCGACATTGACGACGATGCCAATCGCACCCAGTGACTTCAGATAGCCCCTATTGATTTTTAGCCACTGCACAGAAATGTCATCAGCGCCGAGAATGGCAATTGAGCGTAACGGCGGATGCGCCAGTTCGCGATCGATGACACCAATAGCCGCCTGCATGCCCGGTGTTTCGACCGGAAAGGTGATCTGCGGTGCGCTGAAACCCTGATAGGCACCGCCTGCCAGTAGCGGTACGCACCAAAGCCACAGCATCGTTATAAGACCTGGTCGTACCATCGTCTTACCTTGTCGATATACCGTTGTGCTCTGGATGGCGTTGGCGAGTGATAGGCCCCTACCGCACACCACCAGTCACCGTGACAGCGACGATATTCATCGTGCAATATTTCAGCGGCGATATTGAGATTATCCTCTGGCCGCATCAGATCGATGAGAGAGAATGATCGATGCAGGTGATACTGGATGTTGATCTGCATCAGCCCGATATCGATGTTGGTCTCACCGTCGCGAATCGCGCTTAACGCTGCCTGTTGCATCGCGTCACGGGAGTCAAAGTAGCGACCTTGACCGGCGATATTCAATGTCCATGGCCAGGGTCTGACCGTTCCATCAGACAGACGCTTTTGTGTTTCAGTAAGTGCGATACTGTAGAGAATGCGTGCAGGGACGGCGTGATAGGAAGACACGGTCCGATAAGCATCCGGCACCACATGATCATCGGCGTCAATGCCACCAGACATCAATAGCAGTGAACTCACGAACAAACACAGTAATCTGTTCATGGCTCAAGGACTCGCGGCACCACATCAGAGTCTCTCAGTGCACGCCAGTGGTCGCTGTCGACATGCAACGCAACGGCCCCGCGCTGTAATAACGCAGCATTGAGTTGATGACGCGCTGCCCAGTCCATGATGGCTACTTCGTCCTGTCGGTCACTGCCGACGAAAACAATATCGAGCTTCTCGGTGAAACCCGCCAGTACCTGACGGGATAATTGACTGGCCAGTTCGCCACACGTGGCATCACACGCAAGCGAGACCAACAGGGTTTTTGAGTTGTCAGATTTAGATCGCTGCTGCTGATACAAGGCGTGGGTGGCATCCGTCAACGGGGGATGGATACGCAGCCGATCAAGCCCGGCGGTAATCTGTGGTGTCGATTGCAAGACCTCTTGTGTCAGGTCACGTTCCTGTGCCACCTGTTGGATGGCCAGCGCCCAGGCCTGACTGCGTCGCATCTGATCGACATAGATCGTGGTATAGAGTTGCGCATATCTTTCGCGATCTTCATTCGTTTCTGCATACTTACCCAGCAGTTCAATCGGTGACAGCTGGTCACCAAATGGACGATCCAGTGACTGCAAATAGACAACTCTATTCAACTCTTCTGCATCCAGTCCATAGCGTTCACTGTAGACCTGTCGATCCATGGCGGAGCGCTCATCGTAGGTCACCTCGGTATGACGTGTGGTGTCGCCCAACGCACCCTGGCTCACAAGTAACACCAGCGCTAACACTACAATCGGCATCGCTTGTCCCTCACCGGGCAATAGCCCGTTGTCGTACTCTCCCACTCAACAAAGCCCAGTTCAAAACACCCGGGTAACGTTGCGGCTGTTTCACCGAGTGATTTGATGTGATGTGCAATCTCACGGGTACGATGATCGACCACGACGAACATCCCGTCCCCGCCGATTACCTCAAACGCCGTCTGCACCTTAAGATGTTTCACCTGGCGATGAATGTACGGCAGTGGCATCGCATAGATAGCGTTGACTTGAGGCGATGGCACCACGACCCGATACCCGATAAAGGTCGCGAGACGGCGTACTGCTTCACCGACATTGGTGCCAGGCACAAACTGCCAGCTCACGAGTGTGCTGAACGGATTAAAATCAGCTTTGGTCAAGGTGCGGTAGCTGGTTAACGCATTATTTGGTCTTGCGCTCGCCGTGACTGGGTGGCGAACCCCGGTTAACGGACTCTTTGTAGAGGCGTTTATGATCGGTGTGTTGGGTTGCGGATCCGGTTGGATTTCATTGTCGGTGAGGTGGGTACTGTCGGTATCTCGTAACATCATCAACCGATGGTTTACTGCACTACTGGGTTGCAGCGTTTCGGCTTTCGGAAGCTTCGTCGAACTGACCTCCTTCAGACTCACGAACTCCTGCTGTATCAGGACACCTGACTCATCGACGGTCGGCACCTCGTTGGTCATGCGTTCAGGTGCATCCGGTTTGAGCGGTGTCGATGTATCGCCGACCAACACGACGAAGTCATCGGGTATCTCTATAGTCCGATAATCAACATCCATTGCGGGACTCGTCTCAGACGATCTCCTTGAGTGAGTCACTTTGGCAGGCGATAACTGGTAACCGCCGACACGTTCGTCAGTCGTAATAACTGCATGGGGTTGACCAGCATTCACCAGAGTTCGATAGGACAAATCATGAGTGCTGACGACGGGTAGCGCTAGCGCGCTAGAGACCATCAACAGACCACCCAATATCCCGCAACACAGCCCAGACGACTTCAATGGTACTTTCATCGCCGCTCTTCCTTTTTATTGCCGTCCCAGGGGCGACCGGTGGCATCAAAGTGGTGACGAAGCACCGTGCTCATGATCGCTTCGGCCTCGATAAAAGACGTGCGGTTGAGTAATATCGATTCCGCGGATCGCCATTCCTTACTCAATAACCGTTGTCTGGAAATGCCTGCAACGATCTCCCTGAAACCATCAAGATCTGTCGTGTCAATAATGCGCTCTATACAGTGCGACATGACGGTGATGATCGCTTGCTTCTCGCCTTCATCGAACTTGTTGTCGATTCGGCTGTAGGCGTCATAAAGATTATCGCGATGAAAATCGAGCGCCACATTGGAATGTCGGGAAGGACAACCATGATCATTCATAAACGATGTGTTGTCGTGGTTGAGGTAGACATGAATTCGGCGTCGTTTACTCATGGTGATTACCCTGGAAGCGTTCATCGTGTTGCCACCGATCCGACTCACGTTGCTGCAGTGTTCGGGTGTCTTCCTCGCGCCGGAGCCGCTCCTGACGATCGCGATCCTCTTGCAATCGCGCACGATCCTCATCTTCTCTGAGGCGCTGTTGCTCCTGCTCACGCCGCTTTACTGCTTGCTGCGCAGTCTGCCGTTCCCGCTTCGCTTTTGCCACACGATTTTTATTGGCGTCGCGTGCCTTGCCAAGACTCCTGAATACCATCTTAACTCCTTTGGCTAATCACGGTGAATCGAAAAAACAACGATTCACCGTGTTTAAATTATCAAATCTTTTTTTTGAATAAAGATTTGATACAGTATTTTTGTGATGCTACTCGCACCGTTATCCACCGAGATACACTGATACGATTTGTTTTCTTTCATGACCTAACTCACGCGAGACCAACTGTCTCGCCTGCACATCTTTCTGGCGATCAGTCCCTGACATGCGTGACGGTTTAACCCCACCATTGGCAACACAGCGAAAACCGGTTAACTGCTCGTAGCGTCGCTGTGCATAGTGATGTCTGGCCCCATGAGACTTGCCAAGCCCCACGGATAACATCGTTTTTTCGAAGGTTTTAACGAACTGCCGATAGCTTTTATCTGGTGGAATTAGACTGCCGTTACGCGCGACTTCATGTGCTTGTTGTAAAGCATTTTCCTGTGATTGAAACAGAATAGGCACTTCACGGCCGCGGCCGCCTTTGGCCCACGACGGATGTATTTTTATATGACTTGTATGGTGAGCCATAGATGGCCTGAACTTCAGCGCTTCTTCTCGCCTGAGTCCAAACTCACGCTGTAGCAACGCTGCACAGCGGATATGTTCATGGGTTATCTGATTAATCTTCGCATCAGTAAATTCAATGCTTCGGTTCTGGCCGACGTAGTGCCTTCGTTCGATGCCATAGTCCTCGTTCGCTTTTACCAAAGATCTATTGTTAGTCTTCTCCGCCAACCATCGAAGATGAGACAGACGATTCTTCAATGTTGCGTTAGAAAGCCCCTGCTCGCTCCAGTGCTGCACCAGGGCATGAACGTGTTTGGGTTTTAAATTATTGCCGTGCGCAATGCCTCGATAGTTGAGTTCATGCAGCTGATTGGCCGCCAGCTGCAAAACATTTCTACGTGCCGCTTGTGTGGCGTAGGCCCCGTCTCTATTCCGATCACACAATGTCTTTAAATTCCAGTTTAACTTTCTCATGTCGACGCCAGATATCGCATTAAAACAAGGGTTTTTTGCGCAGTGGGGCGACACTCTGGAACATCAGTTCGGTAAGTGTTAATCACCAACTGCCGGTCTGGCCGACGTTTCCCTTACGGGACTCAGGGTGACTAAGTGTCGCATGGCTAAAGAGCCGATTCGGATGTATTCTCCGAATTCCTCAAGTTAAGCACTGCCTTTTTCCCGTGCCATCTGACATTCTCGTTACTGATAAGGAACCCCTTAACAGCGAACGATAGACACGGATCTTCGGCGTACAAACCCGAAGCACACCAAAGCGGACGTAAGATGTAGTAAGCAGTCCGAAGCCTGGCTAATAGGTATCAGCGATGAGGTACGACTTGTGGGCGTTATAGAAACGCTAACGGAGGTACATGTCTTTTTAGACAATGTAAGTGCTGGCGGACCTGAAGGTCGTCGTGCGCATTATTTGCCAGCGGGGGCGCACTTGCTACAACGATTATTACGCTACCATCACTCACTCATCCCGTCAAGCAATGTGTGCAGAGCACGCGGGTACGTAGCCTGTGGCATACGTCACTACCCCAATCACCCGCGGTAGTGACGTATGGCCGTTGGATTGTTTCAGCCAAATTTAACATCAAGTCGTAAACACCGTCTGAAATTATCATAAAGGATTCCAATTGGAATCCATGACGATAAAAGAACGAGGGGGGGGCTCGTTGATAGTAGTTAGTTTAAACACATCACCGATGACTATCGCTTTTCAAGGTGTTTTGATGTCAAAAATAAGTGTACTACCCGGTACTCATTGGATGAATTTCTCTTAGTGAGACCTTGCCCGCGCTGGATCTATAGAAGACTCATTTATTTACATAATTGTCGGTGCCTATCAGTCCCTCCACCAGATAGCTATTCTCAGCATCTTGCGTCAACATCAGGTAACGCCCTATTCGCCTGGCCAGGGTTTCTACCAGCGCCGTCAGCTCTTCACTCGTTGGCCCTCTTGACCTTCGGAAATACAGTCGACTGATTCGCCCTGCTTGTATGCACCGTCCACAAATAGAAGGTGGTAATGCAGGTTGAGGTTGAGAGCGTTTGCTGGGTGCTTACATGCCGACCGAACCGAATAGTTTCGAATTATCACCGATACGAGAAATGAGCCATCAACTTCGTATACTTGCGCATACCGCTATTATGTTCGATGCCGTTCTACGGTCCCCCTGCCCTTCTCCCGAGCCCTGAAGATCGGACAGTTGTCCTGTGAAAGCAAGTACGAAACCGGGAACTGAAGTTGCTGAATGCCGTAGTTTGCTCAAGCATCAGTTTGGCCTTGCTCAGCCATGAGGCCAGTCGAGGTCGTGGATATACCACGACTCTTCTAACGACAAACACTGGTAGCGTTCTACTATTGCATGGTTACCGCTTCAATGGCTCTGCTTTTAGATGTTTTTTTCCGTCGACCATGGATTTCGCGAGGTTTTGACGTTCAAGAAGACTCATCACAAAGACTCCTGCAATGTGTATTGCGATTAATAACAATGAAAACTCCCCCAGAATTTCGTGGAACTCCTCGAATAACTCAGCAATACCTCCGGAAAGTATTATGCCCAACCATCCGGTCAAACCTGTTAAAGCAAGCCATGCAAGCAGGACCACAACCATAGCTCCGCCGGCAGGATTGTGACCGGCCCCCGCAGTATGTCGTCCAGTCAGCATGTTTATCAGATGTGTAATGATCGTTGTTGGTGATTTAACGAATTCTTTTAGTCGTGCATTTTGTGGACCGACAAATCCCCAGATAATCCGAAACGCGACGAGCCCGAGAATTATATAGCCGGCGTATTCATGTGCGATATCCCACTCTTCAGCGGTCAGTTGAGAGGTGCAGAATGCAAGAACAAGTGACCAATGAAAGATGCGGGTGATGATATCCCAAACAGGTGTTTCGCGGTCATGCATCATTAACACGAAAGTCTCCTTTGACAGCGTTGTCATGACAGGCGACGCAATCTGATTGATAGATATCTTCAGAACTCGATGTGTTTTTAAACGACTGATTTTTGTGTTCACGTAGCCAGTGATCTGTCTCCGTGATTCGAATAGGCCAATTGTTGGTTTGCCCTCGACTGAAGCGATTTCCGATCCATGAAGAATCCGCTGAATTTGAATTCAGATACTTTGTGATTGCGGCGACTGAAGCTTCATCAAGACTAGCATCTTCACCAAAATGAGATTCAAGAGAGCTCATCAAACGGGTCCATGACGCTGACGGAAGCATGGCCGCCGGGAATGCAAAATGACATGCCGAACATTCCTCCTTAGTCAACGCGTGATTGACCGGGCTAATACGCTCATCACGAGCCCGCATACTCGCACTGAGAAACAGGAATCCCATCATCGCAAGCAGAAAAAGACGCGCAAGCATATATTGATCAATTTTTCTCGTAGTAGCCGCTTTCGGCGCTCAAATGGCAGACTGCGCAATTCGACTTTAAACCCGCAAGTCCTGACGGTAATATTTCTTTAGAGATTCCGGGATGTCGTGTGATCCAGTATTTGGTCTCGGTAATCCGAATCGGAGGATTTTGATTATCGAGTCCGCGGACAAATTTTAAGGACCGGTTTTCAGCATCACCAGCCTGTGATACAAGGTATTGGGTTATGTATTGTATTGTTTGCGAATCCAGAGAGGCATCTTCACCGAAATGGTTTTCCAGACTTTCCATGATTTTTTTCCACGATGCCTCTGGAAGCATCGAAGCAGGATACGCAAAATGACAGGCGCTGCACTCGTTTTTAGTGAGTTGATCGGTGATCAGTTGAATGCGATCATCATCCCCAAACACAGGCAAAGAGATCAGCGCGCTAAATAGAATGGCGGTTAAACGCATGAACACTCCTTATGAGTTTTTCATGAAAGTCAGAAAATCCCCTTTTTCTGTGCTGGTGCATTCGCGACCAAGAACAGATTTACAGTTTCTTCGAAACCATTTTTCTGCTTTTTCAAGAGTTTGATAGCGTTTCGGATTCACCGAAACGGCCATGGGCTCAATCGACTTTCCGGCACGAGTTTCGCCCAACTGTGTTGGATTGTTTGTGTGGCATGATGTGCAGGATGGCGTATCTTTTTTACCGCCTACAAATTCCTTCAAATACAGATCTTTTCCGCGGTTAGAATCGAAACCTGCGAAGAATGACGTTTCACTTTTGGCTTGACTCGCATAGTGATTGATAAGGTCGTCGATACCTTCTGCATGAAGTTGCATACTGAGCGAACAGGCCATAAGCGTTGTCGTAATGGCAATAGGCTTCATCTTCTTTCCATGGTTGCAATCCCCCGCTAGACAGCATAATTACGACTGAACTGAAAATCTAGCTGGCTGATAACTTGCGATTGATCTTCAGCAACAAATTAGGGGGAGATCTAGCTCGGTGAAGATCAAAGAGTGATAGCTTTCCACTAGTATTTTCTTCTTCAAAAATCTCTGAAGCTCGTTGCGACGCGTGAAAACATTTTCGAATGCCCAAGTGGTACTGGCCGTGAATCTGAGTTGCTGAATGCCTGTCTCAAGTTGTGCCGATTGTTTCATTGCCCTTGTGAAAAAGAATCGGATTTAGGAATAATGTATGTCGAATTTTAAAATAAGGCTCGGTCGTATGCGAATTCGACAATCGGTACTGGCTCATACACTAAGAATTAAGATTGATTTCTTAGCGCTATATCGGTATAGCGCAATAACACGTTTGGCGTAGTCGGAGAATTAACTACCAGCTTTACAGATGAATATCTGGCCATTCGGTAGCTATTCATCAGTCTCGTTATTCAACTTACGATTGAATTCGTTCAAATGGGCTTCGAAAGCTGAAAGGGTAGTTTCACTTACGTGGTGTTCAATCCCTTCCGCGTCACGCTCGGCGTTCTCTGCGTCTATGCCTAGGCTTATCAGAAAGGCTACCACAGTACGGTGTCGCCGCCTGCAGGAATCGGCGAGTGCCTTACCTCTTTCGGTCAGAAAAATCGCTCGATATTTTTCACCGTGTACCAAACCTTCGCCTTTCAGTCGGTTGATGTTTTTAGTCACTGTCGGTGGTTTGACACCAAGGCGCTCGGCGAGGTCAACGAGTCGTGCTTCTCCCCGAGTTTCGATCAACTCGGAAATCAGTTCGACGTAGTCCTCTGCCATTTCACTCTCGTGGGCCTGTCGGACAATGGCGAATCCGGTTGCCTGTGCCTTGGGCGGCCGGTCATCGGTGGTGAGAGCATCACCTGTTTGTGGTTCGAGGTTGGTCATTGGGCGAGAGTTTGCAGCGCAGAGAACTAATTGACAATATGTTGCAATGAGTACACAATTTTAGCACAGGCTAATTTTTAAGGATAATTGTGATTCGTGAGGCATTTGGTTGGGCCGCTAGTGGCGTACTGGCCGTCTTTCTGGTAACTGGATTGGCCGTCGCCACTCCTGTTAAGCCGTCACCTTGGGCGCCGGAAGCGGCTGCGTACCGATTGACATTGTATTTAGGGAATCTGGCCCCCGTCCCGTGGGATGAAATTGAGCTTGCCTGGTTGAAACCCTATCGCGGGGCTGAATCTATACAAGGTGCTTTCGCGCGACTGGAGGTTAGGAGCGACGTAGCAACAGAGCCATTGAGAAAAGCTATCGCCCAGCAGGATCGCCAAGCGGTCTTCCGCGCCGCTACCCGTCTCATCGCGATGCGGGTTGAAGAGGAGCTTGACAGTGTGTTTACCGCTAATAACCGCAGCGGTGCACAGCACGCGCTCAGTGCAGCACGAGAACTCTTTCGAGCCTTCTCTGATCATATTTCCGCTGCAGACCCTGATGGAGCTCGCCAGCTGGGACGAAGCTGGTTAGAGCTGACGAGCGCTGCGGGTTCCAGCGGTGTTATCAATGTCGGTGGAGTGCCTCAGGATCGTGTAGCGATGCAGAGAGCTCGTGAAGTCATCTCGAAATATCTTGCCGACAACTACCTCCTAGACACAATGAAGCCACGTCAAAAGCTGAGTGCAATACCCGAAACAGCCAGCTACCCAGCCAATTTGCCAACCACTCTCCCACCTGGCACAGACATTTTTAACCAGGAACCATTACCGCTACTGGTTTTGAATTTCGAGGAACAGGGTATAGACGAGACCGATCTGCCATTGATCGCGTATGGCGATATGCTCTTTGATAGTCCCGAGATATTCAGTGGTCCCGCGCAGGCGAACGGCATCACGTGTTCGACATGCCATAATCGTTCGGACGTTAACCAGCGGCTGTTTATACCAGGCCTCAGCCATCAGCCAGGTGCGGTAGACGTAGACAATGCGTTCTTCAACCCGATGTTCAACGACAGGCGCAACGACCCAATTGATATTCCGTCGCTCCGTGGGCTGAGATTCACCGGACCTTACGGCAGGGATGGTCGTTTCGCTTCGGTGCGAAATTTCACTCGAAACGTAATCGTCAACGAATTCGCCGGGGCGGAGCCAACGCCATATATGCTGGATGCCCTGGTGGCATACATGACAGAGTTCGATTTTTTACCGAATGCGTTGCTC
This sequence comes from Chromatiales bacterium (ex Bugula neritina AB1), assembly GCA_001730015.1. Classification (GTDB taxonomy): domain Bacteria; phylum Pseudomonadota; class Gammaproteobacteria; order Granulosicoccales; family Granulosicoccaceae. The sequence goes on along the minus strand of MDLA01000145.1, from coordinate 1,418 downwards.
GGTAGCGATGGTCGGTTGACTGACGCAGCGTCCGATATGGCGCGGCGCGGCGAGGTAATTTTTAATCGAACATATAAGGGACTGGGTAACCGATCCTGCGCAAGCTGTCACGTCCCGGATGGGAATTTTCTTGACAGACAGACGCATGATATCGGATCGGTCGCACAGCCCTACCAAGGTGCTCGGTCTGGTGCACTAGATACCCCGACTCTTTTGGGTATCGCCCATACGGCTCCGTATTTTCACGATGGATCGTTGCCAACCCTTGCCTCCGTGGTGAATTGGTTTAATCGCTCAAAAGAGCTCGGTATGACGACGACTGAACAGGCTGAATTGACAGCTTACCTGGAGGCGGTTGGTGCTGCCGATGAGCCCTACGAAGTCTTTGATGCTGAGAACACGCCGTTCCGGTTAGCATTCTCTGAACTGACCACCTTTGCCTCGACACTTGATGTTCTGCTACCTCTTCGGGACGAGAAGCACATCATGCTTTTGGTCGATACCGTCGCCGCTGATCTCGCCGCAGATGCCGGCTCCATGGTGAATCAGACAGCACGCCCCGAAGTCTATTCCCTGGCCGAGCGATTGGTTGCCATAGGTTCAGCGGTTCGCGCAAATGACTGGGTGTTGGCACAGGCGCATTGGTTTGAATTCCAGACCGAGGTTCAGGCAATTAAAGAAAGGGCATTTTGATGAACGGTGTGTTAAGTCGGCGACATTTCCTGGCCTTTTCTGGTGCAAGTCTTGGTGTATTCACTGCACCTGGCTGGTCACAATCTGACAGCACTTTACGCCTGGCATTCATCCCGCAAGAAAACCCTGAGAAGATCCTCGGCGATATAGCGGCGATTACTGGTTGGATGTCGAGTGAACTCGGAACTGCTGTGGAAGGCTTCGTCACTATCGATCATGCTGCAGCAGTAGAAGCTCTGCGTAATGGCGATGCCGATGTATCTTTCATGGGAGCATTACCTTTCGTTTTAGCCGAGGCTGAGATTGGCGCCATACCTCTCCTGTCAGAAATTTATCGAGGTGAGCCAAAATATACAGGCCGCGTCTTCGTGCGTCGGGACAGTAACATCGAAAAACTGAGTGATTTACGTGGTCGCGACATTGCATTTACGGACCCTATCTCTGAATCAGGTTATCTTTATCCACTGGCTGAGTTCGAAAAGGCGGGGCTTGTTACTAGCCCAAAGTTGGCAAAAGAATTCTTTGGACGAGTTTTCTTTGCTGGTGGATATCAACAGGCAATGCAGGCGATGGCCGAAGGTCTTGTGGACGCTGCGGGCGCCAGCCAATATGCTGATTTGCTCTTGTCACCACTTCAGCAGTCTCAGGTAACCTGGATCGCAGAGAGCGAGGCTATACCAAGCCATGTGGTCGTCGCGCGTTCCGGTCTGGATGCCGATTTGCAA
>MDLA01000144.1 GCA_001730015.1 Chromatiales bacterium (ex Bugula neritina AB1) | reverse complement strand
GAATATTCACATTCGCCATAGTGATGTTCTGTCTGCCCACTGGCTGAACTTTCTTTTCGAGATTGCTTCATCAAAGGCTCCGCATAGCCTTGCAATACGCTATTTCCTGCTATAGCAATGACATACTTGAGATTTCTCTGCTCAAGATATTCAAGTATTTCAGGTGTCGAATACCCGCCATCAAGGCGAACCAGTATTGATGTGCCGGGAAATGCCTTCCTCAATCGAGTTACGATACGATCCAGTATCGCAATAGCACCATAGCTTGCATGCGCATCTCCCGGACGTAACACATAGGCAAATAAATATTGATCGGGTTCGTTGTTGAATTTTAAAAAACAAGCGACCGGCAGATAGCACCAGTTACCATAGTGTGAATTGTAGAAGGCCAATTGCTGTTGCCCATATGTAGGGTCGTCAGTGGGATCCATATCAATGGTAATTTGATGGACTTTTCCGTCGAGACGTTTGCGATGATGCTCCACCACACGATCAGCTAGCTCGGTTGCCATTCGATCCATGGATCTCACGTCAATTGCATTCTCAAAGCGACAAAGGGTTGCCTGCGAAGCCAGCTCATCACCGTCAACTGGATCACGATCTAGAACGAATCGATGAATTGGATCGGCTCTGAGCCTCGATGAATCGTTGCAGTCTTCGTATCCACAGGCTAAACCATAAACACGTTGTCGCAACAGATCCTGATAAGTATGGGTGATATAGGCAGGATTACGTTTGTCGTGCAGACAGCTGGCCAGGGATGCCGTTAGCTGAAGTCGTTCGTCTGCCGCTTTGAGTAAAATAGCGCCACCATCGACGCTGCTGTCGGGTTGGTCAAATTGAAGGTGAACTGCTCGATCGTGCAGATTTTTAAAAATTACACCTTGTCGCGTGGTATCGTTGGTCAACTGAGGGTCCTTTTGCAGCGAAAATACTTGTGCTAAAGGGTTTTTTAACACAATTGGACCTTCAGTTCCCTCAATCTTATGAATTATTCAGGCTAAATATACATATATAGTTCTTGCGCCCGGTGACCGTTCCGGCGATGTACTTCGCCCAGTACCAGATAGGGGCTTGAATATTCTGGCTGGTTTATTATGGATTTCTGTAGATGGTGGACCGCTTTTTTATCGTTATTTAGTTTGGTATACGTGATGGCTATATTGAAATGGGCCGATGATTCGTTGGGCTGTAAGCGTAATGCGCGTTTGTATGCTGCCATAGAATTTTTTTACTCTTTATGATTAACCACTGGCGTGACACCAGCTGTTGACCATTATTTTAGCCGTTTATCAGATCTCCCATACGTTGCATTGCCTTTTGCAGGTTTTCCATACTAGTGGCGAATGACAAGCGCACGTGACCCTCTGTGCCAAAGGCAGAGCCCGGGACTACCGCGACCCCGGCTTTGTCAAGCACCCACGACGAAAACTCCACATCGTTTGATGTGTCGTTGTTTGCGTCGATCGCTGCCTGCACATTGGGGAAAGCATAGAATGTACCGTCTCCTTCAATGCAGTCGACTCCGTTCATTTCGTTGAGCGATTTAACAACAAAATTGTGTCGCTGTTCGAATGCGGTGAGCATCTCGGCGATGCAGTCTTTGCCTCCGGTAAGTGCGGCGGTAGATGCCCATTGCGAGACACTGGTGGGGTTGCTGGTGCTTTGCGACTGGATTTTGCGCATCGCGGCGATGACGGGTTCGGGGCCGCCGGCGTAGCCGATGCGCCAGCCGGTCATTGCGTAGGCTTTGGAAACGCCGTTCAGTACGACGGTTCGGTCGTGCAGGCCGGGGCAGGCGTTGACGATATTGCAGAAGCCGTGATCGGCCCAGACTATGTGCTCGTACATGTCGTCAGTGGCAATAATTACATCGGGGTAGCGCTTTAAGACTTCGCCAAGTGCGGTTAGTTCGTCTCTTGTATAGGATTTGCCGCTTGGGTTTGAGGGGCTGTTGATTACGATCATTCGCGTGGCTGGGGTTATCGCTTGGTCGAGTTGCTCCGGAGTTATTTTGAATGCGTCTGTCTGGCTGGTCTGGACGAATACCGGTGTGGCGCCGGCCAGTAGCACGATATCCGGGTACGACACCCAGTACGGGGCGGGTATGACGACTTCATCGCCTACGTCGAGCACGGCCTGGGCGAGGTTGTAGAAGCTCTGCTTGCCGCCGCATGAAACCAGTATCTCGCCTTTCTCATAACTCAGGCCGTTGTCGCCTTTGAATTTGTCTATAATGGCTTCTTTCAGTGGCACAATACCGTCGACCGCGGTGTACTTGGTTTCACCGTTGTTAATCGCTTCGATGGCGGCTTGCTTGATGTGGGCCGGTGTGTCGAAGTCGGGTTCGCCCGCACCCAGGCCGATCACATCGCGGCCCTGGGCACGCAGATCAGCGGCCAGTGCGGTGACGGCCATGGTGGGTGAGGGCTTGACCTGAGCCAGTTTTGCGGAGAGTTTGATCGCCAAAATAGTTGCCTGCGAAGTAGTTGCTTGAAATATTCAACACGGAATTTTATCGACGACCCGAGCTTATGTCCAAATCTTTCATTCTTGAAAAGCAGTTTGAACCAGCTGGCGATCAGCCGACCGCGATAGCGGAACTGATTGACGGCCTTGAGTCGGGGCTGGCTTTTCAGACTCTACTCGGGGTGACGGGCTCTGGTAAAACCTACACCATTGCCAATGTTATCGAGAACCAGCAGCGCCCGGCAATTGTACTGGCACCCAACAAAACTCTAGCGGCACAGCTCTACGGCGAAATGAAGGAATTTTTCCCGAAGAACTCCGTTGAGTATTTTGTTTCCTACTATGACTACTACCAGCCGGAAGCCTATGTAGTTGCCTCCGATACGTTTATCGAAAAAGACGCCTCGGTGAATGATCACATCGAGCAAATGCGTTTGTCTGCGACCAAAGCGCTGTTCGAACGCCGTGATGTAATTATTGTGGCGACAGTCTCTGCGATCTATGGTTTGGGTGATCCGCAGGCCTATCACAAAATGGTGCTGCATCTGGAGCGCGGCAATATTATTGATCAGCGTGAGTTACTGCGGAGGCTGGCGGAGTTGCAGTACACTCGAAACGATATGGAACTCAAGCGGGGCAACTATCGGGTCCGTGGTGAGGTGATCGATATTCACGCTGCTGAATCTGACCGGGAAGCGGTGCGGGTGGAATTGTTCGATGATGAAATTGAAAATCTCAGCTTTTTTGATCCGCTGACCGGGGAAATCCTGCGCCGTGTTCCGCGGCTGACGGTCTACCCGAAAACGCACTATGTGACTCCGCGTGAAACTCTGGTTGCAGCGGTTGACGAAATCAAACTTGAATTGAAAGATCGGGTGGAGGTCTTTCGAGAGGAAGGCAAGCTGCTTGAAGCGCAGCGGCTGGAGCAGCGCACGCTGTTTGATATAGAAATGATTAACGAAATCGGTTACTGCTCTGGTATCGAAAACTATTCTCGTTATTTATCCGGGCGTGCCTCTGGAGAGCCGCCACCCTGTCTGTTTGACTACCTGCCGACTGACGCGATCCTGATTATCGATGAAAGCCATGTAACGGTTCCGCAATTGGGCGCAATGTATAAGGGAGATCGTTCGCGCAAAGAGAATCTGGTCGGCTATGGTTTTCGCCTGCCGTCAGCGCTCGATAACCGGCCGCTTCGATTTGATGAGTTCGAGCAGTTATCACCTCAGACTGTGTTTGTTTCGGCCACGCCGAGTACCTATGAGTCGCAACATGCGGGGCAGGTGATTGAACAGGTGGTTCGACCGACGGGTCTGGTTGATCCGGAGATCGAAATCCGGGAAGTTCGAACGCAGGTGGATGATCTTCTTTCGGAGATCGGTCTGCGAGTTGAGAAAAATGAGCGTGTTCTAGTGACAACGCTGACCAAGCGCATGTCTGAAGATCTGACTGACTACCTTTCTGATCACGGCGTTAAAGTGCGCTACCTGCACAGCGATATCGATACCGTTGAGCGCACAGAGATCATCCGCGATCTGCGTCTGGGTGAGTTTGATGTTCTGGTGGGAATTAATTTGCTGCGGGAAGGGCTGGACATGCCGGAAGTATCTTTAGTTGCGATTCTCGATGCCGACAAGGAGGGTTTCCTTCGTTCTGAAAGATCATTGATTCAAACCATTGGTCGCGCGGCGCGGAACCTCAACGGCAAGGCAATTTTATACGCCGATTCCATTACAGGCTCTATGCAACGAGCCATCGATGAGACCGATCGCCGGCGAAAAAAGCAGACAGCGTACAATGAAGCCAACGGTATCACGCCAAAGTCTGTGCGAAAGAAAGTCCTCGATATAATGGAGGCGTCTTCTCCGGTGCCGGGCCTGAAAAAGCGCAAAGATGTTCAGGAACAGGAAGACGCCAGGGCCTTCGCTGCACTGTCGCCGTCGGCGGCTTCAAAAAAGATCAACGTGATGGAAAAGCAAATGTACGAGTTTGCCAGAGAGCTTGAATTTGAGAAAGCCGCTGCCATGCGTGATCAGATTGAATTACTCCGATCAGTCGCCCTGGGACCGGCGACGGTGTAGCTTGCTGCTATCAGATAAAAATTGTTGTTTCGAAAATGCCGTAGTAGTGACACAACTGGTCTCAGGGGCCGCTCGATACCGCAGTTACCGGTGCGACGATATGGGCATGCCTGAAGCTTCAAAGTTTTGCTAAGGGTCTGGTATAATTGGAAAATAACTGAACTTTGTCGCCAGCCGGGAACCAAAATAAGTGGTTCTCCCTAATTGGCATGTACTTTACTTACTAATTTGAGCAACGGTCATTCGAATACGAACTTACATACGAAACCTTACCCATACTTTACGAGGGCATACCTGTGTTAGAAGAATATAGAAAACATGTCGAAGAACGCGCAGCGCAGGGTGTGGTTCCACAGCCGTTAAGCGCAAGCCAGACCGCTGATCTGGTTGAATTGCTGAAAGCACCGCCGGCTGGCGAAGAAGAATTTTTAATGAATCTGCTTTCGGAGCGGATTCCGGCTGGTGTAGACGAAGCGGCGTATGTGAAAGCCGGTTTCCTTGCGGCCGTAGCGAAAGGAGACGCGAGCTCTCCGCTCGTTGATAAAAAACGGGCGATGGAGCTGCTGGGTACGATGCTCGGTGGGTATAACATTGAACCGATGATCGCCGCCCTTGATGATGAAGATCTTGCCGACACCGCCGTTGCCGGTTTGAGCAAAACTCTGCTGGTTTTCGATGCGTTTTACGATGTAAAAGAAAAGATGGATGCAGGCAATGAGCATGCGAAGCGGGTTATTGAATCTTGGGCAAACGCAGATTGGTATCTCGCCAACGATGAAGTGCCAGATAAAGTAACGCTTACCGTGTTCAAAGTACCCGGGGAAACCAATACCGATGATCTATCCCCGGCGGTTGATGCCTGGTCTCGCCCCGATATTCCGTTACACGCAATGGCGTTCCACAAATTTCCTCGTGAGGGGTTTACCGATAAGCCACTGGAAACAGTCGAAGAACTGAAAAAGAAGGGGCATCCCGTTGCCTATGTCGGTGACGTGGTCGGTACCGGTTCATCGCGCAAATCCGCAACCAACACCGTACTGTGGCTGATGGGTAATGATATTCCGCACATTCCGAATCGTCGTGAAGGCGGCTATGTACTAGGGGGCAAGATCGCCCCGATCTTCTTCAATACCATGGAAGATGCAGGTGCAATGCCGATTGAAGTTGATGTTTCCAAGATGGAAATGGGCGACGTTATCGATGTATACCCTCATGAGGGCAAGGTCTGCAAGCACGGTACCGATGAGGTTCTCGGTAATTTTGAACACAAAACAGAAGTGCTGATGGATGAAGTACGTGCCAATGGTCGTATTCCACTCATTATCGGCCGAGGATTAACCGATCGGGCAAGGGAAACACTTAATCTACCAGCGAGTGATGTTTTTGTGCGGCCGGGTGCGAGCGAGCAGTCGAATAAAGGCTACACGCTGGCTCAGAAGATGGTCGGCAAAGCCTGTGGTGTTGAAGGTGTGCGGGCAGGGCAGTACTGTGAGCCGGCAATGACCACAGTTGGCTCACAAGATACAACCGGCCCAATGACCCGCGATGAGCTTAAAGATCTAGCCTGCCTGGGCTTTTCCGCAGATCTGGTGATGCAGTCGTTTTGCCATACCGCAGCGTATCCAAAACCTATTGATGTCGAGACACACCATAATCTGCCGGATTTCATGATGACTCGCGGCGGTGTTTCACTGAATCCGGGGGACGGCATTATTCACAGCTGGCTTAACCGCATGTTGTTGCCCGATACCGTGGGCACCGGTGGTGATTCGCACACGCGCTTCCCGATGGGTATTTCATTTCCGGCAGGTTCTGGCCTGGTTGCATTTGCAGCGGCAACCGGAGTGATGCCACTAGATATGCCGGAGTCTGTGCTGGTTCGCTTTAAGGGAAAGATGCAGCCTGGTGTAACACTGCGTGATCTGGTCAACGCCATTCCATATGCGGCGTTGCAACGCGGTTTGCTGACGGTTGAGAAAAAAGGCAAGAAAAACGTATTTTCCGGCCGGGTTGTGGAGATTGAAGGCTTGGACGATCTCAAGCTCGAACAGGCCTTTGAACTGGCTGATGCCACGGCAGAACGCTCGGCTTCGGGTTGTACGATCAAGCTCGGTACCGCACCCTACATTGAATACATAACATCGAATGTAACGCTATTGCGCTGGATGATTGAGCAGGGTTATGGCGAAGCCAGAACCCTCGAACGGCGTGCCCGCAAGATGGAAGCGTGGCTTGAAAATCCGGTACTGCTTGAGGCCGATTCTGACGCCGAATACTTCGAGACTATAGAAATTGATCTTGCCGATATAAAAGAACCGCTACTGGCTTGCCCAAATGATCCGGATGATGTCAAAACGCTTTCAGACGTTGCCGGCACCGATATAGACGAGGTATTTATTGGTTCCTGTATGACCAATATAGGGCACTACCGGGCGGCGGGTCGCCTGATTGAAAAGTCTGGTAATTACCTGAATACGGTACTGTGGATTGCACCGCCAACCCGTATGGATGAGCATCAGCTCAAGGAAGAAGGGTACTACAATATTTTTGGTAGTGCCGGTGCCCGACTGGAAATGCCCGGTTGCTCTTTATGTATGGGGAATCAGGCGCGTGTCAGGCCCGGAGCAACTGTAGTTTCTACCTCTACCCGTAACTTTCCGAACCGTTTGGGTAAAGATGCCAACGTGTATCTGGCGTCAGCGGAACTGTCTGCTGTGGCTGCGGTGCTTGGTAAAATACCGACGGTTGAAGAGTATATGGCCTATGCAAAAGAGCTTGATGCTATGGCGCCGGAATTATATCGCTATCTGAATTTCAATGAGATCGAGAACTTCCAGAATGCTGCGGACGACACCAAGGTTAAATTCAAGAATATAGCCGTTACCATTGCAGCGTAGCTATTGTTAGGCCCTGATTTGAATTTCAGGGCCTCCGGGTGCAACCACAATTGATTTGATTTTTGGTTGCATCCGGAATCAAATAGCTTGTTCTGGCAGATAGCTTGTGCAGGCAGATCGAGGCCTGCACTAGATATAATTAATCTATCGTTTACCTGATTGATATTAGATCAATCACCCTTTCTACTCCCTCCATTTGTGCAACATGTTCTCGTGCAATTCGCGCTTCTTCTCCCGCAAAAACATTGCCTGTTAGTGTTGCCACGCCATCTTCGGTTATTGATACGCTTAGTGTCGTGCTGTTTACACCGGGCAAGCTTGACAGGTGGACGACTCGGGTGTTGGTGGCACAGCCAGCAACGAGTACAGTGGCTAGTATGAGCGGGGCGAGTAGTTTCATGTGCGTATTCCTGAAAAGAAGGCCCTGGGTTGAAAGCGGTGAGCCCTGATAAAAAGACTGTTAAGCGATGGAATTATACCAAGTACTGAGACTGATGTTTCCCGGTTTTTATACCGTATAGACAAATTTGCGTAAGCGGCTATGATGTGTACGCCGTATTGATGTAACCAAATTGAAACAAAAGAGAGTTATCGCCGCCACTGTTTAGACAGAGATCTTAATAGTGTTCTTGATACATTGGCGTCGCTAAGTGCTACCGATTCAATCGCGCTGGCATCGATACGCAATAGATCCGACACCTCAGAAGTGTCTGCGTTCATCACCCTCGGGCTATCGGCCATCACGTCGAGAGAACCGAATACCTCCGGTCGTCGGAAAGTGCCGATGACAGCACTGCCACGAATTTTTGGCTGGGTAGTTTCTACTTCGCCGGATACCACCAGCCAGGCTGAGTCCGGGTTGTCTCCCATTTCATAGATGCGGGTGTTTGCGGGAAATGTGACCAGTCTGCTGTGGTCGGCGATGTGGCGCTGGTGTGCCGGAGACAGGTCCGCAAATAAGGTGGAATTTGCAATGAGATCCAGCGGGTCAGTGGATTGTAGCTCCTCCAGATCCTGAGCGGGTCTGCTGTTGGAACTTCTGGCGATGGAGTCCGCTGAAATCAACGGCCCAGCTTCGGTAAAGGTATACACATTGTCGAAATCGGCGGGGTTGTCTATTTCACTGGAAATCCAAATAATTGTGCTCTCTGGCAGGAGCTCTCTGACGGATGCCAGGAGAGACTGCTTTTCTTCGGAATCGAACAGCGACAGGGCATCGTGGAAAATTAACAGGCTGGGCTTTTTCATCAGCGAACGGCCTAGCGACAAACGATGCTTTGCGACTAGCGGCAACCGTGAGCCACTGATACCAACCTGAGATTCTCCAAGCAGAATAAGCAGAGGTTCGTCTAAACCCAGATCTTCAATAACCTCGGCGATCAAGGGGTCGATAGCGCGACTGGCGGTGGGGTTGCCGGAAGAGACACGGCCGAATAGCAGGTTGTCTTTAACGGTAAGGTTGGGGTGATAGGACGATTCATGGAAATGGTTCACCGCATTGTCCAGTTCAACTGGCAGGTGCTCTTGAAAATCGTGCCGCGCCTGAACCACTCTGCGTCTGGCGCGATCACTCAGGTGAATAAATGTGTGTCTTTCGGGAATAACGCGCAGAAAGAGCGACATCAGCAGGCAACGGTCGGTCTGGGTTAGTTCTGTACCGGATTTGTGCGCATCGAGTAACGACTTTATCTGCTCGACCTGACCTTCACGAGACAGGCGGAAATGTTCGAATTCCAAGTGCGACAATGCGTTGTTGTCTATGGCATTGAGAAGGTGTCGCCCGACCTGTAAACCGACCAGAGTGGCACGCGGTGTCAGGCCCTGCTTCTCGATTAGTTCGTGCAGATAGGGGTGCACCTCGCACGATTCATTGTCGAGCCGATAATCAGTGGCCACGCCGAACAGGATATTCTCCAGAATACTTGCGTTGGAGTTAAATCGGGCGGAATCGAAGTGCGCGACAAAGGAGGCTTCCGGCATTTGCACCAGTCGTTTGCGTATTTCTTTTCGTGCAGTGAGTAGTTTTGCCGCCAGATCCGGTTTTTCTTTGGGTTCGAATACTTCGAACAATCTGCGCTCCGCAACAACGCTGGCCGAGCCAATTGCATTGATCACCCGTTGTAACCATTGCGGTGATCGATCTCTGGCTGGTTCACCGGCCTGGCGATAATCAAGCCAGCCGGTATCGAGTGGTGCTCTGTTGCCGGCGGCGAAGGCTTCGGTAAGGTCGGATTTTATAACGCCTTCACCCTGATGATCTGGCTCATGCTGCTGTAAACCGTACTCCAGATTTTCAGAGATTGTGCCGACGAACATGTGTGGCACCGGCCCTTGCAACGCGACCCGGCGCCGTAGAATAGAATCGGGGACTTCAGCCATGGTTTGATCATCGATTTGTATAGAACCCGATGAAGGTTTTTCTATGCCAGTCAGTACCAGGGCGAGTTTTGCCCTTCTTGCTGCGAATTCTCCAGTAATAGCGACGGTTGAACCCGCTGGTATCTCCAGCGAAATACCGGACAGCACAGACGTACCGCTCTCGTCCCGCCACGAAACGGACTTAAGCGAGAGTTTTCCTTTCAGCGGAACGGCTTCGTCAACGGTTTCGACTTCGTCGACATCGACCAGATTTTCCGGGTTAAACAGTTCGACAATCTGCTGATATTTTATTTTGCTGTCTTCGTGCAGCTGGTAATAATTGAGTAGCTCGCGCCACGGATTGGTGAGCTCTTTATACGCGCCTATCGCAGCGACGAGAGCCCCGACCGTAAGGTCGCCCTTTATCACCAGATAACCACCGAACAGATAAAACATAAAGGGGGTGATCTGGCTGATTGTATTATTGAGGAACTTCATGAAATATTTTTTCTTGAAGATTTCCATCCGAACCATGAATAGATCACCGAGTCTTCGGGAGTAGCCGGCAAGTGTATAAGGCTGCGTTCCGTGCAGCCTGATTTCAGTGGAGCCTGCGACAGTCTCGCCGATTTGCTCGGAGAGTTTTCGAATCTGCAGTACACGGTTTTTCTTCAGCGCGTTGACCTGTTGCTGCAGCTTCGGTATCAGATAACCCTGCACAGGAATCAGGGCGACAGAAATAAGCCCCAGAGTCCAGTCCTGAGCAAACATAAATATAAGAATCGTGATCATGGTACCGCCCTGGAACAGCGGCATGGCGATAGATTCACCGATGTAACCGCTCAAAGGCTCTGTCTCGGCAGTGACTGTACTGATCAGCTCGCCGGATGATATTCGCGAAAAATAGGGCAGAGGAAAGCGCAATACATTTTGCATAAGGGTATAGCGCAGTCGACGGATAAGCCTCTCGCCGAGTATTCCCTTATAGGTGTTGAGTCGCATTTTGATCACGCCACTTAAAATCACCAGCCCCAGCAGACTAAAGCACAGGGATGCCAGAAACGCTACCGGGCTGAGTTGCCAGCCGAATATATCTTTCTGTGCTGATACACCGCTCAATGCATCGTTGATAATTATTTTCGGTAGTTCAAGCGTGAGATAGAGTATGGGAAATGAAAGCATCGTTGCGGCGACGACGATCAGTTGTTGCTTACGACTGTACTTCCATATGAATTTGAGTAGGTTTGTATCCATTAAGGGTTGCTCTGACCAGTCGAAAAGTTAGCGAAGATTGAAGTACGGCTCTAATAATCTGCAGCGGTTGCGCGTTTAGTTCAGAGTTTTGTCCGCAGTTGCCTGCCTGACCGATTCATGGGAGTATCAGGTAACACGGGTGCTTGATGTAATATCATAGGGTCGGTCGCAGCGTTAGCCATACTTACATTGTGTAAGCGTTGCCCGGAAAAATGGATGTTTGTGGTTCCCCGGCAACCGATAGATCCAACGGGGTTAATACTCAGGGAAACCATGCAGTCGCTATTAAGTGTAAACGACTTAACGATCGGTTTTGGCCGAAATGAACCAGTTGTCGATGGAGTAAGTTTCACCGTAAACTCAGGTGAAACGCTGGCTTTAGTTGGTGAATCCGGTTCCGGAAAAACACTGAGCTGTCGTGCGATTCTTCGTATTCTGCCTCCGTCAGCGCAAATTCGCGGTGGGAAGATGCTAATCAACTGTCGTGATAACGACATCGATCTGGCGCAGCTGAGCGAGCGCGAATTACGGGATATCCGGGGCGACGATATCTCCATGATTTTTCAGGAGCCAATGCGCTCTCTCTCGCCATTGCATCGAATCGGCGATCAGGTCAGCGAGGTGCTAAGACTGCATCGAGACTGCAGCGCCGCCGAGGCAAAACAGCAAGTGCTGGCTGAGTTTGAACATGTCGGTTTTCTTCAACCCGAACGTGCATATTCTGCTTACCCGTTTGAACTTTCCGGTGGCATGCAGCAGCGAGCCATGATCGCGATGGCAACCGTGGCAAAGCCCGCGCTGTTAATCGCCGATGAACCTACCACCGCCCTCGATATGACAACACAGGCGCAGGTGCTTGGTTTGCTTAAAAAACTGCAGGCAGAATCGGGCATGGCGTTGATTCTGGTCACGCACGACCTGGGGGTAGTGGCCAATATGGCTGATCAGGTGGTGGTGATGAACAAAGGCCGGGTGATGGAATCAGGAGCTTCCAGGCTGGTACTCGGTGCGCCTGCGCACCCCTATACCAGCAAACTGTTCGCGGCTGCGCCGGTCATACCGGAAAACATTGAGCCGGTTGTTGAACCTCCGGCAACCGATGTAATCCTGAGCCTGCAGGAGATCAGCAAAACCTTTGGTGTGCGGCAGTCAAGCATGTGGCTGCCTTCGCATTCTATACGTGCGGTGAATGACGTCAATCTGGATGTTCCGCGTGGCAAGGTGGTGGCCGTAGTGGGGGAGTCCGGTTCGGGTAAGTCGACCTGTGCGAGGATTGCGCTCGGCGCGGAAACGTCGGATCCGGGTGGGCGGGTTCTGTTTAAGGAAAGTCCGGATGCAGATGTTATCGATGTACAAGCGCTTAGCTCGATTGAGCGTCCCGAGTTCCAGCGCAAATCGCAGATGGTTTTTCAGGATCCGCATTCGTCGCTGAGTCCGCGTATGCAAATTCTGGATACGTTAACAGAGCCGCTCGAAATTCATGATATCGGTACAGCGGCAGAGCGTCGTGATCGGGCAATAGAATTACTTGAGCAGGTGGGGCTGGATCCCTCTATGCTGCGGCGCTATCCTCATGCATTTTCCGGTGGGCAGCGTCAGCGTCTGTCAATTGCGCGGGCTCTTGCACTTAGACCCTTGTTGCTTGTGTGCGATGAACCAACCTCGGCGCTGGATGTCTCGGTACAGGCACAGATACTGGATTTGCTGGAAGACATCCGCGATCGCTTACAGCTTTCCTATTTGTTTATTTCACACGATCTGGCCGTGGTTGCACGGATTGCGGATGAGGTAGCAGTGATGCGTCGCGGACGCATTGTTGAACAAGCGCCGCCGGCTGTATTGTTATCGGATCCCAAACATCCCTATACCCAGGCACTGATAGCAGCGCATCCGGAACCGGACATCCACCGACCGATTGATCTCGATACAGTGGCGTTGGGTGCGGGCGAACCAGACACTTGGCCTGAAGCCTTTCGCTATACCGAAGGAGCAGCTCCTCCATTGAAGCAATATCAACCGAATCATCTGGTACGCACTCATGCGTAACTGCAAAGCTGTGTTTACTCTACGGATTTTGCGATACTGTTTTTGTTGTCTATTGCTGCTGCCGACGGTTCAGGTTTCCGCGAATACCAGTCTGTTAGCCAATCTGCAGGAAAGTGATTTGCTGAGCGAGCAAGTCGCCAGCGGTGAACTGCCTTCGGTGGTCGATAGAGTCCCTGAAGTTCCGCTGGTGGTTGATTTAAAAGCAGGTGGCAGAAAGTACGGCAAGCAGGGGGGGACGCTGCGAACCATGGTTTCACGCTCCAAAGATATCCGGCAAATGGTTGTGCTCGGCTACGCACGGCTGGTTATTCATGATCGGGATTATTCACTGGCTCCGGATATTCTGGAAAGCTACGAAGTAGTAGAAGGCAGGAAATTCACCCTGCGTTTGCGGCCGGGCCACCGGTGGTCAGACGGTCATCTGTTTACCTCGGCCGATTTTGAATACTGGTGGACCGATGTAGCTAATAATCCGGATCTGGCGCCTGCCGGGCCACCGCAATTCATGCGGGTAAATGGTGCACTTCCAACCGTTACCTTCCCGGACGCGCATACGGTTGTCTATGCCTGGGAGCAACCGAACCCGTATTTTCTACCGTTGCTGGCGCAGGCGCGACCGCCATTTATTTTCCGGCCGCGGCACTATCTGGAGCAATATCACCAGCGCTATGCTGACCCAGACAAACTGGCAGAAGCCGTTGAAGCCAAACGGGTACGAAGCTGGAATTCTTTACATAACAAGCTTGATAACATGTACAAGTTTGACAATCCGGACTTACCCACTTTACAACCGTGGATTACCTCTGCAGATAGCAGCAAGAACCGGCGGATTTTTGTGCGCAATCCGTATTATCACCGGGTCGATCAGCGTGGCACACAGCTGCCCTATATTGACAAAGTAGAAATGAGTATTGTCGGTGGTGGGCTTATACCTGCGAAATCAAACGCAGGTGAGGCAGACTTGCAGGCACGTGGCCTTAATTTCAGTGATGTTTCTATATTGAAAAAAGGAGAGGTTGATGGCGGTAATTACCGGGTGTTGCTTTGGTCTAATGGCTCTGCCTCGCAAATGGCGATTTATCCAAACCTGAACTTTGCCGATCCGGTCTGGAGGAAAATTCTACGGGATATCCGGTTCAGGCGAGCGTTGTCCCTCGGGATAGATCGCCGCATGATAAACCGGGCGCTCTATTTTGGTTTGGGTGTCGAAGGCGGAATGAGTTGCCTGTCGGCCAGTCCGTTACACACGCCTGAGTATCAATCTGCCTGGTCAAGCTTTGATCTGGAATATGCCAATGCCCTGCTTGATGAAATTGGACTGACCGAACGTCAGGGAGACGGTATCCGATTACTGCCCGATGGTCGCCCGCTTCGGCTGATTATAGAAACAGCAGGAGAGCGCCAGGAAGTAGAAAACGCCCTGCAGATTACCGTTGATACCTGGCGAGACCTCGGGATAGAGCTGGTAATGCGGCCGCTCGACAGAGATATTCTCAGAATGCATGTAAATTCAGGTGCCAGTATGGCTTCTGTCTGGTTTGGTTGGGATAACGGAATCCCTACGGCGAATACTTCACCGGCCTATCTTGCACCCACACAGCAGGAGTTTTTTGCCTGGCCGATGTGGGGGCAGTACCATCAAACGGGCGGTAAAGCCGGCGAACCACCCGACATAGAAGAAGCCAGGCAACTGATGCGACTTTCTGAGGAGTGGGTGACAGCCAGCTCCGATGAAGAACGCAGACGTGTCTGGGAGGCGATGCTCAAAATTCACGCCGACCAGTTGTTTGGTATTGGCATGGTTGCCGAAACTCCCCAGCCGATTGTTGTCTCCAGACAATTGAGAAATGTACCGGAGACTGCGCTGTGGGCCTGGCAGCCCGGAGCGCATTTTGGCATACATCGGCCCGATGAATTTTATTTCGACACAGAAGAATCAATGTAGTGGATGCTAAATCTACACTGGCTGGATGGCAGAATCGATAATGGAAATTGCTCGTTTTGCTATACGCCGTCTGGCAACCATGATACTAACCTTGCTGCTGGTTTCAGCATTGGTTTTTATTATTATAAATTTACCGCCCGGTGATTATCTCAGTAACCAGATTGCTGAACTTCGATCGACCGGTCAGGAATCCGGTGTGGCCAAGGCGGAGTTTCTGCGCCATGAGTATGCGCTGGATCGCCCACTGCCGGAACAATATCTGATCTGGCTGGGCGTGTGGCCCGGGCCGCATGGATTTGCCGGTATTCTTCAGGGGGATTTCGGCTGGTCGTTCGAATTTAACAAGCCGGTGGCAGAGGTTGTAGGCAGCGCCATGTGGATGACTATTCTAGTCAATCTTGTAGCGGTGATTTTTGTTTATCTGGTCGCGCTTCCTCTGGGTGTGCTGGCGGCGGCCCGATCCAGAACATGGATCGACTACGTTTCCTCTTTTGTGGGTTATCTGGGGCTGGCCACGCCGAACTTTCTGCTGGCGCTTATACTTTTTTATTACGGTCACAAGTACTTTGATTTGCCGATCGGCGGCCTGATGGCAGCAGAATATGAAGGGCAGCCAATGAGCTTCGATAAAATAAAGTCGGTGCTGCTGCATTTAATCGTGCCAACGTTTGTGATAGGTACTGCCGGTGCCGCTGCCATGATGCAGCGGTTGCGTGCCAATATGCTGGATGAACTCAATAAACCCTACGTAACAACGGCCTGGGCCAAAGGTGTACCGCCTGCCAGGCTGCTTACCAAATACCCGTTGCGCGTGGCCTTTAATCCGTTTGTCGCAGATATAGGCAACTTGATTCCTTCACTGATTTCAGGTTCCGTACTGGTGTCGGTTGTGTTGGGGCTGCAGACCATTGGACCTGCGCTATTGGCCGCACTTAAATCACAGGATCAATTTCTAGCAGCGTTTGTGCTGCTGTTTGTGGCGGCCCTGACTCTGATTGGCACGATGGTGTCGGATGTATTACTGGTATTGCTTGATCCGCGTATCAGATTTGGTGCGCGAGAACGATGAGCATTCTTCCAGACGGGCGCTATCTCGACGATGCGCCATACTCACCCGATAAAGAAAAGAACGAGCTGGAGCATCCGGAGCTTGATGCACCCCGATGGCTGCTGATCTGGCGTCGGTTTAAAAAGCACAAGCTGGGTTTAGTCTCAGGGATCTTTCTATTTTTATCTTATCTGTTACTTCCATTTGCCGGATTTATAGCGCCCTATACTGCTAAGGAGCGCGATGCCGATCACCTCTATGCGCCGCCGCAATCGATATCGTTTTTTCACAATGGTGATTATATCGGGGCACATGTCTATCGCACCGAGGGTGTGGCAGATCTCGAGAATTTTCGCTGGACCTATACAGAAGATGAATCCGTACCGGTAAAGCTGGAGTTCTTTTGCCACGGCGGTGAGTATCGGGTGTTCGGGTTGATTAAATCGACCCGCCACCTTTTTTGTGCACCGGATGACGCAACGGTGTTTCTATTCGGCTCTGATCGACTCGGGCGAGATGTATTTTCGCGTATTCTGTACGGTGCGCAATTGTCGCTGACGGTGGGTATTATCGGAATTTGTGTGTCTTTTGCGCTCGGGATAGGTTTCGGTAGTCTGGCCGGCTATTTCGGCGGCAGAACCGACTGGGCCATCCAGCGCCTGATCGAAGTACTGAGATCGCTGCCAGAGTTGCCATTGTGGCTGGCGTTATCAGCGGCAGTACCGTCACATTGGGGGCCCGTTGCTGTCTTTTTTATTATTTCTATAATTCTTGGTTTGCTCGACTGGCCTGGGCTTGCGCGTGCGGTGCGAGCTAAATTTCTAAGTCTTCGGGAAGAAGATTACGTGCAGGCTGCCGAGATGATGGGGGCGCGTCCTTCACGAGTTATCGCCAGACATATGTTGCCGAATTTCGCCAGCCATTTAATTGCCAGTGCCATGTTATCTATACCAGCGATGATACTCGGCGAAACCGCGCTGTCATTTTTAGGGCTTGGCTTACGTGCACCGGCAGTAAGCTGGGGTGTGATGCTAAACGATGCACAAAATCTGGCCGCCATAGAAATCTACCCGTGGACAGCCATTCCGATGCTTCCGATCATTCTGGTGGTGCTGGCGTTTAACTTTCTGGGTGACGGGCTGCGGGATGCCCTGGACCCTTATCAGAACTAGCTTTCTCAGAGCGTGATTACGGTTGGTTATGGATTATGACCCCTGGTTAGTACTTGACCACGAGCTGGATGCGTGGGCACGAAATGGTGACACTGCTGATTTCTGGTGGCGTGATGATGATGCTATTGCGCCTGGGCCAAAACTTGACCGTTTGATTTCTATTACCGGAACCACCGGCTTGTTACTGGCTGTGGTTCCGGCGAACGCGGAAAAGGCTCTGGCGTCGGTTGTTGAGTCCGCTCCACATGTTGCTGTGGCACAGCATGGCTATGCGCATATTAATCATGCACCGCGGGGGCAGGGGCTTGGCGCCTGGGAGCTTGGTCTGCACCGCGATGCAGAAGTGGTTCTGGAAGAACTTGAACAGGGCCATGTAATCCTCAGAACACTGTTCGGTGAGCGTTTTATTCCGGTAATTGTGCCGCCATGGAACCGGCTCGATCCTGCGCTTATTCCCTGTTTGTCAGACAGAGGTTATTGCGGCGTATCCAGATTCGGGCCGCGGGATACTGAAGCTCATTCGTCTGGTTTTTCCGTGGTGAATTCCCATTGCGATCCAATCCGCTGGAAAACCGGTGCGTGCTTTCGGGGGGAAAGTAAAACAATTAATCAGCTGGTGGATCATTTGCGTGCTCGGCGCAATGCAGAGGCAGACGTGGATGAGCCTACCGGTTATCTGACCCATCACATCGATCTCGATGAAGAAGGCTGGGCATTCAGTGAGAAGCTGGTGCAACGAGTTAATCAGCATGCTGCAGCGCGTTGGTGTACGAAAATACCACCACTTTTCTGTGACCAATTATGAGCGGAGTTAGCAACGCCTACGTTCGTAACGCGACAGCGGATGATATAGAAGGTATCTGCTCGTTGCTGCATACAAAAATGAATCCCAGAATTCCGCTCGAGCGCTGGCGCAACCTGATGACCTATGAATGGCTTGAAGAAAAGCCTGATTTCGGTCGTGTGGTTGAGGCAGACGGGCAGGTACTGGGTTTTTGCGGCATGGTTTATTCTGACCGCCTGCTCGGCAGCGTGCAGGCCGGGCTGCGCAGCGAACGCATGGTTAGTATGAGCTCCTGGTATCTGGACAGATCATTGCGGGGTATGGGGCTGGGGCGTGAAATGCTCGCATCCTCCATAGCAGACCCGATGATGACTTACGCAACACTGACCAATTCCCCCAAGCCGCTTGCAATTCAGGACGGTGTGGGTATGCGGGTACTGGAGGATCATCGTTATGTGTGGCGAAAAACATCTGGTGGAGGTAGGCCGCTGGAGATCGTAGCTGATCCGGCAATAATCAGATCACGGCTTGCAAGACACGAGCAGGTGCTGCTAGACGATATGGCGTCGCAACCGCTGATGCCGTATCTGCTGGTGGCAGGTGGAAAGGAAACCCTGCTGTTTTTTTCGATTAAAAGAAAAGCGGAACACGTTACCTGGTATGACCTGATGTACGCAGGTGATCTGATGCATTTTTCTATACATGCGCCGCGGCTCGCAGACACCTTATTGCCGGACGGCATTCCGTCCGTGCTGGCGGCAGATGGCCGGTTTGTGCTGGAGCTTAACGGAGATGCCGTGCGTGAAGAATTACCCGTGCCACGTCTTTATAGCTCACAGCGAGTGGAGCCCTATGAGGTTGATCATCTCTATAGCGAGCTGCAATTGCTTGATCAGAAGCTTGACTAGAATCTTGCTTGCAGACCCTGGTGTTGCATAAGGTTCCGGCCCGGAACCGCTGCGCTGCTGCTATAGCAGCATTTAACCCGAATTATTCACGGGATTGACGGAATCTCACTTGATCTTTGATTCCACAGAGAATTTTTTCTCTTGCAAATATCAGCAAGTATTCGACGCGAGAAGAAAACCCACTGTGAAAACCCTGGCCGTGAATAATAAGTAAAGTCCGCGCGATAACCTCGCCACCCCCTGAATAATGCGGGCTAAGGCGCTGTACTCGTTTTTCCTGCATATCATTTAGAGTGACTTGGCCCAATCCAGTAAAAACTCCGTGCAGCGCCTATTATGCAGCTCTATAAGCTCCTGGACTCGAAATTTTATGCAGCATCAGGGTAGAAAATGCTGCAGGGCTATTGAAATCTTTTTCTGGTGGGTTAAGCGGCAGCTTGTAATGCCCCGGAATAGCCTGATGCCAGTTTTTCCAGAAGCGCTGTGTCCGTATAATTGCGATGAGCAAAAATTACATTGAATTGCTCTGGCTCGTACTCGCAATCGCGCAGATAAGGGAAAAACCCGAGCGGATCCAGCAGTGCGGTAATATCAGAAAAGGTGGCCTGATTGTTCCACAATTGCTGCGTTTCCACTTCGGCAAAAATAAGCCGGCTGTTGGAGATGGTCTGCGAGCCGCCTTTGATAACAAGATCAAGTGCGCCTTCAACATCGATCCATAGAACCGGGTGAGAAGTGACCGGATCTGGAAACGAATTAGACTTAACGTAATTACCGAGCAATGAATCAAGTGTGGTTCCGGGTACGGTAACCGCTTTGGTGTGCGGGCGCGCATCGCTTTCCAGTATAGAGTTATTTCCCCGGATGTAGCCGTTTTTAATATCGAGATCAGTAACGTGCAGCTGCAGCTCGCAGGGGCCGTCCTGATCCAGTACAGCAGCGTGATGGTAGATAATTCCTTCGGCCTGAAGCTGGTGTTTGAATTTATCAAAGTTATAGGGGTTTGCTTCAACAGCGAGCGCTTTTCGTGAGTGAGCGCTGTTTACAAAGCGTCGTGACATTTCCGCCTGAAAGGCCCCTATTTCAAGGGCGGTAGTTACCGATGCCTGATCGATGAAATTGAAAAAAACGGAAATCAATTCCCGGTGAGAGCGTTGCTTGTAGGACTTGCCCTCTTTGTCAATTCCGCGCTGATGAAAGCTGCTGCTGGACTCAATAAATGACTCCGCGTCGATGTGTTTATCGATCATCGCCAGAGCTCGGTGGTTCGTCTTCGAGTTCGTCATTCAGGGCGGCGGCGGCAACGGTTCGAGTCTGCTGCTCCGACAGGTTCTGAGGTGTATCACCTGCAAGGCGTACGGTGACTTCCCGATGGGCAAACTTGATGCCTTCACGTTCGAACAAATCTCTTATCTCCTGAAACACCCGTTTGCGTATCACCCACTGGTCGCCTGGTTTCGCCATAAACTTCACGCGAACGATCATTGCTGAATCGACCATCTCAAGGACTCCCTGAGATTTCAGCGGCTGTAGAAAAGTATCGCCGATGATCGGGTCATCCATGAGCCGCTGCCCCAGTTTTTTGATCAGCTTACGAACTTTTTCCGGATCTGTATCGTAGGTGAGACGTAGTGGCAGCTTCATCATGACCCAGTCACGCGAATAGTTGGTCAGGAATTGTATTTCCCCGAACGGTATGGTGTGCAAGGGGCCCAGATGGTGGCGCAGCTGAAAAGAGCGCACAGAAATTTTTTCAACGGTGCCTTTGACATCGCCTATATCAACGTATTCTCCGCGCCGAAACGCATCGTCAAAGAGATAAAAAGCACCGGAGAAAATATCGCGCACGAGAGTTTGCGCGCCGAACCCTATAGCCAGCCCTACAACCCCGGCGCTGGCGAACAAGGGGCTGACGTTGATACCCATTTCCAGCAGTGCACTGAAAATTACTGAAAGCGAAATTACAACCAGCATAAAATTTCTAAAAAGCGGTAGTAGTGTTGCCAGCCGACTTGCTCCGGTTGCGCCCCCCTCATCACCGGGTGCAAGTGAGATATCGCCGCCTTCTTCCTGTATTTTATTGTCTATCCAGATGCGAACAATGTGATAAATAATGTACCCGAAAAATAGAATCGCGATGCCGTCGAGTCCACGTTCAAACGATGAGGTTTGCATCAGCGGATTGTTGACGTTCCAGATTTTTGTCAGTGCCCAAAGACCGGCCAGAATAGACAAAATACTCGCGACCCGACGCGCCAGATCTTCGTAGGTCGACAAAGTCTGGTGATTGATGACGGTGTCGGTCGGTGCGTCCTCAGCTGCTTCTCCGGTATCAGTTGTTTCTATTGTCGAGGGAGTTTCAGTAGATTCACTGGTACTGGTGGTTTCTTCAGGGGGAAGTGTGACATAGCGCTTTTCGCGTTGAAAAAAGCGTTCGATGAAATAATTGATCAGACCGTATACACATAAAATGGAGATCAGGATTCCGTAAGCGCCGGCGATCAGCGGTGTTGATATCGGTTTGTCGAGCACGACACGGTAGGTCATTTCGAGCCATGAAAATACAAAATAACTGATCGCCGCCGGCAACCAGATTCTAGACAACAGGCGTGGAACCGGGTTTGCCTCGATAAACTTTTTGCCATTGCATATAGCCGATGACAAAACCTTGCGATTGGCCACCACCATAATGATATTAGCGATCGCAACGACAGCGCCAAAAACAGAAGTAAGGACCGCTGTAATGTGGCTCTCCTCACCGAGCTCACCGAGCCAGATGCTGATCATTATGACGATCACATTGATTGACGATACAAGCCATAGCCAGTGATAGAGTGTGCGTGCACTTTTGTCTGCTATGTGAGGAATGCGATACCGCGAAAGATACGGAGCCAGAATCATGCGCCATATGATGCTCAGCAACCGGCAGGCGGCGTAGCCGATGTAAATGACGGCGATAGTGAATTGTATGGATTCGGGGGGGACATCTGAAAACATCATCGACCCGGTAAAAAATGCCACCACCATGGATACAATAACGCCGACAACCTTCAGTAAAGCGCGTTTGATCAGTACCGGTATTTTTTCAATGTAGCCTTTGGGGTTGTCTTTGAGGTCAGGTTCCAGCCAGCGCCGGACTATGCGTTTAATGTAGAGTTCGCGTTCGAGCAGAGCGCCGAATATCAGCAGCAGCACAGACCAGTACAATGCCCGCACATAAGGGCGCAGGGTTCCGGACGGGCTTTTCTTTCGCAACGCGGCTTCTGTTGCGGCGATGGCCGCCGGGAGTTGCGCTAGCTTTCCTTTGAGTGTCTCGCGAAACGCAATAACCTCAGTCTGAATCTGCATCAGTGAGGTAGCGCCGGGAGGGAGCAGCTCCATCGCATTGGTTCGCGGTGTTTCTGAATTGCCGGACGTACCCTGCGATGTCGTATTTTCGATTACGATGACGCGCATGCCATTGCTTTCTGCAGCGGAAATCAGTTCAGAAACAAGGTCTGCATTTTTTGTCGTATCTTTTGCCGTATCTGTGGGCGTTGTTAAACTCAGTGCCAACGCGTTTGCATGGGCCGGGAGGGATAACAGCAGGCCCAGAATGAGGGCGGATATTTTTGCTAAACACCGCATTTTTTGTATTTATCCTTTACAATGGTGGTGCCCGATCGGGTTGAAAGAGGAGCCCGCTGGCTGCAGTTTCAAGTAACGCAGATGGCCCGGGCTTTAAGGCTCTAGCCTGAAGGCTTTAATTGTGTGGCCATATGGGTTTTTGCCGGGTGGAGTCCTGCCCGGGACAAGGGTAATTTTTGCCAAGTTTGTCCTGGTCCAGGCAAAGTAGCTTATGAATCATCTTATCGTGTGATACCGGGAGCCACCATTCTACATTCTAACGAGCGTTAGGCAGTATGGATTTTTCAGAAAATCTCAAGCGCGGGGCGGCATCACCTGAGCACGGGCGTGCGCCCAGAGTGCTGTTTTACAGCCACGATACGTTTGGTCTCGGGCATCTTCGTCGCTCGCGTACCATGGCGGCGGCACTGACAGCATCCGATGAGCAGATGTCGGCAATGATTATTACGGGTTCACCGGTTGCGGGTCGTTTTACCTTCCCGGAGCGGGTGGACTACGTTCGGTTGCCCGGAGTCACCAAGCGATCAGATGGCTCATATGTTTCCGAAAAGCTCGGTTTTGATGTCGAAGAAACAACCGTTATACGTGCCGGTTTAATCAAAGCACTCGTAAAGTTGTTTGTGCCGGATATCATTGTTGTCGACAAAGAGCCGACCGGTTTTCGTGGCGAACTGCGCCCGGCACTTGAGTGGCTGCACAAATCCGGTAATTCAAAACTCATACTGGGACTTCGAGACGTGCTGGACGGGCCGGAACTACTGGCAGAAGAGTGGGAGCGCAAAGGCGCTGCTGAAGCCATGGAAAAATACTACGATGAAATCTGGGTTTACGGATTGAAATCGGTTTATGACCCCACGGACGGACTTGATCTTCCGGAGCAAGTCCGGAAACGCATGATCTGGACGGGCTACCTGCGCAGAGAATCAACAGCGCGCGCAGAATTGCCGGATCAGCCCTATATTCTGGTCACACCGGGCGGCGGCGGCGACGGTAAGGCTATGGTCGATCAGGTCTTACTCGCGTATGAAAAAGATCCGGCATTAAAACCGGCGGCGTTGCTGGTCTATGGCCCTTTTCTAACCGGCGACGTACGCAGCGATTTTGAGCGACGCGTAGCGGAACTTGATGGCCGGGTGATGAGCGTGGGTTTCGATTCCCGTATGGAAAGCCTGATGGCGGGGGCGGCTGGTGTTGTGGCAATGGGGGGGTACAACACGTTTTGCGAGATTCTATCGTGTGATGTGCCGGCAGTTATTGTCCCGCGTACGGTACCTCGGCTTGAGCAGTACATCCGGGCGTCCAGGGCCGAGCAGTTGGGCCTTGTTCGTATGTTTGATAAAAAGCTCGATGGCAGTTCGGTGGATTCAATGATCGAGGTAATCCGCAACCTGCCTTCGCAAAAGCCGCCGTCTTCCGGTCGCTATGCGGGTTTGCTGGGTGGTCTGGATTGCATTGTCGATCGCACCAGGGCGCTATTGACGCAGGAGCTGGAAGCCGAAGAGGCATGACCAGGCAAACGTTCAATCCAGCTGCTGCACCAGATCCGGATCTGGTCATTGTGGTTAAGTGCTGGCCGCGATTATCGGAGACATTTGTCGCCCAGGAGCTGGCGGCACTGGAGGCACGGGGGCAGCAGTTCCAGATCTGGTCGCTGCGGCATCCGGTCAATGAAAAGCGGCATCCGCTGCATGAGCAGGTTACTGCGGCTATCCGTTATCTGCCGGAGTATTTGCATCAGGAGCCCTCGCGTGTATTTCGTAGCTGGCGGCGGTGCAAACGCTTATCGGGTTATAAACAGGCGATGCGCGTTTTCCTGGCCGACCTTCGGCGCGATTTTACCCGTAATCGTTTGCGGCGATTCGGTCAGGCCTGTGTGCTTGCTGCAGAACTGCCGGGTTCAATTCAGGCTTTGTATGCGCATTTTCTGCATACGCCCGCATCCGTCGCGCGTTACGCTGCAATCATGCAGGGCCTGCCGTGGAGTTTTTCCGCTCACGCGAAGGATATCTGGACTGCACCTGAATGGGAGTTGCGGGAGAAGCTGGATCGCAGCTCGTTCGGTGCTAGTTTCGGGGTAACTTGTACGGCTATCGGAGCTCGCTACCTGCGAGAATTGTCTCCGGAGGCTGAACGCATAGATCTGGTCTATCACGGTCTGGATCTGTCGCGTTTTCCGGCACCTCCCGAGCGCTCCACTAGCGCAACTCAAAAGCTTGCTGGTAACCAGCATAAAGTTATACGGCTGCTATCTGTTGGTCGGCTCGTCGAGAAAAAAGGCTATGACCGACTGATTGCAGCACTGGCCCGTTTGCCGGATCGAATTGAATGGCATCTGACCCATATCGGCGGAGGAGATCTTAATGTGTTCCTGCAGGATCAGGCAACAGTGGCGGGGGTTGCGGATAAGATCGACTGGCAGGGTGAACAGGAGCAGCCCGCCGTAATCAAGGCGATGCGTGAGGCAGATCTATTTATATTGCCGAGCCGGATCGCAGCCAATGGTGATCGAGACGGATTGCCGAATGTGTTAATGGAAGCGGCCTCGCAAAAGCTGCCCATTATCGCAACCTCTGTTTCAGCGATACCGGAATTTTTACAAAACGGGGTTCACGCATTGCTGGCCGAAGACAGCGCCGATGCACTGGCAGTAGCCATTGCTGAAATGGCGGATAACCCGGCTCAACGTGCTGCCATGGCAGAGGCAGCCTACCAGCGGCTGGTTGATGATTTCGGAATGGAGGCTGGTATAACGGTGCTGGATCAGCGGCTGCGTTCAATTTGTGGCCGTGTTGTCTAACAGTACGCTCGCCTTCTATGCTCCATTGAAGTCACCTGAGCATCCGGTTCCCTCGGGTGATCGGGAGATGGCTCGCAATATAAAAACCGCCTTGTCGATGAACACCCTTGGATTGAAAGTCGAACTGGTTTCGGAACTACGTTGCTACGACGGCAATGGCAGTGCAGAGAGGCAGCGTGAAATTAGATCGCTGGCAGATGCCGAAGTTGAACGCCTGCTGGATACCAATCGGCAACACAACTGGCGTGCCTGGGTGACGTACCACAATTATTATAAGGCGCCCGATCTGGTTGGATTTGCAGTATGCCGGCAACTGCAGATTCCCTATGTGCTGATTGAATCCAGCATTGCAAAAAGCCGGCTGACTGGTCCCTGGGCAGGCTTTGCTGCCTCGGCTGATGCAGCTACCGAAGCGGCGGATGTAGTTTTTTATCTGACTCAGCGTGATAAGGTGGCGCTGGAAAAGCACCGTTCAGCAAATCAGAGAATAGTTCATTTAGCACCATTTCTAAATCGTGCCGGGTTACCACCGCTGCGGGCTGAAGAGGGCAGAAAAAACAGGCTATTGGCAATTGGTATGCACCGATTCGGAGATAAGCTTGAATCTTATAGAATTATTGCTGATACGCTGCAATACCTTGAAACATCCGACTGGCATTTATCAATTATCGGTGACGGCCCGGCCCGACCGGCAGTCGAGGCACTGTTCAAACCTTTTGGCAATCGAGTGACTCTTCAGGGGCAGCTAGACAGTAGTGGCGTGGCTGAAGCCTACAGGCAAGCGTCTGTATTTATTTGGCCCGGGGTTAATGAGGCGTTTGGCATGGTTTACCTGGAAGCGCAGGCTGCGGGGTTACCGTTAGTTGCAGAGGATCGACCCGGTGTGCGTGATGTTATTGCATCGCCACATTCGCTGGTTCCCGCAGGCAACCCGGTATCGATGGCGCGAGCGATAGACTCAATAGTAAGTGATCGTGTGTTATCTAGAGAGATGTCCCTGGCGGGACGCGATTTTATCCGCAGCCACCATTTACTAGACACGTCTGCTACTGTTCTGTCAGATCAGCTGGCGCAGGTTGTTGGCTCGTGATTCGCCTGGCCATCATACGCCATGGACGTACCGCCTGGAATCGTGAGGGCAGGATTCAGGGGCGTCGGGATATACCTCTGGAGGCAGATGCCGTATCTGAATTGGCTGCCCTGTGCTTACCCCGTGAATGGCAGCACGCAACGTTGATCTCCAGCCCGCTGGCGCGCGCTGTACATACCGCTGAGCTGATCACCGGGCGCGCGCCTGATGTTATAGAACCCGCACTCATCGAAATGGATTACGGCGAGTGGGAAGGGCTTCGAAGTGTGGATCTGGGTGCTGATCAGTCATCCGGATTCCGGCATCTGCCGGATTGGGGGTGGGACTACCGCCCGCCGCGGGGTGAAAGCCCTGCAGATGTCTGGCTGAGACTGGAGCCGTGGGTTAAAAGCCTGCGAACGGATACCGTTGCGGTGTGTCATATCGGTGTAATACGTACCCTGTTGGCTATTGCGTATGAGTGGCCGTTTAAAGGTACGCCGCCGTTTAGTATCAAACGCAATTCGCTCTACCACCTTGAAGTCACCGATACACTAACCCCCGCTGTTCCTTTGCGGATCCGACTGGAAAAAGGAGGCACCGTGCAAAGTAGAGTTACGTAGCAGATGCTATTTTCCTTTGCAGGCAAACACGGTCGGTATGAAAATTCTTATTGCGGTGACACATCTGCTCGGTACCGGGCACCTTAGGCGGGCTATTAATTTGTCGCAGGCGTTTGTCGCTGCCGGTCATAGAGTTACGCTGGTTAGTGGTGGATTGCCTGTACCGGCATTTGATACCAGCGGAATTTCACTGGCGCAGTTACCGGCACTACACTCTGATGGTACCAATTTTACGCGCTTGCTAGCTGAAGACGGCACTGTGGCGAGCACCGGCTATCTGGAGTCACGCTGTCGTGTACTTAAAGAGATTGTTGAGGCAAACAAGCCATCGGTTGTTATTACCGAACTGTTTCCATTTGGCCGGCGTGTGTTGAGTGAAGAATTTCTAGTGCTTCTTGAGGCAGCGCATTCATTAGCCCGAAAACCAGTGATACTCGCATCGGTCAGAGATATATTAGCGACACCCTCCAGCGCTGAAAAAGCATTGAAGACTGAGGTTCTGATCGAACGCTATTACGACGCTGTAGTGGTCCATTCGATTCGAGACAGCACCCCGCTTAACGCCAGTTGGCCTGTGTCTACTGGGCTGGAAAAGAAATTATTCTATTCCGGTTATGTTGCGCAGCATACCGAGAACCCGAATCCCGGGCTGTCCGTTACAGCAGGAGACATTATAGTAAGTGCCGGTGGAGGCTCAGTTGGCAGGCAAGTGTATGAAACTGCTATTGGAGCATCGCGGTTATCGTCACAATTATCTACCGGCTGCCGATGGCATATTTTGGTTGGCGGTTCTGATGCCGAGAGTGAAGTAGTGCGGTTAAAAAATCTGGCCAGCGGAACGCCAACAATTATAGAGCCGAACAGGCCCGATTTCAGACAGCTATTACAGCAGGCCAGATGCTCGGTTAGTATGTGTGGTTACAATACGGCTGTTGATTTGTTATTAACTGGAACACCGGGAGTATTGATTCCTTTTGACGCTGATGGCGAGACGGAACAAACCATACGAGCCAGGAGTCTGGCTCGACAACCGTATTTTTCATTGTTGTCGGGAAAGGATCTGAGCGCTCGTAATTTGTATGACGCCGTCGTACCGCTGGCGTCTGCGGGGCGCTTTAAGATTGATTTGAATCAATTTAATGGTGCGGTTGAAACGGTTGGTTTTGCCACCAAACTAGCACAATGCACGTGATGAAGAGTAAGCAGATTACTGCGGTATTAGTCGACTGGAAAGAGTGTCGATGAATATCTTTCAGCCGCTGGAGGCAGTACTGTCCAATCGTTCAACGCCGGTTACCGTGTTCTTTCGAGATGACGACGGCGGTTGGGCTGATCAGCGTTTACAGGAGCTTGGCACACAGTTCCTGCAACAGGGTCTGCCTCTGGATGTGGCAGTGATACCGGATGCCCTGTCTGCACAATCAATAGACGTTATAACAGCATTGCTAACTGCAGATGGTTCCAGAGTCAGTATTCATCAACACGGTTTCAGTCACACGAATCATCAGGCTGCCGGAAGGGCGTGTGAATTCGGCAGTGACCGGGATTTTAACCAGCAATACCACGATATTGCGAATGGTCAAAATATCCTGGCTGGCACTTTTGGCGGGCAGGTTCAGTCTGTGTTTACGCCACCATGGAATCGTTGTACATCAAACACCGTGAAGGCACTTCACTCACTTGATTTTTCCTGCCTGTCACGTATTACCAATTCAGACCCGATCGATAAAGCGGTAACAGAGATTCCGGTGGCTATAGACTGGTTGAAAAAACGCAAGGGAACGCATTTAAGTACCGTAGAAATGGTTGATTATATCTGTCGTACTTTTGAGAATGAGACGGATGCAATAGGAGTAATGCTGCATCACGAACACATGGACGAATCAAACCGACAGCGGTTGCAGCAGTTAATTGATGTATTGCGGGTATCTGGCACGGTGTCATTTCAGTCACTATCGAGCGTGGCCGAATCTCATCAGCGATCATCAGGGCAGGCGTGAACAATATTGACAGATTTCTTTGTTGGCGGGAATTAACGGTATGAGTCGATTAGATAGCTTTATCCGTCGCATGACGGCTCAGCGGGATATCCTGAATCAGGTGGCCGATGATGCAATATTGCCGGAACAGGGTGCCATTCTGGAATTCGGGCTCGGAAACGGCAGAACCTATAGTCATCTGCAGGAATTATATCCCTCACGCCGGATTATTGTGTTTGATCGTGTGCAAATGGCACATTCATCATGTATACCCGATGAAGAAAATCTGGTGCTTGGTGAAATTATAGAAACCGCCAGAGAATATATTGGATTTGATGCCGCCATGGTCCATGCGGATATCGGCAGCGGCAGTGACGAAATTGATGCCGTTACCGTACAGTGGTTGCCGGAATTGATGAGCGGGGTGCTGTCCAGTGGAGGTATTGCCATCTGTGGCTTGCCACTTGAGCATGAAGAATTGTCGCCGCTGGCTATTCCCGAAGCGATCGACAACAAGCGCTATTTTCTATACCGGAAGAATTAAACCGGACTTGAGATCAAATAGAGTTAATCGGGGTGTTTGAATGTTTGAATTTGATCAGTACCGTGCGCCTGAATTTACCCCTGCAATTCGGCCTGTGGAGAAAATTGAGTATGCTTCCGGAATAAAGAAGCGTTCCCTGTTGATCTGGAGTGAGCATTGTGTTGAATGTGCCGCCCCCGAGTGTTATCAGACCTGTAGCCTTTACCAGCCCAGACCCGATGAAAGATGCAGGCGTTTTGAAGTTGGCATGCGTCGCAATAATTATTTTCGTGGAGTAACCGGTGGTGCTGCGGAGATAGTTTTTGGTCAATGGGGAAAGCTCGAAGCACGAGGTAACACGCTATTATATCCAAACAGTCTGGTCTCGTTTGTTGAGGCTGTTGTTCCGAGAGTACAGCCACTGGTCAATGCATTCGGGCGACTGGTGCGGCGTTTCGGGGGCAGTCCTCCGTGGACATCTCTAGCGTTTGAATTGCTCGATTATACGAGCAGGAAAATGCATAAAGCATCGCATGGTGGTGAGAAACCACATGGTTTTCTGATCGAGATTTTCAATCCGGAGGAACAAATTGTTAAGATTAAATTTTCCTGTTCAGTCACCCGGTCAAAAATGCTGGCTATACCGGCGAATGGTAAATTGGCACTACCTTTTTGGAAGCAGCTGGTCTTGCAGCCAGGCTATAATCGATTTTTTATCGACTACAGTGATTTAACTGCAGTAGTTGAATCAGGCTTTCGCTATAACCTGTCATTTACGCCGGATGCTGAATCAGGTACCCGTCTTGTATTTATTTCCCAGAGCTTTGTCACTACAAGCAATACAACGTTTAAAGACCCGCGAACTATTGGATTGTCAAATCAGAAGGCTGCTCAGGAAGCTCCCGCAAAATGCGTTGTATTTGACCTTGATAACACGCTCTGGGATGGCGTATTGGTTGAAGGAGATGTAACGCTGAAACCCGGTGTGCAGGCGTTGTTCAAGGAGCTGGATAAACGCGGAATATTAATTTCTGTGGCAAGTAAGAATAACGAGCAGGAAGCGCTGGAGCGCCTGACAACCTTTGGTCTGGCAGAGTATATAACCTACCCCGTGATAAACTGGAATCTAAAGTCTGAGAACATAAAACGGCTGGCCGATAAAATCAGTATTGGCACTGATTCACTGGTATTCATTGATGACTCCCCGTTTGAGCGCGAAGAAGTGGCTTCAGCTGTTGCCGGAATAGAAGTGTTACTGGAAACAAAGCTCGATACTCTGCTTGAACACCCGCGGTTACAGGGTAGTGGTACTGCAGAATCCGGTAACAGACGTATAATGTACCAACAGCAGAAGCAAAGGAGTGAGGCAGCTATAGAGTTTGGCGAGGATTATCTGGCGTTTCTAAAAGCGTGCGATATTGTAGTTAGTATTGGCCTGATACAAGAGTCCCACACCAACAGGGTGACAGAGCTTTTGCAACGTACTAATCAGTTAAATTTCTCGGGCACTAAATATCCCGAAGATGCGGTAACTCGCCTGCTGGAAGATAGCACAACAGAAAAACATGTGATTCATTGCAGGGATAAGTATGGTGAGTACGGTCTGGTGGGATTTGCGATAACCCGCCGCGAGGAAGATAAAATTGTGGTGCAGGATTTTATGCTGTCATGTCGGGTGCAGGGAAAATTAATCGAAAAGGCTTTTTTCAGCTATCTGGTGGATACATTATCTAATGGCACCGCCACGCTCAATGTAAATTTTGTAGCAACCGACAGAAATGCGTTAGCGAAATCTGTTCTCGATGAGATCGGATTTTCTCTAGACAATACTGGTTACGCTACCTTGCATTGTAAACCCGGTGATCTTGAAGTTGATTTTCTTGAGGTGATAGTCGCTGAATCTGCTCTGCAAAAGTCGGCACATGTGATGGAATGATCTTTATGTGTTATAAATTCAGTTTATCCCACCAGTTGTCCCATGATTTCCTGGACCCCTTCCATTCGTTGTGATCGGTAGGCAGGTAGGTAACTGGCGTTGGCAGGCCATCAGTTGCAGACATCCGGCTTTCGCGACTCAACACCTCCAGCTGAATGGCATAGCTGGTCGTTTTGAAATAATTTCCTAGGCTATGTTTTAGTTGGTCGAGTAATTTACCGGTAAACAGGTACTGATCCTGTTCAGATTGTTCGAATACTTCGGTTTCAAGATTATTTTGTGTATTGGATACAACGAATATTGTATGCCGTGGATCGAGTTCGCTGAATCGATCTCGTAAGTGGCGCCAGCGGCGAAGTTCCGCCTCAAAATTTGCATCGATATCAACCTGGTGCGTTGTCTCGCCCTTCACCAGAAAGCTATGCCAGAAATACAGATTGAATTTGGGCCAGTAGGCACGGCCCTTTTGCACCTGAATTTGATTTCGGGAGAAATCGGGAATCTGTTTATCAAGTAAAGCGATTGAGCTTGCTAATGGGCAGATCAGCCAGTCAAATAGTCCAGAGGGTGCTGTCGGGCCGGAATCGGATTCCTGTCCAGTTAGGCGGCGAAGTTGGTGAGTTGTCTGGCATGACATGCCCAGGCTTGCCAATGTTGTTCGGGGAGCTGTCACCGGTTGAGCCTCTCAGTTATTGGTCTTACTGACGGCAGTATAATTGAGGGGTATTCGGGAGTCTTGTATCGCCTAAGTTAAAATGGGAGTAGCAAGGACCGCGAGCGATTAGCTTGTGCTGCGAGAAGCTGAGCAATCAAGCTAGCCGCCGCCGGAATGTCCGACGTCAAATATATCTCAATCCATTGGTTGTGCTCCCTATGTGGTTGAAGTCTGATGACGGTAATTTTACCTGTTTCGACACAGTTGACGGCGAGGGTGTAGAATTGGAGTGCAGATCAGGCACTGATATAGGATACTAAAGGCTGTTGTCTGTGTGTACGGGGTGAAGCTGTGTTATTCGTATGTCTTGTGTGGCCACTGGTAAAATGCATTGAGCAGAGAGAACGAAATCAGTTCGGAGACGAGGCAGTAGACTACGTGTATCGGGGTCTCACGTTCCCGACAGCCTGAAGGATCAGGAAATGTGAAATTAACGAGCCAGGTGATGGAACCCTCAATCTTCAAGTACATTTTACGGCATAGCCGCAAGGAACAGTTGCTGATATTGCTGGTAACTGTGTTGTCGATGCCGCTGATTTATTACTCGCTCGAAATCCCCAAACTGATTATCAATCAGGCCATTGGTGGTGACGGAATTCCAGCTTCGATCCTCGGGTTCAGTGTTAACCAGATAAGTTATCTGACTGTGCTGTGTTGCGCGTTTCTCGCGCTTACCATGATCAACGGCGGGATTAAGTATCACCTGAATGTCTACCGGGGTGTGCTGAGTGAGCGGATGTTGCGGCGCCTGCGTTATGAATTATACAGCCGGGTATTGCGATTTCCGATTCCGTATTTCAAGAGAATTTCCCAGAATGAAGTTGTACCGATTATTACGGCTGAAACAGAGCCGTTAGGAGGGTTCATAAGCGATGCCTTTGCGTTGCCTGCGTTTCAGGGGGGCTTGTTAATCACTTATCTTGCGTTTATTTTTAACCAGGATATCTATCTGGGATTTGCAGCCACGGCAATGTATCCGTTACAGATGGTGGTTATTCCTAAATTGCAGAAAAAGGTTAATCAATTATCGCGAAAGCGAGTGCTGACGGTAAGATCACTTGCCGCGCGGATTGGCGAGGCGTTTGCGGGAATTACTGAAATACGTTCGCTGGATACCGCTCAGTTTGAACGAGCTGATATAAGTGACCGGCTAGGGTCTTTATTTGAGATTCGTAAGGAAATCTACAAAAGAAAGTTCTTTATAAAATTTCTAAATAATTTTCTAAATCAAATTACACCATTTTTTTTCTATCTTGTTGGTGGTATTTTTGTAATTAACGGTAAGCTCTCGCTTGGCGCCTTGATCGCGGTGCTGGCGGCGTATAAAGATCTCGCAGGGCCGTGGAAGGAGCTATTGAAGTATTACCAGATTAAGGAAGATATAAGAGTTAAGTACGCACAGATAATCAGCCAGTTCCAGCCGAGTCAGCTATTGGATGAGAATCTTTTCGAGCCATCCACTGCCAGGCCAGAGCCGCTAGAGGGTTCATTGGTGTCGAGTGGCCTGACCTATGCGGAAGAGGGGGGCGTCAGGCAGCTGGATGGAATCAGCTTTGAGATTCCGGTTAACCAGCGCGTTGCGATAGTCGGTCCATCCGGGGGAGGTAAGGAGGCGTTAGGCCGGTTGATTGGGGGGCTGATTAATCCCAGCCGTGGTCAGCTCAAGGTGAATGGCAGCAATCTTGCCGGTTTCCCTGTCGCGGCTACCGGCCAGTGGATCGGCTATGCAGGACAAAATGCTTACCTGTTTAATGGCAGTGTTCTTGACAATCTCTACTATGGACTGAAGAACAAGCCATTATCATCTGAACTTGCGGTTGTAGGTGATGAGGCTTCAGATCATCGAAAGAGCGAGGCGTTGCGTACAGGAAATAGTGTTTTCGATGTACGTTCTAGCTGGATTAATCCCATCGCTGCAGGAGTTGGCAATGAAACCGAACTCGAAAGGAAGGTGGTTGAACTGTTACCTGTAGTTGAACTGGAACAGGATATCTATGAACTGGGGCTGCGCAGTAACCTGGCTGATGGAGCAAATAGCGGGCTTGTCGAAAAGTTGCTGCGGGCGCGACGTGATTTAAGTGTCGAAATACAGCAAGGCGATTTAGCTGACCTAGTCGAATTGTTCGACTATAACCAGTACAACACCAACGCATCTGTGGCAGAGAATTTATTATTCGGTGTGCCGCGTGACAGCTCATCCGCGTTGCCTGACCTTATCAATAATCCGACTGTGTTGCAGCTGTTATCCCGTGATGGATTACTGGATGAGTTGATTGAAGCTGGAAGAAAAGCAGCTGAGACAATGGTGGATATCTTCTCGGATCTACCGCCGGGCCATGAATTTTTCAATCGGTTTTCATTCATCAGCTCCGATGATCTTCCGCTATTCAAGCGGATGCTGGGGCGAATTGATGTGGATGGTACAGAGTCAATTACCGAAGAAGAGCGAGAACAGTTACTTTCGGTAGCGTTTATGTTGATACCAGCGCAGCATCGTCTGGGTATTATAGATGATGCACTCCAGGTGCGGCTGGTTGAAGCCCGGCATAGACTCGCCGATACAATGCCTGAAGAATTGAGTGCTCTTGTGACACTATTCAGTGCTGATCAATACAGTCATGGGGCATCAGTACAGGATAATATTCTTTTCGGAAAACTTGCTTACGGGCAGGCTAAAGCAGAAGCGCGTGTTGGGGAGTTGATTCGCACTGTTATAGAGAAAGCAGGGATTTACCCGGACGTGATGCGATTGGGCCTGAGTTACGATGTAGGCATTGGTGGTGCTAATATTTCTATAGATCAGCGACAGAAAATTGCACTTGTGAGAATACTGTTAAAAGAGACAGATATGCTGGTTATCAATGATGCTATTAGTGTTCTTGACGGCGACACCAGCAAAAGAATTATTGATAATGTACAACGGCTACGCGGAGATCGCGGGCTGATCTGGGTGCTTGGGGATGCCGATCTTGCACAAAGTTTTGAGCAGGTGCTGGTACTTGAGAAAGGCAGATTTATTACACGGGGTTGAATCAGTGGATTTATCAGAAATAGTATTGCAAGGACGTGTGAAGGTGTATAGAAGGTATTGCTCCCGATGAGTCTGACGGAAGAAGTGGAGGCACTCAGAAATATAACGTTATTCTCCAGCCTGGACGAATCAAAATTAAAATTACTGGCGTTCACCAGTGAGTGGATCACCTATCAGGCAGATGAAGTACTTTGCAAGGAGGGCGAGAAAGGCGAAGATGCATATGTGATTATGGAGGGCGATGTAGATATCTATGTTGATTCAGGAGACGGGCAGTTGCTGGTAACCAGTCATGGGGCTGGCGAAATAGTGGGTGAAACGGCGATCGTTTGTGATGTGCCCAGAACGGCAACAGTCGTAGCGCGAAATGAACTGGTGGTATTGAAAATTACCAAAGATGTATTTATGCAGTTGCTTGAAGGGTGTCCGGAGGTGGCAATAGCGGTAATCCGTGAACTGGCTCTGCGTGTAAACGATGGTGTTCGTATGGCGTTGAGAGGTAGCGGATAAGCGGAACTTTCAGCCTATAGTTTACGATGTACTGCGAAGATCTTTACTGGCCTGGTTGACGTACCGCTGCCGTCCGGTTACCAGTCGCCAGCGAGTACCTCCGCACTGCCGCCACAACACTGCTGATCGAATTGCTGCAAGCAGGCACGCTCTAATGCAGTTGGCGTGAATATCCTGTTTTAAATAGTCTTCGTTGCCGTGCACAATGACACGGGGTGACATGCTGCTGATATTCTCTGTGTAGATATTAGCCAGTAGATCAACAATTTTCATGTCCAGGGTATCGTAGTGCATTCGCAGTTTCTCGGCTTCCTGCAAACCTCGCCTGATTCGTTCCATGGCAGGTGATCCGGCCGGTAACTTGCTCTCGATTTTTAGAACCGTGAGTGCGTAGCGGGTAATTTGCATATCTGGTGTCGAGTCTGAGCCGGCCAGTTGGGATACAAGGCGCTGAAAGCCCGGACGCAGGTTGTTTTTGCCTCCGAAGACCGCAGGGACTGTTTCCGCATCGAGGGCGAAAAGCGATTCCAGGGCGATACGCATTGTGCCTTCGTCGTACTCTCCGGTATTTGCTATTTTCTGCACCAGATCGGTTGTCAGAAATAGTCCGGCAAGTGCAATCGTCTGGTGTTCGAGTGATTGAGGCATTAGCTGGCTGGGTTGGTGAATAAAATGTTATTGAGATGCATACTCGATTATACCTCCGCCCAGACATTCCTCGTCGTCATAAAATACGACTGATTGCCCGGGGGTAATTGCGCGTTGGCTACTGGCGAACTCAATGGTGCCTTCGTGTGAACTGCTTAGGTGCACGGTGCAGTCGGTATCTCGTTGTCGGTATCTTATTTTTGCGGTGCACTTTAAATCTGAGGTCGGCTCCTGTCTAATCCAATGGATACGACTGGCAAAAAGTGATTTTTTCAGCAGGGTAGGGTGGTCGTGACCCTGGGCGACTACCAGTTCGTTGCTGCCGGGGCGTTTTTCCACCACGTACCAGGGCTCCGGCCCGTGGCTGGCGCTGCCGCCAATGCCGAGCCCCTGCCGTTGTCCAATGGTGTAGAAAGCTATGCCGTTATGTGTGCCAACGGGGTTTCCGCTGGTGTCGATCATCGGGCCGGGCTTTGATTCGACGTACTGAGCGAGGAAGTCGCGAAATCGTCTTTCGCCGATAAAACAGATGCCGGTACTGTCTTTTTTATCGTGTACCTGAAGCTTCAGGTCGCGTGCGATATCGCGCAGATCTGATTTGCGCAGATCACCGACCGGAAATACGGATTGACGCAGCTGTTGCTGATCGAGCGTATGCAGGAAATAGGATTGATCTTTGGTTTCGTCCAGTCCTCTTAGTAATCGAGTTTGCCCGTTCGAGTCAAGATCTGTTCGTACATAGTGGCCCGTTGCGATAGCGCTTGCGCCGCTTCGTGTAGCGTGATCAAGAAACGCGCGGAATTTTATTTCCTTGTTACAGAGTATGTCTGGATTGGGGGTGCGCCCGGCGTTGTATTCCTCCAGGAACTCTGCAAATACCTTCTGCCAGTAGTCGGCAGAAAAGTTGACGCTGGATAACGGGATGTTCAGTTGTGTGCAGACGCCTGCTGCGTCCCGGAAATCTTCTACGGCAGTGCAGTAGTCATCTTCGTCTTCTTCCCAGTTTTGCATGAACAGAGCGCTTAGGCTGGTGTTGGCGCGCTGGGTTAGAAGCCAGGCGGCAACGGAAGAGTCGACTCCTCCTGACATACCAATCACTATTTGTTGCTTTACAGTGTTTGAATTGCCTTGTGTCATGGGAAGTAGTTTATATGTCGCGGCAAAGTGACAGAGGATAACCCTGCCCGCTAAGGTAGTCGTTGATACAGGCAAGTACCAGCGGGCTTCGCAGTCGACCGGCGGTATTAAGTACGTTCAATTCTTCTACTGTTTTCCAGGTAGCGCTGATGATGTTGTCAAACAATTTCTGTTCAGGGTGATGATCACTGACGCTGCCAACAAAGGTTGTGCGCATGTGAGTATTGCCCCTTGCGGGGTTCCGCCAACGATAAATACCCAGTATGTACTTCGGGGTGAAGGCCCACGCTGTTTCTTCGCGTACTTCGCGAATAATTGCCTGTTGCAGACTCTCTCCGTCTTCGAGGTGTCCGGCTGGTTGATTGAACACAACACCTTCTTCCTTAGGTTCTTCAACGATCAGGAAGGAATTGCCGCGCGCTATTACAGCGGCAACGGTAGCATGGGGTTTCCAGACCATATATATGTGTGCCTTATTCCGTTTTCACGTCAGGGTGCAGGTGGATGGATTCGATTGAAGGAATTCTAAATGTGAAGTCTAGCGAAACTGTCTGGAGATCGCTGGTTTGATTTGAAATCTTGCAGGGACTGTGTGCAACATTTCATGGTGATTATTGGTTGTGTATTAGTGGGTATAGGCTGGTTGACCTCTCTCGGGTGATATAAACGATGCGCTTAATCGATTTCTAGCGTTGTATTATTGCAAATGATCCGATCTGGTAGTACAGGATCATGGTTATTCCACATAAAAATATTACCGCGGAGTAAGATGTAATGTTGCGGATAACCGAGGGTCTGGATTGGATGGATTGTTGTAACTAATTGTATTTAATAAATAATAAAAGATATTTCGTTGAGAAAAGATTCACATTCTTTCACAACAGCAACAGAGAATTACCAATAAAAACACAAATCAATGTTGTTTTTATGCAAATACATCGTTAGCATTTGAATCACACACTGTGTCGCTTGAGGCGCTGGTGGCGGCTTCGCCCTTGCAACTCGCTGATGCTTACGACCTTCGGGTCAAAACGTGTGAGGCAAAAAACATTTTGTGTGTATGGCCTCACTAAAAGAGCGCAGCCGTGCTAAAGCGGCTCAATGTAAAACAATAAAACTAACACCTAACGATTCGTGATTGGAGAACTACATGAAATACACTAAGACTGCAGTAGCACTGGCCCTCACTGGATGCATCGCTGCACCGATGGCTCAGGCAGATGTGACCCTGACCGGTCAGGTTGCTATTGGAATTATCGGCACTGACGAGGACGATGTCCCTGCGGTGCTTGATCCGACCACGTCAGAAGTTATCACTGCTGCATCACGCCCTGGCGACCTTAAAATGTTTGGTGATGATTCAACCATTAACGTTAAGGCAACAGGCACTCTGGACAATGGGCTTACTGGCTACGCCAACTATCGAACTGACTTGGGGTTGGTTGGTGATGTTGCTACTGGTGATAACATTCACGTGGGTATCAAGGGTGATTTCGGTGACATTCGTGTTGGTGAAGTTCCGGACGCGACCGGTTTTGGCCAGGTAGCCGGTGATGTTGGTGGTGCAGCTATTAGTTCTGATATTGACGGTGAGAACTTCGGTATCAGCTACACTGGAACATTCAGTGGTGTAACAGTTGGTCTGAACTGGTCACCGGAAGGTAGTAGTGATCGGGTTGCTGCTGGTGTTAAATTTAGTGCAGGTGGTTTTGGTTTTGGTGTTGGTGTTGGTAATGAGGGTGACGGAGGTGATGATACCGCTGAAGACCGCACAGAAATGTCTGTGGGCGCTA
The DNA here is from genome assembly GCA_001730015.1 of Chromatiales bacterium (ex Bugula neritina AB1). Taxonomy (GTDB): domain Bacteria; phylum Pseudomonadota; class Gammaproteobacteria; order Granulosicoccales; family Granulosicoccaceae. Next base: position 9,830 of record MDLA01000144.1, on the reverse strand, counting down.
CCTACGGTATCGGTGGTGGTTCTCTAGCCCTTGCATACAAGGATTTCGATAACGACCGGGAAACCATCAGTGCTAAAGGTTCTTATGGTTTTGGTAAAACATCTGTATCTCTGACTTTCGAAATGGAAGCTGGTGATGTTAACGAAGATGATACCAGCTTGCGCTTCGATGCCAGCTATGACTTGGGTTCTTCAATGAATATCAGCACACGAATCAATGTTTTCAGTGATGATAGTGATAGCAGTGGCGACGTTACCAACTATCGCGTTCTGTTGACTAAAGCATTCTAATCAACATTTTGCTTAATTGATGTGCGTGAAAGGGGCTTAGGCCCCTTTTGCATTTATACAATTGAAAGTTGGAAATTCAGTTGGTGCTGCCTCACCGCGTACTTTTGTTATGAGGTAGGCATTGTCAAATTACAAGCTTTGTAGAGTGGTAACTAAAGCGCTATCTATAATCCATTTACCTTTTATGCATAAATCGCGACTAGCATTGGTAGTAGCTGCGATACCATTCAACAAATGCTGCTATACCATCCTCTACTGTAGTCTCGGGTTTATAACCTACGTCTTGCACTAAATCTGAAACATCTGCATAGGTATCCGGGACATCACCTAATTGCAGAGGTAGCAGATTGCGCTCTGCTTTTTTGCCCAGGCATTCCTCAAGCACTTCGATGTATCTCATCAGGTTGACCGGTTCGCTGTTGCCGATATTGTAGACCCTGTAGGGTGCGGTACTGGTTGCCGAATCCGGTGAATCACTATTCCACCGGGGGTTGGGGCTAGCGACATTATCGAGTGATCGAATAACACCTTCGACGATATCGTCAATGAAGGTGAAGTCACGTCGATGGTTCCCGTGATTGAATACATCAATGGGGTCCCCGGCGAGAATTTTTCTGGTGAACATGAACAGCGCCATATCCGGCCTGCCCCATGGTCCATAAACGGTGAAGAATCTGAGCCCTGTTGTTGGAATATTAAAAAGATGGCTGTACGTGTGCGCCATTAGCTCGTTCGATTTTTTTGTGGCAGCATACAAACTTACCGGATGATCAACGTGATCGTGAACAGAGAATGGCATGTTGGTGTGCGCACCATAGACTGAGCTTGTCGAGGCATAGACTAAATGTTCGACCTCGTGATTGCGGCAATTCTCAAGAATATTCATAAAGCCGTAAATATTTGCGTCGATGTAGGCGTAAGGGTTCTCGATCGAATACCGTACTCCGGCTTGCGCGGCCAGGTTCACTACCCGGTCGGGCTTGTGCTCGGCAAAGCAATTCTCCATTGCCTCGCGATCTTCGATTGAGATTCGCTGCTCGATAAAACCCTCGCGTATTGTCAAACGTTTTAAGCGATCAAGCTTTAACGAGGTATCGTAGTAGTCGTTGATGTTATCGATGCCAATAACCTGATCCCCTCGATCAATCAATCGATGGGCAAGTGAGGAGCCGATAAATCCGGCGGTACCGGTGACGAGTATCTTCATTAGAGCGGTTGCTCACGAAATTGGTTGCTGTTGAACACAGAAGTATAGTATCAGTATCGACGTGACGTGCAGCGTCTGAGGATGTAGCCCGGTTAATCGGGGGACGCTCACATTCTACCAGCTGGGTGGTCACTTTACTGGGGCTGAACGTTAGTGCCGTTGGCGGCTCGAATTGCCGCTATATTTTTCGTCGTAACGCTGCTTTATGAAGAATGTACGCGCCGATTTCTTCAACAGATTTTTTTGTGGTATTGACGAAGGGCGTTTTTGAGCTGCGGTACATGGCCTCCGCCTGCGCAACTTCGAACTGACACGTTTTGGCTGACGCGTAGGTATCGCCGGAGAACCTCTCCTGTCGAATCTGCTGTAATCTGAAAGGATCAATCGTTAACCCAAACAGCTTGTCAGCGTGGTTTGCCAGAGGTGGGGGCAGCGCGGTAGACGTCAGGTCACTATCGGTGAGAGGGTAGTTGGCAGCAAATACCCCGAACTGCAAAGACAAATACAGGCAGGTCGGTGTTTTTCCGGCACGTGATGGCCCGATCACTATAACTTCTGCGCGGGCGTAGTGATCTGTTTCCATGCCGTCATCTGTTGTCATGGCGAAATTCACCGCGCTCATCCGTGCGGAATATTGAGCAAAATCAAGAACACCGTGAGATTTGCCGACCGAATGTGAAGACTCAACGTCAAGTACTTTCTCCATTGGCCCTATAAATGTGTCGAAAAGGTCAAAAAATACCGCGTTTGCACTGGCGATTATGGCTCTGGTTTCATCGTTGACCAAGGTCGCGAACACCAGCGGTTTAGCTCCGTATTCAGCGGCTTTACGGTTGATCAGTTCGAGAGTTTTTATGGCTTTTTCTTTTGTGTCGACAAATGGCAGATTTTCAACTTCGAATTTCACCTGCGGGAATTGACTGAGAAGACTGTGGCTGAGCGCTTCAGCCGTCAGGCCGGTTCGATCAGAGATGACATAGGTGTAGCGTTTTTGCATGGAGTAACAGCCTTGATATCGAGTTGGCGAACTACTGGTACGCCAGGGTTCTGCAGCTTGGTATATCAGCGAAGGTCAGTGCTATGATCTCATGGTAGACTCGCCAGCGCATTGTTCGGTTCGGAGCTACACTTAGTCATTTGTGGTCGTAAAATTATTGCAGTCAATTACAGCTACTATGCGATCGCGGGCACACAATGCGGAAGCAGAGTGAACTGAGTTCGCTATCTACCCTGAATGTTAACAAGAGAACTGCCTTGAATAACTATGTAATCTGGTTTGATCAGCTTGGTATGGGTGATGTTGCCGTTGTCGGTGGCAAGAATGCTTCGCTGGGGGAGATGATCAGTAATCTGTCCAGTGCAGGAATCCAGGTGCCCGGTGGCTTTGCGACAACAGCCGAAGCATTCCGGGCGTTTCTGGCACATAACGATCTTGATAAAGAAATTAATTCATTGCTGGCAGATTTTGATGTCGAAGATGTAGATCAGCTAACCGTGCTCGGTAGTCAAATCCGCCAGAGGGTGCTGGATACGCCGTTTCCCGAGGCATTGGAACAAGCGGTACGAGAAGCTTACGGTAAATTGCAAGAGGGTAGTTCCGCGGAAATCTCCGTTGCGGTCCGATCTTCAGCAACGGCCGAGGATTTGCCGGAAGCTTCATTTGCCGGGCAGCAGGAGACATTTCTTAATGTGAATGGTATCGATACTGTGCTGCTGCGAATCAAGGAGGTTTTCGCCTCACTCTATAATGATCGAGCGATATCTTACCGGGTGCATCAGGGGTTTGATCATGCCGATGTAGCTTTGTCGGCGGGGATACAGCGCATGGTACGCAGTGATATTGGCTCGAGTGGAGTGCTGTTCTCTATTGATACTGAAACCGGCTTTGAAGATGTTGTATTTATCACCTCTTCGTGGGGGTTGGGTGAATGCGTTGTGCAGGGGTCTGTTAATCCCGATGAATTTTATGTTCATAAGACTACTCTGGCCGCGGGAAGACCGGCTATTGTCAGGCGCAATCGTGGCAGTAAGCTGATCAAAATGGTATATGGGGATCAGGTTGCTGTAGAGACTATAGATACCGACGAATCCGAAAGGATGCGGTTTTCTCTAACTGATTCAGACGTCACATCGCTGGCCGAAATGGCGGTTACGATCGAAAAGCATTATGGCCGTCCTATGGATATCGAGTGGGGTAAAGACGGTAATGATGGCACGCTCTATATTTTGCAGGCCCGGCCCGAGACGGTCGAGTCTCGCAGTGACAAAAATGTCATCCGTCGTTATTCCCTGAATGAGAACAATTCAAAAGTTCTGGTTACCGGCCGCAGTATCGGTCAGCGAATCGGTGCAGGAAAAGTACGAAATATTCCGAGTCTGGATCAGCTTTCCAGAGTACAGGATGGCGATGTTCTGGTTACTGATATGACCGATCCGGACTGGGAGCCGGTGATGAAACGCGCTGCGGCGATTGTTACTAATCGCGGTGGACGAACCTGCCATGCGGCGATTATTGCTCGGGAACTGGGGGTTCCTGCAGTTGTTGGTTGTAACAATGCGACGGAGCTCCTGGAAGATGGTCTCGATGTTACCGTGACATGCGCCGAAGGTGATACAGGCAAAGTCTACCAGGGACAGCTGCAGTACAACGTTGATGAATTAAAGCTGGATAAACTGCCAGACCTCCCGTTTAAAATAACCATGAATGTAGGCAACCCGGAACGAGCGTTTGATTTTCAGCGACTGCCCAATCACGGCGTCGGCTTGCTGAGGCTGGAGTTTATGATAAGCAATACAATCGGCGTTCATCCCAAAGCACTGTTGAACTACGAAATGATGGAAGATTCAATAAAAACGCAAATTAAAGAGCGGTTTGCGGGCTATGAATCACCGGTTGAGTTTTATGTGGAAAAACTGGTTGAAGGGGTTTCGACGCTGGCGGCGGCGTTTGCCCCACATCCCGTTATTGTACGGCTCAGTGATTTTAAATCGAATGAATACGCCAACATGATCGGGGGTGATCTGTTCGAGCCTGACGAAGAAAATCCGATGATCGGATTTCGCGGTGCTTCCAGATATATCGCATCGTCATTCAGAGAGTGCTTTGAGCTGGAATGTCAGGCATTGCGCAAAGTTCGTGATGAAATGGGTCTGACTAACGTCTGGATTATGATTCCGTTCGTGCGCACTTTGCAGGAGGCTGACGACGTTCTGCAGTTGCTTAAAGAAAACGGTCTGGAACGTGGAAAAAATGATCTGAATATTGTCATGATGTGCGAAGTGCCGAGTAACGCCATTCTGGCTGAAGAATTTCTAGAAAAATTCGATGGCTTTTCTATCGGCTCGAATGATCTCACGCAGCTCACCCTCGGCCTTGACCGCGATTCCGGGCTGATTGCGCACCTGTTCGATGAGCGCGACCCGGCAGTTAAGAAAATGCTCGCTTGTGCGATTGCTGCGGCCAATAAAGCGGGTAAATACGTGGGCATCTGCGGACAAGGTCCATCAGATCACCCCGATCTGGCTAAATGGCTCATGGAACAGGGTATCTCAAGTGTCTCATTGAATCCGGATACGGTTGTGGAAACCTGGTTGTTTTTAGCAGGTGAATCTGTCTAGATGGATATTTTTGCCACAATAGTGGATCATAGTATTTTGTTTACAGGAAATTTCAGTGCTATATCTCTGGGTCAAGGCGTTTCACATTATTGCGGTGGTATCGTGGGTTGCAGCACTGCTGATCTACCCTAGATATAAGCTGCATCAGCTCGCGAGTAAGCCGGGCAACGAACTCTATGATCGAATGCAAAAAGCGTCCGGTCAGTTGCGGCGGATTATACTGACCCCGAGTATGCTGGCGACCTGGATCTTCGGTATTACGATGGTCACGTTGAATCCGTCAATCGCTTCGTCAAAATGGTTGTGGGTCAAGCTGTTACTGGTGCTGGGAATAACTGCAATTCACGGGGTATTCGTCGGCATTGGCAAAAAGATAGATGCAGGAGCAGCGGAGGTTACTGACAGCAAACTGCGAATGCTGAATGAGGTGCCTTTTATACTTTTTGCAATAATTACGATATTGGTTGTGGTACGGCCCTTTTAGTTCGAACAGAGTTAGTTCGAACAGTTTCAGGCCTCTTCCGGAAAGTGGACAGCCGGAAAGTGGACAGGTTTTCCGGTTAAAGGCGCAGCTGGTAAAACCGGAAACGCCTGTTGTCGGTGGCTGGCACCGCCGGCTCACCGATTGAGGTGGCAATAGCGTTGCTTGCTGCATGTAGCGGTTTCAGCAAGGCCTGGTTTAAATCGATATCATAGGCTTGGCTGGCCACGCCGCCCGCTTGCAGAGACAGTGTAATGGTTTTGTCGTTTGCCGGTAGTGGCACCCGAAGCAGACTCAGGTGTCGGGGCAGGCTCTGCCAGCTCCGTGTGTCCGCTTCTTCAAGAATAAAGAAAATCAAACGTGCCAGTTCTCCGGCAAACTGGTCTTTGTCGGCAATTGCATCGGTCACCGATTCCTTGGCCGTGGCTCTTACGACGGTTTTTGCAGTGATTAATGCCGCGCGTTTTTTGAGTGAATCGCGCACCAGATGGCCCAGATCGCTACTGACCTGGAGGCAATCACACGGCGCACCGTTAACGGTAGTTTGGAGTCTCGGGGACTGGCTTGGTGCAATATGATACGCCGGAAACGCGATTCGGCTGTTGCGGTTGATAAGCAACGTGCCGCTGGTCTTACGTGGGATACGCCCGGAAGCAACAAAAAAAACCGCGTCTCTGGCGTACTCCAGCGGGTTGGTGTCTTCTGCGATTCCGGCATCGCGAAGTCGCTGACTGATCGTGGCGGCATCACTGGTGAAGCCCAGTCGTTTTGCCTGCGCAAGCAGAATTTGATCGATCGATGGCGGATGACCGGTTTGATCACCGAGTTTCCGATATTCTATATAGGCATCGTTGAGTTGGCCGGCGGCTTCAAAGCTGAGCGCTATTAGAGCGCGGGTGAAAGTGTCTTTGGCCAGTACACTTCGGTTTGTAGCGATTTGTTCCAGAGCCTGTCTGGCTTCTACGGCGGCGCTATCATATTTTCCGAGCGTTAGAAAATTCATCATCAGGTAGCTGTGCAGCCATAGACGCTCGCTTGACTCACCCGGGTATTTTGCCGCCCAGTCATTCGCTAGCAGAGTACGAGCCTGATCACTGATACTGATGATATCGTTGGCCGCTAGATAATCCGAGGCGTTAAGTAATTCACGAACGCTAGCCTCGTAATTCCCTTCTTCGTGCAGAATCAGGCCTTTTTCAAGCCAGTAGAGCAGGCGATCCTGAGAAGAAACAACACTGCTGTCTTCAAGCGTTGCCAGTGCGCCGGTAGTGTCGCCACTATAGAATTGCGAGCGTGCCCGATTCAGTGCGGAGGTGCTGCAACCGGATAGCAGCAAAATTGCCAGCAAAAGTGCTGACAATACTGCTCTAGAATGCGGCAAAGGGCGAATCATCGGCCGCATCGAATGGCGAGTGGGCACTGATCTACCAGCCAATAATAGGCCGTGAAGACTCGCGAGCAATTTCGACTTTATCGGCCCAGCTGATCGCGCCGGTTTCGGTATCGGTTAACTCCAGATTCAGGCTGTAATGAACCAGCTTTTTTTTAATGAGCCGGATTTGACTGGGTTGTTTTTTTACAATCGAGCGCAGTGTGCCAGCCAGAATATAATCTGCCCCGAGTTGCCGACCTTGCACAATGCGCTCAGAAGGCGGGACAGCTCCCAGTTGCTGGAAATTCGTTTCCGTTTGAATGTTGCTTCGCTGTGCTTCATTGATCAACTGGTATCGGCCGGATTGAACCAGAGCCAGCCGGATGTCGTCGCTGATGCCGGCGGTGTTGATGTGCTCGGAGGTTTCATTGCCGATTCCGTAACTGATTACAATTGGTTTGCTGTTCGAGCCATCGACGAAGTTAACCAGGTTCTGGCTCAGGTGATCAACGATTTCCTGTTTATCAGAGAAGTCGTACGAGGCGTCGTAGTGGATCGTGGAATCCGGGTCGATCACCCGTGTGGTGGAGCAGCCGCTAACAACAAGAAAGCTGCACAACAAGGTGGTTGATAGTGATTTAAGAAATAAAGGTGACATAATGCTCGCTCTGGTTCGATTTGCTCACTGTAAATTACTGTGGACGCAAAAGTTGGTTCAGCAGGTTACGCAAGTTTTCAGGTATGTATCCTGAACAAGATTCCTGAGTTGTTGCGATTGTGGCGATTTACCGGGGGTTCACAGGCCTTAATCCTGACGTTTTGACTTCTAAGATAGTGGCCTGACATTAACGTTCAAGTCGCCGTGACTGATCCATGTACACACAATGCCTGCCAGCGACTGTATACATTAAGCCTACTGCCAGTACGTTGCCACAGGAAATTACCAAAAAATTAGTCAATATTCAGGCGGGTGCAGCCGAAAGATCTAGTGGGTGCGCCTGTTTGGACGGGGTATCCGTCCTCAAGAACACTAACTAGTGCCCATCCAGGCAGCAGTAAATAATTGAAATAATGAAATAAAATCTACAGGAGATAGAAAAAATCCTCTTGAATTTGTTATGTTTAGGTTTGCAAGCAAAACAGAACGAACCAAGAGGATTTTACGCATGCGAAAATATCGACGCGCACAGCAAAGTATATACGATTACTGCGGTGAGAACGATATCGGCAGACAACTGCGGGGCATCTCGGACATACTCGATAACCACCCGCAGATTCTCGATTTGTTGGCGAAGGATCTTATCGATGTGGAGGCAGTCGCCACCGGCCGAAGGGGGTTGAGTGTGGAAAGTGTATTTCGTTGTCTGTTGCTGAAACAGCAATTTTCCTTGACCTACGATTCCTTGGCTTTTTTCCTCGAAGAGTCACCCACCTATCGAACATTCGCTCAGCTTGAGCAAGACCAATTCCCTAGCCGGTCAGCATTACACTCGGCGATTCGGCGGTTACAGCCCGAGACATTGGAGCAGGTGTATAAGTTATTGGCGATTGAGTGGGCAGATGATGGAACAATCGATCCACAAGTCACGCGTATTGATAGTACTGTGGTACACAGCAATATCGCAGAACCCAGTGACAGTCAGCTGTTATATGATGGAATTCGTGTACTAAGCAGATTGCTCAGTCGAAGCAAGATAAAAACTGGTGTGTCGATTAAATATAACGATAAAAGGAAAGAAGCTAAATCGTTGAGTTATCGCATATTTCATGCAAAAAAATCAGAAAAAGACTTACTCTATGAAGACTTGATCCATTGTGCTCATGTTGTTCTGGATCAGGTCAATCGAGCGTTAACACGAGTACAATTGGAAGGCTACAAGGGCGAGCACACTGGACATTGGCTAAATGATGTTTTTCACTATCGTTGTTTGCTTCAACAGGTAATTGATCAAACCCAACGCAGAGTTTTCAACAACGAGAATGTGCCCGCCGCTGAGAAAATCGTCAGTCTGTTTGAACCTCATACGGACATAATCAAGAAGGACAACAGCGGCGACACTTTCTTCGGGCACAAGGTGAATCTGGGCACTGACCCAAATGGCTATATTACGTTTTGCTCGATAGAAAACGGCAATCCAGCAGATTCGGATTTATACATCGACGTCATCAACACACACAAAGACTTGTATGGTGATGTACCGAAAACCACGGTCGCCGATGGCGGGTATGCGAGCAAAGATAACGTGGAATATGCGAAGAATGCCGGTGTGTGTCAGAGAGTCTTTCACAAGTCTTTAGGGATTGGTTTTCATGACATGGGGATCAAAGAAAAAACGCTGAAAAAGCTGAAAAACTTTAGAGCCGGTATCGAAGGAAATATATCAGAGCTCAAGCGACGTTTCGGATTATCCAAATCCACCTGGAAGGGTATCGATGGCTTCCATGCGTATGTGTGGTCCTCAGTGCTGAGCTACAACCTGGTGCGACAAGTACGACCGGGGTAATAATTTCTTTCGATCAAGGAAGTGACTGCTGGAATCGTTTGCTATAAAGGGGTAGCAAGGATTCGTTCGGCTGAAATTCCAGTATAATTGCCATATTGGACCAACCACCGCTCAAAATTTCAGCTTCTTTACTGCGGCAAGGCGTTAGATTCTGAACCGCGCGCCTTCGCCAGCCACGCAAGCCCAAAAACAGTGCTTTCTGGATGGGCACTAACTAGTGCCCATCCATAAACCAGCGCTGCTGCGGGTCCCTCAGGACACGCGATCTTTCACCGACCACATGTAGTTATTTAGAATGACTAAACGCCCACATGTGGTAGGCGAAATCTCACGCACCTGAGTGACCCTCGCTACGCCC
>MDLA01000143.1 GCA_001730015.1 Chromatiales bacterium (ex Bugula neritina AB1) | reverse complement strand
CAGATGGCACTCAGGCACATCTAAAATCCACCAATCGCTGCCTCCCCCTGACGCTGGTTTTCGCCCAAATTCATTGAACAGCGTTGCTCCAACACCAGAAGCTGCCAGCGAATGCTTCGGAGCGGGACGTGGATGGGTTATTAGCTCTCCACCGAAGATTTCACCCACTTCATTAGCCGGGATATCAAATAGATCCTCATAGGTTGCAACTTTGCTTGCTGACTTACCCATACAATTGTTCCCAGTTACCGTTGACAGCAGACCGCCAGTTTACTACGGACTCTCACCAGCAATCTAAAACGACATACTATTCCTTCCAATCTCTGCCGTTATGCGCTTAATACAGCAAGACTCCAGATTAATCCGATTTTTGCACCGAAAGCACGTAAATGGAATGCACTTCACAATTCCGAAGAACTATCTCAGTTAGTATTAGTGTCAGAGTTTAGCGGTACGGTTGTAGAAGTGTTTCTTGACGTTGTATCCTAAGATCCAGGCTGTACCGCTGGCTCTTTCGCTGCCTTCCCTCAGTAGTACGAAACGCCTCAGCGCGCACTCGATTAAATATCCACAGCCTGGCACGGCTTGGCTACGCCCAAAGAACTGATAGATCAAAAGGCATTGCCTCAAATGGTACTAGATTAACTATTTGTTCATCAATTGCCGCTTCAACAAGAACCCAATTTTCTTTTTGCAAAACAAACACTTCAATCATTTCGTCCATTGGGCCAACCGTAGTATCCAACTCCATCCCTGACGTATATCGGTATATCTCTCACTTTGGTCGACGATCATTTTTTACCGTGGCGGGGGATGTTACTTCACACACCCAATCCGGGCGAACCCCAAACCAAACTGTTTCTGGTAATTCTGACACGGTAGATTTTCGCCAGCCGGCAAGATCAGGCACCACAATACCTACTGGCAAATGACACACGTGCTCGTCAGAATTTTTTATCAGGAAATGCACCATGCCCACTTAATTCACCGATACTCACCTGCAACCGCGCTTACAAACGCCCAGCTGAATTCACTCGGAGATCCTTGTTTCAAGCATGTTTTTTCCGACTTCGGTGCACGGGCTTTACAATCAGCCCAAGGATTTGCGCACATTATTTCGTACTTTTACTTCGTATTTCAAACCCTTACATTAATTCAGCAGGCTCTATACAATCCCATTTTACGAGTTTATGGTATTCTACATACAAAATGAGAATAATTGCCCGCTGTATGTTGCGAGATTTCTGGACCAAGCGCAAATATGCTAACTCACAGACACCACTTGAAGCATGGTTCCGCGACACACTTATAAACGCATTGGCGTACACCAAGAGATATTAAACGCGCGTACCGCAATGCCAGCTACATCGCCGATAATCGAGTGGTATTCAATATTGCTGGCAATAAATATCGTCTAATAGTACATGTCAACTACGAGTATCAGACTGTCTACACGAAATTCATCGGAACTCACCAGCAATACGATAAAATAGACGCATTGAATATATGAATATCGCGCCTATTAAATTCCAAAGTGACCATGTTCAGGCGCTGGCTCGCATAGAGCAGCTGATGAATGCTAAAAAAACACTCCCGATGGTGATTAGCTGGATGTGTTGGTTACCCTCGTCAGTGCCTACGAGGATACCCACTACCCTATTGATCCACCTAACGCCATCAGCGCAATTGAATATGAGCTAGAAAAGCGTGATTGGACCCGCAAAGACCTTGAACCCATGATTGGTTCTAGTCGCCGCGTTTCTGAGGTACTATCCGGCAAGCGAAAACTATCTATTAGAATGATCCGTGCATTGCACAAAGAGCTCGATATACCACTCGAGGTTTTGGTTGCCGATGAAGATTCAGATGCTGCCTGAGACCCATGAGTGATAAACAGTACAATCAAAGTCTGCCACGAATAAAACGACAGGATCAGTATTTTGCGTTAGTGAATTCCTTCTGACGATCCAAACTCACTAAGAGCAACTGTGGTTAAGCCCCCAGTTCCGTAAGGTCAAATGGCATCATCTCGAGCGGAATTAAGACAACATTGCGGTCCGCTTCTAAATCAAGCCCACAATGCAGACAAATCAAATGGCAGCGATTCAAACGGTACCAAATTCACCACTTGCTCATCCTGGGCTGTGGAGACTAAAGTCCAGCGCTCTCTCTCCAATGCAAATACCTCGACTACCTTATCCAGTGGGTCGACTATCCAGTAATAACCCACTTTCTCACGCGCATAAATATCTCGCTTTACTCCACGATCAAATTTCGATGTAGCAGGAGAGAGCACCTCGCACACCCAATCAGGTGGTATTTCAAACCAGGCGGTTTCCGGAAGCTCAGCCATTGTTGTTTTCCGCCAACCTGTAATGTCCGGTACAACTATATCTTCCGCCAGGTGGCACTCGGGTTCATGCAGTATCCACCAACCATCATCACGACCTGATAGTTTGTAGTCGAAGTGGCCACCTAGCAAGATACCCAGCATAGACGCGGCGCGGACGTGCCGCGGTGCTGGTCTAGGGTGAGTGATTAAGTCACCAGCAAATATCTCCCCGACGACATTATCCGGCAGATCGAATAACTGTTCGTATCCGACACCTTTTTTTACTGGATCAGCCATTCGTTTTCTCTGTCAATTCGGATATTTTCAATAGTCTACAGCGATCCTGCGATAGTGGGATCGCGCATTGGTGATTGTCTCCAGAACAAACCCCACTCCGTCGACGGCCGTTACCACATACAGAACACAACTACTGGCGATACTGTATCAGCTAATATTTTTGTCTAACAGATCTCACCTGACACCCTGATTTATTACTATGCTTCATTTCAGAGCTGGCGGTACGGCTCTGCAGTGTTTCTTGACGTAGTTATGCTCGCAGTATTAGTTGATGTACCCAGTGATGTAGTGGTAGCAAGTGAGATTCGGGCTGCACCGCTGGCTCTATTTTTCTCAAAAAAACACTATATTTGACATACCATTCGATATTTTGGTTGCAAATAAAGATTCAGATGCTGCCTGAGCGGCGAGCATGGGCGGATCGCACATCCAAAGGCCTCTCGAACGTAAAACTGACAGCAAAACAGGGGAATTTTATAGCTTGCTCACGCACAATTTCGCGTTAGGAAATTAACCAGCTGCATCGATTTCCGTTTATTTTATTCCTTATGGAACGATAGCAGCATCCCTTTTTGACCCTTAGCTGGCCGACTATACCCAAAGTATCGACAGATCAAAGGGTAAAGTCTCGAAAGGCACCAGATTGACAACTTGCTCGTCACTGCCCGTATTTACAAGAGCCCAGCTACACTGCTGCAAAGCAAACACTTCTATCAGTTTTACAAGCGGATCAACTATCCAGTAATACCCGACACTTTCCCGAGCGTAAATCTCACGCTTTACGCCACGGTCATATTTCGCTGTAGATGGCGATAACACCTCGCAAACCCAGTCAGGTGGTGTTTCAAACCATGCTGTCTCTGGCAATTCGGGCATAGTTGTTTTTCGCCAACCTGCCAGGTCTGGCACAACAATGTCTGACCCCAAATGACATTCCGGCTCATCAAGAATCCACCACTCACCGGGATCGCCTCCAGAGCGTCGAGAACCGAACTCATGAATTAACCCAGCACCTACCATCGAAGTGGCGAGAGCGTGCCTGGGCGCAGGCCGTGGATGCGTTACTAACTTGCCCCCGAATATTTCACCTACTTCATTGTCTGGAATGTTAAATAAATCTTCGTAGGTTGCGGCTGCGTTTACTGTATTTCCCATGAATATCACCAAATGCCGTTCACCCGCTTAGTTTACCCTGGTGTTGCATAAAATTTCGAGTCCAGAGGCTTATAGAGCTGTGTATAAGGCGCTGCACGGAGTTTTTACTGGATTGAGCCTAGTCATTCTAAGTGAGATTTAGGAAAAATGAGTACAGCGCCTTAGATGCTGCTATAGAAGCAGCGCACCGGTTCTGGGCCGGAATTTAATGCAACACCAGGGTTTACTACATCTTCCCGCATTGATAATTAGACACTTGGAGAAGAGAAAGCCATTAAATGATTACCAAATCACGATTTTTTGGCCAAGACCGCAATAGCATGATTCGCAGAGTTTAGCGGTACGGTTGTAGAAATGTTTCTTTACGTTGTATCTAAGATCCAGGCTGTGCCGCTGGCTCTTTTTCTGCCATATTCCGATGGCACTTTGGCAGCGCTTTATTGTGGAATTACGATGCTAACATTTATTACCCTATCACCATACTTCCCTATTCGACCCAAAGCGCCGACAAGTCAAATGGCATAGTCTCGAAAGGCACCAAACTGGCAACCTGCTCGGCAGCTCCAGTTTCAGCAAGAACCCAGTTACCCTGCTGCAAAACAAACACCTCTATCAGTTTTACGAGCGGGTCGACTATCCAGTAATAGCCAACACCGTCACGTGCATATATCTCCCGCTTTACGCCGCGATCATATTTAGCTGTCGATGGCGAGATCAGTTCACAAACCCAATTCGGGCGAACCCCGAACCATGCTGCCTCTGGAAGTTCCGGCATGGTGGTTTTCCGCCACCCGGCAATGTCTGGCACGACAATGTCTGACCCAAGATGGCATTCGGGTTCATCCAAAATCCACCACCCACCATCTTCGCCATTAGGCTTTGTATCAAACTCAGTGAGCAACCTTGCACCCACTACCGCTGCTGCTCTGGCGTGTCTTGGGGCAGGTCTAGGATGGGTTACTAACTCTCCCCCAAAGATTTCGCCAACTTCATTATCCGGAATATTGAACAGATCTTCGTAGGTTGCGGTTTTACTTGCTGGTTTGCCCATTGTTCTCGCCGATATTAATACCGTTAAATGAGTTTACCCCAATTCGCTGATACTAAGTATGTAACACCCGATTCACTTCAGCCACTGGAACGCAATATTTTCAAGTAAAGCAAGAACATCAACGCTGAAGTCTTTCCGCCCCGACGTTATTTTAATCCATATTTCCCAAATACTCGCTGATGGAAAAATTTTGGACATATTCAGAATCAGACAATAATTCAGCACCGCTCTACGACAGCCGATGCAGCTGTAAAGCCGCCCACAGCAAAAGTATGAGCATCAAGCAGGTAATTCACTGGTGTAATTCAGATGCCATATCGAAATCCCCTATAACATCAATTAAATGATAACCGCCTCACGATTTATTGAGAGAGCCTAGGTTACACTCATCACCAGAGTTTAGCGGTACGGTTGTAGAAGTGTTTCTTGAGGTTGTATCTAAGATCCAGGCTGTGCCGCTGGCTCTTTCTTTCCCCTTCCCCTGAAAATAGCACCTTGGTTTGTGCCGGGCGCATTCAACATGCCCCGTTGAACCTAATCACACGCGCTTAAGATCTCACTAGCTTTTGGCAGACACGCTACATAAGCTGGCTTTACCCTGGCGTTGCATTAAATCTGAAGGTTTGTATCTAAGCGGCATTTCGTAGCTG
>MDLA01000142.1 GCA_001730015.1 Chromatiales bacterium (ex Bugula neritina AB1) | reverse complement strand
GGGTAATCGGGTAATCGGGTAATCGGGTAATCGGGTAATCGACTTAAGGTACACGTACGGTGGCCCCTTCAGCCACACCCTCAATGATTTCAATTCGAATGCCGTCGGATAACCCGGTTGTCACCTCCTGACGTGCAAACTCCTGCTCACCCAGTTGCTCAAGCACGAATACGCCGTCATCACTGAACCTCAGGGCCCGCTCATCGAGCGTTAAGACGTTGTCGCGCCGATCAAGAACGATATCAGCATTGGCGCTATAACCGGCTCGGATAGTAGAGTCGCTATCGGCCACAATGGCTGCACGAATTTCAAACAGCACAGCACCATCGGTTTTCACACCTTTCGGCGATATAAACTCCAGAACGCCTTCAAAGAATTTATCTTCAATGGCGCCGATGCTTATTTTCAGCGCCATGCCCTCCTCGATTCGACCCACCTCCGATTCATCGACCGTACCGGTGAAGATCATGTCAGTCATATCGGCAATCGAGGCGATGGTCGTGCCTTCATTGAAGTTATTTGTTTCGGTGACCGTGTCACCCTGCTTCACCGGAACGTCCAGCACCATGCCAATCACGGTTGATCGAATTTCATTAGACACAGAGCCGCTGGCACCATTGCCACCATCGCGTATTAGCTCAAGGTTGCTAAGAGAGCTCTCCTGCTCTTCGAGTTTCATGTCGAAATCAAAGCGGTATTTTTCGTACTCGTCTTTCGATATCAACTTTTCACGGTACAGTTTACGGCGACGGTTAAGCTCCAGCTCTGCATTACTGGCACTGATTTTCGCCATCTCATACTGCGCCCGGGCCGAATTCAGTGCTACGGCATCGGGTACTACTTTTATTTTCGCAAGCAGCGCCCCGCTTTCGACTATTTCACCCGCCTGCACATGAAGTTTTTCAACTACCCCCGAGACCCGCGATTTTATAACTACTTCCTTGCGCGGCACGATTGATCCGGTCGCCACGGCTTTGTTTATAACGGTACCGCGAATGACACTTTCGGTTTCGAACTGCTCCGGTGGCTGCTGGTTACGCTGAACCAGAAAATATAAACTGCCCGCAAGCAGCCCGAGCAACACGATGACCAGCAAAATCTTAACGAGCTTTCTTATCATTTTATTCCACCCTAAGGGCTTCAACGGGGTCGATTCGCATTGCGTGGCGGGCAGGAATCACGGCCGCCAGTAACGACGCCAGAACCAGTGCAAATAGCGCCGCAAGGGCAATTTTCAAATCTACCGTGGGTGTACTGAACAACACATCTGAACCAGCATCATTCGTGATTGACCGGGTAAACAGATCAATCACGTATAGCGCAATAAGCCCGCCTAGCAACCCTAGAATTCCAGCACCCGATACCAGTGCCGAGGTTTCAAGAATAATCATGCGAATGACATCAGCGGGTGTTGCGCCAATAGATTTTCGCAAACCAAACTCTCGCCGGCGCTCTCGAATAGCAATGAGCATGATATTGCTGACTCCCAGCACGCCGGCCAGCAGCGTCGCAACTCCAACAGTCCAGATAAAAGCCCGAATTCCGGTAAACAGATTGCGTATTCGGATGAATTCACTTTCGGTGTTCCAGTCACCAATAGCGCGCGCATCCCCCGGCGCAACACGATGCCGCTGGCGCAGCAGGGCTTTGACTTCTTCGGCTACTTCCCGGCTGGTGTAACCGGGCTTCGGGACCATGGCATAGAAGCCGATATCCTGACCATAATTAAACACCTGCTGAAACGTGCTGAGCGGCGTAAACACCAGGCTACTCATGCGCTCGCGGTCGTCTCCATAGTGTGCCGGTTTAAAAATACCCACGACCGTGAAGCTGATCTGCCTGATTTGAATCTGCTTGCCAATCGGGTTGACGTCTTCACCGAATAGTTCAGCGTGGACCCGCTCCCCGATCACCGCGACCTTGCGCTTGCGGGCCTGATCCAGCGGATTTAAAAAACGCCCGGTCTCTATTGCCATTGGCAGAATATTCTCGTAACCCGGCAGATCGCCGGAAACTTCAGCATCGGTTACCTTATTTGCGTAGGAAACATCACGGCGACTTCGATACCGGCCTAATCTGACCCGTGGCGCCAGATGACCAACCCCTTCAATCTCAGACAAAATGGCCGTGCTGTCGCTGTTATCGAGCACAATTCGACGGCCGGGCGACAAACCCTGATACGGCACCGATGTTTCACTGCCCCACAGATACAGCGCGTTGGTTGCATAGCCTTTCATACTCCGCTTGACCCCGCCTTCTATACCGTTACCAAAGCCGAGCATGACAATAAGAATGAAGATTCCCCAGAATATTCCGGAGGCGGTCAGCAACGTTCGCAGACGATTGCTGGTCAGCGCCTGAATGACTTCCTGCCATGCGTCCCGGTCGATCATGAGGGTTGCAGCGCCTCCACCGGTTTTATTGTTGCTGCCCGGCGCGCAGGCAGGTAGCCCGATAGGGTTCCCGCAACCACAATAAGAGCCGTCACACCAACGACCACAGCGGTATTAACATCCGGCTGGTACATGTATTCGTTTTCAGCAATGGTGGACTTAAGCAACTCCAGCAGACCCAGACTTGCCAGCAGGCCAAGGTAGCCCGCAACACCGGTAATAATAAACGACTCTGCAACCACCAGACGAGTTATCGAACCGGACGATGCGCCCAGTGCCTTTCGAATTCCAATTTCACGCCGGCGCTCAGCCACCGATATAACCATGATATTGCTCACCGCCAGAATACCGGTCAGCACAGTGCCGGCACCCACCACAGCAACAAAGACCCGCACCCAGAAGAACAGATCAGTGATCTTTTGATATTCATCTAAATTGTTGTATATGCGTACAGCACTTTTATCTTCAGGTGAAAAACGGTACCGCTCTGCAAACAGCTGCCGTGTGCGACGTTCGGCATCCTGACTTTCAGCGTAGCTCGCATCACCGACGGTATAGCGCAACTGGTGAATTTCCTCTGCCGCGCCATAGACCAGCTGTGCGGTGGTGATCGGCAGGTAGATCGTCTCCTCTTCTCCACGTCTGCCGGAATCACTGAAAACGCCCACCACACGATAGGCGATATCGTTGATCTGCAGGCTCCGACCAACTGCCTCTTCATCGGGGAACAATACCTGTTTTACGCGCTTACCAATGACGGTGATTTTCCGCTTTCGGGATAAGTCCTGATCATTGACAAACCGTCCGGCGGTTATCTGCGTTTTTTCAAGATACAAATGCTCCGGATGCACGGCTCGAATATCAAACGAGGCACTGACAGAACCACTGCTCACGGTGAGTTCACTACCGGGATAAAAGCGCGCTGTTATGTACTCGACCGGATCGACGTTTGCCTTGATGCGGTCATAGTCAGCGTTATCAAACTGAATAGAGCGACCTCTCGGATTACCTTGAAAATCAATAGTGGTGCGCCCCCGGTATACACTGATGCTGTTCACCGCATCGTCTCTGAACTGCAATTCCACCCCGTTTTGCAAGCCCTTGCCAGCACCGAGCAGCACCACCAGCATGAATACCCCCCAGGCCACCGTTAATACCGCCAGTATGGTGCGCGTTTTGTGCGTCTGCAGAGACTGGAGAATTTCCTGCAGGGTATCGACGATCATTGATCGGTACGCTCATCACTTAAAATTCGGCCGTCACGTACGTTGATTATTCGATGCGTTTGCGCCGCCACCTCGGCTTCGTGAGTGACCACCACAACAGTCATGCCTTCGTCATTGACCGCTTTGAACATCGCCATAATCTGCTCCGAGGTTTCTGTATCCAACGCCCCGGTTGGCTCATCGGCAAGTAACAGTGACGGGCGGGTGATCAGTGCTCTGGCGATAGCAACCCGCTGCGACTGCCCGCCCGATAATTCCGCCGGCTTGTGCTGTGCGCGCTCCGCCAGCCCGACACGCTCAAGATACTCCATTGCAATCGTGTTCCGTTTACGTCTGGCGATCCCCTGGTAGTAAAGTGGCAGCGCTACATTTTCAACGGCTGTTTTGTGGTGAATCAGATTGAATGACTGAAACACAAAGCCAATGAGCCGGTTACGGTAATGCGCAGCCTGGAGCTGGCTGAGATTACTCATCGAGGTGTTGTCGAGCGTGTAAGTGCCCGAATCGAAACTATCCAGTATGCCGAGGATATTCAACAACGTTGACTTACCTGACCCTGAAGAACCCTGAACGGCCAGAAATTCCCCTTTTTCAACGGTCAGATCTATGCCATCGAGCGCACGCACATGATTGGCGCCCATCACATAGGTTTTGCAGATACCACTGAGACTGATCATGCCGAAAGTACCCGGTCCGGTGGCTGGCATTGTGTAGTAAGTGGTTTCAATAGCGTATCGAATCCATATTGTGTTTATAGAATAGTCAGATTCACACAGCTTGCTCTTACTATCTGTGACTGTCTTCAGACTGACCGATTCCCCGGATGTTTCTGAACGTCCCGTAATGCGGTACATGCCGGCGAGTTGTCCTGCTAAACGGAATTCAGGAAACGAGCAAAGTGATGTAGCAGCCCGCAGCGGAATTTCGTCAGTGAGGCCAAAAAAACGCTATCATCAGTACCTTCAACACTGTTTTGTTTGTTAATCAATTCGAGAGACCCCATGGACAGCGCCACGCTCAGCAGCGATCACAGCAATACTCCGGAAATGGCCCGCGCAAAGCCCGCTCGCCTGAACTGGGGAGATCCCTTTTTGCTTGAGCAGCAACTCAGCGAAGAAGAAAGAATGATCCGCGACACGGCCCATGCGTTCTGTCAGGAGAAATTGGCCAGCCGGGTAATTCAGGCAAACCGCCACGAGACCTTTGACCGGGAAATTTTCAACGAGATGGGCGAAATCGGTTTGTTGGGCTCGACCCTGCCCGAAGCCCTCGGTGGTATTGACGCGAACTACGTCAGCTACGGATTGATCGCACGGGAAGTCGAGCGAGTCGATTCAGGTTATCGATCAGCCATGAGCGTTCAATCGTCTCTGGTGATGCACCCTATTTTCGCCTATGGCACCGACGAACAGCGTCAGAAATATCTGCCCGGACTTGCCTCGGGCGAACTGGTCGGCTGCTTCGGGCTGACCGAACCGGACCACGGTTCCGATCCGTCATCGATGCTCACTCGTGCCAGAAAAATCGATGGCGGATACTCTATATCCGGCTCCAAAAACTGGATAACCAACTCACCTATCGCTGATGTTTTTGTGATCTGGGCAAAGTCAGAGGCACACGACAACAAAATCAAGGGCTTTGTACTCGAGAAGGGAATGACCGGACTTTCCGCACCCAAAATAGAAGGGAAATTTTCACTGCGTGCCTCGGTCACTGGCATGATCATGATGGACGAAGTCCGCATCCCTGAAGAAAACCTGTTGCCCAACGTGGCAGGGCTGGCGGGTCCATTCGGATGCCTCAATCGCGCCCGCTACGGCATAGCCTGGGGTTCGATGGGGGCAGCAGAATTTTGCTGGCATGCCGGCCGCCAGTACACTCTCGATCGCAAGCAATTCGGTCGACCGCTGGCAGCGAATCAGCTCATTCAGAAAAAACTTGCCGATATGCAAACAGAAATATCTCTCGGCCTGCAAGGTTGCCTGCGTATGGGCCGATTGATGGACGAACACCAGGCTCCGGCAGAACTGATCTCACTAATGAAACGAAACAATTGCGGCAAGGCGCTGGACATTGCGCGGGTATCGCGAGACATGCACGGCGGTAATGGCGTCTCTGACGAATACGGCGTCATTCGCCACGTGATGAACCTTGAAGCCGTGAACACCTACGAAGGTACACACGATGTCCACGCGCTAATTCTAGGCAGAGCGCAAACCGGGATACAGGCGTTTCAGTAGGCAGGCTACAGACCGGGCTGACAGCGGGTTAACATGTGTGCTACTCGACCCGGCAACTGTTGGCTCCGTCCCAGCCCCATCCGTCTCCATCAGAATCTATACACGCCCCGTTATCTGGTTCAACACTGACCCGACAACTGGATGAGCCATCCCAACCCCAGCCGTCACCAACCGGATCGGTATCTACACAGGCAGCTACTTGCGGCTCTCCGTTACTTACCCGACAACTGGAGACACCGTCCCAACCCCATCCGTCACCAACCGGATCGGTATCCTCACAGGCAGCTGCTTGCGGCTCTCCGTTGCCTATACGACAACTGCTTGCGCCATCCCAACCCCATCCGTCGCCCACCGGATCGGTATCTACGCACGCACCAGATTGCGGTTCCCGGGCATTTATCACTTGCTCCAACGCACTAAACCAACGGGCGGCCATTTTCTCCTCGCCTTCTGCATTCGGGTGATAGTTGTCATAGTTGTCAGTTGCGGCGTTGTAACCCGTGTATTGATCGACTACGACGACAGGTGAAGCACTGGCGGATTGAGCCGGAGCCCATTCCCGAATGGCAGAATTAAAGCGCGCTGTATCCTTGTTCTTCATTGGAATAATCTCGGCAACGAGGATTTTGACCTGTGGGTTGTCAGCGCGAAGTGACGAGAAGATGCTGCCCAGCTCTAGAAGAGTACTCGCATTACTCTGGCCTCTGTCGAAGTCATTGGTACCAAGGTGAATAATGGCAATATCGGGTGTATAGGACCTTAGCCAGCGATCAATACTGTTCGCAATATCACCCGCCTCTTCTGCCCAGTGGCCCTCGTGGTCAAGATCGAAATCCTGCTCAGACGAAGGTGGCGGGTTACCGTGGAAAGTATTTTGACTACCAACGAAATCGACATCATAGCCCGCTTGCTGCAACTTTAGCCAAAGTGAACGGCGATAGCCTGGCCGACTGTTTCCAGCCTGAGTAATTGAATCACCAATGGGTGCAATCTGGATATTTTGAGCTAGCGCGGGTGATTGATTAACGAGCAACAGAACCATGCAACACAGCGTGAAATGCAGAATTTGATTAATTCGTGATTGTGCCACTGCACCCACCTTTGATAGCAATTAATGTAGCGGCCTTTGACCGTCAGGAGCCTGTCAACTCCCGGTTATATCGGCCTGGCTCATGATTTTAAATCTCGATTGTTAAATGCAGACAGATGAATGAAGGGTACAGGGTTTTTATTCAGGAAAGCCAGCTCTGTCGAAGGGAATTTGTGAACAGAATTACCAGCGCCGCACGTCCGCACCGCGTACAGGATCATCTACCTATTTATGCCCTCGGCAGTCAGAGGCAGCATGAGCTTGAAATTAAATTGTTATACAATTTAACCTCGCACACTCTGTATTAAATACCTAAATTACAAGGATAATTTATCGAAACGCGCTCATTGACGCCAATCAAAAGCCTGGAGAAATTCCGGCTGTCGCAATTCTGGGGTCACGACAGGCAGGCAAAACTACACTCGCGCATCAACTTGCCGAGACCCGTGCATCACTTTATCTGGACATACAACTTGGTGGCTGTCTGAGAATGAGGGTCGTAGCGAGGATGTGATATTTTGAGTCAGGTATTGGGATCGATTTGGGCGAATAGTTATTCATATTCAACCAAATTGATCGCAATAGCTGGCCAAAAGACCGCATCCGCTGTAGATCATTCATTCTCAGACAGGCTCCTGGATGAAGATCGGGCACGCCTGTCGAACCCGGCGGTGTATCTGCAAGACCTCAGCGACAAGCTGATTATCCTTGATGAAATTCATCGTACTTCACAGCTGTTCTCTGTGTTGCGCTCGATAATAGATGCCAATCGACGTGCCGGTAAAAGAACCGGTCAATTTGTAATTCTCGAATCGGCTGGCCCGGCATTATAGGGACAATTCAGTGAATCACTTGCCGGGCGGATATCTTACCTGGAACTCCATGGCATCAATGCAGGCGAAGCGCCGAACCATGCAGGCCCTGAAGCCCTTCCTGCCAAAGTACTAAACAACCTTTGGCTCAGGGGCGGATTCCCTGACTCCTATGTAGACATGCGATGGGCGTAAATGCTTGATGGGGCTCAGATTCTCACCCAATCCTGCATTCTCTACTGCGAGCTTGCATAGTTCAAAGTGAATGTGCAAAACTGAATCAAACCGATATTTCCGGATTCGTTGTTCGTCAACATTAAAAAGTGAGGATTACTATGTTCAGAGTAACATCAGTATGTGCAGGTGTGGCGGTTTCTATACTTCTTGCCAGTTCAACGTTGGCGGCAGACGTCACGCTAAAATACATGTCGTGGGAACCGAGTCAGGTTGAAATCGAAGCCGCTGCAGTCGCGGCGTTTGAAAAAGAGCATAACGTTACCGTTGAGGTTTCGGCTATGCCTTCGAAAGAATACTGGCCGCGGCTATCTGCGCTTGCTGCCAGTGGCGATATGCCAGACGCATTTATGATGTCTTCAGGGTTTATTCAGGAGTGGGCTGCAGCGGGAAACCTAGCCGACCTGACTGATAAAATCTCCGAAGATGAATTAGCGAACTATTACGCTTCGGCCGCAGACATCGGTGTTATCGATGGCGCACGTGTTGCGTTTCCGCAAAACTGGGTCGCTCCGATCCTGTACTACAACATTGATATGTTCGAAGCTGCCGGTGTTCCACTACCAACCGATAGCTGGACCTGGGATGACTTCTTAAGCGCTGCAAAGAAGCTCACCGTTGACAAAGACAACGACGGAACTCCTGAGCAATACGGTTACTATTTTTTCGGCCGCTACGCCCATGTGGATCCCTGGGTGTTTCGCAATGGAGGTCGTTACGTCAACGAGGCGGGAACACAATTTGAAGCCAACGACGCTGCCGTCAATGCATTGGGATTCTTGTCCAGCCTGATCAATGAACACGGTGTTGCTCCAAAACCGCAGGAACTCGAAGGCGTGCGTCAACAGGATGTATTCCCGCTCCAGATGGCGGCGATGTATGTGGGAGGATCGTGGAGAATAGGTAATACACGCAAGGTATCCGGGGGCAGCTTTAAGTGGGGCATTGCCCAGGTGCCCGTAGGGCCGGATGCAACGCCTGAGACTGCCGCAGCCTATGCGTGGGCCGATATGATGGCAGTGGCTAAAACATCAGAACAGCCTGAACTTGCATTCAAGTTTATTCAGCATATGGTGGGTGCAGGTCGTTCCGCAGCGGATTTCCCGAGCGGCAAGGTGCCGGCTTATATAGCAACCGCTTCGAGTGATGAATGGTTGGAAGTAGGCGAGCAGCCAGCCAACAAGAACATATTGTTGGCTATTGGCGATCAAAATGTTTATACAGGATTTACCAAAAACTGGAGCGCCTGGCGAGGTTACGGCGCCTCTGGCTCTGGTGGTCTGAACGGCGAACTGGACGAAGTCTTTAACGGGCGAAAATCCCTGGAAGACGCTTTGGATGCTGCCACCGTCTACTCCAATGACGTACTATCGCGTTGAGTTGTAACGTACCCGGCGCTGACAAGCGCCGGGCACAGTACAGTTTGAGCATTCTCAGGTAGTGACCTATCAGCAGAAGGTACGGGTCACGGCACTGCTGTTTCTGTTGCCGACCATTATCGGGTTGCTGCTGTTCAGGTTGGTACCGATCGGTTGGGCATTCGCACTATCGTTCTATGAATGGCAAATATTTGATAAGGCCGAATTTGTAGGCCTTGCAAACTACGCACATATTATTCAGTCTCCATTGGCGCAAAAAATTCTGTGGCAATCGGTTCTGTACACTTTACTGTATGTGCCGGGCGCTCTAGTGTTGGCTCTTGTACTGGCCGTGGTGTTGAATCAGTCTTTTCGATATTCCGGATTCTTTCGCACCGCGTTTTTCGTTCCATACATCACCGCAACTGTAGCTATAACGCTTGCCTGGCGCTGGATGTTCTCAACACGGTTTGGCGTTATCAACAATGCTCTCGATTTTTTCGGAGTCGACGGTCCGGCATGGTTAGCCGATCCGTTCTGGGCGCTGCCTGCAGTGGCATTGGTATCGATCTGGAAGGATGTTGGTTTCTACATGCTGCTGCTCCTGGCCGGATTACAGACCATCGACCCGACACTGTATGAAGCAGCTCGCGTTGATGGTGCACGCCCAGTGCGTCGCTTTTTCCGCATCACTATTCCACTGCTTTCACGCAGCCTGTTTTTTGTTCTTATTATTGCGTTGATCCGGTCGAGCCAGACATTTGAAATAACCTACGCACTAACCAGCGGCGGGCCGAATCGGGCCTCCACTACATTGGCGTTTTTCATTTATGAGAATGCCTTTATCGACTTTAATATGGGCTATGCCTCGGCTCTGTCATACATCTTGTGCGTAGCGTTAGGGTTGCTTACGCTTGTCAATTTCTATTTTCGAAAAAGGTGGGTGCATGAATAGCCAGTCACGGAAAACGCTATTCGCGCTATACACCGTGTTGGCATTTTACTCACTGCTAACCCTGGCGCCTTTTCTATGGATGCTGATAACCAGCTTCAAGACAGCCGGAGACATTTTTAAACTACCACCAACGTTAGTACCTACAACTCTCTTCACCGATGATCCCTTGGTAAATTACAATGAAGTCTGGAGTTCGCAGAACTTCTTTCTATTTTTTAGAAACTCTGCATTTGTCTCGTTTTCAGCAGCGATCGGCCAGGTGTTTACCACAGCACTGGCCGGATACGCCTTTGCAAAGTTGGAGCTACCAGGAAAAAACTGGCTGTTTGCGATTGTGCTGGCGACCGCTTTTGTGCCAACCGAGGTGACAATAATTCCTGAGTTCCTGCTTATGCGAGGCCTGGGATGGATTGATACCTTTCTTCCACTGATCGTACCCTCTTTCCTGGTAGGCGCTTTTGGTACCTTTATGCTCAGAGAGTATTTTGGCAGCCTGCCCGATGAATACGCCGATGCGGCACATGTCGATGGTGCATCACCCTTCCAGATATTTTATAGAATTTATCTACCCCTGGCACGACCAGCGCTAATCGCCATATTCGTTATCGCTTTCATCAACAATTGGGACGAGCTTCTTCGCCCTCTGCTGTTTCTGAATTCCGAACACCTTAGAACTATTCCTTTAGGGTTGATGAGCTTTGTAGGCCAGTACGAAGCCAGCTGGACTTTGCTTATGGCCGGTTCGGTAATTTCCACCGTGCCACTGATTATTATCTATACGCTAACCCAACGCTATGTGCTGCAGGGATTTGTCGGTGGCGGAGTGAAAGGATAACCGTGTTAGTAAGACTGAAACGGTTGCCGGTCAAGCTGCGGCTATTGCCAGGCTATCAACGTGCATTGAAGGCTATGACACGTAGCAGCAAGAGAGGCAGTCATGGGAACCGTTAGCCTTAATTCAATAAATAAGTCGTTCGGTGCAACGCAGGTTATCGAAAATATCAGCCTCGATATAGCAGATGGTGAGTTTGTTGTGTTCGTAGGCCCTTCCGGTTGCGGCAAGAGCACGCTGTTGCGAATGATCGCCGGTCTGGAGAAAGAAAGTGGCGGCACCATAGAAATTGACAGCAAAAACGTGTCCGGGCTGGAGCCCGTTGAACGCGGTATCTCTATGGTGTTTCAGAACTATGCTTTGTATCCGCACATGAGCGTGTTTGACAATATTGCTTTTCCGCTTTCGATTCAAAAGCTATCAAAGGCTGACATTCGTGCGCGGGTAGAAAAAACTGCCGATATTCTACATTTGAATGATCGACTTAAACACAAACCCGGTCAACTCTCCGGTGGCCAAAGGCAGCGCGTAGCCATCGGAAGGGCAATCGTACGTGAGCCAAAAGTATTTTTGTTTGATGAACCACTTTCTAACCTGGATGCTTCACTACGCGCGGAAATGCGGGTCGAATTATCCGAATTGCACAAATCCCTGAACACCACCATGATCTATGTCACCCATGATCAGATCGAAGCCATGACCATGGCTGATCGAATTGTGGTTTTAAACAACGGGAAAGTAGAGCAATTCGGCACACCGATGGATTTATACAACACGCCACAATCTAAATTTGTCGCAGGTTTCATCGGACAACCCGGAATGAATTTCATACCCTGCCGTATTATTAGTGCCAATGACGATCAGCTTCGGGCAACCACTATTAGCGGAGCTCAATTGCTGGCACACGTGGATTGCACCGGAGCTAATGTAGGAGGCGACATTGAGGTGGGTATTCGGCCCGAAGATTTTAGCCTTGGTAAAGGGGATGCAGGGCTGGACATCACTTTGCGTGTTGTCGAGAAATTGGGCGGAATAACGATAGTCTATGGCAACCTGAACGATGGCACAGCAATTTGTGCATCGCTTGATGGTGCTGTGGAGTTTGACGAAAACTCGACGGTACGGCTGCACTATCAATCCAGTGCGTTGCATGTCTTTGATGATCGAGGCAGAGCATACCAACGCAGCAACCTTACTTGACCGCAATAAGTGTTAATTTCTACTAAATCGCGTGTTGCCGATTGGCTGAGCAGTCCGTTTGCGGATGTCTGCGGTCAACCGTGGGAAATTACCAGCGATGCCGCCGTGCTCATACGTGAGGCAATGACTAAGCTCAAAACGGGTTACTGCATTGCAGATAACATCGCAGTACACCATTCCGCGCGAGTTGAAGCAGGAGCTATTATCAAACCTCCGGCAATACTTGGTCCAAAGAGTTTTATAGCTAGCCACAGCTATTTACGCGGTGGTGTTTTTCTTGGAGCCAGCTGTAGTGTGGGTCCGGGTTGTGAACTAAAATCCAGTTTCGTATTTTCTGGATCTGCGATTGCCCATTTCAATTACATTGGAGATTCGATTATGGGCTGCAATTGCAATGTCGAAGCAGGTGCCGTAGTGGCGAATAGCCGCAATGAATTTATAGACAAGGAGATACGCGTTAAATGGGGTGACCAAATAATTGAAACAGGCTCACTTAAGTTTGGAGCGCTTATCGGTGATTGCTGCCGGATCGGGGCAAATGCAGTACTTGCGCCGGGAACTGTTCTTGAATCTAATACTGTGATTCCACGTTTGGCATTGGTGGATCAATTGCCACAAAGCTGACTTGCGGCTTAGGTTTCTGACCGACATAACGGGCACAACCACAAAACTTACGAAAGCAGGTTCACTGCCGAGTTTCATCGACTGCCTGGGATCACCAAAAAGATGCTGCAATGCGAAGCCACGGGTGATAATGACTTTAGACAGTCAATCGAAATTGTAGAGGATCAAGGGGCTCTGTTTTTTGAACTCCACTCAACCGATGAACTGGCGCGCAGCATGATTTCGCGTGGTGAAGTATTCACCGCGCAGGATATGTTGCGAGCCTGCGTTGATCGGTTTAAGACTGCTGTTGAAACACCTGATCTAACACTGGCAAATCAACTGCTAAGGCAAGGTATATAGTCTTCCGCCAGACGAAGTACCTGTTATGAATACTTGATAGTATGGAGCTGCAAAATAAAAAAAACTCTTGCCGGTGATACCTGATCACCGGCAAGAGCCTCAACTAATCCACCATGCTACGGCAAGCTATTTACTGCCAAACTTTACAGGGTCTTCCATGTGCGCTAACCGCAACACAGTGAAACCGGAGATTCTGCTGTGAAACCCTTTGCTCAACAAGCTGTTGAACAATGTGGGAAAAAATATAGCAATCAGCGTAAATAAGAACATCCCCCCAAAGAGTGATAATTGACAATTCAATAACAGCTTGTTATCAATATTCGGTAATCTGCACGTGTTGAAGGCCTGGTGATATCAGCTAATGAGAAAAAGAGTCTCATTAAGACAGAAGCAAGCCCCCGTCAACATCAATGGTGCTACCGGTAACAAAATCATTTTGCACCATAAAAATAATTCCCTGCGCTACTTCATCCGAGGAGCCGACTCGTGGAATTAAATGGTTCTCAGTCATCTTTTTGTACAACGCTACCCGCTCTTCACCCTCTAACTTCACCATGCCTGTATCGATCGCTCCGGGTGACACCACATTGATGCGTTTCGGTGCCAGTTCCGGCGCCAGTGCTCTCACCATCGCCTCAACAGCTCCACCAACCGAAGACAGCGCTATCTGGCCGGGTTTGCATTTTCTTGCCGGCGAGCCACTGACCAATACAATTGAACCGTCGTCGGTCACGTGATTTGCGCCGTAGCGGACAACATTAGCGTAACCCCACAATTTATCGAAGGATGCCTGATAGCCGTCCATATCCATTTCCATGAACGGGCCCAGCGCGCGATCACCACCCGTTGCCGCGCTAATTAATATTTCGAATGGCGCATGCTGCTTAAATAATGCGTCCATGGCTTCTCGATCCCTTACATCGCACTTCGCCAGTGTAATGCCATCGGGTACCTGTCCGGCTTTTTCCGGCGAACGGCTGATTGCGATAACCTCTGCGCCGAGCGCTGCAAGTTGCTTTGCAGCCGCCAGTCCGATTCCGGAAGTACCACCGAAAACCAGCGCTTTTTTACCTGAAATTTCCATTATTAACTGCCCTTTTGGTTCGTTGAGGATCAAACAAACGGCTATGATTACGTCGCCTGATCCGTGTTGCAAGGTTTAAATAACGTCAGCTACTGATTCGACATGCATGCCCGTCGAATTTGAAGACGATTTCATCGTTAAATTATCCAATAATCCGATTTCAACGATTCGACGACCCGGCATCGTACAATAGTGAATTCAGCAGCAGTGGAATTTAAACCGTGAGCAATCACTACGACGCCATCGTTCTGGGTGCAGGTGCCGCCGGTCTTATGGCTGCGTGGCAGGCAGGCAAACGAGGCAAGCGAGTGCGCGTCCTTGAACGCAGCAACAAAGCCGGACGCAAAATCCTGATGTCCGGCGGGGGGCGGTGCAATTTTACCAATCTAGACGTTACCGCAGATAATTTCCTCTGCAGCAATCCGCACTTT
Organism: Chromatiales bacterium (ex Bugula neritina AB1); assembly: GCA_001730015.1. Classification (GTDB taxonomy): domain Bacteria; phylum Pseudomonadota; class Gammaproteobacteria; order Granulosicoccales; family Granulosicoccaceae. The sequence continues at coordinate 126,849 of MDLA01000142.1, read as the reverse complement.
GTAAAATCAGCACTGAACCAGTACACAGCCTGGGACTTCATTGGCTCCGTCATCGAGCACGGCATACCCTATCACGAACGCAAACACGGGCAATTATTCTGCGATAACAAAGCGCGGGATATACTCAATTTTCTCTTGGACGAATGCGCGGCAAGTGGGGTAGAAATTTCAACCCGCTGCGCCATCGAGTCAGTTACCGAGGACAATGGCAACTACCGTGTGGAAACGGGCCTCGGGCCTCTAACTGCCGATGCCGTCGTAGTGGCGACTGGCGGACTTTCCATTCCAAGTATGGGTACCACGCCGTTTGGCTACGAGATCGCCACGCAGTTCGGATTGTCTGTATCGCCGCTGCGAGCCAGTCTGGTGCCGTACACCTTTTCAGGTGAACTAAAAGAAATGTTTGCACGGCTTTCAGGCAACTCTATCGATGCAGCAATCCGCTTTGGAAGCACGACCTTTGAGGAGGCACTGCTGTTCACTCACCGCGGGCTCAGTGGACCGGTTGTGCTGCAGATTTCAAACTACTGGCAACCGGGGCAGGCCATTACGATCAACCTGCTCCCACAACATGACGCCCGCACACAACTGTTGGAAACCAAAGCTCGCTCGCCGCGAACAGTAATCAGAACGGTATTAAGCACCCTGCTGCCTAAAAGTCTGGTACTGGAGCTGGAATCGCTCTGGTGGCCAGCAGACAAAGACAGGCCTATCGGCGAATGTGGCAATCAACTGCTTTTTGATATTGCCGGTAAATTGCACGCCTGGGAAATAGTGCCCGCTGGCACCGAGGGATATAAAACCGCAGAGGTTACTCTGGGCGGTGTCGATACCAGCACCCTTTCCTCAAAAACCATGGAATGCACTTCGCAGCGGGGGTTGTTTTTCATCGGCGAGGTTGTCGATGTGACCGGGCACCTTGGTGGATTCAACTTTCAATGGGCCTGGTCGTCCGGATATGCCTGCGGGCTGGCTCTATCTGAATTCGAACCTCTTTAAAGCAATCATAGAATGCTATACTAGTGAGCTTTTTTCACTCAGAATCTCAAGAAGTTACCCGTGAGCCAAATTGTTCTGATAAATGTATCCGGTCGAGACCGCCCCGGTATTACCTCCGGGTTATCCTCCATTCTTGCAAACTACAACATCACGGTACTGGATATCGACCAGGCCGTTATTCACAACAATCTTTCCTGGGGCATGCTCATTGATGTGCAACCGGATAACAGCAAAGCGCCTGCCCCCGACACGTTATTCAAAGAGCTCTTATTCAAAGCGCACGACCTCGGTCTTGATATCCGTTTTAAGCCGATCAGTGCCGACGGGTACAGTAACTGGGTGGCCGAAACCGGTCAGGACCGGCAGATCATTACGCTGCTCGGGCAACGACTCAACGCCAGCCTGATAGCACAGGTAACCGAAATACTCAGTCAGTCCGGCTGGAACATAAAAAGTATCCAGCGCATATCATCGCGCTACCCTATTTCGCAAGATGCCAAGCCTGCACTGATAGCCGTTGAGATTCGTATCAATCACCGCCGCGGCGATATAGAAAAGCTGCGAGCTGCCAGCCTGTCGCTGAGCCACCATGTCGGAGCCGACATCGCCATTCAGGAAGACAACATCTGGCGTCGTACCCGTCGACTGGTGTGCTTCGATATGGACTCCACCCTGATTCAGGGTGAAGTCATCGATCTCATGGCGGCCGAAGCCGGTGTAGGCGAACAGGTGTCCGCCATTACAGCTCGCGCGATGAACGGCGAACTGGACTTCAATGACAGTTTTCGACAACGTCTGGCGCTGTTACGCGGTTTGCCGGAATCGACCCTGCAAACCATTTACGATAATCTCGAAATCAGCGCCGGCGCCGAAAGCCTGTTGAAAAACCTTAATCGGCTGGGTTATAAAACCGCCATTATCTCGGGGGGATTTACCTGGTTCGCCGAGAAACTTGCCGACAAGCTCGGCATTGACCATGTACACGCCAATGCGCTGCAAATAATTGACGGCAGGCTTACCGGCAAAGTCGCTGGCGACATTGTCAACGAAAAGCGCAAAGCCGAATTACTGCGATCTATTGCCGACGACGAAGGTATCAAGCTCGAGCAGGTTATCGCTGTTGGCGACGGAGCAAACGATATCTCAATGCTAACAGTTGCCGGGCTCGGCATCGCCTATCATGCTAAGCCCAAGGTCAGGGAACAGGCACAAAACGCCTTTGGCAATGTCGGCCTCGATGGCATTTTGTACCTGATCGGTATGCGCGCCGCTGAAATCGAGCATTAACAGACTTTCAGAACGGCAAACACCGACTACCTTTATATTCGCATTCAAACACTATTCAACATCCGGACAATAAAAACCTATGATCAAAGCGCTACAAGACTCTTCACCCGCCGTTCTGCTGGTTCGGGTGCTGATCGCGGCAGTGGTCGTCTTCGGAACATACAATCCGACCGGTAAATCCATCTTCCATTGGGTTTACCACAACGACAACCCAACCGATGCGTGGGTGATACTAGTCGCTATTATTGCGATCCTGTTGAACATTGCCTTGCTGATTGCCGCGTGGAAAGCACTGGGTATGCTCGGGACAATCATTGTATTGATTCTGTTTGCTGCGCTGGCCTATTTATCTCTGCAGGAAGGCTGGGTCGCCGCGGGCAATGCGCAATCACTCCAGTGGCTGGGATTAATTCTCTACAGTGTTTTTCTGGGCATTGGACTATCCGGCGCAATCCTGTGGCGGCGTGCCACCGGACAAGTTGTCGTTGACGATGCGGATGATGTCTAAACTGAAGCGTTAGTGCTCGAGTTTGTGGCACAGCAAATTCAACCGGGAATGCACCAGCCTCTGCCACGGGTGGTTTCTATATATTCGGGCCAGCGAAAATTAATAGGTGGTTCGTAGTCGCATAGCGGAGCTACCCAATGCTCACCGCCAATACCACCGCCGGTTCGCCGCTCAAATTCATCCTGCGCGGCGAGTCTGGCTGATTTATCTTCCAGCACTCGCAACGCCGAAGTCGCGAGCACCTTCGCTGCGGTTTGCACCATCGGATCTATTGTTTCGGAAATACCGCCAAGCGCGTTCATTACCCAGGACGGGTAAGGCCCTTCCGGTGCCGGCTGCAGGGCTGGTCGGGCAATATAGAATCGCGCGGTCGGCGTATGCCAGGTCATGTCGGTGTAATCGTCGGAAGTAGAGTTCAACTGGGACGGCGGAAGATCCCTTCGCAGCAAGGCTTCCGCGTCGGTCGGCGAGATCAATTCGGTGCAGGCCGGTAAAAACGGTTTTTCCATCGGCGCAAACCCCAGGTTTTTTTGTATTTCCTGTGCAATAGCCGTTGCGGTGTTATCCCAATGGGGGGCACCCACGCTCTGCAGATTCTGCCAGACAAGGCCGGCCATCACATGGTTAGCCAGACCGTGGCGGCTCTTGCTAACCCAGTGCCGCTCCCACTCACAACCGGCAATTGCCGCCGCAGCCGCTGCATTGCGATCGAGCACCGCTGTCACCTGCTCTGCCATTGCAATTTCCGGCACTCGAATCATGTACTGGATGTCAGCCAGCGCCGCCGGCAGATTATCTGCGGTGGCCTGCCCGGCCGTTAGAATCGCCTCGGACACAGACCATCCACCCTGATGCGGCAACATCGAATCGCGCAGTGATTTCGACGACAGATACATCGACATCAGTGCGTCATTTGCACCGGGCGCGCGCACCGCACTATGCGACTGCGGAATAGGGGCGTCATTGCCGACAGCATTAACCGGCCCCCAGCGCTCGGGCTGATCGCAGGTAAAGCGATAGATCATCGAATAGGCGGCACCGCAGTGGGTATCCCAGCGCACGGTATTGCACATTGGCAGCATATAGAACGGGTGAAAAGACAGCATTGCCGCCAAACCGTCATAGTATCCGGCCGCCGCATGAATCGGTTTTGAGCCGCGAACTTTTTCAGCCGGCTCACCGGTAAAACGCAAGCCACCGGAAATTCCGTGAGCTTGCATGGCAGATTTAGTCGCAAGCAACGCCGCCAGGCCACTCATACCGAGCGCTGAGTGCGGATCGGTATGACCCCCGGCAGGATAATTCAGACCTGCTCTGGGCTCTTTGCGAGGGACCGCAGCCTGACAATTACCGGGTACCGCATCGTATTCTGCGTAAAGACCCACAACAGGCCCGGCGCCATTTTGCCACTGTGCGCAAAACGCAGTCGGCATTCCGGCTGAACCTTCTTCAACCGTGAAGCCGTGCTCGCGTAAAATATTTATATACCACGCCGCCGACTGATACTCGCGCCAGGCGGTTTCACCGTAATTGAAAATGGTAGATGTCCAGGCGGACAACTCGTCACGGTGGCTGGCAATATGAGAACAGGCGTGCGTCTGGGCTGAGCTTAACGACATACCCTGTCCCACTGTACTGCTTTCCTTATACCCGAAAACCGACTATAGCAGCGATAGGAATCTGCGATTATTTTTCACCATCCTCGAGCTTACCCTTTTTGCCGAAGATATGATCCAGACCACTCAGGTACGCTGCCTTGTCAGCGGTATCGATCATCGCAACAATTGCCGGAGACTCCATAAAACTCTTCAAAAAACCTTCATCTTTACTTTTGCCCGAGTCTCTTATAGCTGAGTCATTTGCTGAAATCGCAGCAGCCACCGGCGCAAAAACCCGATCGATAGGTAATTTATTTACGTTATTGTGATAATAACTGAACCCAGCAACAATAATACAGACGAAGAATAATTTTCGCATGCCGACATCCTTTTTTTATTATTTTATTCCGGCGTTCTGAAGACCAACGGTTCACTAAATCCGCGTCTCACTACAAAACTACCCGTGAGTATCGGTCCCTGAGCAAAATGCTGAAATACTGCTTTGCCAAAATCAGCGATAGTAACAATACTCAAGCGCAGGCGATCAGTGAATTGCCTGCTCCTTCGTTATATTTTTAACACCCTGTGCCCGACACAGCGCTCATCACCCAATGTGCATTTTCAGCACAATCGGTGAATCATCCGGAGCTTGAATAAGCCATTCAGGATGCTTTGTCATCGCCACCGAAAACTCTTCGCTCGACAACATTTGATGCAACCAGCGCCGTACACCCGAATAGGCACTATTTTCAAACCAGTGCGCATCAACAGCTGAGAATTGCCGGATAAACGGCATAATCGCGATATCCGCAAGCTTCTGCTTTGACCCGAACAGATACTCACTTTCATTCAGATGCGACTCCAGCTCTGCAACAAACTGCTCAGCGTGGTTTCGGTAATGAAGTCGGTCATACTCCGGAAACCGGACATGATATTTATAGCGGTCTAACCAGTACTTGAACCCGGTATCGTTGCGTTCGATCAACGCCAGCTGCCTGCTATACACTTCTTTACTGCCATAAAACCCGTCAGCCTCCGGGTGGCTTTTCAGTCCCCAGTGAATGATGTCCATACTTTCATCCAGCACCCGGCCATCCGGCAGCACCATCACCGGCACAGTGCCCTTGGCCGACGCCGCTAGCATTTCAGCCGGTTTGCTCTTCAACGGAATTTCCCGCAGCTCAACATGCCGACCGGTCAGAAGCAGCATCAAACGAGCGCGAATTGCATAGGGGCAGCGCCTGAAACTATAGAGAACCGGAAGAGTCATTGGGCAATAGTATCTTATTACACCCACCTACAGACACTATCTATTGACCCTGCAGCACAGATGAAACAAACTTAAGCGGCTAATTATCCATAGGAAAAGAACCTTGCAATATCTTGCTCCGGAAAACACCGCTGACGCCGTTGCGCTGTTAGCGAAATCCAAGGGAAGTGTGCACGTGCTCGCAGGCGGTTCAGACCTGCTTGTACGTATGAAAGGGGGATACATCGAGCCCGATGTTATCGTCGATATCAAGCGCATAAAAGCCATGAACGAGATTAAAAAAACCTCGGCCGGTTTTAAAATCGGCGCTGCTGTCTCGTGCGCCACGCTCGGTGCCCATGCTGCGTTGTGCAATGCTTGGCCCGGAGTTGTCGAGGCGGCCAACCTGATCGGCTCCGATCAAATTCAGGGGCGCTGCACCATTGTTGGTAATCTCTGCAATGCCTCACCTGCCGCTGACAGCGTGCCGGCGCTGGTTGCCGCAAACGCCGTTGCTATCGTGCATGGTCCTAAAGGCATGCGCGAAGTTGAAGTGGCCAAAATCGGCACCGGCCCGGGCAAAACATCACTGAAAAAAGGCGAAGTCGTTGAATCGATTCAATTGCCACCGCGAAGCGCAAAATCAGCCGATGCCTATCTGCGTTTTATACCGCGCACCGAAATGGATATCGCCGTTGTAAGCGCTGGTATTAACCTGACTCTAGGCGCCAAAGGCATCATTAAAGAAGCGCGCGTCTCTCTTGGTGCCGTCGCACCGAAAGCGCTTCTGGTACCCGCCGCGGCGAAAGCCATTATCGGCTCAACCCTGGACGATGAAGCACTGGCAAAACTGGCTCGCGCCTGTTCTGCAGCCTGCAACCCGATTGACGACAAACGCGGCACCGTGGCCTACCGGACCAAGGTTGCCGGTGTACTGGCCAGACGCGCCGCTGAAAGCGCCTATGCACGTGCCGGAGGAAAAAAATAACATGGCTATGCTGATCTCTACCACCATTAATGGTGATGCTGTCGACTTCTCCTGCGAAGCTGACGAAACCCTGCTCGATGCATTACGCAACCGTGTCTCCATGACCGGCGTTAAAGAAGGCTGCGGTACCGGTGACTGCGGAGCCTGCAGTATTACACTCGACGGCGCACTGGTGTGCTCTTGTCTGGTACTCGGCGCTGAAGCCGAAGGTCGCTCTATTGAAACCGTTGAAGGCATGAGCGACGGCGGGAAACTGCACCCGCTGCAACAGAAGTTTCTTGAGCATGCTGCCCTGCAGTGCGGCATCTGCACGCCGGGCTTTCTGGTTGCCGCCAAGGTGCTGCTGGAGAAAAACCCCGACCCGACAGAAACTGAAATCCGCTATGCGCTGGCGGGTAATCTATGCCGCTGCACCGGTTACGATAAAATTGTTCGAGCGGTGCAAGATGCTGCAAAACAAATGAGGAAGGCATAATCCCATGGGCAAAGAAACACCTTTTACCGGACGACAATTCAAATCCGTCGGCACCCGACCCATTCGACCCGATGGCATCGATAAAGTAACCGGCCGTGCCCGCTACGGCGCCGACTTTGACATGCCGGGCCAGCTGGTGGGGCTGATTCTGCGCAGCCCGCACGCTCACGCATCCATAAAAAGTATCGACACATCCAAAGCCGAAGCGCTGCCGGGCGTGAAGTCAGTCGTAACCAGCAAGGACTTCAAAGACCTCAGCAAAAAAGATGCGGAACTCGCCGAAGTCCTCGACAACTGCATGGCACGTAAAAAAGTATTCTACGACGGTCACGCGGTTGCCGCCGTTGCTGCAACCGATGCAAAAACGGCCCGTGCCGCACTGAAGCTGATCGAAGTCGAGTATAAAATTTTAAAGCACGTTACCGATGTCGATGAAGCTGTCGGGAAAAAAGCCCCGATCATCCAGCGCTCCTGCATTACCAAAGGCGTTGATCCTGCACCGACCAAACCTTCAAATATCTCGCGTCGATCGGAGTTCGGTCACGGCGATGTAAGTACAGGTTTCGATAAAGCCGATGTCGTTATAGAGCGCAACTTCCGCACCGAGCAATCGCACCAGGGCTATATAGAACCTCATGCCTGTGTTGCCAGTGTCAGCCCCGATGGCACAGGTGAGCTATGGGTGTGCACGCAAGGGCATTTTGTCTTCCGCCAGCAGTTGGCTCAAATGCTCGGCATGGATGTAGCCAAACTACGCGTGACATCATCAGAAATTGGCGGCGGCTTCGGTGGTAAAACCCACATCTGGCTGGAGCCCGTGGCAATGGCGCTGTCCCGTAAAGCCAACCGCCCGGTCAAACTGGTCATGACTCGCGAAGAAGTATTTCGCGCCTCCGGCCCAACCAGTGCCACCTCTATAGATATCAAAATCGGTGTCACCAAAGATGGCATCATTACCGCCGGTGAAGCGGAAATGCGCTACACCAGTGGCCCCTGGGGTGGTTCCTGGGCCATGCTGGGCGCAATGACCGCATTTGCCTGCTATGACCTCGAAAACGTTAAAACCGTTGGTCTGGAAGTACTTGTCAACCGGCCTAAAACAACGGCATACCGCGCACCCTCAGCGCCTATGGCGGCATTCGCTGTTGAAAGCATGATCGACGAACTTGCACAGCGCATCGGCATGGATGCCGTTGAAATGCGCATTAAAAACGCAGCCAAAGAAGGCACCCAGTCATCCTACGGCCCGGTCTATGGCCCGATTGGTATCGGTCCGACACTGGAAGCCGCACAGAATCATCCACACATGAAAGCACCACTCGGTGAAAACCAGGGTCGCGGTATGGCTTGCGGTTTCTGGTTCAATTTCGGCGGTCAATCCTGCACCAACCTGAATATAGGAATTGACGGTACCGCCACACTGACGGTCGGAACTATAGATGTCGGTGGTGCGCGTGCTTCACTGTCGCTGGTGGTCGCCGAAGAGCTGGGTATTCCCTATGAAAAAGTCAAAGCAGTCATTGGTGATACCGGATCTCTAGGTTACAACGAAATGACAGACGGCAGCCGTGGCACATTTGCAAGCTCTATGTCAGCGATAAAATCATGCCGCATTGCCATAGAAGACATGTGCGCACGTGCCGCTAAAATCTGGGATATTCCGGTTTCCGACGTGAGCTGGCAAGATGGTCATGCGCACGCCAGCGGCAACACTAACAATGCGCCGCTATCTATAGCAGAAATCGCGGCAAGCGCTGAAAAAACCGGCGGCCCGATTGCCGGCCACGCGCAAATCGTTGCCGATGGCGCGGGAGTTTCCTTCGCTACTCACATCTGTGATGTTGAAGTCGATCCGGAAACCGGTTCAACGCGAGTCGTACGTTATACCGTTATTCAGGACGCCGGCAAAGCAGTTCACCCCACTTATGTCGAAGGGCAATTTCAAGGTGGTGCAGCGCAGGGCATTGGCTGGGCACTGAATGAAGAATACATCTATGGTGAAGACGGGCGCCTGCAAAACCCGGGCTTTCTGGACTACCGGATTCCTGTCTGTTCCGATCTGCCAATGATCGACACGCAGATTCTTGAAATACCGAACCCGAACCATCCCTATGGTATTCGCGGCGTTGGAGAAACCTCGATAGTGCCGCCACTGGCCGCCATTGGCAATGCGGTATCGAACGCGACCGGTGTTCGCATGACACACGTACCGATGTCACCACCGCGCATTCTCGATGCGCTTGAAAGGCAAGCGGAATCAGCTGGCGAAGAAACCGCCTGAGACGCAATTGGCTAAGGTACAGCTTTGGGGAGCGCTCCGTCCTTCAGTGGGCGGAGCGGCTTCAATAACCATTGAAGCTTCCACTATTCGAGAATTATTCCGCAAGCTGGAAGAACAGCATCCACTGATGCAGCCATTTATCGAAGAAGGTATATCAGTTTCCATAGACGGCGTGATTTATCAGGATGACTGGAGCCAGCAACTGCCGCCGGATTCCGAGATTTATTTACTGCCACGCATCGCCGGTGGCTGACGGCGGCAACCCGAATCTAAGCCTTCATCCAGGCAACTGATCAACTGCAGCGGAAACTGTAGTGGCGCAGTCATTGAATCGAATCAGTTTATAGAGCAACACAGGAACAACCCATGACCGACGAGCAGATATTCTCCACTATCACTGATCGCGACAACCAGCGCCAGCAGGCCATGCTCAAAGGCGATATCGACGCGGTAGAGCAATATATTGGGTCAACCATGCGATATGTACACGGCAGTGGTACCGATGAAGATCGCACGCTATATATGGAACGCCTGCGCAGCGGTTATTACCGGTACCAGGATATGGAACCCATTCGTCGGGACTTCCGGCGCTTTGGTGACACCGTGATCGTCAACGGCGATATGCGAATTCATGTCATAGTGAATGGCACCGAAAAGGACTTCAAAGGTCGCTATCTGCAAGTATGGGTCATGCAGGACGGCGACTGGAAAATGATCGCCTGGCAAACCACGCCATTGCCCGCCGGTTAGCAACTCGCCGACAACAGCGCCCCTGTACGGAGCAGTCACATTAGCCGAGGTTCCGCCGCGAAACTCGCCAGTGCCCATCTATAAACCAACGCTACGCGTACCATACAAGCACGCGATCTTTCACCGACCACATGTAGTTATTTAGAATGACTAAACGCCCACATGTAGTAGGCGAAATCTCTCGCACCTGAATGATCCTCGCTACGCCCCGGTTTATGGATGGGCACTAGCTAACTGAAAACAGGCCCGTTTCTGGCAACACACCGACTTAACCAAAAGTTAGCCAGTGTCGGCTATATGTGCAGACAGGAAGTCGGTGAGCTAAAACCAATACCACACGAAGCGCCTTTATCGCGGCTCAGGCTGCTATACTTGCGCTCTTGCCTTGAAGCAGACAACTGCATTTCTGCTTTGACCAAAACTCCCCTCCTGCCGGCATAGCCGTCGAAATTCTGGCGCCTTACACCACGACCCGCTATCCGAGCCTGACTGTTATTTCTATTCCATATTTATTTTCCAAGCAACGGAGTTTCCATTGAGAACTGACCTGTTATCCCAACTGCGTATAGAGTGGCTGGGGAACATTCGGGCTGACGTGCTCGCGGGGCTGGTTGTCGCGCTGGCGCTGATCCCTGAAGCCATTGCATTTTCTATTATTGCCGGGGTTGATCCGAAAGTCGGGCTTTACGCTTCTTTTTCGATAGCGGTGATTGTCGCCATTACCGGTGGGCGTCCCGGAATGATCTCGGCTGCTACCGCGGCAACAGCCGTACTGATGGGCAGTCTGGTCAAAGACTACGGATTACAGTATCTGCTGGCAGCCACCGTACTGGCCGGACTGATACAGATTATTGCCGGCCTGTTCCGGCTGGGCTACTTCATGCGTTTTATCTCACGCTCGGTAATGACAGGGTTTGTAAACGCTCTGGCCATACTGATATTCATGGCGCAATTGCCCGAGCTGACCAACGTACCGCACCTGACTTATGTAATGGTCGCCGCAGGACTCGCGATCATCTACCTGCTGCCGCGGCTGACCAAGGCGGTACCATCACCGCTGGTTTGCATCATTGTGCTGACAGTCCTGTCTATAGCAATGCAACTGGATCTACGAACGGTCGGCGATATGGGTGAGCTGCCCTCAACCCTGCCGGTGTTTTTACTGCCGCAGATCCCGCTGACGCTGGAAACCCTGATGATCATTCTTCCCTACTCCGCTGCTGTGGCTGCCGTCGGGCTACTGGAGTCCCTGATGACTGCATCGATCATTGACGAACTAACCGACACCAGCAGCGATAAAAATCGCGAGTGTATAGGCCAGGGTATCGCCAACACGGCAACCGGCTTTATCGGTGGAATGGCCGGTTGCGCCATGATAGGCCAGTCGATAATCAACGTAAAATCCGGCGGGCGTGGGCGATTATCGACACTGTGCGCCGGAATCTTTCTATTGATCATGATCGTCTTCCTTGGCGATTGGGTTAAACAGATTCCAATGGCCGCGCTTGTAGCCATAATGATCATGGTATCAATCGGCACCTTCAGCTGGTCATCAATCAAGCACCTGAAGGAACACCCGCGCAGCTCATCCACCGTAATGCTGGCAACAGTCATTGTTGTCGTAGCGACTCACAACCTGGCAATTGGCGTGCTGGTTGGTGTGTTGTTCTCCGGAATTTTCTTTGCCTGGAAAATTGCTCAGTTGTTCCGTGTGACCTCTACCTTGTCTGAGGACGACTGCACACGGACGTACCTGGTAGAAGGCCAGTTATTTTTTGCATCCGTCGAAGATTTTAATGCATCCTTTGATTTCAAAGAGGCACTCGAAGCAGTTACTATCGATGTCAGCAAAGCACATATCTGGGATATATCCAGTGTTGCCGCGCTCGATATGGTTGTGCTGAAATTTCGTCGGGAGGGAGCGGAAGTGGAAATAATCGGGCTCAATAAGGCCAGCGAAACAATTGTTGATAAGCTCGGTATTCACGATAAACCCGGTGCGCTCGAACAGATGCTGGAGCACTGAGTGAAAACCACGCGACAGACGGCACCGCAGATTCAGAAAACCGGCAGGTCTGAATCCAACGTTAAATTTTCAACCACCGGTGCAACAGCATGAAAAAAATTCTCGCTCTAATCGACGGTTCGAAATATTCCCAGAGCGTCTGCGACCACGCTGCCTGGATGGCAACCCGCTGCCAGGCAACGCTGGAATTGCTGCATGTACTGGGCAGACGCGAGGGCGCGGCAGACACTGCTGATCTCAGCGGTAGTATCGGCCTGGGAGCACGCACGGCTCTACTGGAAGAACTAGCCGAACTCGACGGTCAGAAAGCCCGGCTCATCAACAAGCGTGGCAGAGCTATTCTTGAAGACGGCGCACAGCGCGCTGCCGACGCGGGAGTTCAATCAATCTCCACCACCCTGCGTCACGGTCAGCTTATTCGTACACTGCAAGAGTTCGAAAACAATGCAGATATGATTTGCATAGGTAAACGCGGTGAAGCTTCAAATTTTGATATGGAACACCTTGGCTCCAATCTCGAACGCGTCGTGCGCGCCAGCCACAAACCGGTGCTGGTTGCCTCGCGCGGTTTTCAACCGGTCAAACGCGTTCTGATTGCCTTCGACGGTGGTACCAGCTCAATCAAGGCGGTAGAACGGGTAGCGGCCTGCAAGGTATTTACCGGGCTTGAATGCCTGGTGCTGACTGTTGTCGGCGATGGCCGATCACCATCAAAACGCCTCGAAGGTGCTGTGGCCTTATTAAATGATGCCGGATTCAAGGTAGAATCGGATGTGCGACGCGGACAGCCGGAAACGGTAATCGCCGATGCTGTCGAGCAGGAACACTTTGATCTGCTGGTTATGGGCGCTTACGGACACTCGCGAATCCGCAATCTTATAATCGGCTCGACCACCACTCAAATGGTCCGGTCCTGCAAAATACCCGTTATTCTATATCGCTAGATATCTCTGGCTGAGCAGGTTGCGGGTCGGCAGCATTCAGTAGCTCTATGCTTCCCGTCTGATCACTCAGTGACAGGGAAAATTTTCCGAATGGCCCGCGACTGAGCCTGTGGCCGGTCACTGCCCCACGATCTCTGGGATCATTATTTTTTAATACTTCGATACGCCAGATATCCAGTGCGGCCGACGTTTCAGCTTCGTCCGCAGACGACGTATAAAGTTTAATAGAATTGTTCAAGCTGGCTCACCGCGAACAGGTTTTTATGCAGGGCGCACAACAGCGCCGTGACGGCGTATAGCGGCGGGCAGTAGAAATACTTTACATAACGGGGAGTTAACCGGTAATTGTTATCCGGCTGAAACTACAATTTCAGCGTCTTCAGCCAGTCAGTGCGGTAGCCATCTTCGCGCCACAATACCGGAAAAAAACTCTCATCCATTTTCAGGCTGTCTCTGCGCTGATAACGGCTATAGACCGGACTTTTATTCTCGGCATCAAACACAGTATCTGCTGCCATACAATGCGCAACGACGGATCGACGCGGATGCTCACCCCGGTTCACCCGTGACCCGTGCCAGACCCTACCGTGATGAAAAACAGCGCTGCCGGCAGCAACAACGATCGGAACTAACTCCAGTGTCTCGCCGGCATGGCTGGCCGCAATAGCCGCGTCGGCCAGCGGATCTTCGGGTGCGTGAAACTGCCTGATGGGTGGCGCAAGTGGCCATCGATGCGAACCACGTACATACTCTATGGTGCCCTGCTCAAGCGCTGTGTCGTCCAGAGTGATCCAGCAAGTCATCATCTGTGATGGCACTATCCACGACTGGTAGCTTTCGTCCTGATGAAACCCCAGCGCCTTTGCAGCAGGGGGTTTCCACAATACGTTATCCTGATTAATACGCGCACCCGACCATCCGCGCAGTTGCGCACATGCTCTTCCGATGTCTTCGCGCAATACAACTGAAGCGACCATATTATCGGCTTTCCAGCCATTGCAAATCTGCCGGGTCAGATCGTTCGCGTCTCTGCCTTCGCGCCAGTTCCATTCATCGGGCTGCACGCCAGTTTCAAATTCACCACGAAACAACCGTACGAAACGTTTTTTTAATTCACGGATGCGTAGTTCGTCTACAACCCCTTCTATTACAACAAAGCCGTCTTCATGAAACCGCTCCGACTGCTCTTGGGAAATTTCGATCATTCGCCGGGTGCCAATGAGTTGTTCGCTTTAATTGTTATCAAAGGAAATTAGAAATTCACCCGGCCCGGTCAGTACTTCGAGCGTGCTATAGCCGAAGCGTGGCAGTACAAACAAAGAGCACGGATGCGTCAGCACTTGCGGCCTCCTTTTATTCGCCGCCCCCGGACCCGGGATTTCGCTTTTCATTAAATCAACATGCACTACGGCTTTATTACCCGTGACAGCCAGACGATTCGTCACAAGCCCTATAGAATAGCCGGGCGTTGGCACCGTACCGAGGTCAACGAGCAGCGCTCCCTTGGTCTCCAGCGGTGCCCGATCCAGAATCAGTTTGCTCTGTCGGGCACCCAAAGGCTTCAGCCAATCAGCCAGAGTGGCCGCATCGGTAAACCAGATAGAACCACCACGAGACAGTGACTCACAGCTGCCTGTAGAAAAAGCCTCGGTAATGAGCGCGGAGTCCAGCTTCGCTTTAGCCGCACGGTTCTGCCATTTCGGCTTGCCCGAATCAAACTCTGCCAGCAGTGGCTTCAGTTGTGTGCAACCGGACAATGCACCAAGCAACAACACGGTAGCCATGAAAGTACAAGCTCTGGCTTTATGTGTCATTCGGCAGGTATCTCGCATTCCAGCTTCGGGCATCAGTAATTTCCGCCGTTCGCGACTAATCAAGCCTCTGTGACCGCTTTGAGCACATCGTGCTGGGTAATAATACGCATAGAGTCACCGCCATCGGGTACCAGCACTGCGGGGTTATCGCGGTTGATGAGCGATGCCAGTACATCGAGTGTGGTGTCCTTGGGTACAATCTGGAACGGCTTGCCCATCACCTCACCGACGGGGCTCTCTCTTGCGTCGGGATTATTGATCATAACTGAAAGCAATTTGGAATCGATCAGGCTGCCGACAAACATGTTGTTTTCCGTTACCGGTGCCTGCGAGAGATTCGCTTCAGTCAGCAGGCGCACCGCTTCACTTACGGGTGTGTTTACGTCGACGCTTAACATAGAGCGCGCGGAATCATAGCCACCAATAATCTCACCGGCTGTGGAATATTCACGTTCTTCGAGGAAGCCGTGATCTTTCATCCAGCTGTCGCTATAGACTTTACCGAGATAGCGCGTACCGTGATCCGGCAGAATGATCACCATGGTATCGTCGTCAGTCAGGTTGTCAGCCGCCCACTCCAGTGCACCTGCTACCGCCGACCCGCAAGACCAGCCACAGAAAAGCCCTTCTTCGCGCGCCAGCTTCCGGGTCATGATCGCCGCGTCTTTGTCGGTTACCTTGACAAAATGATCGATCAGGTCAAAGTCGACGTTTTTCGGCAGAATATCTTCACCGATGCCTTCAGTCATGTAGGGGTAGATTTCTTTCTCGTCGAATACTCCGGTCTCTTTATATTTTTTAAACACGGAGCCATAGGTATCTATACCAATCGTGACGATGTCACTGTTTTGTTCCTTGAGAAACTTTGAGACTCCGCACATGCTGCCGCCGGTACCCACGCCGGCCGCGTAGTGGGTAATGGTGCCGCCGGTGTCGCTCCATATTTCCGGCCCCGTCGTTTCGTAGTGAGCGAGTGAGTTCGACAGATTATCGTACTGGTTCGGATATATAGAATTCGGTGTTTCCCGGTGCAGCCGCTGCGCAACCGAGTAGTAGGATCGCGGGTCGTCCGCATCGACGCTGGTCGGGCACACAAACACCTCTGCACCCACGGCACGCAGGATATCAATTTTCTCCTGCGATTGCTTATCCGCCAGTGTGAAAATACATTTATATCCTTTGGCGATGGCACCCAGTGCCAAACCCATACCGGTGTTACCGGAGGTCCCTTCGATAATGGTTCCACCGGGCTTTAGCGTACCGGCTGCCTCAGCGTCTTCGATCATCTTCAACGCCATCCGGTCTTTCATTGAGTTACCGGGGTTGAAGTACTCAACCTTAACCAGAATATTGCCGGGGTAACCCTGGTTAATCTTATTGAGTCGCACCATCGGTGTATTGCCAATGGTATCTACAATTGAATCGTATATGCGCATTTGTCTGCTTTCGTAGTTCGAATTTAAAAAACGCGGGGTAGTGCCTCGAATTGTTTCGACCGCACGCTCACCTGTCGGTATTGTTCACTTTGCAAAGCCGGAATACTACTCCAGTACTTCGCTTAACGCTTCGAGTAAATGATCGACGTCTTCATCTTCGGTGAAGTAACCCGGAGACAATCGCACTGCACCGTTTGCGCTAGTCCCGAATGCTTCATGCGCACGCGGCGCACAATGCAGCCCGGCTCTGCTGCAGATGTAGTGATCGGCATCCAGCATTTCAGCCACCTGCTGCGCGATCATTCCATCGACGGTGAAACTCATTGTAGCTACTTTCGGCCCCTGCCCGCTGCCAAGCACCGTGACTGAATCAAAGGCATGCAGATGATTAGCGATTCGCTCTATATGCGACATCTCGCGATCATGAATATGACTGATCGCTCTGTTGCAACGGGTCTGGTGATCTTCAGCGGCAGCATCAAGTGAAGCTCCCAGCTCGGCAAACCATTTTTGCGCCGCGTTCAGGCCGGCAATACCGGGTATTGATACTGTGCCGGCTTCCAGCCTGTGCGGGTAACTGTCCGGTTGAAACAACGAAGCTGAATCAACTCCGGTTCCGCCAAAACGGCCGGGCGCCAGATCGACTGACTCACCAACAATCATTCCGCCAATACCCATCGGCCCGAACAAACCTTTATGTCCGGTAAAAGTCAGCACGTCAATACCGCACGACATATCTATCGGTACCACGCCTGCTGTCTGGGCTGAATCGACAATAAGGTGAACGCCGTGCTGCTTCGCCGCCGCAGCGATTTCCTCTATATTCTGCACCGTTCCGATAACGTTTGAGGCGTGATTGATCACTATGGCACGCGTCGATGGTTTCAGCGCTTCTATAATTTCAGATACGTTCAGATAACCCGTATCGCCTGCCTCTACCACACTGACTGCTATGTTCGAGTCTCGCTGCAGATGATTTGCCGTACGCAAAACAGCATTGTGTTCCAGCTGGGAAATCACAATGTGATCACCATTCTGAACCATCCCCCTGATAGCCAGATTGATAGAATCAGTGGCGTTTTGCGTAAAAACCACGCGATTGGGATCACCGGCGTGACCGAAGAACTCCGCCAGCATCCTGCGCGTTGCAAATATCATCTGCTCCGCCTCGACGGCCAGCGTATGCCCGGAGCGGCCGGGGTTTACGCCATGCGAGCGGAAAAAACTATCCATAAACTGATAGACCGGTTCAGGCTTCGGCCAGGTTGTAGCAGCATTGTCAAAGTAGTAGTTCTCTTTCACTTAACTGAGCTCTTCTATAATACTAATGGTTAGTTACACAGTCGCGGCGGAGCCGTCACTGCGCGGATCGCTTGCCCCTTCTATCAGACCGTTCGGATGCCGGACCAGCGCACCCGCATGGCCCATGACTTCGTCGTAGTCGCCAATGATGTCTACATCGTGGCCGGCCGCTCGCAGCTGTTCGTAAAGTTCACCTGAAAAGCGATTTTCTATTCGGAGACTGGTGATATCACTGCCCCAGGTTTTGCCAAGCAACCAGCGCGGTGCGGTAATCGCCTGTTGCAGATCCTGCCCGCCCATGGCATAACGCGAAAAAACCATAGCCTGCGTCTGCGGCTGACCCTCACCCCCCATTGTCCCGTAGGGCATTACGCGGCCATCCTGCAAATGCGCCAGCGCCGGCTGTATTGTGTGGAACGGGCGCCGTCCAGGCACCAGCTTATTATGGTGCTGCTCATCAAGGCTGAAACTGGTACCACGGTTCTGCCAGGTGATTCCGGTGTCCGGCAAAATGACGCCGGAGCCGAATTCCCAGTAAATGCTCTGTATGAAACTGACCGATCTGCCTTCACGATCAATCGCTCCCAGCCAGACAGTGTCACCACCGACTTTTGCATCTGGCCAGGGGTCAGCTATTTTGCGATTAACACCTGCGGCTAATTTATCAAGCAGGCCGGTATCGAGAAACTGCCGGGCCTCTGTCGGCATGTAGGCCGGATCAGTAACTTCGGAATCACGTACGCGGAACGCCTGCTTGGTTGATTCAATCAGCCCATGAACATAGTTAAAATCGTCCAGAGACTCAACGCCCAAGCGCTCAAAGATACCCAGAATCATCAGCGACGATAAGCCCTGCGTGGGCGGCGGCATGTTGTATACGCGATGCCCGCCAACCTGCAGCATCAGCGGCTCAACCGACAGTGCCTGGTGGCGTGCCAGATCATCGGCACAAACGGGTGATCCCGACGCCTGCAGATCACTGGCAATAGACCGGGCAAGTGCCCCGCGATAAAAATCATCAAGTCCGTTTACAGCCAGCTTTTCGAGTGTTTCAGCAATTGCCGGTTGCTTGTGCAACTGTCCGCAGGCAATCGGCTGACCGTCGTAAAGATAGGTATCTGCGAAACCCGGCTGATCGCGCAGTTCCGGAAGCTTTCCAAGCGCATTATTTGCCAGAGTTGCCGGCGCCGGTATACCGGTTTTAGCGTGGTGTATGGCATCTTCGAACAAGCGTGACAACGGCAACGCGCCACCGCGCTTTTTACTGTGTTCGAACGCCATCTGCCAGCCCGAAACCGCACCGGCCACAGTCAGCGCGGCATCCGGCCCGCGACCTGGAATAGCGTCCATGCCACGAGAGCGGTAGTACTCTATAGTGGCCTTTGCGGCGGCCCCGCCACAGGCATCGATACCGGTTGGCGACTCACCCGGCGCATCGAGCAACCAGAAGTTGTCGCCGCCAAGGCTGTTCATATGCGGGTAAACCACCGCAATGGTACTGGCAGCGGCGATCATCGCTTCAGTCGCATTGCCACCTTCAGCCAGTACTCTCGATCCGGCTTCTGCAGCCAGATGATGCGGTGCGACCATCATGCCGTTGTATGATCGTCTCGAATGTAGCATAGCAACCCCGGTTAACTGTGACGACTACGGAGCCTGGCCGGGAATGAATGATCTGCTGCAGACATGATATTCTGGCCAGAAATTCCGATCCATTTAGCTGAATATGAATAACTATTCGCCCAAATCGATCGAAATATCTGACTCATAATCTCACGGCCTCGCAACGACCCTCATTCCCGGACAGGCTCCACCTAACCCTACAAGTTTAGCCGACCTGGCAAGTTTGCGATGATACAAAAAAGACAACTAGCAACAGGATGCAGCAACGTGTGTACGTGCACTGAAGCTCACGCAACGATTTGCTCAGCGCCAGGCGAGTAGCGCCACTCCACAAACCACAAGGGCAGAACCTACCCAGTGGCGGATGTGCAATGATTCACCAAATACAATCCACGCGGCTAACGTCGCAAGCACCACACTGCCACCGACAATCACCGGCACCGCAAGACTGACCGGAACCGGCCACGATCCCGCTACCCCGGTAAACACGTAAAAATAGGCAATCTCGGCCGCACCGATACACACTCCCGCTGCAATCGCCCACCCGTAGGCAGGCGCTGGCAGCAAAAACTGCTGCACACCGGATTGGCGTAAAATCAACAGAAATGTGACAGATGTAATCGTTGCCGCGAGCTGCAATGCAATTGTGGCTGTTACCGTTGTAGTCGCCAGCTCTTGTGCGTGCAGTGACGATTGCTTGATCAGCAGGTTGTACGCAGCATAAAAAAAAGTTACCAGACACAGCAGAATGATACTGAACACGCAGAGCTTCCGGGTTGATGCATGGACAGGTAACCAATCCTTCCCACACGGTTAAAACCACCAGTATATACCTGCGCTCACGTTAATCGTTTTAGTGACACAGCCAGTAGTCCACTGGACACCAATTTGCATTCAGGAAACTGACCATTTACTTCGTGCCTTTAACAGCACAACAGCGACTACAACCTATAAACTACACTTTCAGCTCACGATACGGACAGGATAATTTAAGACCCTGAGCTTCCTGATTAGACTATCCTGCCCGTTGCGCAGCACGACCAGCTTACTGACGCCAGATACAGACATGGCAAATTCCCATACACAACTGCGGACACCAACACTGCGGAGACCACAGTGAGTCTGATAAAACAGCGACGATTCGCACCCTACTTCTTCACCCAGTTTTTAGGTGCGTTTAACGACAACGTGTTCAAAAACGCGTTAGTGATTCTGCTGACTTTTAAAATTGTTTCCAGCTATAGCAATATTCTGGTCAATCTTGCCGCAGTCATCTTTATTCTGCCATTTTTCCTTTTCTCCCCATTGTCAGGCCAGATAGCAGACAAATTTGAAAAAAGCTCACTGATACGGAAAATCAAATGGATTGAAATTGGCATAATGGCACTCGGGGTTATCGGTCTGGCTCTGAACTCAATTCCCTGGTTACTTGCCGTGCTATTCCTGATGGGTACACAGTCGGCGTTTTTCGGGCCTATTAAGTACAGCATTCTACCGCAACATCTGCCACGCGCAGAGTTGATGGGCGGCAATGCACTTGTAGAGGCTGGAACCTTCCTTGCGATATTGCTCGGCACGATTCTAGGCGGCATTCTGGCAAGCTACGATCACTACGTACTACCCGTTGCCATTGCAATTCTGACTTTCTCAACACTCGGCCTTGTAGTTAGCTATTACATTCCTACGGCCCCGGCGGAAGACCCGGCCCTTAAAATCGATTTCAACCCGCTGCGTTCTGGTAAGCGTATCTTTTCTGTACTCGCCAGCAACCAGGCAAATTTCTATACGGTTTTCGGTATATCGTGGTTCTGGTTTTTCGGATCAACGTTTCTCACACAACTACCCAATTTTTCACGCGAATATTTAAACGGAGACCCCTACGTTGCAACGCTCTTGATGGCAATGTTCTCGATCGGGATCGGCCTGGGTTCTTATTTATCGTCACTGCTTTCGAAGGGGCGAGTTGAACTCGGGCTGGTGCCAGTGGGTGCCTTTGGTATGACGGTATCCGGAGCCTACCTCGGCATGATGGATATCCAGTTCAGCACAGATCCCAACACAATAGTCAGCATGTTTCAAAGTGCCCCCTATATCAAAGCACTGCTCGCTCTGCTAGTACTGGCTGTTTCCGGCGGCTTGTTCATTGTACCGTTGTATGCGTTTGTACAAACCAACACTCCCTCCGAATACCTGTCAAGAAATATCGCCGCTAATAATATATTGAACGCGTTGTTCATGGTAATCGGGGGAATATTTGCGATTATCTGCTTCTCGCTTGGCAACTCGATTCAGGGGTTGTTTGTTATCGTTGCCCTGCTTAACGCGGTTGTAGGGCTGTTTATCTTCAAGCGCGTTCCCGAGTTTACTCTGCAAATGATTGCATGGATTCTAATGCATTCACTCTATCGCATCGGCAAGCACAACCTCGACAACATCCCCAGGGAAGGTGCTGCGGTACTTGCCTGCAACCACGTAAGTTTTGTCGACCCGCTGGTAATTGGCGCTGTCTGCCCGAGACCCATGCGATTTGTGATGTACCATAAGATTTACAACGTGCCCATAGCGCATCACCTGTTTAAAAACGCAGGTGCAATACCCATTGCAACTCAAAAGGAAGATCCGGAACTACTGGAAAAAGCCTACGACGCCATAGCCGAAGCGCTGGAGAACGGCGAGCTTGTCTGCATTTTTCCCGAAGGCGGATTAACACCCGACGGAACAATACAGGATTTCAAACCCGGTATCGGTCGTATTCTGGAACGCACCCCGGTACCAGTCGTGCCAATGGCCCTCAGTGGTCTTTGGGGAACCTGGTTCAGTCGGGTTAAAGGCCGCGCAATGAAAGGCTGGCCGCGTAACTGGCTCAAAAAGATAGATGTTTACACCGGCGCGATAATACCTGTGGACGATATCAGTCTGCCTGTACTACAACAGAGAATTGCCGCTCTTCGGCTTGAACCTTAGCAGACCGGATTTGCCTGGCCCTGGTCGGTGCCATTTCAGATAGATCGCTCGTCGCCGGATTTGTCAACGCCGGTGTTGCATTAATATCTATATTTTCCGGGTCTGAGTATTGAGCACTTGAATTGCAGCATAGTGCAGCCCAGCTGCAAGATTAGCAGTGATTCAACATGGTCATGTTAGCGGCAATCCAAAACATCACGAGCAACAGATGAAACTTTGCAAGAGAAAGCTCCCGGTAATTACTCTCCGGGTTACAAATTTAAAAATATCTGCCACTTTTTTCGAAAACGTCCTTAATTTTACCCGAACCGAATATAAATCCAATGAGATAATATTTTTCGTTATCTGTGATTTCGAACTGGCCTAATTCCCAAAGTCAGAGCAGGCATATGATGAAGGAGTATCACCAGTCGGAAAGGGTTTTGCCAGCATTACTCTCGCACTCGATATCACGTCTTCAACTCAGGTAGCCGCGCTGCTAAAGAAAGTAAAACAGGATTAATTGTTAAAGAAGGACAGCTTGCTTCGGGCAGTATTTCAGGAGATTTTTCATATCCCGATGAGCATATATGGAAAATAGCATGTGGACCAGAACACTACCGTGCCAAGGATTAGAACGCCTAACAATAAACATTAAAAAAACAGTGTTGGCCGCAGATCATGTGTTACTGACTGACGTCGGTCATCAAAATTGAGAATAGCCACATGGTTGCTACCGGCTGAAAGATTCAGTTCTGGCAACCCCGATGTCATCACAGCTGCATCGCATATCTCTCCGCCCTGTGGGGCTACAAAATCCGCAGATGTCAGATTCTCCACTGAATTCGCATGAACAAGATTCTGTGGATTTTATCCTGATGCCTCATCAAGCTGACTGCCAAATGAAAGGAAAAACCACATCGGCTCAGCCATATCACTATTGGCAACGTCCACATGCAAGTGTGCTGTTAGTTAGTCCGGACAGTATGGTCATGTAGTGAACGGACAAGCTAACTGTCGCCTAACAGACAATCGGAACTTTCACCATCTGTCGGGCGAAAGCATATTCCAATAGGAGAAATACCTCCGGTGGCATCCGTTAAACGCTCAACCCTACCCGTTCGGCAGGGTATCGGAGACAATGCGTTCAGTACTATCGAGCATTAGAAACGCGATATAGCCATTATTAAAGAAAAACCGACGACACAATGTTCGCTACCCAGCATGAAAGTTCGGACCTCCCCTAGTAAAACCAATTTTCGCAGATACCTCAACTTCGGCAGCCGATAATAAAACACAGCCAATCAGATAATCAATTTCCATTTTGAAGGCATCACGAATAAATGTAAGTAATACATTGAATCAATTGCAAAGCCAACACAACCATGCATCAAACCAGTTGCCATTTTAGATTTTAAAACTAACCTATTAAGCTGGGCGCAATATGCAACAGATTCAAGCCATTAGGGAGAAGTAAGATTGTCTTTGATAATAAGTGACAGACGTGCAGTTAGACGTGCGCGCATAAATCTGAGTGTTTCCAGCGCACCAGATAGCACTGAATCAGTAATGTACAAACGATTAGCACCCTATTTCGATTTTCTCTCTCAACCCCACAACCCTAATCGCGAGCATCAGTTAGGGGAGCTTTTTTACGCCCAGAATGCTGAAATCGAAAATGAGTTAAAAACTGCGTTCGACGGCCTAACCGATTCTATAGTCTCTTTTACCGGCCCCATAGGAATTGGCAAATCCACCCAAATTCATAAGAGGTTCGGTGGTCAGCAGAATCCACATATTGTTCCCGCCGAGTCTTCGGTAATTATACCACTCTACCTGAACGGGGTTGGAATAAACACCGATGAAAATTGCCGCCGCTTCATCTACAACAAGCTGCGAAGAACTTGCAAAATTATACTGCGCAACATCAAGGACTTTGAGTATAACCCGAAAGACTTCCACCAATTTGTTGAATCACATCGCGCCGATTTACTTGAAGATTATGAATCTATCGAGCTCGATCTTGATGAAAAAACAACAATGGAAAATTTCCTTAAAAACCGCCCGTATGCCTATTATGCAGAATTCCTGAAATATTGCATTAAAGTCCACAATGAGAAAAATCCTCATGCACGGATCAGCAAAGTCATTATGGTTGTTGACGATATTGAATCGAAAAAATACGAACATCAAAAAATATTTCTACTTCGACTCAGCGGTTTTTTTGTATGCTTCATGAACTTCGGCATTACTTTCGAGCATAGAGGGTTCAATCTTCACACTCTCATATCCTGTCGCCCCCTTACCCATTCGATAATATCCAAAGACCAACAGCGAAATGCCTATAGCTTTAACAAACATATTCAGTTCTTAAGACCGGTACCTATCGCTAATATCTTCAACGCAAGATTAAGAGATACCATCCAACTGCTCGGTGAAGGACGCCTCAGTGCCTCAGACAATACAATAGCAGCGGACATTGAAAGCTGGAGGGAAGCCAAAAAAATCATCCTGACAATCGTTGAAAAACTGGATAATCGCCATGGCAATATGTTAGTTGCTCTAAAAAACTACAACATGCGTGATGTAATGATTTGCATAACAGACATCCTCAGAAACTCCAAATGGTTTGAACGAGAAAGGATCGAATCTACCCCCGGGGCATTCAAAGTTAGAGAGGAATCCTATAACACAACTGAAGCAGCAATAATTCGCGCGATAGCGCTTAAAAATTCCGACATATTTGATGGAGAATCGAGGTGCATTGTAAATTTATTCGAAAATTCCAAGTCGAATAAATCCAAAGATCTGCTTATCATTTACATTATCAAATATTTCCTTGTTTATCGCAGCCACCACAGAGACACCTGCCTGCCACAAGACAAGGCGACACTGCAGGCGGATATGTCTTCAATTTTTATAGGTTTTAATTTCAGCGATATGTTCGACGAGTGCATTCACTTCATGGGAGCAAACGGATTAATAGAACAGGAAAGTATAAATAGTGAAGATGAACGGGAAAGAACTCAGGAGATTTCAATTTTGCCTAGAGCCATTACACTCTGGAATCTACTGGCTCGCACATCTGTGTACCTTGAACTCTGCAGAGATGCAACCTATATCAGCACCGAGCAGATACAAACTTACGGGAAAATTGCCACCGTTAAACTGAGATTAGATAACCTATTCCACGCCCTGCTTGATTTCCATCAGTCTATCCTTGAAGTTGAGCAATCGTGGATAGAACTATCAATAGAAAAAGACACAGCATTTACCTATATTCGATACTTTGGCGACACACTGATCAGCACCAAGATACTAGACGGCATCGAAAAATCAGTACATACGCTAATGATGGAAGGCGAAAACGAGCACACAATATTATCAATCGAAATTCAAAGCAGACGGAATAAAATTAACAATCTCGAGGAACAGCTACGAGGTGGCATCTCAAATACGATCGGTCTGCTTTAATGATCACTACAATCGACTTGATAACAATCGCAATTGCAATGATCAGTCTTGGGCTCGCATTGCTCACCTACCTTCGGCAATTCAAAGTTGCACCACTACTCTCTTTGAGCGAGGATACCGTTCAAGTAAAACGAGACGTGGGTCAGCCAAATACCCAAAAGAGAGGCTTGATACTACACATACGCAACTTCTACAATGATTGCATTATCAGCGATATTACGGTATCTGAAAACCTGCTTTTCAAATCACTTCTGCTGCGGCATAGTGCCCCTGTAACAATCAAATGCGCTGACTTTCAATCCATCATGGTTGGGCCTTGCCCGAGCGTCAGCAAAACGAGACTTCCAAAATTCTACACAATTAAATTCAAATTACAGAATAAACCCAGGACACTGTACTGTATCCACCTTGCTAATCACGGGATCTATACATTGTAGAACGGAGGGCGGGCCCAACTACCAATTAACCCTTAAGCGATACCAACGATCCAAACGTCGAACTGGCATTACGTGATGTTTAGCATTCGCCCTGACAGAGCGCCATGACTCTTGATTGGGGTAGCCCACTTCCAGCGAGCTACGCTTCTCCTGGTTGTTGTTGCCGGCTCGGGTTACTGTCGCTAGTACGGGCGATCCACATGACAACCTCTCTTACTTCGACTTCGAAGGTTACAGCCCACCCGGTGGCTGCCCGAGAAAGGGGGTCATAGCGCGGATGTAAGGTTTTGAGTCAGATGTTTTTGATTGATTCTGGCGTATAGTTACTCATATTTAATGAATATCAATCTGAATAGCTGGCCAAAAGATCGCGTCCGCAGTAGATCCTGATTCTCGAACAGGCTCCTAGGCTCTTGTGTACTCGATTTTTGAGGTACAACCGTTAAACCCGACTTCCGCGAAACCAATCAGCAATTGCCCGGTGGCGGGCGTGTTGCTTAGATTCCCGCTAATAATCACTCTAACGTTCGGGTTAGTAAGAGTTACATCAGATGCCGAACTGGCACTGACCCTTCCGGCATCGACACTGATCCTGAAGACTCCCTGGTCATTAATATAGGCCCTGAATTTTTTCCCCTGAAAATTAACCGTGACGATCCCGTCAGCAACAGTTACAGGTGCTTTCTGCGAAAAATCACGACACTTGAATATCCAATTCTGAACAGTTTGCGGACTGGAAGCCGCATAGAACTCACCAGTCCAGCTACCATCGAATTTCCCGGTTGTATCCCTTAATTCTTTGGTAATTTTTGTCGAACACCCCGCACCAATCGACACCACCAGGAATAACGTGATTCCAAGCCAACAATTGATGCCGCACTTAATCATTCTGCCCACTTAATTCCCGAGTTAAATTAACACCAATTTTTACAATACTGACCCCAAGCCGCGAAGTAAAGCGGGCTATCGCTAATAATTCAGTTTAGAAACAATATTTTCGGTGTGCTAATTTAAGTACTGGCTACATTGCTCTGAACCCACTCATTTCAATTTGTCCATCATTCTATATATATCGGATTTTAGAATGCCGGAATGCATTCAGCCGCGCCAGAAATTGAGACACGGCTGAATACTTCTGCTACCGGCTATCCTTCAGATAGCCGTCAGGCTCACCATGGAAATCGATTGCAATTAGGACACTCAGCCCATTTATAGCAACCACCCCCTGAAGCACCCCCGCCTCCGTTACAGGAATCAAGTGCCTTGCAACTGTTTATATCACCCACCCCGGAAGGAGACTTAACCCAGCAGTAGTTACCGCTGGAATTTTCCATCCAGTAACATTGAGTGCCTAGCGGTTCATTTGCACAAACAGAAGATCTTTCCGTACTTACAACCCCGCAGTCCGTGCTCGTTGAGCCTAGACATCCTTCGAGATCCTCAAGGGCCTTAACCGCATTTTCACGGCCACCCGCATAATCGGCCATGAAATCATCGTAGCCACTAACAGTCGGACTATTCCCACCACTCAATGAGTGAACCTGACCTGCAGCCAATTTGTTCACTCTACCAATTTGCAGCTGGCTGCCTTCACTTGTTTTATACGCACCGACGTTATGACAACTGACACAGGCATTGCCCTTTTTGTAGACATCATATACCTGATAGGGTGTGGTGTTAGCCAGTGTGTACTTTTTAATTGAATAAACACTGGGCAGAATATGATCGCTGTGGGCGTCCACCACTTGCCAGTAATCGGGTGATCGGATAAAAGGACCATTGGTATGGCAACTGGAGCAGTAATCTACCGGTTGATTCCAGAAGTTCTTTCCAGCTGCCGAATTCGGCGCCGGCAGGTTCTCCCCGGAGTGACTCCCCAGATACTGGTAAAAACAGGTCGCACCGGTTTTTTCATTGTGTTGAATAACCGCAATGTCGTGAAACGGACTAGTTGCATCGTCCAGTTTTGCCCGGCGACAGGAAAAACGAATCTGAACATCCTTTTTATTGTTTTCCGCGAGCTTTCCCAGCGTACTGTACTTGCGGCAGGTGGTGTATAGATCTTCCGGTTTTTCACAATGCCCCATCCGATCCACAACCTTCGGCACCACCAGACCATCGGAGCAACTAAAAGCTGGAACGGAAACGGGTATCACACTATCGCACTGCGCTGCCTCATTTTGCGCCCATGCCTGATTAGTTAAAAGAAAAAGTGAACAATAAATAGTTAACGAATAAAAGAACATCCCGACTGTAACACGCATTTCATATATCTCCCTGGATTATGCGACTTTTCCCCTGTTCAGCCTGACTGCAGACTGATTCTTATCTACATTTTCAAAAACATAGAATTCCCTGAACTGCAATAAAGCATGGACCTTTTCCGCGATGGTGTCCCGGTAATTTTACCCCGACGGAACTCCCAGCACCTTAGCCGCCACGATCTAACTTGCATAACACAAGCTATCTTCTTATAATTAATTTTCGTTTATATTTCGTATTTTATTTACGTCTACCGTAGCAATCACCAGCAGTCAAACTTCATATTCACCGTCTTTTCACCAAGAGATCAATATGTCAATTACGTTAAAAATTAACGGGGAAACCCGTGAGGTAAGCGCGGATGCGGACACTCCTCTATTATGGGTAATCCGCGATGAACTTAACCTCACCGGCACCAAGTTCGGCTGTGGAGTTGCTTCATGTGGCGCCTGCACCGTGCATATTAACGGGCAGCCACAGCGCTCATGCGTCACGCCTGTCAGTGCGGTAGGCGAGCAGGAAGTCACTACCATCGATGTAATAGACACTCCCCAGGCCAGGGCGGTGCAGACTGCATGGCAGGAGCTTGATGTTGTTCAGTGCGGCTACTGCCAGTCCGGACAGATTATGTCAGCGGCAGGGCTATTATCCAGCAACGCAAAACCCAGCGATGAAGATATCGACAGCTACATGGCCGGCAACGCCTGTCGTTGCGCTACGTATCATCGTATTCGCGCAGCCATACACCGCGCATCTGACATACTCGAGGGCTAGTCATGGACGCAACTAAAAACACATCAATGAACAGACGCACCTTTCTAAAAAGCGCGGCCGCACTCAGCGGCTCCATGGTTGTCGGGTTCAACGCCACCGGGGTTCTGGCAGCATCAATGGATAGCACCGCCGCAAACCCGGTCGGTTTCAATCCGTTTGTCAAAATCAGCCCCAATGGCACCGTCACAGCGGTTATCAAGCATTTTGAAATGGGGCAAGGTACAACCACCGGCCTGACAACACTTATAGCAGAAGAGCTCGACGTGCCCTGGGATCAGGTCGAGGTGGAGTTTGCACCGTCACATGATAATTATAAAAACCTGGCATTCGGAGGCCAGGGTACGGGTGGTTCTACAGCTATGGCCAATTCCTTTTTACAGTATCGGCAAGCCGGGGCAGCTGCTCGTGACATGCTGATACGCGCCGCTGCAGACAAATGGGGAGTTGCCGCATCAGATGTCACCTTAACAGACGGAATACTCAAAAGCGGCGAATCTGAATCTGCCCCGATCAGTGAGTTTGTCATTCAGGCAGCTAAACTGGCAGCCCCTGAAAAACCTGTACTTAAAGATCCAGGCAGCTTCAGACTTATCGGCAATAACAAGCTGCCACGCAAAGATAGCGTCGCCAAAACTACCGGCAAAGCCACTTTTGCAATGGATGTGACGGTACCGGACATGCTCTATGTCACGATACTACGCTCTCCACTATTCGGCGGCACATTAACCAGCTTTTCTATAGAAAATGCCGCACAGGTTAATGGCTTTGTTGACGCCAGAGCATTGCCGGATCAATCCGGCGTAGCTATTTATGCTAAATCCACCTGGGCTTCTATAAAAGCCAGGCGAGCAGTAACCGCTGTATGGGATAATTCTGCAGCAGAAACCCGGGGTTCGGCAGAAATGCTCAGCGACTACACTGCCAAACTCAACGCTGAACCAACCTATGATGCGACCGGTAAAGCAGATTTAGCAGATACCGAGGCGACCGCAAAAGCGGCAGCCAGATCCGTTTCGGCAGATTTTCATTTTCCGTTGCTCGCACACGCCCCGATGGAACCGCTCAACTGCGTCATTGAGCCAACTGAAGACGGTGGTATTCGCTTACATGACGGTTGCCAGTTTCCAATGATTACCCACCCGACTCTGGCCGCTATCGCACAGGTACCACCGGAAAAAGTTGAAATCATAACTTATTATGCAGGCGGTTCATTCGGCAGACGAGCCAACGGCAATTCAGACTACCACGTGCAAGCGGTTCTGGCCTTTGTAGCATTGGGTGGTAAGCAGGCAGTGAAGCTGGTCTGGACGCGCGAAGATGATCTGGCAGGCGGGTACTATCGCCCGATGTTTGCTCAACGCGCGCATATAGGCATTGGAGACGACGGTAAAATCTCAGCCTGGGGACACCGATCGGTCGCCCAGTCTATATTCAAAGGCGGCCCCATGGAAAGCATAGCTGTGCACAACGGCATTGATCATTTTTCTGTAGAGGGAATTGTCGACACTCCCTATCAGATCCCTATGTCGCTCGGGCTAACCGACTATGAATCCAGTATGCCGGTATTATGGTGGCGTTCAGTAGGACACAGCCAGTCAGGCTACACCATGGAAGTTCTAATGGATATGGCTGCCGAAGCGGCAGACAAGGACCCGGTGGAATTTCGTCTTGCTCACCTGGACGAAAGCGACGAAAACCAGGCCCGTTTTGCCGGGGTGCTGAAGCTTGCAGCAGAGAAAGCCGGCTGGGATGGTAAATCGGTTGAAGGCAAAGGGCGCGGCATTGCCGTGCACAAATCCTTCGATACCTATGTCGCACAGGTAACTGATGTCTCTACTGACGCCAGTGGCGCGATCTCTATAGACAAGGTCACCTGCGCCGTTGATTGCGGAATTGCCGTTAATCCCGATGTCATTCGGGCGCAAATGGAAGGCAGCATAGGATATGGTCTGGGTGCGGTGATGCGAAATGAGATCACCATGAACAAGGGCGTGGTAGAACAGGGAAACTTCCCTCAGTATGAGCCGTTACGCATAACAGACATGCCGGATATAGAAGTTCATATTGTTGAATCCGACAAAGCACCCACCGGCGTAGGCGAGCCCGGTCTGCCACCAGCCGGCCCGGCATTAGCCAATGCAATCTACGCGGCAACCGGCAAGCGTGTCACCAGACTGCCAATGACCAGCAGCGGCATTACATTCGCCTAGGCAAGCAGCTTAGCGGTTAGAGAGACCGTTATGCCCGCACTCATCGGGCATAGCGGCACAGCCTTATCAATTTTCATTGTAAAATTAAGTTTAATGCCACCTGAAGAATCCATGCCAGTGATGAACTGGCGCTCAAATTGTCCGTTAAGCTGCGCGCTCGATGTACTCGGAGACAAATGGTCACTACTGATTGTGAGAGACCTGTTTATTCATGGCAGTCGGACCTATTCCGAATTCAGTGAGTCTCCGGAGAAGATCTCCACCAATATTCTAGCGGCCCGCTTAAAACTACTGACTCATCTACAGCTGATAAAACGGGTGAAGCCTGACTCCCATCGCAGGGGCAACGCCTATGAACTGACTGATAGCGGACGAGCGCTCGAGCCACTGCTAATGGCCTATGGCAAGTGGGCTTCCCGCAACCTTAACCAGTTCAACCCCGGGATGACTCGTCTATAGGCCCATTGCAAATTTAACGGACAATTCCCTGTTATAGGCTTTTAACAACAGCATATCTACCCTGGACCCGGGTCTGTAGCAAGGGGAATCTCCGAAAGGCTATATAGCCCGGGGAGACCACTTCACCGAGATACCGCCCCCCCACCCTGCCAACGCATGGTACCGGTCGCCGATCCGGGCTGCGAAAAGGGCTCAACGGAGCCCTTTTTCACTTCGATAGCGAACGCTGGCAGCGCTCGGAAACGAAACCGTTATATACCAACACGTGACGGCAGACGCTGCTGGCAATCATTGTGATCTACAGGTGCGCGGCCACCTTCGACAAAGCCGTCTGCGCTATGCCATGTTTCAAGCTTGCCGTCATTGTCAAAGCGAATAGCCTGAAATTGCACACCATCGATCACTTCCGTACCGGCCGGTTTTATTATTCCGGAATAGGTAGTCCCCAGAAAATTGATCGTGACCAGCAGGCTGAAGGTTTCAGTATTCGCTTCGGTGGAACCAAGCATGCTCCAGAAACCATCAGCGATATCACCGCGGGTATTTCCTTCGCCCAGAGTTCCATCGGATTTGGCATTCTCAACTATTTTCACGCAGGCACTGAATTCCCCTTCAAGGTCAGTTGGTGCACCGTCAAAATAGAACTCTATTTCCGAATCATCAAGTTTGTCCGGTGCCTGCCCGAGATCCATATCCGACAGACGCAGCATATAGCCGCCGATACGGTTAAACGGTGTCACACCTTCCGGGATACTGGAAGACTGTGCAATTTCAAGGATAGAGTCGAAGTCTGAGCCACTAAAATCATTGGTCGACAAACTCCCCAGATCCGCCGTCTCCGCAGCCAGGCTGTCTACCAGCGCTCCCAGTAGCGGTTCATTAGCGCTATCGGTGAAAAAATCTACCGCATTCGCTATAGAGGGGTCTATCTGTGCATTCTCGTTTACCGCTTTAATTACCAGTGATTCCAGCGCCCTCGCCTTTCCCGCAACGTCTTCAGCAGTAGGTAATACGCCTTCTGTGTTGATCAATACATCGACCACCTGCGGGATATCACTGACTACCTCTGCTATACGTGCAAACCCTTCAGGTGCGAGTGCGCTGCCCATGTCTGGTGGAGGATTTAAATCTTTGCGTTCATACACTTCGCGCAACACATCTTCAGCAACATCCAGCACACCGTATAACGACTGTGGCTGCAGCGCGAGATCGAGCCCGTTATCTTTTACCGCAGCCGCCAGTGCCGGATATACCGCGCTACTGGCATCATTCGGTGTACCGAAGTTATCTCCAATTTCGGTATAGGTATCATTGAGGCGATCAGCCAGTACCGTTACTGCTTTGTGAATCGTTAATGCCTTGTTCAACAGCTCTGCATCTACACCGCCATTGCCATCAGAATTTAAATAATCGATATCCAGATCTGCTTCTTCCAGACCAAGCGAGGTAAGCAGCTGACTCGATTCTTCCGGTGAAGTGACGCTTGTCATAAGTGTGGTTAATGGGGTAATTAGATTATCGGATGTTCCATCTTCCTGAGCAGCATTTACCCGGCGAGTCATTTGCCCGAGGAACGGCTCTCCAGTCAGGACATCATAGCCCCCGTCTACGCGAATCACTACGTCTTCATGAGCGACGAATGATCTCAGACAATATAACTGCTGTTGCTCGGTGGCATCGGCCGCACAATAATCTGTATCAGTCAACGGGTTATACGAATAATAGCCCTCGTTGTCGGTAAAGGCGAACGATTCCCAGGGGTCTCGCGTGCCGTTGTTATTGGCATCTACAAATACCGTGGATCGGGCCAGGTAGCCGTCAATTACCGCTCCACTGAACGACTGCTGCGTCGCCGCTATCTGGCCGTCATCCTGTCCGGTTCCACCGCAACCACTAATGACGGCTGCTGCACTACAACTGAGTACAAACAGTGCACGCCGACCGGATTGCAACCGCTTTTTATTCCCTTGAATATGCATGTTGAGTTGTTGTCCGTAATTAAATTCTATAAGTATCTGGTAGTAAAAAGGAACTATAGCCAGAGTTGCGAATCCGTTTAGAATCGCTCCTCAACTCCCAGTGCCACACCAAAACGACGCGGTGTGGAGCTGCCGTTTACGGACGTACTTTCAAGCCCGTATTCAAAGTCCAGCGAAACGTACTTGAACAGGTTCATACCGAAGTTAAAGCTGCCGAGTTTTTCACCGGCGAGGTTCTGCTGCAAACCGGCGCGTATTGACGGCACAATGTTGTTATCAAACTCGTACGATGTAGCCACATGAACCCATTGATTTTCGAATCCGACAATATCGTTGTATTCAGCCAGATCGACCGATCCAGTCGCTATCCAGCGATCAGTCAGGTGATACAAACCATCAACCCGGGTTCGCGCACTCATGGTGTGAGTTTCACGGGCCCGCAATGCCCCCTGCTCCTGAATAAACTGCGCTGCGGCTTCGCAGTTGCTCCTGGCAACCGTATTTTCTTCACGAGTCTGGCAGTTAGTGCCGATGTCACCATAGTCAAATGAGGGAGAATTCAGGTTATCTATAGTCAGACCAACACGATACCGTACTGCATCCCATACCAGCCCGACGTTTAATCCAACACCAAGCGATTCATTTAGATTGGAGTCGTACTCGTTTTTAATAACGTTGCTCACATCACGGCCATCGAGCTGTTGCAACGGGGTTACCTGCTTACTGAGCGCCATTGAAATCACTCGCGCTGAAACACCACCGTACAACACGTTATTCCGAGTGAAACGCAGGTTAGCCCGTTCAAGCAAGGGCTTGCTGTAACTGAAAGATACCGACCGTTCTATACCACTTTTCAGATACAGCGACGTACCCGTTGAGAAAGTACCGTTTTGCTCGTCAAAATTCAGCGCGCTGTCCAGAACACGCAAACCGGCTTGTCCGCGAATGGAGGCACTAATACCAAAGGAGGAACCGAAGCGATCAGAGCGATGTATCAGGGTCGGCAACGGCAAGCCAACCCCTATCGTTGTTTTGAGATAACCGGACTCACCCATTTCCTCGAGTGTTGTGTTGAAACGACTTAATATTTGCGACGCGCTTTCCTGAGTCGAGGCAGGATCATCGATGATATCGATCAGCTCATCGAGGTCATCCGAAAAATTATCGACATCACCAATCTCGGAACTAATACCAAAACTCGGAAAGTACGAAAATCGCCACGCCTGGTCATCCTGAACCAGAATAGAACTCATGGCCGGATTATTTGTGGCCGATTGCATAGAGTAAACGCTCGACGACGGGCCCATCGTCATGCTGGAACCGGTATTGACACCGGCCGAACCGGCAATCGCCTGGCTGAAGTTTACACAGGCAGCTATTAGAATTATTTTTTTCACGCCGAATCCCTGGTTCGACCCGCACTCACGCCCTCAGGTCGGTTGAGTTAATTTTTGTTTCACAGTGCAGTCAGGTCATCGGCGAAAAGCAGCTTATCTAAACAGGGGTTCCTCCTGTACGGGAGTTATTCTTCAGGTATTAATCAGCTCATCTATTGCAACAATCACAGCAAATCTTTTAGCCACATCACAACAACACAGGCGCGCAAATACGCGCACTGGATTAAATACACTATAAATTCAACAATTTAGCGGCAGCGAGCACTGGCATTGCACCAGAGCATACGGTTCCTTTTTACTGCGATGTATTGGAATATCAGACAGTTGAACTCCACGCCAAAGTTGTGACGAACTGGAAAATTAACTCACAGCAAAAGCCGGCTCTCAGTCCATTATTACCGCGCTACCGGTACCAACCAAAGCCTGCACAGGCGGGTTAAAACACCACTCCTTTTTTCAGAATAAAGCACCCGTATGGACGGTCTTCCGAGGTTTGCACGACTGCATAGGATTTTTTTGCCGCTTCATAAAATGCAAACCGCTCAATAGATTCCATTTTAATTTCCGCTCCATTGGCAGACGAGCATTCTTCCAGTACCTCCCGGTGAACCGCAAGCCGGGTCTCAGGCTCTCCGACAACCTGCATGTGATGCACCGGAGACTCAACAAAACTGTCGAGCGGATACAATTGCAGAATCGCTCGCACCGCCTCGGTATCGTTAACGCCGTCCATCGGTATGACGTATCCGCTGCTGGTACTCCGGGCCACACTATGTGCTGGAAAATTCCGGTCAGAGATAACCAGATCATCTCCATGCCCCATTGAACGTAAAACCCATAATAAATCGGCACTGATAATCGATGGTATCCCTTTAAGCATGTCACTCACCTTGTAAAAGTTTCAATTGATCCGGATCAGGGTCCTGAGGAAGAGGTTACCTGATCAACCCGCTAATTCAAAAGCGATCTGATGATCCGCCTCCCGGCTGCCGGTACAGACTGACTAAAGTGCTATTCTAATTACTGGATTGAACGGAACATTCAGTATGCAGGAACCGGCGACAGAAACCCCACGCGAGCGGCGCACAGCTTTCGTACAAACACTGATCGAATTCAATTCTCAGCGCTCGTGGTACAGCAGACGGGCAGCTCGCCTAAAAAGCCGCGCGGAGCGGACCGATATGTTCATAATTGTGTGCGGCGCTCTGATCACGGCATTACCTATTCTCAAACCTACCGCAACACACTGGGTGGATATAGTAATCGCCTGCCTTGGCGTCGGTGTGGTTCTGGCCCAGGGCGCTCAGCGAACTTTCCGCCACGGTGAAGTCTGGCCCGGGTACCGCAAAGCCTCGGAACAAATGAAACGTGAAACCCGCCTGTTTACCAATAGCATTGGCATCTATGACACCGAAGAAAGTGTTGCCCGGAATCAGTACGCCATTCGGCTGGAAGCAATCATTGCTGCAGAGCAAAAGATCTTTTTCGATTTACAAGCTTCCTCGAAAAGCTCCGCTGGGCGTTAATCTACAACGGAATTGCCATGGCTATTGTAAAAAAAACTAATGATCTACTGCGGATGTGGTCTTTTAGTCAGCCGGACGCTGACCGACGGCAATCAGTTATTCACCCCAGCTGAATCCATCGGCGGAGGCATCGGGCTTTTCATCACGGTACTTCAGCTGCAAGCCATACAGAAAATTTCGCAGCACCTGATCTTTGCATTGTCGATAATGCTTGTGACCGGTTTTACGAAAGAACGCACTCAGTTCGTGCTTGCTTATTTCAGATCCACCCGCTGCCAGTATCGACAGCACTTCTTCGGCTTGCAGATTAAGCGCTATCTTCAGCTTGCGGAAAATAATGTTATTCGTCAGCTTCTTTTCGATCGGCGCTGCCGGGCCCTCTCTGGCACCACGGCGCTCAACAATGAAACCGTTTAGAAACGTAGCAAAAGTGCTGTCGTTGCAACTTTTAAAAGCTGCATTGTCCGGTTTTTTCAGCCAGTCGCTGATCTCTTCGCGAGTTACCTGCTTCCCTGCCAACGCGAAAATAGAAATCACTTTGGAGTCATTCAGGTCAAACGTGTAGCGAAGACGCCGAAGCATGTCATTGTTGGTCATAGGGAACTGTTCAATCGTTTAGGCTCGACGATATCAGAAAACCATCGCACTGGCTAAGGAAGAAGTAAACAGGCGGGTCATATTGTACCTACCCGAAACGTTCCGTCGTTCCAGCCGCAGTGCTCGCTTGATCCCGCCCAGTGCCAAGGCCATACTCTTGGCTTCCGGCAGTGAACCCATTGCCGCAATGAGGCCAGCCATGTCCGTATTCACCACTCGTCCGGAGCTACTCGGCACTTTCGGTGTCGTCGCATCCACTCACTGGATTGCAACTGCGGTCGGAATGAACATTCTTGAGAAAGGCGGCAACGCATTCGATGCCGCCGTAGCAACCGGCTTTGTGCTGCAGGTGGTGGAACCGCATTTGAACGGTCCAGGCGGCGATATGCCAGCAGTGCTGTACTCTGCAGCGAACCAGCGGGTTGATGTCATTTGCGGCCAGGGGCCGGCACCGGCCGGAGCGACTATCGAACACTATCGTTCGGAAGGCCTTGATCTGATTCCGGGTGACGGCCTGCTGGCAACCGTAATACCCGGAGCTTTCGATGGCTGGATGCTGATGCTGCGGGACTACGGATCAATGCGTCTGCAGGATGTACTGGAACCTGCCATCTACTATGCCGAGCACGGGCACCCGGTATTGCCGCGAGTCGCCGATACCATCGCCGACATGGCAGACTTCTTCAAACGGGAATGGCCTACATCTTATAAAACCTGGTTACCGAACGGCACGGCTCCTTCTGCCAATCAGCTGGTTCGCAACCCCGCTCTTGCCAGCACATGGAAAAGAATTATCTCCGAGGCATCGATAAAGTCGGATCGGCAGGAACAGATAGAACTGGCCAGAGAGGCATTTTACCGCGGCTTTGTTGCCGAGGAGATAGAGTCATTTTTACAAACTGCCGAAGTCATGGATGCCAGTGGCAGCAAACACAAAGGCATACTGACCGCTGACGATTTAAACAACTGGTCTGCGACTATCGAGCAACCGACCAACTATAACTATCAGGGCTGGCAGGTATCAAAAACCGGCCCCTGGGGCCAGGGACCGGTACTGTTGCAATCACTGGCAATACTTGACGGCATAGATATAGGTTCCATGGATCCATGCGGAACCGACTTTGTTCACCATGTCATTGAAACCATGAAGCTTGCCTATGCAGACAGAGAAGTCTATTACGGTGATCCAGCGTTTTCCAGGGTACCACTCGAACAGCTGTTGTCTCGCCGCTATAACGACGAACGCCGGGCTCTACTCAGTCACACCGCAGATCAAACACTTCGCCCCGGCACTGTCCCGGGCTATGAAACCGTAAAACAACAGACCCTGTCGATGCTGGCTGCAATGGGCGTTTCAACCGAAAGTGTCTATGAACCAACAATGGCGCATCTATCAGAAAAACGTGGCGATACCGTACATATCGATGTTATAGACAAGCACGGCAATCTGGTCGCGGTAACGCCGTCCGGCGGCTGGTTGCAGTCATCGCCCACCATAGAAAAGCTAGGTTTCTGTCTTAACTCACGCGCTCAGATGTACTGGTTGCAACCGGGCCTGCCCACGTCACTGCAGCCAGGCAAGCGGCCACGAACCACTCTCACCTCTTCAATTGCCATACACGAAGACGGAGCCGCTATGGCATTCGGCACACCGGGTGGCGACCAGCAGGATCAATGGCAGCTGGCGTTTTTCCTGCGTCACGTACACCATACGAATAATCTGCAAGAGGCTATAGATCAGCCGCTATTTCACACAATGCATTTTCCAAGCTCTTTTTACCCGCGCTCTCAGCAACCGGGCCATATGATGATTGAGCGAAATTTCGGCACCGCCGTATTGAACGAACTTCAGGCGCGTGGCCATACAGTCACCGTTGCCGATGAATGGGCTATCGGTCGACTAACCGCCGCCCGCCGTGATGCCGACGGCTTGCTGCGTGCAGCCGCAACACCCCGACTTATGCAGGCCTATGCCGCCGGTCGATAATCTAAACCTTCAATCATCAATCACAGAGCAATAGCCGGAGCACAGAATGAACCTCACCACTGAAGAAAAAGCCATGCTCAACGGTGATCTGGGTGAACCATTGCGCTGGGCGATTGACCATCAGGTTAAGGTCGGCACCGCTTTTGATGCTATCGATATGGTTCCGGTCAGCCAGTCTCACATGATGGTAGACCCGGAAAGCGTGGGTGAGGCCGGTGTGGCATTTCTGGAGAATCTGGCCAATCAGGGAGCCCGTGTCAGAATACCGATGATAACCGACCCGCGCGGAGTTGATCTTTCCTACTACGGTCCGCTCGGGCAGACCGAGCAAATGGCCGATCTGGATCGACGCACTATCGCCGCCTGTGAACGCATGGGAATTCTGATGACCGACACCTGCATTAATTATCAGACGATCATGCCCCCGGTATTCGGTGATCACGTTGCCTTCGGTGATACCGGCGTGGTGATCTATAGCAACAGTGTATGTGGTGCTCGCTCAAACTTTGAAGGAGGCCCCTCGGCACTGGCGGCCGGCCTTACCGGTCGAACTCCGCGCTATGGCTTACACCTCGACCGACACCGCAAAGCGACGCGCCGATTCAGTATAAACGAAATGCCAGAGACTCTCACCGACTGGGGCGTGCTGGGAGCGACCATCGGTAAACTCTCAGGCTCCTACTGGGAAGTGCCCGTGATCGAGGGCATAACTACAGCACCGACATCGGACAAGCTAAAACACATGGGAGCTGCGATGGCGAGCTTCGGCTCAACCCCCCTCTTTCACCTGACCGGCGTCACTCCTGAAGCCGGTTCTATCGCATGTGTGGGCGGTGAGAAATTAGCCATAGAAACAATCACCCCTTACGATCTATTAAAAACCCGCAGCAACTACGGCAGCCCGGGTGATCCGGTCGACGTTGTGGTATTTGCCGCACCGCAACTATCACTTATAGAAATGTCAGATCTTGCAGCCTTATGCGTCAATAAAAATTTCACCGTGCCGGTTATTGTCTGCACCTCACCGCAGGTATACCCCGACGCAACGCGCATGAAACTGGTCAGCACCATGGAAGAAGCGGGCGCGAAAGTGCTGCAGGGTACCTGCTTCTATAATCAATACGCACGCGAGATAGGTGAAGCCAACGGCTGGACACATCTTCTGAGCAACTCAGCCAAGATTGTCAATATTCTCGGAGGCTACGGATACAAACCCGCACTCGCCAGTATGGAGCACTGCATAGACTCAGCCGTTGCCGGAGAGATAATCTGATGACCACCTTCAAATGCCATGTTGGAATCGGCCCCACGGTTACTGGCGAAGCACTCGTTGCCGACGACAACTTCTCTGCGCGCTACGACCTCGACAGGAAAAAAGGGCTGTTCTCCCGCCCGCAACACAAACTGTACGGCAAATCCTACAAAGACAAAATACTGGTATTAAATACAGCAAAAGGTGGCGTTGCAACCGCGTGGATGCTCTATGAAATGAAGTCACGCGCCATTGTGCCCAGGGCCATATTATTTAATCAGGCCAACACCATACTAATGCAGGGCGCTGCACTCGCAGATCTGACCATGTGCGATCAGTTTGTCGATGGCGATATCACAACGCTAATCTCTACGGGTCAACAACTAGAGGTTAACCCGGTTAAAGGAATTGTTACGCTGCTTCAGAATTAAGGCGAGTGCAGCGTAACCTTTAATGGCAGAGGTTTGTTATTTAGAGCGCAACAAGCGGTACGCTGACTGCTTGCTACACCAGGGTACAATTTCTCCCGGCGATTCAAGCATCATTGTTGCCGGGTGGTGCTTTTGACTGATCATCCAGAGCTATGCCACAACACGACAACAGATCAGGATCATTCTTGCAGCAATCGGTCATTAAATAGCCAAACAACTCTGCCAGCTTTTCAATGTTGATTCGATAGATAATCTGTCGTGATACACGCTGTGAAGAAGCGAGCCCGGCTCGCTCCAGAGCGGCTACATGGAAAGACACCTTCGACGGGGCCGCGCCAACCGCCTCACCTATTGCACCGGCAGATACACCACTACAGCCACTGCTAATCAACTGCCGAAATATACTCAGCCGCACACTATGCGCCAGCGCACTGAAGCAATCTATCGCTTGACTTTCATTCATATTTTAATATTATCAGTATTGTTGAAATATTAATTACAAGGATAGCATCTTCACAATGAACCAACAATCCAGTTTAAAAAATATTCGCACCAGCCTGCAGAAAAACCCTGACCTGCCTGTTGTCTTTGTCAGCGGTGAGGCCCGTGTTTCACCGGGTTATCATGTATCTGAAATTAAATTTACAACGGTACAATCACTCGACTGTGGCAGCGGCTCCGATCAGTGGGACGAAATAGTGGTACAACTACTCGATGGCAATCCGAAATCCTCAGC
Source organism: Chromatiales bacterium (ex Bugula neritina AB1) (assembly GCA_001730015.1). Lineage (GTDB taxonomy): Bacteria > Pseudomonadota > Gammaproteobacteria > Granulosicoccales > Granulosicoccaceae. The sequence continues at coordinate 85,105 of MDLA01000142.1, read as the reverse complement.
CGGCTACATGAACGCTGGTAAAATGCAAATGATCATCGAAAAATCACTGCAGAGCTACCCGGTTGAGAGCACAACGGTAACGTACTTCGAATTTGCCATCGGCAACAACGGCCTACAGAAAATGGCTGTAAATTCGATCTTTGTAGACAACCAGCAACTTAAAGTGGAACTGAAAGGGTTGCAAGCGCAATGCAAACCCTTTCAACGCATGTTACGCAACGCCAAAATAAATAGCACCAAATCAGAAAATACCAGTGAATGCTGCGGATCTTCAGCAGACGAAGGTTCAAAGCCCACTGGCATACAACCACCGTTGATACCTGACGTTAATAGTCAATCACGCTGTTGCCGATAAAACCTAAGAGTACCTGATGCCTAATGCCGCACAACACTGGTTTGGTGACAGCTTCGCCGAACTTCTCCCCTTGCTCCAGCAGCTACATACTCGTGGAGGCACGCTAAGTGGCGAAGTGGAGATTGCTTTCGGGCGCGGCGTGGCAGGGGTACTCGGCAGGCGCGTTGCCCGGAAATTAGGCATTCCGGTATCCGGCGGAGAGAACGCTCAGTGTAATACACTACAGGTTATTATTAAGCATTCCGACTCACAGCTATTCTGGGACCGCAACTTTAACAATACCCATGAAATGAAATCTGTGTTCAAACCGCATGGCCGCTACCCGTCCGGTTACTGGAGCGAAAACACCGGCGCGCTGGCGCTGCAGCTACACGTTGAAATTATTGACGGTAGCTGGCACTGGGTGCAAAAATCAGTGTCAATCAAAGGTATTCCCCTGCCAATGTGGCTGTTGCCGCGAACGGTCGCGTATAAAACAGTTATCGACGGGAACTACGTTTTCTCAGTTACTGTTACAGCCCCGCTACTGGGAAAACTACTGAGCTACAGCGGCCACCTGAACGATAATTAAATCGGCTATACTGCAACACTGTTCATACGAGGTGCAGCACGCAGCAGCAGCAGCCCGATCCCCCCGCACAGCAAATAGCCAACAGCAATAACGTAAACTGTTCCATCGTAATAGCGACCAAGCAGTACCGCGATTATCACCGCAACAGCGCTTGAAATTGAGGCCACAATAGATGCGCCAGTGCCAGCCAGCCTGCCAAGATATTGCATCGCCAGCGCATTCAGGTTACCAAACAATATTCCAATGCACGCCATCAGTCCAACCCCGCAGATCATAAAACACAGCAGCGATGGCTTGCCACCGGTTAGCAGGCAGATGACAAACAGCAAAAAAGCAATTGCCGTCATAACCTTGATGCTTGTCAATGCCATTGCCTGCATACCATAACGCTGCACCAGCTTACTGTTCGAATACGCGGCCCCACCGACACCGAGCGCCAGTATCGCAAAATACAAGGGAAACTGATGAGTCACGCCGTACACATCGAAGAATAGCGTTGGCACCACACTCAGGTACAGCAACTGGGATCCGAGAACAGCCCCGGCAACAACGGTATAAACCATCACGCTGGAGTGCCTGACAATTTTTTGTGCATTGCGATAAAAAACCAACGGACGCAGTGAAATCCGGCTAGACGGCGGCAAGGTTTCACGCTGCCGTGCACACAGCCATGCCCCGCTGATCATCGCCATTATCAGGTACACAACAAATATAGCCCGCCAGGAGAAATATGAAATAACCAGTTGACCCAGCAGAGGCGCCAGCATCGGCACCAGAATAAATACCATCAAAACCAGCGACATTATTCTCGCCATTTCATCGCCCCTATAGATGTCTCTCACCAGTGCCCGGCTGGCGATTTTAGGGCCGGAGACTCCAATGCCCTGAATCGCCCGGCCCGCCAGCATCAGTTCAAGCGATTGAGCAGACATGGCTACTATGGCACCGATGCAATACACAATAAGGCCAGCCACAATCGTATTCTTTCGCCCGATCGCATCCGAAAGCGGGCCAAAAAACAATTCACCAAATACCATTCCTGCAATGAATACTGAGACGATAAGCTGGATATCGAGCATACTGGCAACAGCGAGTGCTTCACCCATACCCTTCAGAGCTGGAAGCAGCGCATCGATACTCACTGCCGTGAGAGACGTAATTAGAGACATCAGTGCAACAAATTCGAGTTGTCCCGGTTGAGACTTCTGAAGTTTACCCACCAATTCCATATGTATACCCTCGCAATTCCATACAACAGGCGACAGACCACGTCGCCTCACCCGTTAATATCCGGGAATAAGGCCAGTAGCGAAAGCGTGCGAAAATCAGCAGGGTAATTCGATTATTCAGGAAAACAGCGTTTCGTAGAAAATAAATCAATCACAATCGCCCGCAGATTACCCTTAACTTTGCAACAGACTTTTCGTATTCGGATAAAGGCCTTAAGTGATAGTACCCACTGCCGCGCATAGATTCACAAAAATACCGTATCACCGCCAAGGTACGGTACATTGGAAGCGGTGCCTGGAAACTGATCCATTAACAACGTCAATGGTGTAGCCTGTTGACAGCAACAAGAACTGAAGAAACAACGTTTGGCATCAAATTAAAATCACATTTATATAGTGATGTTTACACTTGACAACTGAAGTGACCCGTTTAAATTGTAACCGAGTAACCGAGGCTTAAAGGTCACGACAGCCGTTCGCCGCTATCGGCATCGAACAAATGCAAATTTTCTGCGATAGCGCTCAGTGACACCTTGTCTCCAACTGCGGGCGGGCTACGACCGGAAGCGGTGGCAATAACCTCCGAATCATTTACTGAAACGTACACAAGCGACTCTGACCCCAATGGTTCAAGGACACTGACAGTACCTTCAAGCATCGGCGAGCTACCTCCCACTGTCAGATCGCTCGGGCGTATACCAACCAGTACAGTCTGATCACTGACTACATTCTGTATGCCAGCAACCGCGATCAGCTGGTTGTTATCCAACCGAACCCGATCATTATACGCGTGGCCCTTAAATATATTCATAGCGGGTGCACCAATGAACTGTGCAACAAATAAATTCGCAGGCTGATGATAGACCTCTTGCGGTGTACCGATCTGCTGGATATGACCATCTTTCATTATTACGATTCGATCGGCCATAGTCATCGCTTCTATTTGATCGTGTGTTACGAAAATAATCGTATTGCCTACTCGCTGATGAAGCTTTTTTATCTCAAGGCGCATTTGCGTTCGCAGCTGCGCATCCAGATTAGACAATGGCTCATCGAATAAAAACACTGCGGGATTCCGTACCATTGCCCTGCCAATTGCTACGCGCTGGCGCTGCCCGCCAGACAACTGATCGGGCTTTCTATCGAGTAGCTGCGTCATCCCTAGAATATCGGCTACTTCATTAACACGCGTTGCTTTATCCACCTTGCTCATTTTTGCAGTACGCAATCCGAATCCGATATTCTTTCGTACCGACATATGCGGATAAATCGCATAGTTTTGAAACACCATGGCGATGTCCCGCTCTTTGGGCTCCAGGTTGTTGACAATACGATCGCCAATTAAAACATCGCCGGAGGTGGCCCCCTCTAAGCCAGAGATAATTCGCAAGCTCGTTGACTTGCCGCAGCCGGACGGGCCGACCAACACGATAAATTCGCCGTCCGCTACCGTTAGGTCAATTCCATGCAATACCTGCGTTTTGCCATAAAACTTCACCAGCTTACGCAGTGCGACACTCGCCATAGCTCAGGTTTCCAGTAACTGTTCAAAAGCACACGTGAGCAGTTCCTCTGCATCGGACTGCTGCTGTCGGGCATTCTCTAGCGTCTTTAACTGCCTGTCCAGCGTGATACGGTAACCAGCGAGTGCATCGTCCAGTGCTGCCGGCGCCGGCCCTCCCGGGCGGTCACGAACCTCGACAAAATTACGCGCACTAACCGCGTTAATGTAATCCGCCTGGCTTAGGCTGCTGCTCCCGCTAGCATGTTTTTCAAACGCTTCCATACACGTTGCATATCCGTCTGCGAGCGACTTGCCGGCAGCAATTACCGCTTTTGCCGTATCGGCGGCGATCTCATGGGCTTGCCGGAACGATAAAGTATCAGAGCGCACCAGCGTATCAGCAAGCTCGGTTATAGTTATACAGGCACGTTCACTGGTTTGTGATACACGCTCACTGTCAATGCTGCTTGCAGATACTACCGTCGCCAGTAACTCAAGCACGCGTTCGCCTGAATCGTAAACCGCATAACCGGCTTGCTGCACTTCACCTTCGCTATCGTTCATATCGGTGTACGGTGTGTTGTGCATAGTGTTGATAATGGTATCGCAACGGCCGCAGGTTACCGACGCCAGGTGTCGAAGATGTTCTATAGGCACCGGATTTCTCTTCTGTGGCATAATCGAACTGATCTGCACCAGACTGTTCGGCACATATAACTGCCCTACTTCAAATGCAGTCCAATATTGCATATCCTGTACAACACGCCCCAGATGCAGAAACATCAATTTAACTGCTGAGTACCAGCCGGTTATGTAGTCGACTGATGCAATACAGCCATAGGTATTCAGCAGCGGTGAACTGAAGCCGAGTAACTCAGCCATTCGCTGGCGGTTGATCGGGAACCCACTGCTGGTAATAGCAGCCGCACCCATCGGACAGTGATCTATATTAGTGTATGCCGCCAGCAGCCGCTCGGTATCGCGCTGCAATACTTCCGCTGCTGCACACAAATAATGCCCGTAGGTGCTGGGCTGCGCTGGCTGTCCGTGGGTGTAAGCAACGATTAGCGTATCTCGCTCAGCACGGGCTTTTTGCAATAACACCTCGGTCAGATTGAGCGTTTTCGCTAACAGCGATTGTGCTTTACATTTCAATACCCATTTAAAAATAGTGTGATCCATATCGTTTCTGGATCGAGCGGTGTGCAGCATACCGGCGGTGTCCGGCCCGATTCTTTTTCTCAGTTCGGCCTCAACCAGAAAAAAATAATCTTCGTATTCACCGGTATATTCAAGCGCCGCGGGATCAATGGTAGTGTCTATATCCACCAGCGCATTGGCTATGTCTGTAGCACAGTGGCCCGCTACGATTGCTGATTCCTTCAGCATTACCAGATGTGCCTGGTTAATAGCTCTAACCGGATTAACGTAATGGTTACGAGCGCCATCAAACAATGGTGCAAGCACAGTACGCTTATAGACCGGATCGGGGAATTCTGTGCAATCGTGAATCAACTTTTTATCCCTTTAATCCGGCCATTACCACACCACGGATAATATAACGCTGGAATATCAAAAAAACGATCAATGTGGGAATCGTTGCCAGTGCCGCTCCGGTCATAATCAGCTCCCACTCGACCTGCGCTTCAACACTGAAAGTGGTTAATCCGACAGGCAGGGTATAGAGTGATTGATCATTCGTTACAATTAAAGGCCATATAAATGCTGTCCAGTTACCGAGAAAAACAAAAATAGCCAGTGCGGCAAGCGCGGGTTTTACCAGCGGCATAGCGACTGTCCACCAGATCTGCAATTCATTCAATCCATCAATTCGAGCCGCTTCGATAAAGTCATCCGGCACTGTTTCAAAAAACTGTTTCATCAGAAAAGTACCAAAAGCCGTCATCAGCCCCGGAAACATAATGCCCCAGTAGGAATCGAGCCAGCCAAACGACTTGCTCATCAGATACCAGGGAATGATCAGCATCTCGGTGGGAATCATGAGTGTCGACAATATAGCGACAAAAACAAACAGACGGCCGGGAAAGCGGAATTTACACAAGGTGTATCCAACCAGGCTGTCGAACAGTACATTCGAAATAGTTGTGATCACTGCAATTACCATTGAATTAATAAACCACTGGTAAAAGCGCCCGTCTTCCAGCACGTAGGTATAGTTTTCCAGGGTAGGCTCTTCGGGTATCAGGTTGAGATTGTACAGCTCAAACGGAAATTTGAACGAAGCCGACAACATATAGGCTATTGGCATCACCATCAGCAGCCCGCCAGCGAATAGAATCAACCAGCGTATATACTGCCCGTAACTGCGTGGTACTGGCGGTCGCTCTAATTCAAGCAATGCTTGCGTTGTGGGCTTTACCTTAAGATCTGCTGCGTTGGTCGCCATGCTAACGGTTCCGCAGAAAATACAACTGCAGTAGACTGACAATTAGCAACACCGTAAACAGCACCACTGTTTGTGCCGCAGCGTAGCCCATATCGTAGCCGTTGAAAGCAGTATCGTAGATCATGAGTACCATTGGCTTGGTCGAGTTCAATGGTCCGCCCGGGTTGTTGGTGGTCATGTTGAATACATGATCAAAAATCCGCAGAAAGCCGATAGAGGAAAACACCACCAGAAATACAATTGTCGGTTTTAACAATGGCAGGGTAATTTCGGTTAGTACCGTCCGGCCAGAGACCCCGTCTATACGTGCTGCCTCATAATAGGTTTGCGGAATCGAACGCAACCCGGCCATGAATATAATGATCTGAAAGCCCAGACCAGCCCAGATTGCCGGCGCCAGAATTGCCGGTAAGGCATTGGTGGTGGAATTTAAAAACGCAACCTGCGGAATACCCAGTGTCGATAGAAAGTTATTAAACAGCCCGATAGGAACAGGCTGGTAAAACCAGCGCCAGACCCAGGCCATTGCCACCGCGCTGGTTAGAAAGGGAAGAAAATACAGGGCACGTATCAGGCCGTGCATAAAGCGCACACGATCCAGATGAAACGCAATGGTAAAAGAAATCAGCAGACTGAGTGGCGTTCCCAGTAACAAATAGACAAAGGTATTTTTAAAAACAGTCCAGAATACCGGATCGGCAATAAGTTTATTAAAATTACCAAATCCGGCCCAGGTCCTGTCACCAAGCAGATTCCAGTTCTGAAAGGCTAAAACAATGGCATTGCCGGTTGGGTAGAAGCGAATCACCACATAAAATACAACCGGCAACGCGAGAAAAGCCCATGCCCAGACGATTTGCTTCTGTGAAACAGACAGATTGCGATAATAAGACATTATCGCAACCCGTTTCCGGCTTTCATCCCTGAAGGAATTGGACTACTGCTATTTTAATACTATTTATAATACTCATCGAGTATCTTCTGTTCTTCAGCGGCGGCTGCGTTAACAGCATCTTCGACGGACTGCTTTTCAAGCTCGACCCGACTAAGCATATCCACCATAACCTGGCGTTGTGCACTTTCATTGGCAAACTTGGTGGTGTTGGCGTACTCAAGCCCCCTGATAAATGGCCCGAACACCGGGTTAGCGCTGTTTTCATCGGTGAGCGCGGCGGAAGGCTTGGCCGGTAACTCACCGACTGTATCCAGCCACACCTGCATCGCTTCATCTGAAGTAACATACTGCATGAACTTCACCGCAGCCGCATGCTTTTCTCCAGTGGCTTTAGAAGTTATGCCATTAACCCAGTAAGAAGAATAATTGGATTTTACACCGGTCGGTCCGGCGGGTAGCTCAGCCACTCCATATTTTAAGCCGCGCGTTTTATTCAGAGCACCAATACGAAACGACCCGTCTATATGCATACCTGCACGCCCGGCCTTAAAGGCCGCCTGCGGCTCATCCATAAATCCAGACTGTGTAACACCGTGCTCGCTCCTCAGACCATCGTAAAAAGCCAGCGCCTTCTGCCCGGCTTCATTGGAATAATTTACCGTTTGATAGTCATCAGTATAAGGTTCGCCGCCAAACTGCCGCACCAGCACTTCACGAAACCAGTGGTGATCCTGCGCCGTCATTCCCGTGGTAATACCTACACTGGTCAGGTTTCCCGCGCCATCTTTTTTTGTCAGCTTCTTCGCTGTTTCGACCAGTTCTTCGAGCGTGGCCGGCGGTGCATCTATACCGGCTTCCTTGAATAATCTCTCGTTATAGAAAAGCGCGAGAGACCTGACTGCTGTGGGTAGCGCCATGTATTCACCATCGCGCTTCATCGCCTGCACCATCGGGAAAAATTCTTTTTCTATTTCTGCGGGGACAAAAACATCAGCTGGCAACGGTTGAATCAGTTTGGCTTCGACATAATCGTTAAGCCATCCGTAGAAAAGCTGTACTACGTCCGGCCCTTCTCCTGCTGGTATGGCCGCAGCAACCTTGGTGCGGTAATCAGCGTACGGAAAGTGAGTCATTTTCACGGTGATATCAGGGTTTGCCTTCTCAAAGTTGTCGATGAGCGTTTCCATCGCCGTAACACGTGCCTGAAAAAAGTATTGCCAGTATTCAATTTCCACGGCCCGGGCAAGACCGCTCGCCAGTGACAAAACACCAACCGCAGCTGATCCTATAGCCCAATTCTTAATGATTCCCATATGCTTCCTCTCTCTGGTTTGACGCCCAAATAACGGTCGTTTGTTGATCGACCTGCAAGTGTTCGCCGCTGACATTCCGGTGCAGCAAATACGTATTCAAAAAACCGAGATCAACTATTAACTCAAATAATTTGAATTATCAAGACAATTAACTGAAACTCGGCAAAGAGCCCGCCCGACAATAAGAGTCGTAGCGAACGTGTGAGATTTAGAGTCAGATCTTTCTGATCGATAAAAGCGAATGATTATCCATATTCAACAAAATCGATCACCATCGCTGGTCGGAAGATCATCTGCAGTTGATCCTCGTTGTCAGAGCAAGCTACTTTCAAACGCTGGTAAGGTAGAGCAATCCAACCGAAGGAATCGACAATGCCCCTGAGTGCACAACAACGCATCACACAGCAACAGTGCAACCCCAGAATTCTGAATTTGTGGCGAGCGCTACAGCCACTTAAATCCTGTGTATCGTTTATGAATACCGGAGCCCATCCGGATGACGAAACATCCGCCATGCTGGCAGCCATCAGCCTGCGCGATGGAGTAAAAATATCTTTCGCCTGCGCCAATCGAGGTGAAGGCGGACAAAACAATATCGGCACACAAACAACCCATGATCTCGGTGTAATACGTACCGCCGAAATGGAACAGGCCGCCGACGTGCTCGGCCTCAGGCTGTACTGGTTAAGCGAGTCACCGGACGATTCTATATATGATTCCGGCTTCTCTAAAAGCGGGGAGGAAACGCTGGAAAAGTGGGGGTATGAAAGAACACTGAAGCGGTTTGTGCAAATCATCCGCAGCGAAAAACCCGACATCATCTGCCCGACATTTCTCGATATACCCGGCCAGCATGGTCATCACCGCGCCATGACAAAACTGGCCCATACGGCAATCAACGCCGCAGCCGACGCTACCTTCACTGATGTATCGCTTCCCGTGTGGCAGGTAAAAAAAATGTATCTGCCGGCGTGGAGCGGTGCCGGTGACGCCTACGATGACGACCTCCCCCCGCCAGAGCCAACACTGCTTATCGATTCCCGCGGGGAGGACCCGGTAAGTGGCTGGACTTACGAGCAGATCGGCCAGCAGTCGAGGCGCTTTCATCTAACCCAGGGCATGGGACGCTGGGTTTCGCCCGGCCAGGAACGAGACTGGCCACTGCATCTGGCGTGGTCGCACAGCAATCAGCCTGATCGGACTCTTTTTTGCGCACTGCCATCGACGGTGGCTGAGATCGCGTCATTTTATAATGTCAAATCTATAGAAAATATGCTTGCAAACGCGCAGACTGCAATTGAAGAAACACTGGCTGCGTTTCCTCGTCTACCGGATATAGGTAACGCCGCATCACGCGCACTGAGTTTTATTCGCGAGGCTATAGAGCACTGTCCGGATACCGCCCGAGCCGAGGTAGAGCACCGCTTAACCGACAAAGAAAGACAGCTGGCCATAGTAATACGACTGGCGACCCGTGCCAGTGCTCGCGCGTGGATAAGTACTGATTCCCTGCGCGCCGGGCAATCCTTCGCGGTTCATATTGAGTCGACTCAGGGCGACTCGGAAAAAACCGGCATTGAACTGGATCTGCCGCACGGCTGGTCGCACCATAACGGTCACATAGCAATTGCGGATCTAGAATATTCTCATACCAACTACCCGGACTGCTACCTGCCGGATTACCCCGCTGCGCCCGCGATCCTGCACTCGGTTACTCTGAACGGGCAGACGTCTGTCACCCGGCACCCACTGGAGTCACGCTCACTGCTGCTGCCGCCGCACTCCGCGCAGCTCAGCCCGCAGCAAGCCCTGTTAAATCTACAGAACAATAATCGAACAATAGAACTGCAGCTGCGTGATCAGTACCCTGCAGCGGCGACTCCTTCACTGGCTCTGCCTGATGACTGGCGTGCCACTCGCAACGAAGAAGGCTTTACGCTTCACGCACCCGACCAGGTACCGCCTGGTCTGTACACCATAACGCTCCTGCTCGATGACAAAAAAGCTATCACGGCGAATCGATTTACCTACCCTCATATTAAATCGTGCATGCGAACCCACACCGCTGCCGTGACGGTTCGGGTGCTTGATGTCACAATCCCTGACGTCACTATCGCCTATGTCGGCGGCGGCAACGATCAGGTGGCAGAACATCTCAATTCTGCCGGCTTTACAATACACACACTCAGCGACAATGAACTGCAACAAAATTCACCTCTGGAGAAATTCGATACGCTGATCATAGGCTTATTTGCCATTCGCACCCGCCCTGTGCTGCAGTCACTAATGCCGGAAATTCACCGCTGGATAGACCGCGGAGGCAACCTGGTTACGCTATATCACAGACCATGGGACGACTGGAATGAACTCACCATTCCCCCGCGTCGCCTGTTGATAGGCAAACCCTCGCTGCGCTGGCGGGTTACCGACGAAAACGCTGTTGTCAGTCATCGACTACCCGACCACCCGCTGTTGAACTACCCCAACACCATTGAGCAATCCGACTGGCAGGGCTGGCATAAAGAACGCGGGCTTTACTTTGCAAAAGAATGGGACGACGCCTACAGTGCGTTATTATCGATGTCAGATCCAGATGAAACACCACACCACGGCGCCTTACTCAGCGCTGAGCTCGGCAAAGGCCGTCATACGCATACATCACTGATACTACACCACCAAATGGGAAAACTGGTGCCTGGCGCATTCCGCCTAATGGCAAATCTTGTAGCTGATATTACACGTGCGTAGCAACAGCAGGCAGCTTGCTGTTACCTTCGACTTCGATCAATACGCTTGGTAACCTATAGTAATTTCCCTTCCACGAAGGACACGCTCTACATGCTCCCGATACTGGATATAGCAGACTATCTCACCGACCCGACCGGTGCCAAAGGGCAAGTGTTTGTTCGGCAATTGCGTGAGACTTGCCACGGCCCCGGTTTTTTCTATCTTACCGGTCACGGCGTCGATAAAATGCTGGACAGTAACGCACTGGAGACCGCCAACCGGTTTTTCAGTCTGCCGCTCGATCAACGAGAGGCGTTGTCAATCGGCAATTCGCCTCACTTTCGCGGTTACACTTTGCTTAAGCACGAAATGACTAACGGCAAGGTTGACTGGCGTGATCAAATTGATATCGGGCCGGAAGAACCGGCGCCGCAATTAACAGCCACCTCCCCGCCCTGGATGCGACTTCGCGGCCCTAACCAGTGGCCGGCCTCGCTGCCCGAAATGCCAGCGCGAATCACCGACTGGATGGACCACATACATCCACTGGGTATGGCGCTGATGCAGGCTCTAGCCACCGGGCTCGGTCAAAGCGCAAACTATTTTGACAACCGCATGTCACCAGATGCCTATACCAGAGTAAAGATCATTCGCTACCCTGCTCAACCTGAAGGTGCAGGCAGCGGTCAGGGCCTGGGGCTACACCACGATTCCGGCATTATGACCTTTATTCTGCAGGATGAGATTCCCGGATTGCAGGTGTTATCAGAAGGAAAGCTCATCGATGTCAAGCCGATGCCCGGCGCCTATGTAGTTAATCTAGGCGAGATGATGCAATCGGCCACCAACGGTTATCTGCGGGCGACAAAGCACCAGGTTGTCAGCCCGCCACCGGGTCAGCAACGTATTTCTATAGCCTACTTCATGAACCCGCGACTCGACGCCCGCTTCGAACCCGTTGCCCTGCCCGCGGAACTTGCCGCCCACGCACGCGGCGGTCAAAACGACAACCCGGCCGATCCGGTTTTTGCAGCGTTCGGTGCCAACACCCTGAAGATACGCATGCGATCGCACCCGGATGTAACTGCCGCCTATTATGCAGATGTAGACCTTAGCGACTTATAACTCAAGCTGCATGCCGCCGCCGTATGCGGCACGATCAGGCACATCATAAAATCCAATGCGCTCAATCTCACCAAGGTAAATCCGGCGCAGATCATCACGCCCCAACTGACCCGCCGCATGCACAAGCATGTGATAAAAAACATCGCGCTGTGCGTGGCTGGCACCTACAAGGCTCAATTCGCCACGCACACTGCCTAATCGTTTTATCACCCGCGCATAGTCTCTGTTATGGTGTGCAAGTATCGCCTCACAGGCCGGTATAGCAACCCGGCAATAGGCAGTCGCTATAGAACCCTTCCGCGACTGGAATTCGCCGCGCATACTATCGAGCAGTTCAGCCGCTTTGTTATATTGCCCTGTCGCGGCGAGCACCATCATGTCGTGCATATTACTGAAGGCACTGCCATGGTTGTGTACCCGATCCGCGCAGATAGCTGCCAATACCTGCCAGCGATCCCCCACATCAACACCATAGAGTTCAAGCCGCATCAATAACGATGCAAAATTGGTGATATCTATGGTGGCAGCGGGTGCCGATTTCACCAGCGCCGACTGCGGATTTCTGACTTCCGTCGTGAGCAATTCAAGAATGCGATCGTGCTGCCCTGTCTCAAGCAGAAACAAACACATATGCCACCACAAATGATGACGCATCTGGTTTGCATGGCCCCAGTTTGAGCTCAATTTTTCGATCCAGTCTATACCTTTAGCCATGCGCCCCTGCATCACCAGAACATGGGCTACCGCATGTGCTCCCCAGACATCAGACGGATCAATCTCAACTGCGGTGCGACCACAGCGATCCGCCATATCAAGGCAACCTGCCTCTTCATTGGCACATGCACGCAGAGACATAAAATTCCCGTAACCGTGCTGTGTTTCATTCCATACAGGCGCTGCACTCTCAATTACCTCACGCATACGCTGCGGCTGACCGAGCCAGAATAATTCTTCCTGCAACAGGTGATGTACCAGCAGATCACCGGGTTCACGCGTTACAATGCCCTGCAATAGCTCTACCCCTTCAAGTTCCCGACCCGACCTTAAAAGCTCCAGTGCAGACAACAATTGCCATTCGCGCGACTGATTCGATCCCCGGGGTTGAGCCACGCAACTCTCTGCCTGTAGCAGCAAATCTGAAATGGATTCAGCCATTGTCGCGTCACCCGCGCCATGAAACATCCACGCCTTGACCAGTTTCGGCAACGCTATGGTATTGTCTGCATCAATAGCGGCCTCTATTGTCTCCAGCGCATCACAGCGCCAGCGCACAAATTTTTCGATCCCAGCTGAACAGAGCCCGGCCGCACGGGTAGCAGCAGCATTTTCCGAATTTAGATCAGTCATCAATTTGCTTTCAGGAGCCGGTAAAAAAATTGAGTCTACCAATCATAGATATATCAGACCTTACATCCTCTGATCAATTAAAACGTCAGAACGTCGGCGAGACGCTGCGCGCTGCCTGCCAAGACCGCGGGTTTTTCTATTGTACCGGCCACGGTATAGCCGATCGATTGATCAACGAAGTACTCGAACAGACAAGCGCTTTATTCAGCCAGCCACAGGATAAAAAAATGGCTGTCGAAAAAAGCAACTCAGGCTGCAACCGCGGCTACGAGACCCTCGGCGGGCAAACTCTTGATGCCGGAGGGCAGCCGGACCGTAAAGAGGGGTATTACATAGGAGTAGAACTTCCAGACACTGATCCGCGTGTGATTGCCGGTCGTTTCAATCGCGGCCCGAACCTCTGGCCATCAGATCTGAGCGACTTCCAGCCAGTGATGTCGCGGTATTTTGCGGCAATGGAATCTCTAGGCGCAACGCTTATGCAGGGGATCGCGCTATCACTCGAACTACCTGGCAATTATTTTTCCAGTTACAACAGCGATACACTGGCAACACTTCGGCTACTGCACTATCCGCCGCAGCCTCCTGATGAACCGGATCGCATGGGGGCCGGCGCACATACCGACTTCGGCGGCCTGACTATTCTTCTACAGGATAACAATGGCGGTCTTCAGGTCTGGAACCGGGCCGACAATACCTGGGATAATGCACCACCACAAAAAGGGGCGTTCATTGTCAACCTCGGCGATATGATTGCGCGCTGGACCAACGACAGGTATAAGTCAACACTGCATCGTGTAATAAATACATCGGGGCGTGAACGTTACTCAGTTCCGTTTTTCTATGTTGGCAACCCGGATTTCGAGGTCAAATGCATTCCCGGCTGCCTCGACCAGGGAGAATTACCTCGCTACCCGCCCGTCACTGTAGAGGAGCACCTGATGTCGATGTACAATAAAACATACGGTTCATAAAGCCCACAATATATAGAAACGATTGCACTGAATCGTTCTACTTGCTAGTGCCCATCCATAAACCAGCGCTACTGCGGACCACTCAAGCGCGCAACCTTTCCCCGACCACATGAAATTATTTAGAATGACTAAACGCCCACATGTGGCAGGCGAAATCTCACGCACCTGAATGATCCTCGCTACGCCCTGGTCTATGGACGCACTAGCTCGCCTTCAGATCAGGTAGCTTTTAGTTTTTCCAGAACACTGAGCTCAAACTTATATTTCCGACCGCCCGGGTCTGTAGCAATAACAGGGTACTTGCGATTTTTCAGTTTAAAGCCGATCAATTGAAATTCGGTACCGTTAACCCGGAACGTTCGCTGGTAATCTTCTTCTTTTAGATCAAATACACCAGCCAGCGCCTCGAATTCCAACCGCTGTCGATCAACTCCTTCTTCCTCGGGAACACTGAACGTCAGCGTGATCTGGCAGTTATTAGCATCGTATTTAACCGAAGCGCCCGGTGAGACGGTCAGGCCCTGATCACGCGCAAAAGTATTAACGTGATCAAGCAGCTTTTCCCGGAAACCTCCGACTGACTGCGAGGTAAATTCTGCGGTATCTGTAGACATAGCAGTGCTGTTCTTCTCCGGAAAACTTACTGAGGCCGACGCTCGAATTTCAAGAAATCCCAATGTCTCAGACTTACGGCCACGAATCCAGCTTTTAGACCAGTCACGCCGAGGCCGCTTGTGGTAAGAGTAGAACACTTCGCCGGTTTCCCGATGCACCAGCGCCCAGGGTGCAGTGGGTTGCACAACGCCGCTATCGTAACAGGCAACCGGGCGCGCCCCGATCTCAACACAAATGGCCTTCCAGCGGCGATCATGACCGCAGCTCTCGCCGTATCGTTCCCAGGCAAGCGCATGTGCGATCTCGTGGAGGATCGTGTCGCGCACCTCCTCTTCGCTATTGAGCTCACATAACACCCGACTCAGGCTGATCTGCTGCTGGTAGAAACGGCACACACCAAAGCGCCGCCGTGCATTGTCCAGCCCGCCTGTCCAACCCGACAGGCCATGCTTTTTCATAGAATGATTGAGAAGGCTAAGCGCTTCTGAAGAGTTCATCGCGGGCAATCAATGATTGGTAAAATTCAATATTACCTTATTTCGGCTACCAATCCGCAGCTTTGCAGCAGATTCGCCAAGACGTTTCAGATCGCTTAAGCACCACAATTAAACACCAAAACAATACCGCACCAACCAATGTGCCGAATACCGCACTACGATGGAAAAATCCCCAGTGGCACCTGCGCTGTGACTATCCAGTTCGGTATATCCACAATTTCACTGATTTTCAAATCAACAATGGCACCACAAAGAAGATAAGCCTGCGCGCGAGTCAGCCCTTTCTCTGCGACCAGCCAATCGATCATCTGTCGCACTGCATTTTGCGAATTCACATACAGATCCGGCCCGTGCGCCGTGGTGCCGAAATACCCGACGGTATCGGTAAGAGTCATCGGGCTTGGCCTTATGTACTGCAGCTCTTTAATTGCTGAATTCTTGCGGATAGAAAACCGCATCGTGACTGTCATCGGGCATTCTATACCCGTACCACAAATCTCACCCTGCCCCTGGTTGGCATGGCAGTCACCGGTTGAAAACAACGCACCGGGCACCAGTACCGGCAGCCAGAATGTGCTTCCGGTAGTCAGGTCGCGAACATCGACGTTTCCGCCGTTCTCCCGCGGCGGAATGGTGTTCAACCGACCTGCCTCGCGCGGTGCTACACCGACACAGCCAGGCATCGGTTCAAATGGCAGGACAATGTCGTTCACACCAAAAATACAACGGTCCTCTTCCAGCTTCCAGATATGAAAACAGGGGTCCGGAAAATCGTCAGACAGCAAACCAAAGCCAGGTCGAAACGCAGTCCAACCCCAGCCCTTATGCTGCATATCGAGTATTTCGACTTCAAGTGCGTCGCCCGGTTGTGCGCCATTGATATACACCGAGCCATTCAGCGCATGTACCTTACTGCGATCCACATTCAGATAGTTTTCCAGTGTGGAGTGCTCATCGTACTGACCGCTTGCTTCCAGACAATCAAACACCACCGTATCACCTGGCTCAATAGTCAGTCGCGGTTCGACTGAATTGTCCCAGAACGGCTGTGGGTTACTGTTATCGAGGTAATGGGTTGTCACTGCTGCACCTTAAATTTTGATCTAAAATCTATCGTACGCTTCCTTGAAGCAGGAATCATCGTAAAATTAACGTTGAGCAGGCAGCAAAAGTCTCGTAAACACTTGAATTTACAATAGATCGGCACCATTAACTCTATACATAAGCAAGCAAAACACTGAACCCGGCTATCGAAAAACACTGAAAACACTCACCAACAGAATCATCACTTTTTTACACCGCAGTGCTATCGAATTCAGGCGGCTGGTGTCGTTGTTACTGTTACCCTGGTTGAGTGTATTGATATTCTGCATCGTGGTGTCGTGGCATAGCCTGTATGTTGCCGGCACTGATGCACTACTGGCACCAGTACTTAAAACCTGGTTGTTTCTCAAGCCGCTATTGATCAAATCCCTGCCTGCCGTGCTCCTCGGGTTATGGGCTCACACCGGTGCAAAGCTCATTAGCTGGGCTGGTGAATTTACAACGCTGCTATTGACTCTGCTTGGCGGCTGGAAAGCCTGGTCAGGCAAAAAGCTACTGCGCCATGCAGGGCGGTTTCTGCTAAGCCTGTCTGCGCGTTTTGTGATTGTCAGTGTTTTGCTCAACCTGCTGTTCGGACACGAACGCCGGGGCATTAAATTGCTACCGCGCTTCGCCATGCATCGTTTAAAAAGATCATCATTCGGCAATGCAGTACGGTGGTGGAAAAAATCCTCCGAGCGCCGCAAAAGACTGCTGCTGGGCGCCGCGCTGTGTTTAATTTTTATACTTATCGGGCAATCGATGCTCGGTGTTTCAATCTTGTTATTCGATCTGATCTGGGAACTAATACTGATTTTGTGGTTATTGCTAATACGCCTATGGCGATTTATAGGCCCTACCCTGCTAAAGCTGATTCCGAATTTTATCGGCAATTTTGTCACCAATACACTCATTCCGCTGGCCGCTGATATTGTTCCGATTATCAAAGACGATCACCGCGTAATCTACCTTCGTTTCAATGTCCGGCTGCACCTCAGGCGTGCAAAAGCCTGGCTGTATCTAAAGAGCCGCTCCCGCCGCCACGTGGTTCGAAAAAATATAAAACCACTCGTTGGTGAAGCACTTCGTGCCAGAAAATCCGCGCTGCTCAGTGCAGCAGCTGGAATTGGCAACGGGAATAAAAGGTCTGATAGTGAAAGTAAATAGAAAACCGCTTATTTTCCTGCTGCTCCTGTTTGTTACAGCAGCACTGCTCTTATGGGCGCGCTGGCGGCCCGCACAGCGTTTTGACTTGTCAGCCGTTTCAACTTCAGATTTTCGACTGGTTACCTGGAATGTGGGTTATTTTGCAATAACCGCCAACAAAAACATGCGAGACCTTGATGTAAACGAAGTGTCGAATGTACTGAAGGCCATAGATGCACAGGTTGTTATTCTGCAGGAGCTCGGTGAGCTTCTCCAGGCAACCCGCATTGCTGGTAACATGGGTACTAACTGGCAGGCATACTCAGTGTCTACTGGCCATAATGGTCAGGTTTTAACAATCCTAAGCCCTCTCGACGTAGAGTTTGAAGAAGATATTATATGCGGTGGCAGAGCAACCAAAGGCGTAACAATACAGGACGGAATCAATAAATCCGTGTACGTTTTAGGTGTGCATTCGCCCCATCCGGCCCGCGGTATGGCGGCAAAAATAGCCAGTATACGCTGCTCAATAGAACACGCTAGAACTCGCAGCGAAGCCATCCGGCTGGTTGCCGGTGACCTGAACTATAACTTTGAAGAAAACAGATCCGGCGGACTTTACACCGATATTCTAACGGACTTTGGCGATGGTACTATTGCAGCAGGCGAAACCTACTATGCGCACACACGTATTGACCATGTATTCCACTATCCGAAAACGTTAACGGTTGTGCAAGACGAAAGCGGCATGGTTGATCTTGATACACGCATTGCTGATATACCCGGGTTCAGGGATCACTGGCCTATTGTGGTTTCGTACCAGCTCTGAAACGAGTCGGATCCCGAAGCACAAGCTTAGGTGATAGCCACGCTCATTATCAAAGCATAGGCTGTATAATCAACACGCGATTCGATAAGCTCGTTTCATCCTCGAAATAGTCAATATTGTGAATTGATCCAGCATGCCCAACGCTCCCCCTGTTACCCTCCGAAAATCACTCGCTCGCTAACGGTACCTCAGCTCAAACAGTTCCTAAAGCTGCTCAGTAAAGGCAGAGAAAAATCCAGCCTCAAGGGAGAGTTGGTAACAAAAATTATCGGCTTCCTTAGCGGCCCTGCACTGCGCAAACAATGGGAAAAACTCGACGAGTTTGATCAAACAGCAATAACTGAAGCGGTTCATACCCCGGGCAAACAATTCCACAGTTAATTTCGCCGCGAAAATCTAAAATAACCGCACCTTTGCAACTGAAACATGGTGGCAGAAATTGCCATAGCAAAGAGCACAGGCAGTACAAACGCGAACACACCAAGTAAAAAATTATTGTTGTCAATATCAAAGTCGATGGTAAAAGCAGCTGACCAGATAAGCAGTACCAGCAGTGCACATTTTGAACTAAATACCGCCATTCTCAGAGAATACTCACCCGGGTTCTGACTATGGCAACGCTCTGGACCCATCTCAAGGGTCAAAACACCTGCCACTTTTCCGTTCGGAAAAATCAGCAATAACACCTTTATAAGCACAGGAATAGCCTGAAGTATTGCTACAGGATAATTGCCTTGATAGAGGCTGATTACAGTACTAACAACTGCACATACTACAACTGCGTTTCCAATATTTTTCAATCCGGATCTCCTCCCGACGCTCAAAGCTGCAACAACTGACGTTTGTAACGTTGGCGGTGCCCATGAAAGAGAATGAGAAACTGTTATTTATAAAACAACATAGCACGATCCACTGGGTCCAATTAGCTATTAAGCTAACTCCTCTACGTGCATCGAAGCTCCTTGAATATTCTCTGGAACCTCGTAACTTTTAACGTTCTGCAAACTCCGGCTGCTCAAACACGGTGACCTCCGGCAATTCATCATCGTACCGTTCCACTTCTATCAGGCAGCTGTGTGCACTGGTTGCCTGTGCAAGGCTTGATGTACCAACATCACGGGTGAGCACATTGGGGTTACCGTGGACTTCCAAACTATCATAAACGCGGGCATCCTGCGGGTTATACCAGGCGCCGGTGGGCAGCACGACAACGCCCGGGCGCACTCCATCGCTTATCACGGCTGAGGCCAGGCACGCTCCGCGATCATTATAGAGTTTTATGATATCCCCGTTGCTGATGCTGCGGGAGGCGGCATCGTGCGGGTTCAGTCTGGCGGTTTCGCGCTGTTGTTTTTTTGTTTTAACACTGGTGCTGCCAAAGTCGTATTGGCTATGCAGACGTGTAACCGGCTGGTTTGAATTGAGCGCCAGGGGGTACTTTGATGCGCGCTCACTTCCGGCTATTTCTTCTTTTTCCTGCCACCGTGCGTGACCACCGCAGTCCGGCAGGTTAAAGCCAGCCAGCGTTTCTGAATATAACTCAATTTTACCAGACGGAGTTGGCAGCGGATGTGCCACGGGATCGCGTCGGAATTTCTCTATCGAAAATTCTATAGCCGGTGCCTGCGTGGAATCCAGTGCAATCTGCCCGCCGTTCCAGAAGGTTTCAAAGTCCGGCAGTGTGACCTCGCACCTGGCTGCCCGCTCTACTGTGGTTTGCCACAATTGCTCCAGCCATTCCCGCGCTGTACGATTTTCAGTAAAAGTTTCTGCAAAGCCCAACCGACTGGACAGTGCACTGAATACGGCGTAGTCGTCTCGCGAGTCCTCGTAGGGATCCAGCACTTTGTGCATCGGGGATAAGAACAGATCTGATGTACCACAGGCGAAGTCTTCGCGCTCCAGTGCTGTGGTGGCTGGAAAAACGATGTCTGCGTAGCGGGCGGTGGCGGTCCACACGGGTTCGTGCACGATTATGGTTTCGGGTTTGCTCCAGGCCAGGCGCAGACGATTTAGATCCTGATGATGGTGAAACGGATTGCCACCAGCCCAGTAGACCAGACGTATATCCGGGTAGCTGCGGGCCTGACCATTGAACACATATTCACCCCGGGGTTCGAGCAGCATATCGGCGACCCGTGCAACCGGTATAAAATTCTCTACCGGATTCGGCCCCTGCTCGAACTCACCTGCCTTGAATGGTAGCGGGTGCCGACCGGCGAAACCGAAATTATGAATGCATCCGTATCCATAGCCTATACCCTGCCCCGGCAGGCCTATATTGCCGAGCATCGCAGCGAGCGTGGTGATCATCCAGTAGGGTTGCTCTCCGTGCTCGGTGCGCTGTAGTGACCAGCTGATAGAAAGCAGCGTTGGTGCGCTGGCCATGCGCCGGGCCAATTTGCGGATTTTATCTACTTCTATATCGCAGATTGAAGCGGCCCAGGTGGCGTCTTTACTTTGACCATCGGTTGCTCCGGTCAGGTAGTCCCTGAACTTTTCAAAGCCCGTGCAATGTGACTGCAGGAACGCAGAATCGTGCAGGCCTTCGCTATAGAGCGTATGCGCGAGACCCAGCATCAGGGCGACATCGGTATTGGGAATCAGCGGCCACCAGTCTGCATTGAGAAATTCCGGCGTATCTGCCCGCACCGGGCTGACACAAACTACATCAACGCCGCTCTGACGGAGGCTGGTCAGTTGATCACGGGCACTGTGATTACCTATACCCCCCTGATTTATCTGCATGTTTTTCATGCTGATGCCGCCAAAGCTTACGACCAGACGTGCATGCCGGGCTACATCTTCTACGGAAGGTGCCTGCTTCATCAGTTCACCGGATGGCAGACCCATCACGTGCGGCAAAATAACAAACGCTCCGCCAGTAGAGTACGACTGAACCGAACCGGTATAGCCGCCAAACTGCTTTAAAAAACGATGCAGCTGACTTTGCGAATGATGAAAGCGACCCGCACTGGCCCAGCCATAGGAACCTCCGTAAATTGACTCGTTGCCATGCTCTTTTTTCACGTGCTCAAGCGCCTGTGCTGCGATATCCAGCGCTTCGTCCCAAGGCACTTCTATAAAGGGATCAATGCCTCGCTGTGAACCATCACTGCGCCACTGCTTCTGCAGATACCCTTTCCTGATAGCGGGGCGCGCAATTCGGCAACCACGATGTTGCGAATCGATTAGAGACCGACCAATGGGTGACGGATTGGTATCTGAATCAACCGGGCGCACGGCTGATATTCTACCGTCATTTTTTTCCAGCAGGTAGTTACCCCAGTGCGTGCTGGTCGGGTAGATTTTGCTATTCGTCGATCTGCCTGGTTTAGCCACGGATTCGCTCATGTGTTAGTGCTGTGTTAATTGCCGGTAATTCATAGTCAACCCGGTTGAGGAAATTATACTGCTATTAAGCTGCGCTGCCTTAATCACTGTGCATTAATTAATAAAAACCTGTATATTCATTCGCCACAAGCCGCGATGGAGGAACCGCTTGACTTCAGATAATAATCTGGCGGACTGGCGTCACAAAGCGTTGAGCACTGAAGCGGCAATTAATGCCGTTGTCATTGGTCAGCAAGACTTAATCAGATTGATCAATATAGCCTTGTTTGCGCGTGGTCACGTGCTGCTCGAAGGCGACGTCGGGGTTGGCAAAACCACAGTGCTGCGTGCATTTGCCCGAGCCGCAGGCGGTGACTTCGAGCGCACCGAAGGCACGATAGACCTGATGCCGAACGATCTGGTTTATCACACCTATGTCGACGCAGATGGTCAGCCACGTATCGATCCCGGCCCGCTGCTTCGTCACGGTGAAAGCCTGACAACCTTTTTCTTCAATGAGATAAACCGTGCCCGACCGCAGGTTCAGTCGCTGCTGTTGCGAGCGATGGCCGAACGTTCGGTATCGGCGTTTAATCGCGAGTACAATTTCCCGCACATGACGGTCTTCGCAGATCGCAACAAGGTAGAAAAAGAAGAAACCTTCGAGCTTGCCTCTGCTGCGCGTGACCGTTTCATGTTCGAGCTCAACATGGGTACTCCGGTCGATGAAGAAATCCGGCGATCATTGATTATTGACACTGCTTACCACAATGCAGATGCACTGATCGAAGAGGTGCCGCCCGGATTGTGTCCAGGGGATCAGCTCAACGGGATCAGCCGCACTATCCAGCAAACCGTTCGAACCAGCCCGGCCATTGAAAAGTATCTCCTGGAGGTATGGCGCGCCAGTGAATCACCCGCTGCATTCGGTGTCTCTGTCGATGGCGTCGATATGGATCGGCTAATACTTGCCGGAGCGAGCCCTCGTGGAATGAGCGCTATGGTCAGAGCAGCACGCGTTGTCGCATGGATCAATGATCGCGACCATATACTGCCTGAAGACGTGCACACCGTGCTGCCATCGGCGCTCGGTCACCGCGTGTTTTTCAACCCGGTCTATGAACTTCGCCGCTCCGAAATCGCACCGGTTCTGGTTAAGTCAATCATGAATGTAGTGGCCTCTCCGTGAATGTTCCGGTTGCAACCGAATTTGTCTATCGCTTACCGGGAAGATCAATCAGTACGCGGCCGGGGGCTCACCGGAGTAACAGTCGCGGAGCAGGAATGAATTTCGTCTCTCACGCGAAACTGATCGATCAGCCCGATCCGCGGCGCCTTGATCTGCGTGCCAGCATCAGCAGTATTCAGAAAGACTGGCTGGTACGTATCAATCAGCAGCGCGCAGCGATCAATGTGTCTGCAATCATAGATGTTTCAGCCTCGATGCATTTTGGCGCCGGCCATAACAAATTGCAGGTTGCTGCAGATTTTCTACAAGCGCTGGGATTCAGCGCGGGCGGTCTCGGTGACGCAGTTGGCCTGCAGGCATTTGATTCAACTCTGCGTGAAGACCTCAGCATGCCGCCACGTTACGGACGTGGTATCGGCGAGCCTATGGCGGAACTCATACGCCATTCCAGCCCGTCCAGCAGCGATAGCGCGAGTATAGACGCTCTTGCGCAATGTATTAATGCCGTAGCGGGTAAATCTCCGCTGGTATTTATCGTTAGTGATTTTCACTGGCCACTGGAGCCGCTTGACCGCCTGCTCGATCCGATCGCGGGCACGTTTGTTGTGCCGCTGGTTATCTGGGACCGTACCGAAGTTCACCCACCGCAAGGCAAGCGCCTGTTGTCGGCCAGACAAATGGGTGCAGGCACTCGTCGGCATCTATGGCTGACACCGGCTGTGCGGGAACAATGGCAGGCCAATGTGCAAAGCCGCAAAGAGGAAATCGCAGAGGTATTTGCAAGCCGCGATGCAACACCGTTCATGATGACAGAAGGCTTCAATGCCGAGGCTTTGTCCCGCTATTTTATGGAGGCGGCCACATGATAAACCGGCTCTTCCAGTTGTTGTGTATCTTTTTCTGCTCAAATGCCTGCGCGGAACTACAGGTACAGCAGCCTTCACGAGCGCACGGTTATTTTATTGGTGATGTGCTTGTGCAGCGAGTAAGGCTGACGACATCGGAGGCAGGCAGTCTCACTGCGCCGGAACCGCTTGATGAACAGCGCATTACTACCTACCTGTATCGATTAGCTGTTACTGAAATACTGGCGCAGGAGCACGTATGGCTCGAACTTAAATATCAAATAATCAACTCACCGCCCGCCACCGAAACCATCACTCTACCCGCTGTTACGCTTACAAGCGAAGCAGATAACGAACTGACACTGGAGCCATGGCCGTTTACTGTTTCACCGCTGACCAGCAAGCTCGATTCCAGCAACGGCGCGGCACTGTCTATACTACCGGATCGCCGGCCCCTCGATGTTATAGAAGCAGTTGATGACAAACCTTTAAAGCTTAGCGTGGCAGCGCTGCTGACCACTTTGGCGCTATGGCTTCTTTGGTGGGTTTACAGGCACTTTACCGATTCGCACACGTTGCCATTTGCAAGAGCAAATCGTGCTATCAGACGACTACCCGGAACACAGCACGATACCGAACCTCAAGCCTTTATCGCGCTGCACCATGCATTCAACTATGCGGCCGGAAAGACCATAAATACCAGCTCGCTCGATGATCTGTACGCTGCCGTACCGTGGCTGGTTGACTACAAAGATTCTGTTGAAACTTTTTACAGAGCTTCTGCAGCACGTTTTTTTCAGCAGGCGGAGTCACCACCGCATGTTGCGATAGACCAACTCAGTGGCCAATTGTACCGCGCGGAAAAACGCCAGGCCAAAGTGGCGTCTCACTAGTGGGGGTGGACCACTAGATGGGCACTGATATGGCAGGACTCGAATTCCAGAATCCATTGCTGCTGCTTCTGCTGCCGCTGGCACTGCTGCCGCTACTTTCGAATCAGCGTGACGCCATTGATTTTCCCTGGACTCACTGGTTGCCAGCAGACCGCACCGGGCAACGGATACATAGACTCTGGCAAACTGTGGCCGCACTGACAATGGCACTGCTGGTGTTTGCGCTCGCCGGGCCGATGAGTTCAGAGAATGTGATCGAGCGCATTGGCCGCGGAGCTGAGATTTCTATATTACTGGACCGCAGCGCCAGCATGGATTCAGAGATCAGGCGCGCAATGCCGAAGGACTACCAGCCCAAACAGGCAACACAGACGAAAAACGGAATCGCCAGGGAATCGCTCACCTGGCTACTGGCACAGCGCCCCGAGAACCGCTATGCGCTTACCCTTTTTAACGTAGTACCGATGCGCGTTGCCGAGTTCACCGACGATACCGGTATTCTGCAGGCAGGCCTTGATGCCAGCGGTGTTGGCAGAGGCCCCAAGGAAACCAATATGGGCGTTGCCCTGCTTGCGGCTATAGATACGTTCAGACAACGACCCTACACCGGCACTCGGGCGCTGCTGCTGGTTTCCGACGGGGGTGCAAAACTTGACGCGCTAACCCGCAAGCGCGTTAGTGAAGGCTTGAAGCAGCACCAGATCAGTTTATACTTTATCTACGTGCAAAGCGGGATCAATACACCCGATTTCGATCTGGTTGGTACCGATGTCAAGACACGCTCGGAAGAGGTCGAATTGCACCTATTTTTTAAAAACCTTGGCACCAGATACCAGGTGTTTCAGGCAGATGACCTGGATTCTATGGGCGAGGCCGTCGCCAGTATAGACAGCCAGGAAAACCAACCCCTCACGTACTTTGAAAAAATTCCCGGGGTCGACTACAGCCGCTGGATGTATTTTGCCGCATTACTCAGTTGTGCGGTTCTGGCAGCCATTGCTCTGGTGCGATTGGAGACACTCGATTGAAGCGCAGTACGATACATTTGTTTTTTTCGGTGTTCGCGGCCTGCCTAGCCGTATTGAGTCTGTGGCAGGCATATAGGCTGTACAGCAATCAAGAGACGATTCAGGCTATTACTGCTGTACCGGATCAAATCAATGACCGGCAATACCAGCCCGCAGCAGAAGCTAATGCAGGGGTACTTCTGGCAACGGCGAGTGCACTATCAATGGGTGGTCAGTTTGAATCAGCCGAAACATTGCTGGTGAAACTTGTCGGCCAGCAGGAACACACCCCGCTAGGTCAGGCATCGCAATTTAATCTGGCAAACCATTATCTGCGCCGGGGTATCCGTACCGACTTACCCGGTGCACAAACCCGACCACTGATTGAAATTGCGAAACAGCGTTATCGAGATCTGTTGCAGAGCAACCCCGATGACTGGGATGCGCGGGTAAATCTGGAACACGCGCTACGCCACGCTCCGGAGATTGCCAGCGAAGATCGCGACAAAGGCCCGCCAATTAAAAGCGTCGACGTCGTTGTTCCGGACTTCAAGCTTAAAGATCTGCCGTGAACGCTATAGTCCTGAGGTATACCCTGTGAAACAGGCCAGCTCTATTGCAAAGCAGCTTTTTAGACGGAATTTCCTTATTTTATTTGCTTTTACCGCTCTCTTGGCGTGTGTGTTGCTCAAGCCCGTTGTGATGTCCCGACCTGTCTATAGTTTCCAGGTCACCTTCGATATTTCACAAAGTATGAATGTTATCGATGTGGTAAGCGACAATACCGTGATCAGCCGGCTCGCAGCTGCCAGGGAAGCAGCCTTCAAGCTGTTACAGCGTCTGCCCTGCGGCTCTGAAATTGGCTGGAGCGTTTTCACCGGCAGGCGGGTTGTATCGCTGATCGCGCCAGTAGAGGTTTGCGAGCACTATGACGGGCTTCTCTCTTCACTGGAATTTATAGATCACCGTATGCGATGGGCCAACGCAAGCGGTATAGGCAAGGGCTTGCATCAGAGTATTCGCGCTGCCGACACACAAACCGGCGCCCCGCGAATTATTTTTTTTACCGATGGGCAGGAAGCGCCGCCGCAAAGCAGCGGCCACCGGGGCATGCCGTCTACTGACAAATACAAGGTTAACGGGTTGATTGTAGGCGTTGGCGGCAGCACTCCGGCTAGAATTCCCAAGGCAATCGATGAAGACGGACGGGTTATGGCCTACTGGCAGGCAGATGAAGTGGTTCAGCGAGTCGATGCTGCCCCCGGACAAAGCCACGAGGAATTATCGTCTCGCCAGGATGCTCATCTTGGCAAGCTCGGGCGCCTGGCTAAATTAAGCTATCTGCCGCTCCATTCTTCCGGACAGCTGGCGGAAGCAGCCATTGATAAGTCGTTCGCACATGTCGAAGACATTCCTGTTGATCTGCGCTGGATACCCGCTTCAATAGCGTTATTATTGCTGAGCCTGCGTTTTCTGCCGGACATAACAGCGTTTTATCCTCGTCACCGCCGCAGTGCTGGTGTACTGTAACCTTCAAAGTCTACGGATGAGAGCTTGTCATTTGGTTTACCGCAAGGCGTAGCTCGCAGGCAATGGCAACTCCCTTTTCAAGTGCTACAACGCAGCTGTAGACCAAATGCCGAGCTCACTAAGTGGCGATCAAGTAAAGCGCTTCGATTATGATAAATAATAACCTCAAGCTCAGACTCTCTATGAATTCAGGTAAAAACAGGGCTCTTTGGTTGATTGCCCCTGGTGTTGCATATAATTTCCAGTCCAGAAGCTTATAGAGCTCTATAAAAGGCGCTGCACGGAGTTTTTACTGGATTGAGCCTGGCCATTTAAGTGATATTCAGGAAAAATGAGTACAGCGCCTTAGATGCTGCTATAAAAGCAGCGCAGCGGTTCCAGGCCGGAATTTTATGCAACACCAAGGGCGACTCATTAGTGGAGTATGAAGGTTACAGCACACTAACTGACCAGTTAAAATGAATCGATACCTTCATTCCCCTGCTTTATCACTATAGATATTGATAAAATTGTTTCGGTTAGGCATTACAATGGATGAAAGACGGGTGGCATCAAGATAGGCGCCCGCCTCGAGCAAATCACTGCGTTCCAGCAGGTATGCGATAACCGCATAGATTTCTTCGTTACTCAGGGAATAGGGTGATGACGGTGGCATGGCGCGACGAATGTAATCAAACAATGGCGGTGCATACGGCCAGTACACCGCGATACCTTTATCTGGATACTCAGTGGCCAGCAACGATCGATCGCCGATCAGCTCCATGGCAGCGCCACCTATTCCTTCGCGTCCGTGGCAAATTGAACACTCCTGGTCAAACACTTCTTCACCGAGTGCCGAATTACCCTCCCCTTCCGGCAGGCCGGTGCCATCGGCGAAAATCGCCGGTGGCAGTTCTGCCACCGCTGTGTCTCTGAGTTCAATCCCGAGTGCCGGCCGTGGATTGTCCGGTTCACCAGCGGCAAACACTGCGGCGCTTATAATGCCGAAAATAAGTGGCAGCGCCAGCACAGCGCTATGAATACGCATGTCGTACCAGGCCATCGGAATTTATAGAAAATATAACCACCGCATTATAGTGGTAATACATATTGGTTCCTCGCTCGGTCAGCAGGGAGTCTCTATCCGGTTGCGACTGACCGCTGGAATCATATGCTCGGCTTTTCAATTTCACCGGCGAGCCATCCCAGCTCCAGGGTAGCCGGAACCGCGTTAGCGATTTGTCCAGTACCGGTTGCTGCAACTGTGCATCGGTCCATGAGGCACCATTGTCTACACTGACCTCTACCCGCGATACCTTGCCGTTGCCAGTCCATGCCAGCCCGCTTATCTGGTGGAAGCCGCGTTGAGACAATTTATCGCCAGCTGTGGGTGATGTGATTAATGACTTAATTCCCATCTCAAAACTGAAGCGTTCAAAGCTGCCGTCTTTTTGCAGGTCGGTATAGCTTACGGTGTCGAATCGGGACATCAGCGGTTTATCACTTACCCGCAATGACCGAAGCCATTTAATATTTACAATACCTTCCCAGCCAGGAACCAGCAATCTGGCAGGGTAACCGTTTTCCGGCCGCACGGGTTCACCGTTCTGATACAGTGCGATCAGGGTATCGTCTAGTATTTTTTTCATCGGAAGACTGACAGCAACACCGGAGGCATCATAACCATCGGCAATTAACCAGCCGGCTTTGATGTCTATTCCGGCTTCATCCAGCAGAATAGACAGCGGCACACCTGTCCACTCACTACAGGACACTAAACCATGGACATAGCCTGAAGGTGCCTGCGATGGATTCGGGTGCCACAGTGAATTACTGTTGCCACCACACTCTATAAATGTTGTTCGCGATACCATTGGATAGCGATGCAGGGTATCCAGACTAAATGCCAGTGCGCGGTCAACCTTACCGTGTATGGTGAGTTGCCATCTTGCCGGATCAACAAACGGAACCCCGTTATGGTGACGTTCAAAATGCAAACCGTTGGGAGTGATTGTGCCTTCCAGCGCATGCAGCGGTGTCCACGATACTCCGTCGCCGGGGACCGAGCGATCAGCAGACACCCAGCGGATCGGGCTGTCAATCGCACTGCGAGGCTGACCGTAGTTACTGAAATCGGCACCCGGCGTCTGCCAGCTATCAGGGATAGTATTACCGCGCGCCAAAGGTGCTGCTGCGACGGTTGTTCCCAGTGTAGCCAGCCTTGCAGCACGCTTAATAAAGTGCCTTCGATCATCAGCGGCAGATTCTACTGGCACGTTGCTACTTTCTGCCGCTTCATCGGTTGCCGGATGGATGCTCCGCCCTTCAGTATTGGCGCTGTTCTCTCTAGTGCGGTTGCTGGTCAATTTCATCGAGTAGTTCCTCTATGATACGAACGATCAGTGCCGGATCATCGACGTGAACATGATGCCCGCTGTTCTGTGCCAAAACAAAACGACCATCACTACTCAACGACACCAGATCTGACTGCAACTGCTGCCAAATTGTATTTCTATCTAAACCGGTCGCAGCAACAGGGTATAGATCAAGCCCGCGGCTGACAACCGTTACCGGATACTCCACGACCGAGCGAGTGCTGGCCACCTGATCTGCTGAATCAGTAAACTTCGCCATTTCTGCGTGGGTTGCTGCATAGGTTTTTCGCATACGCGACAGAGCCTTAATCTTGCGCCTGAGTTGCTGCGGTAGATTTTCCGGGGCATCCCCCGGGGAAAACACAAAATGCTCCCCCGTGGGCACGATTGCCTTACCGCCTTCAACTCGCATGTGTTTGAACTGATCTTCGTGAGATGAGTCTATCAGTACCATTGCCTTAACCTGAATACCCGGCAACCCGGCCAATTCACGCACAACCAGGCCGCCAAAGGAATGCCCGACCAGAATCAGCGACTGGGTAAGCCCCAGCTTATGCAGCATCGCACTTGCTTCCGCGGCAAGTTGCCGGGCGTATCTTGGGTACGGCGACGGATCGCTCCACGCGTACCCCGCTCTATCATAAATACAAACACGCGTTCTCCCGGCAATTTGATCCCTGATTGGAACCCATTCCAGCGCACTGCCACCAAGCCCTGCCTCAAACAAAACAGTGGTCAGGCCCTTTCCGCGGCAGTCGGCGTGCAGGCGATGGTTTTCAAGTTCTACCAATTGACCCGGCCGGTCTTTGAAAAAACCGAAATCAAAAGATTCCGTATCGGCGGCATTCACACAAGTTGGCGATAAGGTGATGAGCAAGAGCAGAAACAGGACCCTGAAGCTGGTGCTGTTCTGGCTGCCTCCAATGACTGTAAGGGAGCGTTTCCTATGGAAGGTATTGAGCAAGTTCGCGCACCACTGAACTTAAATTTATTTCTAGCTCAACCGGTACGTCACACAAGGCTGTGATCGCATGTTCCCGCTGATCATACACTCGCTGGTGCCAGTTCAGCGTTTCTTCAATTTGTGCACGTTCGGTCTCGCTTTTGTCTGTCTGCGCATTGTTGTTATCCAGTACTGCAAGATCATTCAGTGTTGCTTCTATCTGATTTGCAATCGCTATCTGCTGGCGTGTATACCGCTTGATCCCACGAATATATTTATCCCGCCGTTTATTAGCTGTGGTGACAATACCCTGGGCAACAGTATTGAGTGTCGCCAGCCGGGCCGACTCGGGAATTGACTCAGCAAACTGCTCGATACGCCGCTGCTCTTCTTCGGTAAACTCGTCAACACTGGCCAGCTCCTCAACTAAATCTGAAAGCTCAGGGTCGCTCTTCCATAGCTCCAGCTGTTCATCAGGAATTATCTCTGGCCACATTACAGCGGTCACAATCTCAGGCACCAATACTTGTATACAAGGCCATTCCGGGTCGGTTGCCTGAGCGGCAGCCTGAGAGCTGAAGAACAGCAGCAGAACAATAGATAGTTGTCGCATAGCGCCCATTCCTGATTTATTCCGGCTGAAACATTTAATAAGCCACATCAAACGGGGTTGCGTCAAGCATAGCTGTATAATTCAATGTTCTCAGGGTCGGGCGACGATACCCCACGGCAACCTCCCTACCTTGACTGATTTAATTACCCGCTGTTTTTTAAGATCAATCACCGATACATCTCCGCTGACGCCGTTTGTTGTATACAACCGTGTCTGGTCAGGGGAAAATTCAAGATTCCAGACCCGCGGACCGACTAACAGATATTTCTCGACCTCGTAAGTCCTGGCATTGATCACCGCTACTCTGGCCGACGGACCCAGGGCCACGTAGACTTTGTCGGTGCCATCGGTAGCGATTTTTACACCAACCGGCTGGATGGACTCTTTTCGCAATCCGCGTATATCAAACTCGATTTTATGCTTTATCGTATGTGTGTCGGTATCGATGATTGAGACCGTACCGCCAATCTCTGAAGATACCCATACCTCTTTCCCGTCTGCGGTAAACTGTGCGACTCTCGGACGCGAATCGACCAGTACATTGGCTTCGATCTTCAGCGTTTCGGTATTGATGAAATGAGTCATGTTTGTGGTTTCAGATGTGCTGGCAAGCCATTTACCATCCGGGCTCAAACCAATTCCCTCTGGCTCGATTCCCACCGGGATCTCTTCCAGCTTGCGCCGATTTTCAACATCGACCACAGTTACCATGTTGTCGTCTTCATTGGCTATATACAGCCGCCCTGCCGCGTCCAGCGCCATTAATTCGGGATCCGGTCCTGATGGCAAGGTATGCACTACTTTTCTTGTTTGCAGATCGAGCACTTCTATGTGGTCGTCATCACTGGTGCACATATAAAGAAAATTGTTATCGGCACTCAATACGATTCCACGGGGCCTCTGACCTACGCTAATGGTATCTATTACATCGAGCGAATTACCATCGATTACTGATATGGTGTTGTCTTTTTCATTTGATACATACAAGCTATACCCATGTGATACCTGGCTGATACAACACAACAGTACGGCAATTCCTGTCAAAGTGTATTTCGACAACCGGCCACCGGCTATGGATTTGTTCTGTTGCAAGTTATCTTTGTACATGTGGCTCATTCCTGAAAGTCTGTGCAAGCGGACTCCGGCTTGTCGTACCCGAGGGTATCAAGCTCCGATACTTCGTGTAAAAAGCCCTTCTGAGGCGATACAGACACCAGCATTCTAGGCCCGGCCAGTAAAACCGGTTGTCGAAGCTGTCCGTTCCACTGCCTGAAGCTGAGTGGTGCACCTTTGAATCCGGCAAGCTTTAGTTTGTCGGAAAGAAGAAATTCTCTGACGACTGAGGGGTCTGCGCTGGATGTATTCGTTACCGCATCACTGAATGCACGCATAGCCAGCCACGCTGCATAGTCACGTTCAGTCATGGTGCGTCCAGCCAGTTTGGTAAAGCGACGCTGTATTTGTGTTGCCCCCCACTGTTCCTGGGTTCGATGCCAGGCAGTGGGTATTAAGCCCTGAGTGCCGGCGACCGGTCTGGGTGAGGTAGAACGGTAGGTCAGGTACTCGCCGAATTCATCGCGCTCATCAGCAACCAATACGACATCGTGTTCTTTGAAGCGAGTGAAAACCGGCACCTCCTGCTGAAGCGTGTGATGACCGGAATCGGTACGGCGGGCACCCGGTTCTGCTGTCCAGTTTTTTTCCTGAACCAGCTTCAACCCATAGCGCTCTATAGCCCGATGCAAAGAATTTGCGTATAGCTTGTCTTGTGCATGCCGGCCGGTAACCAGCACTACTTCTCTCCAGCGCTTCCACGCCAGATACTGCGCCAGCGCATCAGCGACCATTGCCCGGCTCGGTGGAAGATGCAACACCCGGGCATCACAATTCTGATTTCGAAGTGAATCGTCCATAGACTGGACGTTCAGTATAAGCGCATCAGCACTTAGATTTTTCAAACTCTGCAGATCAGCGGCCCCCAGATCAGCGATGAAAAGCTTTGCGCCGTTGTTTGTCAGCTTTTTAAAACGCTCTGCAAGGTTTTCTTCCGGTTCAAGGATGACATGATCGAGCTTATAAATATGATTTAAAAAATTGCCGGTTGTCTGGCTGTCTTTCAAGCCCAGCACACTTCCGGGAATGCCATTGTCTTCAACCGGCATATCCAGTAGAGACAGCGGAATAATTGGCTCCCCGGCCCGCCCGAGGTAGGTTATTTCTATTTCAAGTGCATCTGCTGCAATTGCTGTTCCTGTAAGCAACAGCAATACGAAAGTGCATGCCCGGGAAAGAAAACCTGACCTCCTGATTGTTTTTATTCCAGTCACGGCAAACTAGCGGATATTAAAAATTGCCTGCTGTGACTCACCGGAGGATCCCGGAATGCGCAGGCTGAATGTACCCGGGCGTATTGCGATAAATTTGATAGTCGCCGTTCCTTCGTCGTCAAATTCAAGGCTATGCATACCCAGCGGTCGGATTTCTATATCATTGATAATAATCTCATCCACCCAGATATTTCTAAAAAACTCTGCACCGGATAGAGCCAGCTCACTTGAGCCGTCGCAAATGATATCGATTTTATAATATTTTCCGGACTCAAGATCATAGGGTTTTGAGGCCAGTGGCTCCATCACCGATAATTTAAGCGGCGCCAGGGCTTTGGCTCCCCCGGTTAAGAGTCCGGCAGCAGCATGCAAATTCACCCACCCTGTCATCAGGGCGCAAAAAATCACTAGCTTAACAGTGATCGATCGTCTCTTGGCCGGTAGTTGTTTCATCGGTAGTTCTCTATGTGCGAATAAAAATGGATTATCAGAATACGACATCATTGATCGGCTTTGTCTCCGGCCTGCCTCTGTCCTTCGGCAGGCGTTAGTACAGCGAAGTCGAAACCTTCAAAAAACCAGTCATCGATTCCATCAAAAAACCAGTATACATCCGAATAGCCATAAGTTAACGCACGTTTAGCTGCGTTCCAGGACATCCAGCAATCTGACCGGCAATAAAATACAAGAGCTCGGGTTTTGTCACCGTTGGTTGCCCGCTTCAGATGATTTTTGAAATAGGTTTCAGTTATTTCAGATAATACGCCAAACCCGGTATCCGGTAACCATATAGCGCCCGGCACACCTTTATGAGCAACGGGAATCCAGATCTGATTCTCCGGGAGAAAGTCGGGCCTTCGATGCTCTGGAATAACATCGACCACCACAACATCACTGATTTGCTGGAGCTCCTTCAGCTCAGCTGCGGTAATAGTTTTTGCACCATCAAGCCCCAGCGGTACCAGATCGTCGTAGTGTTCCATACGGTAACCCTCCGGCTGCAACACTTCCGTATGCACCCGTGAGGAGATGACTAGAAAAACAAGTACAAGAAGAATATTCAACCGGTACTTGAGCCGCAGTGATTGATTGGAGAGACCCGACGTGCCCATGCTATTTCGAAATCAGTTGCCCGCGATCTGAAAGCAACGGTACACTGAACTCATGCAGAATAGAATTTATCTGTGGTTGAAGCTCTTTCAGCACAGCGTTAACCTGATGCTTCCAGTCTGTTTCGTTGTAGCGTACTGCCATCGAAACGCGGAAATCCAGACGCACCGATTTATCTTCATTAACTAGCGGTACCAGCGTCAGTTCCTCTTCTGACAGCCCGGCAAAATGCGCTGCGATAGGCCCCCAGATGAACGCGACATCAGTGACCCCGGATCCGACATCAGCAATGGCCTGACGGGCCGGGCTGTAGCGCCGAGTGTCGGCAACCAGATGATAAGGTTTAACATGGCCTAGCAACCCCAGCCGGGCTATGACTGTTGCCGGCGGAGTACCTGCGACTACCCCCAGCTTCAGGGTTTTCAACGCCGGGTCATCCATGCTGCTCGCGGTAATTCCGGAGTCTTTGCGATACACCATGGTGTAGACGGAGCGGTAATAGGGGTTGGTATTCTGTACCCGTTCGCTGGTCGTAGTTATACCGGATATCAGATCACACTCTCGCAGGCGAAGTGTGTTCCGGACAAACCCTACCGTTTGCGGAAACCAGGTATAGCGAACTTCCAGCTGCATACGCTCAGCAAGCAAACTGACTATGCGATTTTCAAATCCCTCGAGTTTATCGTTCGAGAATGGCAGGTTGCCGGGGTCAGCACACACCTTAAGCACTGACGTTGTCAGCGCCTGTCGACCGCTAAACCCGGCCGCATAGAGGACGCCGGAAGCAAACACACAACTTGCAACAATGCCGCACTTAATTGCCGTTGTGTTTATTATCATCTGTTTGACGTATTTTCTGTCAGGTTCCCGATCTTTATTGCCAACTATTACTTTTTCGGTTTCGGCAATTTTTTCGGGCGTCCGGTCCCAAGCTCACCGTCTGCTCGAGCCAGTAGATAACGGTAAATATCATCGAGATGCTTGGTGACGTTGGGGTCATTAGAGAACGCTGGCATGGCACTAACCGAACCACCAGAGCCTTGAGCCTGCCGTCCTTCCAGAACTGTTTTGGTAAAAGTATCGTAGTCCAGTGTTTTCAGGGACTCTACAAGCGATGGCGCAAAACTACCGCCCATTGCATCCTGCCCGTGACAGGCATGGCAAGTACCGTGAAAGCGGCGATAACCATTAAATGTGGCTTTATCTACCTTGCCACCTTCAACGACATATTTCGGTGCATCTGACGCTGCCACATTCGACGCACCTGCAAGGCTTGCGCCGAACACCATGGCAACCAGAACTGAGGGTATAAATCGGGCTTTGGTCATCTAGGCAAATTCTCTTATTTTATAACTATAGGTTATTATTTTACTACTGAACCGCAGCGGAACAAGTGAACCGGGCGGATTCCCGCCCGGTTACTTTAACTTCTTTTTACTTAAATGTACTCAGGTAACTCACAAATCAAAGTGAGAATACTGTCAGTACCCCACCCAGTGAGGTATAGCTTGACAAGGACTTGTAAGCACCAACCGCACCCAGACCATCTGTATCATTGGTGAGACCGGCAGCAAAACCAATACCTGCCCAGCCACCAAGACCGGAAAGTACGCCAACGTATTGCTTACCACCATGCTCCCAGGTAGTTACGTTGCCGATGATGCCTGATGGTGTCTTAAAGCGATACAGCTCTTCACCGGTTTCAGCGTTGACGGCTTTAAGATAACCTTCGAGTGTACCATAGAACACTACATTTCCTGCTGTCGCGAGCGCTCCGCTCCAAACAGAAAATGCTTCAGAGTTTGACCATTTGATTTCACCTTTGGTCGCATCCCACGCAATGAAGTTACCCAGATTATCTGTACCATCTTCAGTGACTCTTCCAGCCGGGAACATAGACAATGTTGCACCAACATAGGGCTGCCCTGATGTGTACTCTACTTCAAAGGGCTCGTAGTCCATGCACACGTGATTAGTTGGGACATAGAACAGCTTCGTGTCAGGAGAATAAGCTGCTGGCTGCTGATCTTTAGAGCCCAGTGCCGCAGGGCAAATGTTAGTTGAGTTTACGTCTTCACCATTCTGGTGCGTACTGTACTCTGCAACCACCTGTGGCCGACCGGTTTTCATATCAACGTGAGTCGCCCAGTTAACTGCGGGATCAAACTTTTCGGCAACTAACAGCTCACCACTTTCTCGATCCAGCGTGTAACCGAAACCATTGCGGTCAAAGTGAACCAGAGTCTTGCGCATGGCCCCATCAATTTCCTGGTCTACCAGAATCATTTCATTTATACCATCATAATCCCACTCATCGTGTGGGGTCATCTGGTAAACCCATTTGGCCATCCCGGTATCCACATCACGAGCGAAAATAGTCATTGACCAGCGATTATCACCTGGACGCTGAACCGGGTTCCAGGTACTGGGGTTACCCGTACCATAGTAAACAAGGTTTAGCTCGGGATCATACGAGTACCAGCCCCAGGTAGTACCGCCGCCAATTTTCCACTGATCGCCTTCCCAGGTAGCTGTACCTGAATCTTTTCCAACAGGCTGACCGAGATGGGTGGTCGCTTCCGGATCCATGAGTGTCTGATCATCAGGACCGGTGGAATAACCACGCCATGCCATTGAACCATCAGCGATGTTGTACGCGGTCAGGTGGCCCTGAACACCAAATTCACCACCGGAGATACCGACAATGACTTTGTCTTTGAATACCATTGGCGCGGAGGTACCGGTTTCGCCTTTACCCGCATCACCGTTTGACGTAGACCAGACAACTTCGCCGTTCGACTCATCAAGTGCTACCAGTGTTGCGTCAGCCTGATACAGAAATATCTTTCCATCTGCATACGAAAGGCCACGGTTTACTGTGTCACAGCACATAACAGGAATGACTGATGGATCCTGCTTAGGCTCATACATCCAGAGAATTCGGCCTTCCTCATTGAGATCCATCGAGTAGACGCGATTTGGGAAAGGTGTATGTAAATACATGGTATCGCCGATAATCAGCGGCCCCCCCTCATGACCGCGTAAAACACCGGTGGAAAAGGTCCAGGCGACATTCAAATCGCCTACATTATCTGAGTTTATCTCACTGAGTTTACTGTAGCGAGTATTTGCATAATCGCCTGTCGGCATCACCCAGTTGGCTGGATTGGCGGCCAGTTCGGTGACCTCATCGTTTGCCTGTACGCCCGACCAGACCAGTGTTGATGCCGCTAGTACGGCTGCAACATAGCCCGAGGTATTGCGAAGTCTCATTTATTAATCTCCGTTCAATTGTCTTGTGTCAGAGCCAATGTACACCATCTGTTCAACCATTCTGTAACACGTTGTTCCAACCCGATTTAATTCCAATTTCCGATTAAAGCAGACTGCCGGGCAGCCAGGAATTCGGAGTGGCAATGCAGGGTGTAACAACGCAGGTTTTGAATTTGATTAGAACACGAATAAATGTAGAACTATGGAATGACATTTTAAGGATATAGGGTCCACCGACAAGGAAGCTCACGCAGTGCGCCCAGAGTAAGGCTGCGTAGTCGCTTTAAAATAACTATCAGCGGTTGGCCGATAGCTCAGAAAATTGATGCTTACCTTATTGAATCTGACCGAAATTTCCCCCTTTGCGCCGTTTGCAAAAATGCATTTGCCGCGATTTGCAAATGCAATCGCTACTGGCTACAAACCCGCTAACCGACAATAGCATACCGTTAAGTTATGTAACAACCTGCAAATTGACCTCAAACAGATATAAATTACTCCCATTCCAGTTCTGTAAATGCCTTGGTGACGTTACCCGGATGCCTGCTCTCAAATAACAGCCAGTGTTCAGACTCATCAGCAGCGACTGTATTTACTGCATCAGATAATCTTCGGTTATCAGCCACTGCGGCCCGTGTCTGCGCAAGCAGCTTGTTTAAATAACGAAATTGGGGCGCGGCTAGTTGATCCCAGCTACCGTGTACACCGTGCCCAGGTATCACTGTCTTTGCTGACAAACCCGCTAATTTATTC
This sequence comes from Chromatiales bacterium (ex Bugula neritina AB1), assembly GCA_001730015.1. GTDB lineage: Bacteria > Pseudomonadota > Gammaproteobacteria > Granulosicoccales > Granulosicoccaceae. Next base: position 46,318 of record MDLA01000142.1, on the reverse strand, counting down.
ATACTGGCTATCCAACCCGCCACGCTGCCATCGAGAGACGGCAGCCGTTCAACAAATAGCAGATCCGACGCCCAGAGCGTAGCTGTGCCGACATCCCAGACACTGAGGTCGTTATCAGTGTGTCCTGTCTCGTGCTGTCGCACCTCGATCGTCCGCCCGCCAAGCTCAATTCGCATTGTGTCAAATTGATCATCTGTGGGAATCAGGGTGGTGATTTGCCCGGACCTGATAAATAGTTCGCTAAATGCTTCACGGTAAAACTGCGCCCGCTGTGTTGATGCTCGAGTGTAATTCCGGTGCGCTACAACGACCGGTACATCTGTAAAGGCAGATCCGCCAAACACATGGTCCGGATGAAAGTGCGTTAGTATCACGTGAGATATCGGTAACGGACTGATTGATTCGATGTTTTTTCGCATCAGGGTGCCGATAGCCGGGCTGCCACCCGGGTCAATGACTGCTATAGATTTCTCCCCGACAATAAACCCTATGTTAGCGATATCACCATAGTTTTCTACAGTCATGGTTTCCTGCCTGCCGAAATGCACGTAAATTCCGGCACTGATTTCCTGGAACTCAAGCTGCAGATCTTTTGCAAATACTACATCCGTAAATAGCCACGACAAAACGATCGAGGCTAGACACAAGCTACATCGACGGAATCGTTGTTTCACTTGATATTCTCCTCATACTGTAAACGTCAGATAGAATTAACACACCGGATGAAGGTTCCGATAATAACAACCGGGAACGGATCACTTGACTTAATCTTACGCCCACCAATACAGTATCAGAACGATGTTTGACACCTTCACCGAGTAAAACCTATGCCCGTCTATAATGCCGGTACCGCTCTGCTCAGCCGGATACGCGAATTGTTTAGCTGCAAATCACCGTCTGTTGCAACAGCATTCGCAGTGACACTGATTACGTTTGCTGCGTTGCCTGTGACTTCCCACGCGTTTACAGAACTGACCCTCGCTCAGAAACTTATTTACGATAGGTCTCATCTTGCCAATACCGAACAAGGCGAGAATCTGGTTTACCGGTATTCCAGCAAATCTCAGGCAGAACCGGAAAAAATTGACGAGGTTCTCCTTCGGATTAACCAGGTGCACGCTGATGATAAACGGGATGTTGTACTGGATTTTCTAACGGGCGAGCATAAAATGGCTTTTCCCGACTTCAAGCAGTTTCGCGGCAACCCGGTGATTATTGCGATGATGGAACATGTCGCTCAGAAAATCGGCCGGGAGACTGGCGGTGGTGTTCTGTACTTTCGAAACCGTATACGGGACGCACTGGCGGCTGAAGCAGTACAGGTAACTGACGAAGAGATCACGTGGAATGACAAACAGATAAAAGCAACGCTCCTGGCGTTCTCGCCGTTTATTCAAGACACCTATCTGGCAGAACGTCCTGAGTACCGGCATGCAAAAATATCGATCAACCTCAGTGAAGAGGTACCAGGCGATGTGGTCGGGATTTCTGTCGATTCGCGGAATGACGGCATATTCTACTTTAGACACGATATTAAGCTGAATGCACCAGGCACATAGCCAGACTCTATAACTTTCCCAGGTAAATTAACTAATGCTTCGAATCAAAATTATTTTATCAGCGGTCTTTCTGACTTTCACCACCTATGCAATGGCCACAGACTCGTGCGACTGCAAAACGGACGATTTTCCCACGGTAGCTATCGCAGACTACGTACTTGGCTGCATGGCGGCAAACGGGAATTCAGTGGAATCGCTGCATCAGTGCTCATGCAGCGTTGATTTTATCAAGTCAAAGATGAGCTATGCAGAATTTGAGGAAGCCCAGACTATCATGCAGGTTCAACTTGATCGAGGACAACGCGGTATCTTTTTCCGTGACTCACACTGGGCAAAAGAGCGCGTCAAGACTCTGCAGAAATACCAGGCCGAATCCACTCTGCTCTGCTTTTGAAGAAGCAAGCATAAATAAAGAGCAAAAGTTCCTCAATTTGGCTCGTGAAGGGCCTTTTGATACCGGTTGCCTTTGGAGTCAACCGCGTACACCAGTAGATTTTTCTGAGTAGTTTCCGGTGAAAAGTTCAACCGGATAACAGGGTTTTCACTGAGTGAAAAATTCGTTTCTATATCAAGCAGTGGCTTGCCATCGAGCTCAGCCACAATAGTGTGTACAAAAAATGCGGGTATGTAGTTCCTCGATATCTGGTCGAACTGCATGCCAGAATTGTTGGGGTGACTGATTTTAATCACCGCCGATGCGCTCGCCAGACCCTCATCGTTTATTTCATCGAGCAGTATTTTCATTTTTCCCGCACGTGCCATTGCAGCATCCATGTCTGCCATTGATGGTGCCGAGCACCCGCCAGCGGCTTTCACGAATCGTTCAGTCATGTGCAAGTCACCGTTTTCAAGCTCGGCAACAGCGCGCACATTCGTGTATTCATTAATTCTGATTCGGGTTTCAAACGAGTGCCAGCCATCTGCTTCATCACGAAACTTAAATATGCCCGCCAGTGGTAACGGATTCTGATCAACGAATAGATGCACCTGTTTGATTTTTACTGAGGTATCAAAGACTTCCAACACAATAGGTACAGTCGCTGCATCGTGCGCGCGTTTCGGTGCTTCCATCGTGATAATAGTGTCACCGCTGGTGATCTCACGGTCACCAAAATACGACGTGCGCAATTGTGTCCAGCGTGGATCCTCAGCAGCGCCGGCAGGTAGCGATAACATTGAAATTAACAGTAAAAAGCTCCCTAACAGAGCCGCTGTTGCCTTCAAAGGGTTTGACGGTAGTGTTTTCATCAAGTATGTTTCGCGGTTGGTATAGCAGTCAGAATTGCTATAAGTGGTTCAATTTTATAAATTACTCGATTTCAAATCCCACGATTGCTCGAATCGGCTGTCTTTGGAATCTAGCGCGTAGATTGTCAGCTGACCATCCTCTTCCGGACTGAAGTTAAACCCAAGCACCGGATCCTGACTAAGAGAAAAATTCGTTTCCAGCGTAAATAACGTACGCCCGTTAAATTCCGCACCCATCGTATGTATGTAATGCGGCTGGATGTAAGTACGCGTATATTGATCAAATTGCATACCACTGGCGTTAGGATGTACTACCCTGACTGTTGCGACTGCCGGCGCTGCAGGATTTAGGAATTCATTGATCCCGCCCTTGAAACTGCCCAACAGGGTTGCATCTGATCTATCGTAGCTACTCGGCGGTGCCGAACATCCGCCAACCGCTTTAACAAATGATTTCGTCATATGCAAAGTTCCGTCGTCCAGTTCGGCAATAACGCGCAGGTGGGAGTATTCGTTGATTCTGAGCTCCGTGTTCACAGTATCCCAGCCATTATTCGGCTCAAAAGTAAACGTTCCCGCGACAGGCAGAGGATTGTTGTCGACGACAATGTAGAGCTTGTGGATATAGCGATCTTCAGGCAAAGACCGGGTCGCATGCACTGTTACAGGCACTCTTGCCGCATCAAAGGCACGACCGGGAGCCGTTACTCTAATTATGGCTTCACCCTCGTTTACCACTCTGTCTTCAAAGAGCTGTGCGCGAAGTATTTCCCAGCGATCTCCCTCTGCGGATCTGGAATCTGCAGCGTGAGCAAAACCACCACCCGCCAGCACCAGAAGAAAAATAGCGACCCAGCGGCACCCTCTATACGCGGGCTCCGATTCCCACGAAGATAAAACTCTACGAAACATGTATTATGTTCTCCATGGTGGTTATCCGTGTTGAATCACGGGCAATAACGCATGTTATGGCCTGAATTAACGGATAAGGATGGCACAAACTGTAGTGTCCGGCAACTGTCCACCTCGCACAGTCGCCGCAAAGTGCCTGACCTCCATACTCCAGAGATCCTTATTTTATTTGAGACAAAATGTGCTAACGTATACCCTCACCCGGTACCCCGCTTAAACCGGACTACGGCAATTGGATCCAACAGCAATATCTCAACAGCAACATTTTTTGCCTCCCCACCATCACGCGCTGATCTGGTTTCTGTATCTATCTATAGCGACAATTGCTCTCTACATCAGCTGGGACTTGAACATCGTTTCAACTATCTACCAGGCAGACCGCAGCTACCTGACTTCGGCTATTGCCGCACTTATCGTATTTTCTACCGCGTATGCTGCCTGGCATATCATCAGTTACTCACAGCAAATCGAAACCGCTAAACTGCATTTGCTTGGCAATAACTCTGCAATACAAGAAAAAACCGGATTAATCGAAAACTTTCTTGATGAGTCGGGCGTTAACACTGCAGCAAACTCCCGGGAGACGCATGAGTCGTATGATGCAATTGTCGAAATTTACGCCGACAAACTCCGCAGCCCGGTGGAACTTGGCTGGTTTCTGGTTGATCTTGCCATCCGGCTAGGGCTGGTCGGAACAATAATCGGTTTCATTCTCATTTTCACATCCCTCTCCGGATCGTCGATAACCGGAACATCGTTAGTCGGACCCTCATTACAGGGCCCAGAGGGATTGAAAGAACTGCTGGTTACAATGAGTGGTGGAATGGGCACCGCACTGTTTACTACTTTGAGCGGCCTGGTAGGTGCTACGCTACTCAGCGTACAGTTTATGGTTCTGGGCCGGCAATCTGAACACCTCGTCGGTTTAATACTCAGGCTCAGACACCGCAATCATCACCAATTTAGTTATTAACCTTGGCGGTAAAACTGCGATCAGGGTACCGCGGCACTGCTGCAGGTTCAGATCCGTTTACCGATCTGCTGTTTAATATTCTGCTTGGCTTCATTCTGCTCTTTTTTATTGCCATTTTATTTTTGAGCCCGACCAAAGATAGCGGGAAAATAAATATAAACGCCGAATACGTAATCAGCGTTACCTGGGCGGACAACAGTCCTGACGATATAGATACCTGGGTCGAAGATCCAAACGGCAATATAGTCTGGTTTCGCAATCGCAGCAGTGGCCTTGTTCACCTTGACAGAGATGACCGGGGAATGCTTAATGACACTATCACTGTCGAGGGAAAGCAGATTGACAATCCGCTGAATCAGGAAATTGCAGCGATCCGCGGCATTGTTGCTGGTGAATACATTGTTAATGTTCACTACTACGATTCAGAAACCCGGCAACCGGTGCCTGTCACCGTGAAGGTATCGAGGATAAACCCAGTGTATACCGTCGCCTACTACGGGGAAACCAAACTGAATACCAAAGGCGAAGAAAAAACAGCAGTGCGCTTCACACTGGGTGCGGATGGCAGCATCAGTAACATTAACCAATTACCCAAACAGCTCGTCCCCCGATAATGACTGATCTTCTGGAATCGACCATACCAATGGCTGATATCACTGCACTCACGGTAGCTTATCTGGTGGTTGTAGTGCTGTTGCTGGCACTCAATCTGTTTACACCGTGGAACTGGGTTGTCAAACTCGGTATGAATATCTTTGTAATGGTATTTTTTTTAATAACCTATCACTCGTGGCCGAAAATTCTGGGCTGGCCAACCGAACGTGATTTACCCGAAAAATTCTATTTGCATGCGATCAATGTTGACGAACCGCACCGCATCTATTTATGGGCTGCCGACATCAGCACCGGGTTAGGTAGAACTACACCTCGCTCCTTTGCCCTTCCCTATTCCGCGAAATTGCACGACAGCGTAGACAAAGCCAATCGAAAACTGAAAAAAGGCCTGCCGATGATCGGTCTGGTCAATTCTGCTCCAGGCAGTACATCTGATCTATCACGCTTTGAGCAAACTCAGGTTCATAACCTCAGCATAACTTTCATCGATGCACCGCAAGCGTTGATTCCGGGTAAAAACTAAGCCGGATTATTCAATTGCAACACGACTCGAACCTCTGTTATTTTAAGTTTGAGAGTGCGGGAAGCTCTACAACAAATCAATATATCTGGAAAACTTATGACCTCACGTCTATATCAATGGCACAAATCTTCGCTGCTGCTTGCACTGTGTTTTTTCTATTCAACTGCGTCCTGGGCGCACGGACCTACACGCCAGAAAGTAACAGAAACAGTGGCGATAAACGCACCCGCCGCCGAAGTCTGGGCAATGATAAAAGATTTCGGCAATGCCCATACCTGGCTACCCATGGTTGAGAGCACTGAAATAGAAGGCGGCAATGAGCCCGGGGCAATGCGAGTACTCACTTTAGGACCAGGAATTAAGGTCTATGAAACACTAAAGAAGTACAGCGAGGAAAAAATGCGCTACACGTATCGAATTCCAAACGAGACGCACGATGTCGCTATCCTGCCGGTTAACAACTACTCATCCACCGTATCGGTTAAAGCAAACGGCGATACCAGCGTGGTTACCTGGAAAGGGGCGTTTTATCGCGGCTATCCCAACAATGATCCTCCACCGGAACTAAACGACGAAGCTGCTGTAGCTGCCGTGACAGGTTTGTATCAGGCTGGACTCGCTCACCTGAAGAAAATTATTGAAGCACCGGAATAATATCTGGAATACTAGCTTGAATAACAACCAGAGTAATTGCCTAAGTAGTTACCTGAGTAGTTACCTGAGTAATCGAGGGAACCAACAGTGAACTGGCACTCGATGGAATATTCAGAGATTTATTTTTGTAGTTTTTATATCCAGGGATGATTATTACTACCAGAGGCTGCTTGCTATTTAAACCTCTTCTGTTAGGCATCTGTTTGAGCACCTGCTGCTTTGCGTACACGGTCGGAGCCGCTCCGCTGGCATTTATCACAAACCAGCAATCCGGCAATGTCACCGTTATTAATACAAGCAACAACGCCGTCGAAGCGACAATTCCGGTTGGCAAAGAACCAGCCGGTGTTTCAGTAGACAACATAGGGAAATACGCGTTTGTCTCGAACCCGGGTGATGGCAGTGTGTCTGTCATTGATATTTCAGAGCTCAAAGTAGTCAGAAACCTGAACACCGGACCCGGCCCATTGGCCCTGTTAGCTGTAGGCGACAGGCTTTTTGTTGCCGACTGGTATGATGATTACGTCAGCATTATTGATACCCGTAGCTGGGAAACAGAAGCGAATGTCGCGGTAGGTCGCTCCCCTTCCGGGCTGGTGATCAGCCCTGACAAACATACTCTCTATGTCAGCATACGCGACGACAACCTCGTTGTTGCAATCGACACCCGTACATTGAAACTCACGGCCAAAGTCGAAACCGGAGAGCGACCGTTTGGAATGAAGCTCAGCACAGACGGCCGGACTCTCTATGTAGCCAATGTTATGAGTAACTCCATTTCTGTCATCGATACTCAGGCTATGCAGCTCAAGGCGCATGTCAGTGTTGGAGAGCGACCGTATGCAGTCAGCCTGGCTCTGAACGATTCACGCGCTTTTGTCACAAACCAGTACGACGATACCGTCAGTATTATTGACACTACCACGCTGAAACCGATCGGTCTGATTGATGTAGAAGAATATCCGGAAGGTATTAATACCCACTGTGACGACCTGCATGTCTATGTGGCTAACTGGTTTAGCAATACAGTGACGGTATTTAACGCCAGAACGGGTGAGATAACCGACACGATAGATACCGGTGACAGTCCCCGCGCCTACGGGAATTTTATAACAAGTCAAACGGACTAATCAGCACAAACTCCCGGCAATACCGATTTACAACCCGGTTGATACAAAAGCTATTGGTATATTATGGTCAAACGCAAATTCAATGTAGTTTGGTGAACTGCTTGATGGTGGCATAATCGATCTGCAATTGCTCTACCACCCTGAAATTCAGGCGGTGCTCTGACAACATCTCAGCCATATAGAGTGGCGCAATACGGCTGCCATTACTTTTCGCCAGATTAAACCATGCATAGGCTAACGGGGTATCCTGCTCAACTCCGAAACCGCTACTGTACAGATGGCCCAGATTTACCTGTGCGGCGGTAGAACCTGCAAAGGCCGCCCGACTATAGTATTGCGCCGATTGCTGGAAGCTCTGCGCAACGCCAAGGCCAAGATAATACATATTGCCCAGTGTCGCCTGCGCCCCGCTATGGGAATCAAGTGCAGGATTCTTCAGCAACGAAACAGCCTGGTCGTACTGCCCGTTTGCCATCGCTGAAGCGATTGATTCCGGCGCTTTATAGAACGGAGACAGTACAGCGACTGAGGCAACAGCCAGAACCACAGCGAGCACACACTTTCGTCTGGTCATTTTCGTCTGATCAGTGAGTAATAACTGGATGGAGCATTAATCGACACCGAGTTCGGTCAGCACCTCATGCACCTGGAGCGCCAGGGTTTCGACCCCTTTAGCTGTTAGCTTTTTCTGCGGCCCTTTTATTTCCACGACAAAATCGGCGACGATTTTCCCGCTGTCAGCCTGAATGAGTTGAGCTTTCAAATACACAAAAAGAAAACTGGCTTTGTGCAGACGCCCGGACACAACCCAGTCAGCGCCAGCTTCTGCAGCAATGCGTGCTGCTACTTCCGGTCTATCAAAGACATAGCCTTGACCCTTGGCCGACTCGGTTTTTGCACTGGCTGGATTATCCGGTACGCTATGCTGATAGTTAGACACCAGCTGCTCAAGCAATAATGGTCGCAGGGTAGCCGTGCGTTTTATTTCCGCCGTTGTATCCGGATTCAAGGTTAAGTCATGCAGTTCGAAATCAAGGATAGCAACAGAAGCGGACCAGGCGGGCGCTGATATCGTCAACAGACTGAAAAATATCAGTATCTTGCATGCGCTTACGCGCTGCGGACAAATTGCTTTTATTTGCATAAGTGCTATTCCGGACCTGATGTTGCTCTATTCAGGATAAAGCCTGTTACCACGGCCATGCAAGACTGCGACAATTATTAAAGGCACATAATCATCTCGCCACTGCAAGTCGGCCGTTGAGTACAACGTACTCGCCCCCCCCCCTCGTTTATCAAGGTTGATGCTGGAAAAGATAGATTAACGGCCGCCAATAGCATCAAGCACCGCTACAGCATCCTACCCGCTGCGACCCGGATCACAAACACTACGCCCTGTACTCAATTGCTCTGGATGAAACAGGCAGCGAACGGGTTCCTTCCACCCGGTATTCCTGTTATTTTGACGCTTATTTAGTTTTCAGTTTATTCTCGGAGGGAGAAAGAAGCACATGCAAAACAGAAACAAGGTTCTCACAGCCGGTGCCGCGGTGGTACTGGGCTGGTTTGGACTGAACCAGTTTAACGACGACAATTCACAAGATACTGCCGCCGTAGCTCCCGCTGTGACTTCATCCTCAGAGCAACAGGCAGCCGTATCAGCACCGAAAGCCACAGATATTACCGTAAGCGAAGCTGCAGAAACCAAAGAAGCCGATACAAGCGCCGCCACGGACTCGGCTGAAACCACTACCACGGTTGTAGCCGACTCCGCCAGCACTGAAGCTGTCGAATCCGGAACCACTGGGACGCCTGACGCAGCTATCGTCGAAACAACCGGGCCTGATGCAACTGACTCAACCGGCGCGGAAATCACTGAACCTTCTGACACTGACACATCAGACTCCGCCAGTGAAAATTCAGACACCACTGATGCTGGCGGCTCTGATACAAACAACTCGGAACAGACTGTTGCAGTTTCCGGGTCCGCGACCAGTACAGATGTCACAGACGCAAGTTCCAATGCTGCCAATACTGAAGCGACTGCAGAAACATCTATGGTGTCGCAGGAATCAGAATCAAACGCGGTTGACAGTGCAGACGCTACCGAAGCAAGCGACGATGCCGTTTCACTGAGATACCCGACCGACCCATTAACCGGCGCAACTCTCTTCGACGCAGGCCGGACGGTGATTCCAGCAAAAGCACCGGAACCGGATAACACGGTCACCACTGATACTGCCGAGGCAGAAAATGCAGTAGAAGCAATACAAGAAGAAACCGCTACCCAGACGGCAACCGAGGTGGCCGTTGAAGCCTCACCGGAACCAGCGCTGCTGCGCTTTCCAACAGACCCGGTAACCGGTTTAACCTTGTACAACGAAGGTCGGACAGTTGTACCAGCTGAACCGAAATATACAACCAGTACCGGGAATAGAACATCGACTACACGTTCGAACACCCTACCAACCGATCCGAAGACGGGCGCGACCATTTATCCGACTGCAACGATTGAAAATGTGGCGGTATCTGACAACACGGTGAATTCAGCCATTGCAGATATGGAACCCGAATCGTCTTATATCAAACCGGTTCAATATCCATTTGACCCGGTAACAGGTGCAACTTTATACACCATCGCAGCCGCCGAATTATCCAGTGCAGACAGTAGTTCACCAGACCCTGCTGCATTCCGGTTTCCAACAGACCCGGTGACTGGAGCATCTATATACCCGTCAGAAGCTAAAGAAAATTCTCCGGCTGTTGCATCAAATACTATCGCGAGCAACAGTGATGCCGTAACGAGCAACAATAATGAAGGCCGACTTCCCTATGATCCGGTAACAGGGGCTACCATCTATACCGTTGCAACAGCCTCTACCTCAATGGAAACCGGCACCGGCAATTCAAGTGCTATTATGGCAAACGGTCGATACCCGACAGACCCGAAAACCGGGGCATCAATCTATACACACGGTGCGTCAAACAGCAATTAACTGTGGCTCTTTAACTCTGGTTGCTGCTCCGGTTTATTCACCTTTGCAGCAACCACAATAGTTTTTCTGGTTGATCCGGAAAGACTCATGATCGAACCACTATTGCCACCACCAGGCACTACAATCTGGTTTTTACTCTGCCGATCGAGAAACTGTAAATAACCAGCGCAGCCCAGATGCACGAAAAACCCACCCAGCCCGAAACGCTGATTGGCTCCCGGTAGAAAAGCCAGCCGATAAGAAACTGAATACTTGGCGTTATATAGACCAGCAAACCGCTGAGACTCAATGGCAACGCTCTTGCGCCCTGAGCATATAGAACCAGCGGAATCGCTGTAATAAGCCCACCTAATGCCAGCAATATTTCGGTTTGCCCGAACTGGGACTCATACGAAAGTAAGTTCTCCGCTGCCAGCCAGGCCAATAACGCTGCTGACGCGGGGACCAGCAGCAGAGTCTCAATGAACAAGCCGTTTACAGGGCCCGTGGTGGCTTTTTTACGGGTCATGCCGTATACCCCGAACGTGGCAGCCAGTGCCAGGCCGATCCATGGCACGACGCCTGAGGAAATAATCATCACAACGACACCCGCGGTTGCCAGTGCCACTGCGCACCACTGACTGAACTTCGGTCTCTCGGCAAAAACTACATAACCCAGAACAACACTGACCAACGGCGAAAGAAAATACCCCAGGCTCGCATCGATCACGTGATCACTAACTACCGCCCAGATATACACCAGCCAATTGCCAGCAATCAGAATTGATGAGAACAGATGGTGTAGAATTTCCTTAGGCTGCGCAAAGACACTGCGTACAACACTGCGTCTCTGTGTTGAACTGATGACCAATAAACTTAAAAAGATCGCGCACCAGATATTCCTGTGGCCCAGCACTTCCAGCGGCGACACCGATGCAAGCAAATTCCAGTAAACAGGAAAAAGACCCCACATTATCTGGGCACTGACGGCACTCAGAATGCCGATTCTAAAACTTGACATTGCAGCACCATACCTCTGGGAAAACAAACACTAAGTTATTAACCTGAGTTCAACTAATTCAATTATATTCACAGACTCATCGCTTCGTGATTTCCTGATGACAGAAACAAAACCCGGGATTTCAAAGTCAGCTGACAACAACAGGGAGTCGCTACAACGCGCGTTACCTCTGCTGTTACTAAAGCTGATCGTAACGCTCATACCCGCACATGCAGCAAATCACGGTGTCATAGTACCTGCCCTGCCATAGCCCGCATTATTCCCTGGATTGACGGCATTTCACCTGGCCTTTTATTCCACAGAGAATTTTTACTCCTGCAAATATCAGTGAGCAATCGACGCGAGAAGAAAATCCACTGTGAAAACCCTTGCCGTGAATAAATAAGGTCTACGCGATATCCTCGCTTCCCCATTAATAATGCGGGTGGATGGATAGGACGCAGATCGGGACACAGTTAAACGCGTTCTGGACTCCACCACTGTCGCATTCCGGGCTAACGACTAACCCACAGCAACCGAAGGCAGAACCGAATATCGTGCATACGAACGATGGGCCGCTCACCTTATACCAACGAGGCCCAGATGGCGAAACATTCATTCATCTGAATACCGGCCGGAACCACTGGTCTCAATACGTGTTGCATCTGATTCATGAGCTCTGCCATGTAGTTACTCTGGCGGATACCCTTTTTCCACGCAGACATCTGGCTGGAAGAACCCTTATGCGAAGTGGCTTCGCCTGTATACACTGAGAAAATTAAGTGTGTTGTAGCAACACAATCCGTCTTACTTCACTGGCATGACTACGCAGCGCATCTCGCGGAGTACGCAAATGAGCGTATGCGAGACTCACAGATTCCCCGAGGCACCACACCAGCCGCATGGATCAATAAGAAACCTGTCAGCGCTGCAACAGAATCTGCCAATAAGGCGGAATTTGTTCATTGCCACAGCCGGTGTTTCACTTCCACTCTTTAAGCGTTACCCCGTGCAATGGCAATCCATTCGCTGGCTTGAATTGCTCAGCAATGACGCCCGAACCCCGGGAAGATCCCATGCAGCACCGGTACGACAACAACCCTCATGAGTACAAATTGTTTGTCGGGGATATAGCAAACCTATTGGCGTTGATATCAAGGCTTTTAAGTAGCACCCGGTACGATTGGTCCGGCTTCGGGGATTCAGGCCGGATTATTCAAGCCGGAGGATTCCCGGTATGATTTGCGCGAATTTTCCTTAATATGGGGACCAGCTGTTTTTTCTCAGTGGGAGTCAACACTGACAACAGGCAGCTTTCGCTTTTTTTTACTGCGCCAAGCGCCTTTTTATACGCACGAGCGCCAGCGGGAGTCGGCAGCAGTGCATAGATTCGTTTATCGTTTCTGACAAGTGTCCGCTTGAGGAAGCCTTCGTTTTCCAGTTCATCAATGATTGCGACTATTCCCGAGCGTTCGATTCCTAACTTTCTCGCCAACTCGCTTTGAGTGATATGAGACACCTGCACCACCAACGACAGCGCAGCAAACCCACGTGCCGACACTGAGTCTTGAGACAGGGTATATCGAAAATCATTTAGAAAAATTGAATAAACACGTTTCAGGTTATAGCTGACGAGAAAATCCAGATCGAGCTCTGCCTCTTCAAAATCACCAGGCAAACCTACCGACTCAATATTGGAAGAATAATTCATTGTTTTCCTTAAAAAATTTCAAGCTATCCGTACTTCGTCCGAGTTTAAACCGTAGCTACAGACCAACATCCTATGCCAGCCCTGCAATTTACTGGATTAATCCCGATATAACAAATCTAACAGATCTAACAGAGACGCAATTTAAATATAAACGCGGCTGAAATATCGGTTAACTTTCCTATCTATATACTGTTACCTCAACATTATCACGGTTCGCACAACAACCGTCATCCCCCATCCGGGTTACTTGTAGCGATTAAGATCGAGCTCATTGCAGTGTTTACCTTTGACACCACATGCACAGTCATCAGGTCACAAAGACACTGAACAAACCACACAGGTCTTTATGCGCATTAAACGGCATTACCTGGTTGACGTATTGATCAGAGCGCACAACCATCAGGCAGCCGCTGGCTCTGTCGACCGCACGCATGCCAAAGATATCCCGACCCTCTCTGCAATCAGCGCAATACACTTTTTCGTAGTCGCGTAGTCCAGGTGATCCCTTAGTCAGAAACAACAATTGCGGCAATGAGTCTGGTGATAATTCACGATGTTAGTTCTGAAATATATAGCGGAATTCTGTTATCTCGTCCGGAGCTGTTACGGCCCGTGTAGAACGTACTATGAGTGAATTGCTATCATGAGCTGGAAAATTGAATATTCGGGTTAGATTTTCATGAAAACTTCTGCCAGAAAACACGAAAACACTCCACCTCCCGTCCGCCTTTGTAGTGTGGCCAAGATGCATTAGCCTGGCATCTGCAAGTCGTACCAAGGGTGCCGCCACAACCAGCGGCAAAGGGTATATCTATAATTTTAATGTGTCGGTCACCATTCGGATTGGTATATTCAAAGGATGCGCTGAGCGGCTGAATTTGAGTGATGCAACTATCTTGACGTAGGGGACAATGGCTAAGTCGATAAGACCCCACGAATAGTGGGACACAAGAGCGGAATTCGAGTTACGCATAGCCTCGAGATAGAAATCATGAACCCGGGGCTGACTTAGAATGACATGGTGAAACTCCGACAGCTCATCTTCTGTAGCTTGTATCAGCTCAGTGCAAATTATGGTGTCCGAATTGCGGGTATCTGGCTTCCAGAAGGTCATTTCAATACGCCTCTTTTAACACCCGCTCTGAAAAACCCAAGGCTTCGAATATATCCACCGTGCGACAAGCAATGCCGTCTGCCTGGGCAATACGCCACGTGTCGAATTTAGAGTCGACGATACAGGTATTAATAGAAGGATATACCGCCATTCGGGCCGCTAGAGTCAAACCGGCTGGCCCACAGCCAACGATCAAATTATCAACTTCTGCTGGCAGCTGCCAGTCTAATTCTGTGACGGAAATGGGTGCACCAGGGTGTTCCACTGATGGATCACCAGCATTAAAACCATTTAGATGAAATTGCATTTACCCTGGTTTTGCATAAAATTTCAAATTCAGAAACTTATAGAGCGGTATAAAAGGCGCTGCACGGAATTTTTGCCAGGTTGAGCCCGGTCATTCTAAGTGATATTCAGGAAAAATGAGTACAGCGCCTTAGATGCTGCGATAGAAGCAGCGCAGGGGTTCTGAGCTGGAATTTTATGCAACACCAGGGTTTAGCTATTATCTGATTATTCGTTCTGTTACCTGCCTGGAGAATAACCCTGCGACGAGTAATCAGGGTAGTACTGGTTCAGGCACAAGAGTAAGATGCAATTCGCTACCGGTATAAGGGTTTGCAGCGATAGCTTTGTCGTTGAGTTCGACACCCAGACCCGGCTCTACAGGCGGGATCACATAGCCACCTTCCCAGCTGATATCGGTTTTCAAGAAATCCATAAACGGCCCGTCAAAACGGCCGATAGACTCAAGTATTAGAAAATTAGGGCTGCAGGTGGCTATTTGAATATTGGCTGCAGCCACAACCGGGCCGCAGTACAGGTGTGGTGCTATCTGTGCTGATCGAGTCTCGGCCATCGAGGCGATTTTTTTCGCTTCGAGAATCCCGCCAACCCGACCAAGGTTCATCTGCAATATAGATGCAGCTCCTGCCTCTAGAACACGTGCGAACTCATGCTTGGTACAGAGCCTTTCTCCTGTCGCGACAGGAATTGATGTATAGCGTGCTACACTTGCCATATCTGTGGGGTTTTCTGGCGGGACAGGCTCCTCAAACCAGAGCGGATCGTAGCATTCCAGCCGCCGGGCCATACGCCTGGCACCAGACACAGTAAACTGCCCATGCGTTCCGAGGAGCAAATCAGCCTGGTTGCCAACAGCCTCACGGATACGCTTGCAGAATTGCTCGCTACGATCAAGATCTTCCAGGCGCGGCTGATGCCCGTCATAGATACTATACGGGCCTGCCGGGTCAAACTTTACTGCAGTGAATCCCTGCTCTACCGCTGCCACTGCAGCTACCGCAGCGATGTCGGGATCATTATAGACATTAGGTTGTCCGGGATCAGGGTAAACATCGCCCTTTGCCGGATAAAGGTAAGTGTAACTGCGCAGCCTGTGATGAACCTTTCCACCAAGCAGTTGATACACCGGCTGACCTGCCGCTTTTCCGATAATATCCCAGCAGGCCATTTCCAAACCGCTTAGCACACCCATAACCGTGACATCCGGGCGCATGGTGTAACCAGCCCCATATGTCTTTCGCCAGAGTGTCTCAATTGAATGCGGATCACTACCGGCAAAATGTCGTTCAAACGCATCGCACGCCATTGCCGCACAAAGCTCCGGTCCGAAGGTTGCGTTGTAGATTTCACCAACACCAGTGACGCCACACGCGGTGGTCAGTCGAACGAAAATAAAATATCTCCCTCCCTGTCGAGGAGGAGGATTCGCTACAACAAAGGTTTCAATTTTCTCCAGATGCATAGTGTTATCTCTGTTGTACTTTGTATCTCAGCCGGGCACCCGCTTCGAAATTATATATCTGCATATTAATTTCAACACTCAGTCGGAACAACGATCATGTCCTGTAGTCGTTCGGGGGCGTCCTGACTGGCATTGATAATGCCGCGAATACGTATTTCCTGTATCTGTCCAGAGTGGCGCTGCCTGATTTCCCTGAATATTTCTGGATCATGCTCTCCGGAATCACCAATCAATATAAACTGACGCGAAGGAAAATGTTCCAATATCAGTTGAATCTGTTCAATCTTCTGATAGTAAGTAGCCGATTTCGAGGCACCGCCAACGAGCTTCCATAAATCATGATAGGAGTCTGATTCGAACGGATTAGTTCTTACGTTTTTCATGTGAAAGCTGCCGCCTGGAAAACCCCCGGTTTCACTGAATAAAAATTCCACCAGAGGTGTATACATTTGCCATGGGCCGCCGGACACATAGTGAAAGGCAGTTTCAACTGAGAACGACTGATACAATTGCGCCATGCAAGGCACAACCTCGTATTCGCGAAAAAACGTATTTTCCAGCACCACCCGTTCACCGGATGGTATCCCTGTTATTTTGATTGTATCATCGACATCGGAAATCACAGACAAGCCATCGGGCTGTATCATTCTGACTCGGCCGATTCCGCTATGCTCTTTAGAGACTGCCCGAAAACTCAGCCAGCCATCTTTCGATTCCTGCTCACGTAATAGTCTTTCAACTTTCTTCACCGAAAACGTAATTGTTCCTTCAACCAGACCATTGCGGTCAGTCTTTAACTTTCCATTTTTACCAGCCAGACTGAAATGCTCAGCTGTGGAATCGTTGTCAAACCCGAATTCAACTCGTTCCCGTGATTCACTGTCGGCTAGAAAATCCACCGCAACTTCATTGACACGCTGGTTGCGAGCATCGTTCAGCTTGTCGAGTCCGACAATTTTTCTGATTATTTTTCTGGCTCCTTTACCTGCAATCCTGCGGGTTCTGCCCGGAGCTTCGCGCCCCCAGATCCGCAGTGGTATGTGCCATTGGTCATTGTTCTTGTAACCATAACTACTATAAAATGTTACCAGCTTGTCCTTCATGTCGGTACTCGTATCAGCAATAGCAAATGTGATTGCTCCCGGCAATGCTGCTGTAAGACACAACAATGCGGCAACCAGCGTCAGCCCTAATCTATCCGATACTGTTTGTTGTCTATATAGTGCGGAACGCTTCATCAACCTCGCTTCTAATCATGGCCTGGATCTGGCCAGCGCGCGCTCGCGCCATAGCACCAGCAAACCACCACCCACAATTAACAGAACGCCAGGGAATAGAGAATCAAACGGCGCTTCATCGAAAAAAAACCAGCCAAGACAAAACGAAAATGGAATACCAAAATACTCAAACGGAGAGAGGCTACTCGGATCAGCCATACGGTATGCGGTAATCATCAGGAACACAGCGCAACCACCGGTGGTACCCATCGCTATAAACCACAGCCAATCCGTAACAGCAACCAGCTCAACCCATTCACCGCTGAACCAGACTAGCACCAGTGCCGCAAGCATCGCTGCTGCCGAAGCGTAGATACTGATCAGGGAGGTTGGGGTTTCCTTATCAAAAAAACGCGAAGATAAACTGGCTACCGCATAGAAAAATGCCGCCGCAATTGGCAACAGTGCAAACGCGCTGAAGGCATCGCGGCCCGGTTGAAGCACCAAGACTACTCCTGCAAAACCTGCAGCTACCGCACTTCCGCGCCACCAACCCACTGTGTGACCCAGCAAGGGAATTGATAGCAATGTTATGAACAACGGGCCGGAAAAAGCCAATGTAGTTGCGGTAGCTAATTGCATATGCAAAAGCGACGAATAAAAGCACATTTGTGCAATTATCAGCAAGAACCCGCGACCAAAACCCAGCCTCCAGTGTTTTATTTTCCAGTGCCGGCCACGAGCATGCCACTCTGCAGATAACAACAAAACCACAAGATTAGGTAAAATACCAAATAAGTTACGGAAAAACGCAATTTGCTCTACCGGGTAACGTGACCCCATATGCTTGATAAACGCACCTTGCAGGTCAAACAGAAAAATTGCGGCAATTATAAGCACAATAGCGGTATTCAAACCGGTCCATTCTCCCGGTCGCAGGTATTTCACGTAGTTTTCAGTCCTGCAGGAATTCTTTCTTCCGGTCTGCCGGTGGCTAATAAATAGCGTGCTCCACGAATAATACGCAATTGCCCAGTTCTCTGATGCGCCCGCCTGACTACAACCGGCAAGCAATTAACATTAATCAAAAGGTTGTAGCTGCCATATGAATTGAATTTTACTTAACCCGCATTATTCATGGGGTGGCGAGGATACCACTTAGACCGTATTTGTTCACGGCAAGGGTTTTCACAGTGGATTTTCTTTTCCGTCGAATACTTACAGATATTTGCAATAGAAAAAATTCTCTGTGTAATCAAAGATCAAGTGAGATCCCGTCAATCCCGTGAATAATGTGGGCTAATTATAGCAATTGCAGTGTATGCGCACTGAATCGAGCGGAAACAGGAGTTTATCAGGCCGCCGGCCGATACAGCAATGACTGTCGCAGGCAATATAACAACTGGCGAGTGAATTGCATCGATGCCAGATTACTGCCCGTTTGTAATCAAGAGTGAGCGCGATGGTTTTACCATCTAGTGCGGCCATAAAACTGCTAGTCAGTATCGCATTTTTCAAGCCGTTTAACCGGTATGCACGGCTGCCAACCACTCAGGAACAAGCGCGCCTACTTCCCTCCTTTTTTATTAAAAAACAAGAGTGACACCAGCATGAATTTCAAGAGCATGATCCCACTTGCTGTGTTGCTGCTCAGTGGCTGTGGCGGAAGTTCAAATAACATAGCCTCCACCGAAGATGATAACTCCGGAACAACTCCGGCCGAACTGTTCGCAATGCATCGCAGTGGACAAACTTTTCTGCGATGGCCGGAGTCAGACCCAAATGCGCGCTATCACGTGTACCGACATAGCTTCCCCATAGACAGTGCCAATTTATCTGACGCTACCCGCCTGACTGAACGGTGGGGCAGTCTGTCCGCAGATTCCTCTGTCAATCACCATGGCAGCAAAAATGTTCCGGCAAATTTTGTTGTAGATGAACTGGGGAGCCCCCTGTCCAACAGCACAGGTTTTTTTGTCTACACCATTCAAGATGGTGAGGAAGGCCCGTCGTATTACGCAGTAACCACCGTTGAAAATTCTGTGGAACGCACCGATATGCTGACAGACGGCTACAGTCTTGCTGCACCAGTATCTGAATCTGTGGCTACACCACAACCAGTTCTCGTGGCTTCTCAAAATAACGGCAAAGGCAGAGTCTATATCCAGTATATGGATTACCTCAACTGGAACCCGACTTTTAACGGCTATGCCTATGATTTCGGCGTGACCCTGCCGTTCAACTACACCCCGGCGCAATCCTATCCACTGCAACTTAACTTACATGCGTTTGGCCAGAGTTACGATTATCTAGCCGAAACGCCTTTCGGTTGGGAAACAATTCAATTAACCCCTACCGACCCGGGTGAAGATCAGAATTCGATACATTCCTGGTGGTATGGCTACTCGGCAGATCACAACTATCAGACCGGCGGCGATACACCGTTCTCCGGTACTATCAGAAATTTTACCGAGCAACGAGTACTTGCCGCGGTTCGCAGCATTTTAAATGACCCTACCATAGCAACTGATAGTGATCTGGTACATATTGTCGGTAATTCTATGGGCGCATCCGGTGCAGTATCTCTGGCTCTTCGCTATCCCGGTGTTTTCTCAGGAATCTACGCCAGTGAGCCGATGATAAACTATTCGACAAGCCCCACCTTTCAAAATCACTTTGTACAGCTTTGGGGAAATCAATCCGATAACCTGCCCATTGTTAATAGCGGTCCGGACAGCGAATCAATTCAGCGTTACGGAAAAAATGGTCCCGAAGCAACCGGTGTATGGGACTGGATGAATCACCTGCAGCAAATCCGGCGACGCAACGCTGACGACTTCGCCTACCTGATGATCGATCACGGCAAGGCCGACACAACTATTGACTGGCAAACGCAGGGGCAACCACTAATAGCAGCACTCACTGACGCCCGTGCCGGCTTTTCCGCAAATGCCTTTGAAGGTATCGGCCATAGTTGGCTCGCATTTGGCGCGGTGGTGAGTAGTATGTTCGGACTAGGGTTTGATGATCAGGCTCCATGGCGATACCCGCTACCTTTGAGCTACCCGGCAATCAGTAATGCCAGCGGTTCATCGGCAATAAGCCAGGGCACCATCGGCGACGCCAGTTACAATACGAATATAGAGTGGTCAACACCCGAAAATAATTTCGATCGCCCGATTATAGATTCAAGCGATCGCTATGAAATTTCGCTTCGCTCTCTGGACTCCGCACAAACTGCAGATATCACACCGCGGCGCACTCGAATGTTCAAGCCATCCGCAGGCCAACAGTGCACGTGGTTAGCCGTCCGCATAGACGACGGTCAAACCGCCGGCGGTGGCAGTGTTGCAGCACAAGAGGATAACCGGGTTACTATTCCTTCCGTTCGGATTCACACGGGCAGTGGAACCCGTTTAGTCGTTAGCTGCTAATCAGGTCCGGATCATGAGCGCTATCTGGAAATCCGATAGGCAACTATCACCGGGGGGTTGGAATACTGCCCCAGAGAGTTATTTGCCTTTAATACGCTAATATAAAGCAAGCCGGATTGCTCATCATAAGATGCGCCGCCAATAGCATTGAGCTTACCTGCTGATTGAAACGGAATATCAAACTTGCCTGAGGCATAAGGTCGCACACTACTTGCCGGCATTCTGCCGGCTTTTACTTTGAGCAGATCCCGCGCATCCCAGAACCAGTAATAATTATAGTTATCCGCGGGGTCCGCAGGACAGTATCCCGCGCACGGCTCGCCACTGTGTTCGATTTTGTACCCCACACCGGATTTATGACCTCCGGAGGTGCCAAATGTGGCATAAGTAGAAGTGCCGGGAATTATAAATCCATACCTTGCTTCACTCAGATGTGTCCAAAGGTGGTTTTCACGGAACTCGTTAAATAGGTCTGTTGCCAGTGGTCTGCTTAAACTAAAGCCTAGCAGCTCAGAGGTTTTCACCGTTCTTTTACGCGACTCGGTTGTGAGTTGATCCAGATTTATACAAAACGCCGACGGCCCGACACTGTGTCTTGAGATGATCGGTCCACCACTGGAATGGCCGGTTATGTGTGTGCAACCCAGCGCTTGTCGCCATTCGGGCGGTACACTACTCAACCAACCCGACGCCCTTGTCTTTCCACGCAGTGAATAAAAGCCCGATACTGGCGACGCACTGATTGCAGCGGCATCATCAATAACAAATGTGCTTTGTCGATTGTCCCCCGGTGCATCATAATATTCAATCGCATTACCTACTAGCCTGCCTTTATATAATTCCAAACCGACAATCTGATCAAGCTGTTCCGGGTTACCACCAATTGCTCTGTCAAGCGGTCTGGTAAACGCCTGGCGCGGGGTTTCAGCGTAATTGAGCTCCGTCAGTCGAGTGGTATTTCGCAGGGCTGGAATTGAAAACTCGGCAATCGCGTTGTCATGATCATGCCCGACAAAAAACATCGAGCTGCCATTAACTTCAATTACGCCTTCAGCCCAGTTAGCACTGGATTGCCCATACTCGCTGTCTGGTAAAGCGAATGCTCCCTCAAACAGGAAATCTGAAATAGTGGCTAGTCTGGAGGGTAGTTCTGACAGAGTTTCTTTAGAATTTGTTGTTGAGTGCGTGCAACCGCTGAAAAGAAACGCAATAAGCACTAACCACGCTTTTTTACTATGCATTTTTTGGCTATCTCTCTTTAACAACAACTGCAGGATTCCCGGCTACAATCATCCGATCTGATACCGGGTTGACTACTACCGCACCTGCAGCCACCACACACTTGCTACCGACATCTGCCATAATGATTGCACCGTTACCTATCCAGCAATCATCACCAACTGACACTTTAGTAAAGACTCCGCCCTGATCCCGAATGGGTGTATCAAGATCATTGATGGCGTGTTGCTGCTTACCACTAAGTATATGTACGCCACTGCCCACGAGACAATCCCGGCCAATATTACAGCTGCCTATATTGCATTGTGGACCGATGTAGGTTCCAGAACTGACTTCGGTATCCACCTGAGAAAACAACGCGCCGAATGAAAAAACTACTCCCGGGTCGCAACGTGTCATGGTGCGTTGATAAAAACTGTTTCTCAAATAACTGCCGCATTTTCCCGGCAGTAAACTGAGAAACTGGGAAAAACCTGAAAACAAACCATTACGGTCACAAAACAAACCAAACAGAGAATAAACTAAATACAGCGGTAGTATCACCAGTGTACTGATCATTGATGCCAGCTGTTTCAGAACCGACTTAAGCACAACTACCCTGCCAATGGCTGCTTGAACAGCTCATATAGTTCTTCGTTGCTGGCCTCCCAGCTGAATTTATCATTCACCAGTTCCAGCGCGTTCGCGGCTATCCGACTATAACATCGGGGGTCATCATGTAATTTTCCTATTTGTCTGACAAACTCTTGCTGCGTAGTCGCCTTCAAGTAGTGCGTACCATCGGAGCACTCTATTCCTTCTGCGCCAACTTCCGTGGTCACAACTGGAAGGCCGCAAGAAAAAGCCTGAAGAATTTTGTTTTGTACGCCTCTTGCAATCTGAAACGGTGCAATAAAAACCGTGGCTTCGTGGTAGCAAGCCAGCATGTCATCGACATAACCAGTTACGGTAATGCGCTCATCATCTGCCATATTGATGATTGACTGGCTCGGATTCATTCCAGCAATTACCAGCTTTACCTGAGGGTAGGTTTCGGTGAGTTCAGGCCACACGTTATCAACAAACCATCGCATCGCATTTTCATTGGGCAGATAATCCATCACACCCGAAAAAAGCAGGCTCAATTGATCTTTCTTACGCGGTCTGTCGGGAGGATGAAAGGCTTTAACATCTACGCCATTACCGATTACCTTCAAATTAGCGGGCTGATCGTTAAGCTTCATGTTAAATAATTCAACTTCATTAGATGAAATAAAAATGCACTCGTCGAATCGCTGCTGAATTCTGGATTCATACTGCGTTAACGTGCTTTCTTCATAGCGATAAACCAGTGACATTGGAAAGCTACTGACCTCGCGGTACTGGCGCCACTTGTCTGAGTCGAGATCCATGAAATCAATTAGATCACGACGATCCGCAACTTTTTGAGTGACTGTTGAATCACCCTTGAACAAGTACTCTGCCATTGCAGAGCTGGTACAGTATATTGCATCAACCTCATTGTGTTGAATAAACGCATTAAATCGTGTTTGCAGGGTTCGATTATAGAAATTGGAAACCGTTAACGCACGCCCGCTCAACAAGCCAATTAACATTGCCGGTTTCTTTAGTCCGGAACTGACTGTTTCAACCTTAAAGCCCGATTCATTTTCATATTGTCTGGCGAGCGCCAGCTCTTCTTCGGAATCAATCGTACAAAAGATCGTAACAGTGCACCCCTGCTTTCTGAGGTGTTCCAATTGGTTGTACGTTCGAATCTTTTCTCCCTTATTTGGTGGAAACGGTAGCCGATGGCTTAAAACCACAATATTCACTAGCGGGTATCCGAGCGTTGAAAAAGAAAATAGATAGCCTGAATCGCGTGCTGGACACAGTGCTGTCACCACTCAATGCGGCTACCTTTTAATCAGACACCGCGCAACACACAGGCAAGACTCATTACTTAAGCACCTTTGGGATTGAGCACACTTGGGGCCAATATCTACTTACTCCAGCACGCAACTTCGTAAAAGCTGGAAACTATCGACAATCGCAGCCAGTTAATTGGCCGGATATCTGCGTCGTAACCTTAATAAACGCCTCTCAATAACTGCAGAAAAAACTGTGCCAGAACCAGAATCACCCTTTGCAATCGATTCCTTCAGCCAGAGCTCAAACATTGCTGCATGTTCAGGTTCCAACATCATACCCTCGACACTATGAACAGCGTTATTAGAAAAGAATTACGGAAAAATCCGCAGATTTTACTCAACACTCTAACAAGTAAAATTCAACAGACAGAAGGCCAATTCGTTGTCAAATCACAGCTGAACACAATATCCGAGAAGCTGGCAATTGAATCTGAAAAACTTGAACAAAGGAAAATTCTTTCCAGACAGATAGGAGCAGCAAAAAAAGCAAACGAGGATAGTACTCATCTGATTACAAGGGTTTCAACCATCAGTGCAGAAATCAATGATATAAAACAGGAGATTACAGATTGCGTTGCTATCATAGAATCTGAGATCGCGAAAAATGCAGAGAACTATGCCGATTCCCCGCAACCGCTCTTACCAATGCATCTACGCCCGTACACCGAGACTGATTCAGCTACAGCCTTTACAGGCAATCATGGAGAACTGACCAGTTGTCACGACACGACAATTGATTTGACTATGTGGCAGAGCTTTGTCCGCTCGACGGATCACTCCACGATTTATCACGATGCACGCTGGAAAGAGATTATCGAAGGTAATTTCAAACACCAACTGTACTTTCTCACTTGCAGTGATTCTGACAAGAAAATTGCTGGCTTAATGCCACTGGTTCATCTAAATAGCCGATTGTTCGGATCGTTTACCACATCAATGCCCTGGTTCAACTATGGGGGCCCACTGGCAACTGATCTCGCGACTGAAGAATCTCTGATGCAACAGGCCGCTGAGCTATCAAAGAAACTCGGCTGCTCACATATGGAGATCAGAGAAACCCGAGGTCGCACCGGATGGCAATCCAGCCAACGCAAAATAAGTATGATTCTCCCACTACCCGATGATGATAGTACCTTAGATGCCAGCCTCGGCTCTAAGCTCAGAGCGCAAGTTAACAAAGCCCGGAAAAACGGCTTGAGGGTCCAATTTGGCGGTATTGAAAAACTCAATGAGTTCTATAAGGTGTTCAGTCACAATATGCGCGACCTGGGAACGCCGGTTTACGGTAAGAAGTGGTTCAGGGACATCCTCGAGAGCTTTCCCGACGAAGCATTTATCGCTGTCGCCAGCCTGAACGGTACCCCGCTTGCTGCGGGGTTCTTACTCGGGCATAAAGATAAACTGGAAATACCCTGGGCGTCGTCGATAAGGCGAACGAACCATCTAGGGGCAAACATGCTTATGTACCGCGCTATTCTCGATGAAGCAATCAATCGCGGCTATGAGTTTTTCGATTTCGGACGTTCGACCAGAGAAGCTGCAACACATCGTTTTAAAAAGCAATGGGGCGCCAAAGAACACGATCTGCATTGGCATTACTGGACACATGACGGTTACGCGCTACCTGAACTAAACCCGGATAACCCGAAATTCAAGCTTGCAATAAAACTATGGCAATGTATGCCGGTTGCAATCACCCGCATGATTGGTCCACCGGTGGCCCGAAATCTCCCTTAACATTCCGGATTCGGAAAAACGGCACACCGCACTATATCTGGTGTGGTTCCAACACTACCGCCGCCCTGAAATGACAGCTACGAAATAGCCTCTTTAGCCATATATATTTCTCCCGCAGAAAGCTGGCGGTATAGTTCGGTGTACTCCAAAGCCATGCGCCTTGCCGAGAACTTTTCATTAATATGATCCGCAGCATTCTTAGCTATTTTGTCGGCAGTTTCACTATCCCACAATAGTTTTTTCCAATGTTCCGCCAGTGCCGGTTTATCTCCTAATTGCGCCAGCAAACCGGTATCGCCATGATTTATTAACTGATCAACACCGGGAATATCGTAGGCTGCCACCGGCACTCCCATGGCCATGGATTCCATTAAACAACGGGGTATACCCTCGAGCGTTGATGTCATAACGAATAAATCGAAACCGGCCAGATAAGAAAGCGGATCATTCTGGAAGCCTTCAAAGTAAACCTGTTTGTGCACTGATAATTGCGAGGCATGCTTTTCATACTGTTCTCTGGCGTCACCGTCTCCAAGCAGTACCAGCTTTATATCAGGATTCTCTGCAGCTACCAGTTCGAATACATCCAGAAGATCTGCAACATTCTTTCGACCGATTAACTGACCTATGAATCCGATAGTGCGCATATTTTCTGATCGACCCGAACCGTCGTGATTACTTGAAGGCAGGCGAAAATCAATTGATGTGAGATCTACCCCGTTCCTTACATAAGCAATTTTTTCTTCTGCGACGCCATACTGCCGGACATCATTGCATAGTTCGACTGAGAGCGGAACAATAAGGTCAAAGAAACGGAATGTCTGGCAACCTAGACGTATAAACTGGTGAAGCTTCCAGTCGTCTGTTTTTTCGAAACCGTGTGGCGTTGATAAGCACTTTATACCTGCTAATTTTGCAGCAATCACTCCTACTATGTCAGACTTGTATCCATGTGTGTGCAATACGTCAATATTGCGTTCCTTTATGAGTTTAACCAGAGACCGGATAACTCTAAAATCAAAACGACCTTTCATCGGCAACTCGAAGGCTGGCAGCTGCAACGATTTGAACGCCGACGTCAATACCAGATCCTGATTTTCTGGCTCTCTGGTTACAACCAGTTCCGACTCGATTTTATCCCGATCAATGTTGTTGGCCAATGCCAGAATCCATTTCTCCGCACCGTAAAAGCCAGTGGAGCAAATAAAATGCAATATACGCGGTCGATTGTCAGTCATGAGTCAGGCTATCCAGGGGAAGATTTTTTTCCGGTTCAATTAATAACTTGATCACCCCGACACCACGAGCAAGAAAATAGACCAGGAAAAAGACAAAAATGTGCGGACTACCCAACTTTATCGAGGAACGCAGCTTTAGACGAGACGCATAAAGCGCGGGAGGAATCGCCATAAGCACAGCGAATACAAGCGCCAGTTTCATGGCACCGGCAACCAGCATGATCAGCGCTAACAAAAAGCACATCAACACGACAGGCGGAAAAACAAGGCTCGGTATCTCTGATAAAGCAATCTTACGATCCTGCATTGACGCGAGATTTGATTTACCGCGCCAGATTTCTTTTGTAAACATAGACTGCAACGTCGCGTCTTCACCAAGATGTACAAAACCCGAATCGTCAGTCAGTACGAGTTTGCCACTTGAAAGCAACGAGTTGGTAAATACCGAGTCCTCGCAGGTTTGCAGATGCTCCGGGAATTTATCTGTACGGTTAAACAAAGCGCGCTCCATAAACAGGTTTGCGCCAGGCAATGCTTCAACACTACCAACATTAGCCATACTGAGAGCGCTTCGAATAACATGATTATTAGTGTGCTCCCTATCAGGTAGCTGTACCGCGCTCGCTAACACAGTGGCTGGATCAGCAAGCTTTTCGAGCATGGTTTCGATCCAGTTCGTCGATAATCGAATATCTGAATCAACGAACGCCAGATACTTTCCGTTCGCCGCTGCCGCTCCTATATTTCTGGCATGGGATATAGTTTTTTCATGACCTATATTCAATATTACCGGTGTACGCGGCAAACCACAGGTATCGAGTTCCCTTTGCAGCTTGTCGCAACCGGCACGGTCAGTTTTCGACACGATTATCACTTGTATATCGGCACGGCATTCCTGCAGTGCAATAGAGTGCACGGTCTCAATTAACATATCATCCCGCTGATGGTGAGGAAGTATGAAACTCACCAGCGGTGTCTTATCTTGTTGCTTAGCCAATTCGTGCCCTTACCCAACTGACTTCGCGACGGATACTAAACCTTGCCAGACAACGACAGAGCTCGCCCAGCTGGCTTTTCAGAAAACCGGGTACCGAGTAAAAACACGATAGCTTTATTGGCTCCCGAACGGGTAGCCCGGCCAGTCCTTCGTATGGTTCAGCTTTTTTATCCATCAGGCCTGAAGGCCCGTGATTTTGCAGCATTACGATCTGAATTCTTGAATAATGCAATGTCTGTGACTCAGACAAGCCCTTCAAAACGTAGTCTCTGAAATAACGGGCACGTTCAAGTAATTCTTCGCGGTCAGTGGTGGCGTAGCGATAGGCTGCATACAGTACATTAGCCTTTCTTATATCCTGAGCAATCCATGTATCGTTCGGATACTCCAGGCGATCGGGGTGATTCAGGTACGGAGACTCTTCCGCGGCCATCCAGCGTGCATAGTGTAGTAGCCCGTTTCTGGCAAGATTAAAGGCCGGGTCAAGCATTCCCTGACTTCGTTTTAGATCAAGATAGCGAATGACTTCCTGTAGAAATATTGTGTAAAACCAGGTTCCTTCTATATCATCGAAATTTCTCTGACGCAATTCGTCGTTCGCAGCGAACGTTGATTGAATAATGTTCTCCGCCTCTTTCACATACTGAGGATCAGCAGTCAGCTCATGGCTGTCGAGGAGTGCGCGTATGTAGTTTCCAACTCCTCGGTCAATTCCATATCGGTACCGAAATACGCTATTTCCTTTGCATACATCAGAGAAATCACTAAGATCTTCCGAGAGAAATCTTTTGGCAGCCTCTATCAGTGAACCGGTGCCCTCATAGAAATGACGTATCCACGAAGTTAACCTGAGTACCGCTTCACGCGCATCGGGATCTCCGGTTAGCTGGTAATAGAGTAAAAGGCCACTGGTGTAGCAGTGCTCTGATCCCGGACCGCCACCCTTAGGGCCTGTACAGTCAGCAGCATAATGTTCACGAGAGTAAGTGCGGTGTGTGCAAGTATGCGCTTTTTTATAGTGGTCTGTATGCCATAATAGTCCGTGATTGTACTCGGCTCTGTCCTCGTTAGTCCGATAGATATCGATATCCAGTACATGCCGCGCGAGATCCACCATTAACTGATACCAGCGCCCATCTGCGGTTAGCAGGAACTGGCGGGCAAATCCGTAGATGGGATCATACTGATTATTATAGTGAGAGATAAATAGTTCATCTGACTCATGATACAGTGTCTCATGATCTGCGAAGATATCACCAAAGTTACGCCAGCCATATTCATCAATGATCTCGCGCTTCGCAAAAAAACCGTTCACAGAGCTGAGTGACTCGCCAAACAATCGATCGTATTCATCGGACACTGAACCATTCGTATAACGTAATACACCGGATTCCACGACGGTATCGGGCGATACGGTGACAACAGCGGGTTGATCTACCCAATCGAGAGCAGTGTTTTCGTCTGAGAAAGAGAATACAACAGTATGCTTCTTACGCTCGCCACCTTGCAGTTCATAGTCGCTACCATGTTCTATTGGGAATAGGCCCAGTGTGATCGCAGAGTTTTTGAATCCCAGGCTCTTTGGGAAATTCTGCCAGTATTGTCTGATACTGAAACTATAGCTCGCACCACTTTGCTGATGCACCCGCACGGCAGGGCTTGCACGTTCCCCTCGATGCAACTGGACCTCATCGACAGTTACTCGATAGCCGCAAAACTGATTGGTGTTATTTCCGTTTGCATCAATGTGGTTCGGACTATCCCAATTAGCGCCACCGCTCGACGCCTGAAACAACGTTGTTTCACTATTCCCATCAAGCTCAATCCAGTCGCTATCCGGCTCCCGGCGTAAGCTGATCTGATCGGAATCGTTCTTTTTAAATCGTAAAGTAAACTCGTTAAATTTAATCGATCCGGAATCGCCGAGATCCCATATTCCATCCGGATGCCGGGCACGATGAGGGTTGTGTACTGCAACGGAAACCGAAAGCCAGCTACCTCCAATGATTTCAAAAAGAAACGTTACGTCTATGCGTTTGTCCGGCAGCACACCGATGCTGCCACACACGTTTATCTTTACCGAAGCTGTGTTGCTCGACTCTATGGTGCAAGTGTTTTTCGCAAACTCCAGATTTCGATTTTTATCGCTAACTTCAAGAAATATTTCACTGCCGTGCCAGATCCGGTTACCATCAGTGAACACATCCGGGAATATCTGTTGCCCTGCTTTCTGAAACTCATATCGTGTGCCGCCATCGTGAACCTCAATCACCTCCGACGATTCAGACATCCGCAATAGCGCAGCCTCAGGTGATTCCACACTCGAAGTATTTTCCAGCTGTAATTTCGCATAACAGCCATCCGACACCTCGACACGGCTTTTTACAAGCCCCCATTTTACACTTCCATCTGACCAAAGGCTGATCGGCTGAAATGAACTGTTCGATGCTTTGCCCGTTAAAGCCGTCACCGAAAACTGCTCACTCTTTTCAACAGCACCGACGGGAAATGGCACCGCAAGACTAAACGGCTGTCGGCAAACCGGCACGCCAGCGGGAGTTGAAAACTGCAGCGGTATTGATATTATTTTTTTATTATTCAACATCCTGGAATGCGAACCGTATACAGAGAATTGATCAGGGATTGATATCTAATCCACAGGGCTGCCTATATGTCGGCAAGCAAGCGATATTATTAACTGACACCCAGGCGACAGCGGCATGACACTTGCGATAACTTCCAAGCTCTGCTCCCTGTATTGTGGCGCTGGTTTCTTTTAACCAGAGCCAACCGATCGACGATTTTTGTACCTCAACACCCGCCGAACAGCTCGATGCAACCACTGCTAACAGCCACAATTGCATCAATCTTAAGCATGTCATTAATGCTTGCGGTAAATCTGCCAGACAACTCCCTGCTCTGGTCAGCTGTGCAAAATAGCGGACACTTCGTTATTTTCACTCTTTTATCCTGCTTTACCTTCCGTATTCTTCGACCCACACGTTTCCATACCGCACCGTTACATCAGTTGCTGATATGTGCAGCCCTGCTGGCTTTAGCCAGTTTAATCGAGCTAATTCAGGGTGTTATACCCGGGCGCGATGCATCCTGGGACGATATGCTCCTTGATACCATGGGCATAGCAACAGGCTATTTGATTTTTACTTTTTTCCATCGTTTTAATCAGATATCCAATAGCACCAGAGCCGCCCTGGCCGTCACCTGTCTCGCTATCGGAATCAAAACACTTCAGCCTGTTTTAGCAATTAGCGCTTACCATATCCTGAA
This sequence comes from Chromatiales bacterium (ex Bugula neritina AB1), assembly GCA_001730015.1. Lineage (GTDB taxonomy): Bacteria > Pseudomonadota > Gammaproteobacteria > Granulosicoccales > Granulosicoccaceae. The sequence continues at coordinate 15,076 of MDLA01000142.1, read as the reverse complement.
ATCCGGGCCCCCATCCATTGTGTCGTTTGCCGATCCATTTGTTCTATCGACCATCAAGGGTATCGGGAATGCATCTGCTACTGTAGTCAACATTAAACCGGATAACCATGAGAGGTCAATCCGGATGTTGCGCATGGACTTTGCAAATCAAATCTACAGCGGCGTGGTTTTACACGATACTTCTGCTGCGTGGAATGACGAAGGAACACTTGGAATTCAACTATTCAACCGGGGTGGATTGCGTAGAGTAGTCGAGCTAAGAATTCACGATAAGTATCACAACAACAAATACAACGACAGATTTGACCGTACTCTGGTCGTCGAGCCGGGAATTAATGAATTCTCAATCCCACTAGAACAAATAAAGTACTCACGATCCGGAGACACGGCTAGAGGCCACCTAGATATGAATAATATAACTGAAATTCAGTTTTTTTCCTCTGATAAAAATCCGTTCTCCCTTTACCTTTCCGGCCTGTTCCTGCGGCCCTGATGGGCACTTACCACTCTGCACACTGTTACAGATATCAAACACTGGCACAGACGAACCGGGTAATGGCCTAAATGTCCATTCTAGCATTAATACTTGTTGCCTCTGCCGGTGTCCTGGCAATAATACTTCCATGGGTTGGCGTACTGGCGTACTACACGTTTGCAATTATGCAGGCACACCACCTGTGGCCAGAGCATTTCGGTGATGGCCGGGTTTCACTGATAATTACAGCATCAACTCTGTTAGGGCTTTGTCTTGCTACAGTGATGAAGCAGGTCAACTGGCGTATTCTATTCACTCCTTACAGCCTGTTAGTGATGCTACTGATTGTGATGGTCAACCTCTCTGTGCACTTTAGCGGTTTCGTTTTCTACGCTGATGCAGCGAGCGCAAAAGACATTGCGGGCATACTTACTCAGGCACAGGTTATCGAGACATTCAACAAAATAATGGTGTTCTACATTATAGCCAGCTTGCTCATCGATAACAGAGTAAAACTTGAATACTGTCTCTATGCGCTGGCAGTAGTTGTTCTTTATTATACTTTCTGGGCGAATAAAATTTACCTGACCGGAGAATTCTGGCGCTTCGGTGATAACGGAAGACTAAACGGACCAATCAATAGTGTGTATTTCGACGAAAACTACCTTGGTATGCTGTTTGTAGTTGCGACCCCCCTGCTTTACTACATTGGCGTGGTGCGTTCCAACCCGATAGTCAAATACGCCATCTGGCTAACTATTCCGCTTTCCTGGCATGCGTTGTTTCTGACTGGATCCCGAGGCGGTATCCTGGCTCTCGCGGTCACTTGTATCTACCTGTTCTTTCGAAGCTTCAATCGTACTGCCTCTATCGGAATAACAGTAACGCTGGTACTCGCGATTATATTCCAGAGCGGCAACCTACTGACGAGAATTGACGATACAATAGAATCTTCCAGCGAGATACACGCCGAGGAGAAACTAGACCCTCGCCTCATTTCCTGGGGTGTTGCCACCGAGATTATGGCCGAGTACCCACTGTTTGGAGTTGGTGTAGGGAACTTTATAAACGCATTCCCAAAATTCAGCAATACGGAACTGCATGTTGCTCACAACACCTACTTCCAGTTTTCTGCCAACTGCGGGATTATTGCCGGATTAATCTACCTGTGGTTTTTTGCTATTCGTATACCAACATTTCGAAAGTCAGCAGCCATTGAAGGATCGACTGAATTTCCAAGCGGCTTTAAGCGAGACTACCTCGACGATCTGCTCAACAGCATGTTTCTTGGGTTTTTTGTGGTAGCTGTATTTCTGGATCTAATGATTTACGAACTACTGTACTTTCTGATACTGCTGGGATTCTGCAAGTATACCCTTGATCGTACTGAGGCTCGGGTTAACGGCACATCTTCAACTAAGGAAATCCCGGAAATTAACGGCCCCGTCAATTCTATTTACCGGTTCTCTCGGAAAGCCACAACCAATGACAATCTCAGGAGGTAATTCCCAACACTCGGTTGTAGGTATTTGAATAATTTTCGGCCATCGTATCAACCGAGAAGCGCTGGTTAAATACGTTAACTGCTTCTTTTCCCAGCTTGCTCCCAAGATGCGGGTTACTAATCAGTTCCAACATCCAATGCGTCAGATTTTCTGTGTCATCTGAATCTACAACCAGTCCATTGAAGTTATGTTCGATAATCTCAACATTACCACCCACTCGCGTAACAATACAACTTGTACCACTGGACATCGCTTCAAGTAAGGTCATTGATGTGCCCTCACTGTAGGATGTTAAAAGATAAATATCTATCAGAGACATAAACTGCGCAGTATCACGCTGATACCCTGTAAAAATCACTTTTTCCTGCAAGCCGGCATCGCTCACCATCGTTTCAAGCATATTTCTCTCAGAGCCGTCTCCTACCAGTAACAGCCGCGTCTCCGGATTTATTTCATTGACCTTGCGAAACGCATTTATCATCATCGGTATATTTTTAATCGGATCGAAACGGGCGATGGTGCCAAACACCCTGGCCCCCTCCGGAATCCCTAAGCGGTGACGGGTCTCCCGTTGACTACCCGCAATTCCGGATGGCTCCAGGCCGTTGTAGATAACTTCAATCTGCTTTTTAGAAAACCACTCGTATTGAGCCAGTGCTCGAGCCGTTGCCGCCGAGATTGCAACAATAGAATGGGTAAACCAACCCAATACCGGGTTTACCATTCGGCGTTTCCACGACCAGGTATCAGGGTGGAACCGACCATGCTCGGTGAACACCACTTTTACCCCTGTGAACAATGCGGCTAGATTGCCGTAAACCCACGGCGTATATTGGTGACAGTGCACCGCGTCAAAGTGACCTTCCTGCAGCGTTTTTCTAATTGCCTTCACCAACGCCAGATCAAAACCGGGGCGACGATTGAAAACGTGAAACTCTGTACCGGCTGACTTCAACTTTTCACCCAGCAAACCGACGAAACCGTCAATGCAACCGACTTCACATGTAAATTTATCCTGATCAAGATTACTCAGCAACTGGCTGATGACCTGTTCAGTTCCACCCACACCCATATCATGGGTAAGGTGTAGGATACGTGGTTTCTGCGACACAATTGCCAACCGCTTATTCCCGCTACGATATACACACTGGTTGAAAGATTTAAAAATCGAACATCAAGTCTCAGTTATCGGCGCCCGATAACAATGTTGGAGTTTTTACAGTGCCTCAATCAGAGATTTACAGCATCCACGCTACCATATACACCCGGAAGTAAATCTATGGATTTTCATATCAATCCCGATTTTTCCTTCTATAATGAGCTATATATATGATAAACATGATGCAAAGAGCACTTGGAATTCGCAAGCAACTTGAACCAGTCGCAGGTAACCCGGTACTCCTGACATTTGACGACGGCCCGGATCCGATAGTTACGGGTAAAGTTCTGAATTTGCTGGATGAATACAACGCAAAAGCAGTATTTTTTGTCGTAGGGGATCGGATCGGAAAAGCCCCATACATGCTAACGGAGGTGCTCCAGAGGGGCCACATTATCGGCAATCATTCGCACTGTCACTGGCTTGATAAACCCCCGGGGCTGACTGAGTATCTGGCCGACCTGAAACAGTGTCAAAGTCGTATTTATGACGTATGCGGCTACACCCCGACTCTGTACCGGCCGCCTCTCGGCGCAATTACTGTAGCCGCCATACTTGCGGCTCGCAGACTTAACTTTGAATTGTGCAAGTGGTCCCTCGACACCAATGACTGGCGAATGAGAGATGATCACTCAGCTCACAACAGAGGCCTGGAGGCAGCTGGTGAAATCCAGCCATGCGATATTCTGCTAATGCATGATAACAACAGGCATACTCCCGTACTACTCCAAGCTATGTTGTCAAAAATGCAGGAATCAGACTTCGACCTGACCTCATTCGTAAATTCGCGTCTGACACAACAATACAATTCCGTACACCCCGTCCAGGTGGCAGTTCGAGAATAAATGATCTACAGCAAGTGTGGCCTTTCGGCCAGTTAGACAACACCGAAAGATAACGTAAATTCTATTGCATATATTGCTGCCACCATATCTCGAACACTAAAAGGCTCCAGAGCTCCTGGGAGTAGTCCCTGCTGCCAGCCTTGTGCTCCATCCACAACTCACGAATTGCTGCAACACTGAAGAAGTTTGACAATCCATTCCCTTCTGCAAACAGGTAGCGCTCGGCAACCCCGGAAATTTCTTTCCTCAGCCAGCTGGCAAGCGGTACGGAAAAACCCATCTTCTTTCTATACAGTGTATCGTTTGTCAGAAAACCTTCCAGCGAGGTCTTTAAAATTCTCTTCCCTTCACCCTGGTGTATCTTGAGCGATGACGGTAGAGTAGCTGCAAACTCAACAACCCGATAGTCAAGAATCGGGGCTCGCGTCTCCAGAGAGTTTGCCATACTCATTCTGTCTACTTTAACCAGAATGCCACCGGGTAAGTAGCTTTTAATATCGGTATAGAGAATTCTGGATAGATGATCATCCGTATCGGCGCATTCGTAATAGTCTCTGGTCAACTGTGCGGAATCATATCCCGACACACTCGCTGCAAATTTCCCATCGACTATTCGTTCCCACAAATGCCCTCTAAAAAACGAATTCGAAAGGAAAAAGCCTCTCGCAGGATCTCCCGAGAGAGTGTTCATGAGAGAACTGCTTCGTCGCAACGCGCTAACCGGGTTATCAGCAAGCAAACACGATAGGCTGCTTAACACCCCGCTGGATAACGCACCTGGCGGCACCCAGCGTCTGAGACTGTTCTCGCGCTGATCGTTCAAGTATTTACTGTATCCTGCAAAATTTTCATCGCCACCGTCTCCAGCCAATGCAACGGTCACCATTGATCTGGCGAGTTTAGAAACATAATAGGTAGGTACAAAAGAGGGATCGGCAAATGGTTCATCAAAAAAAGACGCTATTGATACCAGGTTCTCCTCAACATTTTCCTGAACCGTAAGCTCATGATGCTGTGTCTTGAACTGATCGGCGACTTTCGCAGCATAAGCTACCTCGTCAAATTTTTTACTGTTGAATCCGATCGCACATGTGGTTACCGGAGCTGTACTGTTGGCAGCCATCAGTCCCACTACCGCACTGGAATCTACCCCGCCACTCAGAAATGCCCCTAGCGGTACATCACTGATCATCCGTGATCGGACACTATCGTCCAGTAGTTCAAATAATTCGTTTTCAACCTGCTTGCGTGTACCGGTATGGCTTTTAGAAAAAGAAACATCCCAGTATTGATGCTGACGGGAACCGTCACGGTCGACACGCATCCAGTGACCAGGTGGCAGCTTATGTATACATTTGAATATAGTTTTCGGATCAGGCACATACTGGTAGAAAAAGTAGTCCTGTACTGCATCATTGCGAATTGACCGGTCAATATCTTCTGCGCATAAAATTGACTTAATCTCCGACGCAAACAGAAACCGTTTTCCTTTCTGATAAAAATACAACGGCTTTTTCCCAAGGCGATCTCTTGCCAGAAAAAGCTCTTGCTCCTGTGTATCCCAGATAGCCAGGGAAAACATACCATTCAACAAACCCAGACAGTCTGCACCGTGTTTTTCATACAGTGCAATCAATACCTCGGTATCGGAGCTTCCCTTGAAATTAACACCCTCCTCCACCAAGGCCATTTTAAGGACTTGAAAGTTATATATTTCGCCATTGTATACCGTTATGTATCGACCCGAAGGTGATCGCATCGGCTGCGCACCTGACTCGCTGAGATCAATAATACTTAAACGCTGATGACAAAGTGCCACCTGCTCATCGAAAAACACACCGGCTGCATCAGGTCCCCGGTGACGAATAGCCGAACCCATTTTCTTCAGCAATCCAGGCACATCGGCAACGTCTTTCCGGTACTGCGTAAAGCCTGCTATGCCACACATTCAGTTGCTACACCCACGTTGTTAACATTCAATTTTACGAACTCTACGTTCAACGGTTCACCTAATTTCACTAATCATCTGTTTTCTGCATCAGGCCCGGCAGCAACCTTCTGCCGGTACAGTTTGCAGCCAATTGTCCGCTAACAGACGATCAGTCTGTCCCGGTATACCGACCAGATTCAGCCACCTGTGAACAATGAATAAGCGATGAATCAGAAAAAAGCAGGCAGAGCTAATGCGATGACTGTCGATGTAGAGGACTATTTTCAGGTTTCGGCATTCGACCCGTATATCTCAAGGCAAAGCTGGAAAAACTATGAAGGAAGGGTTGAGTCAAACACTGATCGTATACTTCAATTGTTTGACCAATTCGATGTTCAGGCGACATTTTTCACACTTGGCTGGGTTGCGCAGAAATACCCGGCAATGGTTAAGCGTATTGTTGATCAGGGACATGACCTTGCCAGCCACGGCTGGGATCACCGCCGGGTTACCACACTGAGTCGCAAAGAATTTTCTGAAGATATAGCAAAAGCAAAAGTCACTCTTGAGGATGTATCTTCCACACCGATTACGGGATATCGGGCCCCCAGTTATTCATTTACATTGCAAAACGACTGGGCACACGACGTACTACTTGAACAGGGCTATCACTACAGCTCCAGTATCGCCCCGATAAAGCATGATCTCTACGGTATACCGGACGCACCGAGGTTTGCTCATATATGTGCAAACGGAGGAATTCTCGAACTCCCTATAACAACCACTCGCCTGCATAACAAAAACTATCCTTGCGGGGGTGGTGGCTGGTTTCGTTTGTATCCTTACGCTGTGAGCAAGTGGGCAATCAACCGTGTTAATGCCCGGGATAACGAGTCCGTAATATTTTATTTCCACCCATGGGAGATTGATCCGGAGCAACCCCGTGTTTCCGGCCTGAATCTTACCACCAGATTCCGCCACTATCAGAATCTAGCCAGTATGGAAGGAAAAATAGCACGACTACTGGATGATTATAAATGGCGCACAATTCCAGAGGTTTTCTCAAACGACCTCGCTAATGTTACGCAAAACTGAATCGAGTGAGCAACCCCTCACTGTGAAAAAGATCCGGTAATGTCACAACAGATATTCATGGGAATGCCGCCAACCAGAGTTAACCAATGGTGTTTGCCACTGACTTGCCGGGTATCCGGCATGACTGTCCAACCTGGTGGGACAGAAAGATCTCTGGCAGATTTTCCTAGCTGAATTGACCGAAACACAATACGGCCACCATTAGCCTCGCTACAATAAAAACTTGAGTGCGAACCACATGTACAAGGAATACTACGGATTTAATGCCGATCCATTCCGCCTCACAGCGGACAATCGCAATTGGTATTCTAATAGCTCCTTGAGCAAAGCCCGCTCCTATTTGCACTATGGATTGCAAATGGATGACGGCATCGTGCTGGTAACAGGACCTTCCGGGTCCGGTAAGTCAACTCTCGTTAGTAGATCCTTAGCTGAAACCCCTGGAATGTCCCTTGACACTGTGGTCGTTGAATGCACTGACTACTCAGGAATGGAACTACTTAGGCACTACGGCAGAGTGCTGGTTGATAGTGAGATAAAGCCAGAGATATCTGAAGCACTGAATGCTATAACCTACGGCTTGATTCAAGCCGTATCTGAAGGAAAAAAATGCCTGCTTGTTCTGGACCAGGCTCACGAACTCAGTGAAGATGCTTTACGAAAACTGGTACTACTGGCAAATCTTAAGGTTGATGGGTCACCGTTGCTGCAAATATTTATGGTCGGACAACCAGCACTGCGCCAAACGTTACTACAACCCGAATACGAGGCCTTACATCAGAGACTAGTCGCGACCTGCAATCTTGATAGATTTACTGCTGAGGAAACACGTGAATACATCATTCATAATCTCACAGCGTGTGGCTGGCAAGGAACACCGGAAATCTGTCCCAACGTTTTTTCTATCATTCACCAGACCAGTATGGGCATGCCACGATGGATAAACCTGATCGGCAGCCGATTACTTTTACAGGGAATGATCAATGAAAAGGAAAAGATCGGTCTGCCCGATACCTGCGAAGTGCTTCGCGAGTTACTCAACGAAGATCTACTACCAGAGACTGTCCGTCGCGCAAACCTGAAAGACGCAAAACTCAAAGTCGCCTGAACAGAAGAACTAGACGAATGAACTATAAGCATCTATTTATCATATTTCTGGCAACTACTTTTCTGGCAAGTTGTTCAACAAAACCCCAGCGACGGGGCGAAGTCCTTGATAAAACCACTGCGCAATCCTCTACAGCAGTTACCAGAACTGCCTTATCGGGTGCAGCCGATAACCGAAGCTACCAATATGTGATCGGACCGGGCGATACTCTGGATGTTTTTGTCTGGGGTTACAAGGATCTTTCAGTAACTGTTCCGGTCCGTCCAGACGGAAAAATAACCACCCGTTTGGTTGAAGACATGATCGCAAGTGGTAAGACACCCACCGCGCTTGCACGCGAACTGGAAGGCAGATATCAGGTATACGTAAAAAACCCGACGGTCACGGTTACGGTAAACAAATTTATCGGTGCCCCTTCACAGCAGATTAAAGTTGTCGGCGGCGGTGCTAAGCCAAGAACAGTCCCTTACGTAAACGGGATGACCGTTTTAGATGTAATGATAGAAGTGGGTGGGTTAAAGAAATTTTCCAGCGGCAATAAATCCGTGCTGGTTCGAACCGTCAGCGGCACTCGTAAAAGCTACCGGATCCGCTTGCACGATCTGCTGAAAAAAGGGGATATTGGCGCTAATCGAAATGTAAAACCAGGTGACATCCTGATTATACCAGAATCCTGGTTCTAAAAATTTGCAGAGATCGCACAGGCAATTCTGAATCTACAAATTTACGACGATTAAAACATGCATGAAATTTTCGACAAAGTAACTGAATTTATCTGGGGTGTCTGGCGTTACCGCTGGACTGCCTTGATCACCGCATGGGCTTGTGCATTGCTCGGTTGGATCATGGTCGCTCAGATAGATGCTCGCTACCCGGCGACAGCGCGTCTATTTGTAGATACCAATAGAATTCTTGAGCCGCTACTTGACGGAATCGCGGTACAGCCGAACGTCAAGCAACGGGTTGCTCTGATGAGCAAAACGTTGTTGAGCCGCCCGAATCTCGAACTTCTGATTGATAAACATAGCCTCGATCAAACGCCAAAAGGACCTGTCAACCGCGAGAGTTTGATTGAAACGCTGAGTGAAGAGATCACTATTGAGGACACGAATAATAGCCAGTCGATATACTCGCTTAGCTATTCTCATCAGGATCCGGAAACCGCCAAAGCGGTGGTTCAGTCTATTATCGATATTTTCATTACTAGCTCCCTCGATGAAGAGCGCACTGACAATCGCACGACACAGCAGTTTTTGGACAAGCAAATTTCCGACTACGAGAGTCGTTTGACAGCAGCTGAGCAGCGGCTTGCGGAGTTCAAACGAAAGCACGCAGGTTCCCTCCCCGGCGAAGCCGGTGGTTACTATAAGCGGATGGAAAACCTGGTCGGTTTGCAACGAACAGCTCAGCTTGAGCTACAGGAAGCCGTCAATCGAAGAAATACACTTCGGCGCAACCTTGCACAGGAAGAACGTAAAATTGTAAGCAGCTCCGCAAACAAAACCCCTTACGATGCTCGAATTGCTGAATTACAGGCACAACTGGATGAACTGCTTGTTCGCTTCACTGATCGACACCCGCAAGTATCTATACTGAAGCAATCAATTGATGACTTGCGACAGAAGAAACTCAGCGGTGTCGGGGGCAGCTCTTCAAACTCAACCGCTCTGCTTCAAAAAAGTGTTGTCTATCAGAAGTTAAGTACACTCCTCGCAGAAGCCGAGGCGAAAGTCTCCCAATTACGCGCTAGAGATTCAAACTATCAAACGCGCTTGAGCACACTGCGCGGCACTGTAGATAGTATTCCTGAGGTGGAAGCAGAACTTAAACAACTGGATCGTGACTACGAAACGGTGAGAAGCCAGCACGAGACGCTTTTGAATAAAAGGGAGGCCGCACGCCTGACAGGCAATATTGAAAAGGACTCCAATGATGTCAAGATCCGCCCACTCGATCCGCCCTTTGTGCCGTCACGTCCAACTGACCCTGACCGTCTGCTGCTGAACGTGCTAACACTGATCGGCAGTGTAGGTGCTGGTGTAATGGTCGCTTTTTTCCTGGCGGTTCTGCACCCGGTATTCTACAACCAGAGAGCTCTGGAGCATCTAACCCAAATACCGGTACTCGGCTCCGTAAGCCTTTCAAGAAAACCCACCGAGCGCTTTGCAGCCGTAATGAAGCATCTGAACTTTTCACTGCTGACGGTATTGCTGCCTATCGTCTGTGTGGCGGTGCTCTACGTTCAGATAAAGAACGATAACCTTTACGAAAGCCTGAAATTCGTATCAGCTAACGAGCCGGAAGTGCTTGCTATTAACGAACTGGAATAATGTCCTCTGGTACTCCGTTACACCTGAATAATAGAATAAGAGTCAGTACATGGGCGCGATAGAAAAAGCCGTTGCACAGATAAAAGAGCAACAAGACTCCAACGTAACGAGTGGTTTTCCACGTCATGAACGACTACGCGTTACCGATCAGCCTAATACCCTGCGCGCTGCTAATAGTTCTCTGGTTCAAAGTAGAGGTACAGCTTTCGCGCTGCCCTATAAAGAGCTGGAGGCGGAGGGGATGGTTGAACCAGCTGGCAAACGTAATCAATTATCGGAGGAATATCGAGCCATCAAACGCCCGATTCTTTCTGCCATTGATAACGCTAACCATAGCGGTCTGGAGCATGGCAATATTGTTATGGTAACCAGCAGCGTATCCGGTGAAGGGAAAACTTTCACAGCGATCAACCTGGCAATTAGTATTGCAATGGAGAGGGATCGCACCGTTCTGCTGGTCGACGGAGATGTCACCAATCCAAGTACAGGACAGAGACTCGGTTTTTCACCAAGTCATCCCGGGCTGACAGACGTTTTGCTCGATACCGCTATGAATATTAACGATGTCATCTGCCAGTCGGATATCCCTAATCTAAGATTCCTGCCAGCAGGCGGATCAGCTCATCACGTCACGGAACTGCTTTCGAGTCGGGATATGCAGTTTCTGCTACAAAATCTATCGACCAGCTACAAAGATCAGGTTATCGTTTTTGACAGCGCTCCTATGCTAATGACAAGCGAGGCGAGCGTAGTGGCCGATCTGGCGGGTCAGATTGTGTTTGTCGTCGGTGCAGAATCAACAACCAGAGGCATGGTGTCCGACGCATTAAAGATGATTAATGACCATAATCGAATTGGCTTTGTTCTAAATAAAATCCGTAAAAAGCAAAGTAATATTTATGGTTACGGCTATGGATACGGCTACGGCTGAGTAGCAGATTCGCCCGGATAACCCCTGTTGGAGACTTCCATCGACCGCTTGCTGTATTTATCATTGAATAAATCGCATGCGGTGGGTGAGCTGTCACTTTTCCGAACACCAGGTGCATCCTCAGAGCCACTGTACTTGTGTTGCTTTATGCACAGATGAGCACATTAATTGACACCATCTGATCGCAAAATTCAGCGAAAGGCTGCGCAACATTCAATTAATATACCTGATTGAGTAACCCCTCCTACAACCACACTCACAGATCCAGCTATTTTACGTAGCGGACTCATTGCTCACCGTGCTGAGACTCAAACTTTACCAGCACAATGCGACATCCACTAAGGCATGGAGTTCGCATAGCTATTCTATTCAGTATTCACCTGATTAATTTTCAAATTCATACACCTCCTACAGCACCTCCCAAGGAGAATGCCGCAATATGACGTTGCACAACTACCCCATCCGATATGCTGTAAGCTGTGCATTGGTGGCTTTCTCGCTGACCGGCGTCACATCAGCTGCGAATTTCGAGCTATCCAGATATCTGGAGTTTGGCTCCACTGTGACTGATAACGCCACATTAGCCAACACTGATAACCAGAGCGAATTGGTTTTTTCTGTCAAACCGTCTGTACAGCTTAAATTCTCCGGTAATCGCTTTGGCGCGGTGGCAATAGGAGAGCTCGAGTACTTTCGCTACAACGAGGCAAATGACGATGTCATCGACCCACGTTTAATTTCCCGAATCAAGGGTACCCTGGTAGACAATCTGCTCTACCTTGATACATCGCTAGTAGTATCAAAGCTATCACCCGATCGAAACTTTGTTCGAATCACAGACGACGACAGTACAGCAGCAATATTCAAGTCAAAACTCTTCCTGGACACCAGCTTTGGCAGAACAGCAGATCTCTTTGCTGCCTACCGTTATTCCACGTTAGTCGACTCATCAGGTGATGAATTTGACTCGGACCAGAATTCAGTCGAATTCGATCTGGGACGTGACCCACGATACAGCCGGTTTATCTGGGGTCTCGGGGGATTTTACAGTCGTGATGAATCTTCACAGAATGAATTCGAAAACAGCGTGATCTCCGCCAGTCTCGGTGCCTCCATCACTAACACTGTCCTCATTGAATTCACACATGGTGAAGAGGATCGAAAACTAACGACAGGTATCAATACACCGAACCCGATAATAAGCGAGGACAATTCGTCGTCTCTATGGAGAGCTGAAGTGAACTGGTCTCCAAGCGAGTTGACTAAACTCACCGTCGGATACGGAGAGAGATTCTTTGGCGCAGGACCGAATATGCAGTTCAGGCATCGAATCAGGAATTCAAGAATTCTAGCATCGTACACCCGTGATGTAACTCGACAAGCAGCATCACTTGATACTATATCCTCTTTATCAAATAACCCCGCCCTGAACCCGGCAATTGTTAACACTGATACCGTTACAATTGACAACGCTACGGTTGTTACTCCACTGGAAGAACCCTACATAGACAATAGGTTTCGTTTGGCTTACAAACTTGCAGGACGCCGAAGTGATGTGATAATCGATGCGGTCTATTCAGACCAGGAACGAATTACCGGATCCGATACGATAAAAAGTTTTCTGGCCAGATTGGTGTTCGATCGCAGGCTTAGTGAACGGCTATCTCTGAGACTACAATACGACTACCAGAAGAGCGATGCCGATATCCGTCCTGACCTGAACTACAAAGAGAACCGGTTTGCTATAAAGCTTTTATACAATTTCGATGGAATAGATCGTACAGATGAGGATGAATTCGAATAAACTCACCCTTATCTAACACTTTTTATCGAGACCCGCTTGCAAAGCTTGAAACGGTTCTCAGTAAAACACGCAGATCCATACCGAGAGAAAGATTCTTTACATAGTACAGGTCAAATGATAATTTCGTTACCGCTTCAGCTTCACTTGCTGCATATCCGGCGTTAACTTGCGCCCAGCCCGTTATCCCCGGTTTTACCAGAACACGATGTACAAAGAACGGAATCCTGGATTCGAGCGTTGAAGTAAACTCAGGCCGTTCGGGTCGGGGGCCAACGAGTGACATGTGACCCGCAAGAACATTAACCAGTTGCGGAACTTCATCAAGCCGACTTTTTCGCAAAAACCGGCCTACCGCAGTAATACGATCATCCGATGCACTTGCCCACCGAGCCCCGCCCTGTTCCGCTTCACGAACCATGGTTCTGAGCTTAAACATGGTAAATGGTTTACCAAACTGGCCTACACGTGTCTGCCGGAAAATAACCGGCCCAGGACTGTCAAGCTTAACAAATAATGCCGCAATAAGAGCAAGTGGAAAAAGTAATACCAAGGCTACTGATGCTAAAACAATATCCAGAGCACGCTTTACACCTGTTTTATATAGAACAGCATGATCTGACTGGCACTCTATCACCCACTGGGCATCAATATGTTCACTGGGAACCCGCTGGTACAATTTCTCTATAAAACTACTGTAGCTCGACACATTAAGACTGACATTCATCAATGCAAGCAATTCAGAGTGCGAAGGCGCTAGCTTGTCAGTTGGATCCACTACTACTTCATTGATATTATTCTCTAAAGCCCATTTGAGCAGATCAACGGAATCTGTATTAGACACCGTGAGCGTAACCGCTCTCATACCCTGCATCGACTCCAGTTCATTTATTACTGGTGAATTATTTGTAAATTCGCTCGATCCAACAAAACCCACAATGTAATCCATTCGTGCTACCAGACCAACAATCAGTGCGCGAACAATGAACAGACCTACAGTACAGCCAACAAACGATGAAAAGGTAATGAGTCGCCCAACAACGAGGTAGTGCCCAAGCAGCAATTCAATATTCAGGACTAACAGAGAAAGTACGGTTACAAATGCACACCGGCCCAACATTTTCAGCGATGTCCGTCCCTGATTCGACTCATGTAATCCAGCTATGTGTGCTATGAGAGCAACAAGAAGCCCGAACCCAAATGAAAAGACAGTTTGTCCGACGTGTTCACCTTTTACCAACTCCTGCTGAATATCATAACTATAGGGGGTGATAGCAAAAGCAACTGCGGAAGAAACATACGCTATAGAGTAGTCACAAACAAACCATGACCACGGCCCAATGCTGGATAGAGTAATATTCCTGGTAGAGGAATTAGTAGCCAACTGATCCGTGTGCAATGTATCTGTAGTTGAAAACGTATTGTCAACCATAGTGGGAGGTGCCCGAAAAACCGATGGCGCAGCCTACGCATCTATACGTATATATACCAGTAGCATTCGGTGAAACCGTTACAACTTTCTGCTATTGACAAGAAGAGGAATAATCTTAATTGAGACGTTATTCACCCTCATCGCAGGGGGGCTGACTGGGTGCCGGTGAAGTGATACAAACTCTACAATCCCGCTTTTCAAATTACTGGCTTCAATACTGCGCTCTTTCGTTCTTCTGAATATCGTGGCATTTAGTTGCTCTCTCCGCCCTTTTGGGTGATTCCGGAAATTTCGTGCAACTATCTTGACGTAGGGGGCTGATACTGCTCATAAACTTGTGTTCAAAAACCTCGATATTTTCGAGTAAATCACATTTTTCGTCTGTGATTCAATAAGCGAATGGTTTTATTGTTCGTGTTGTAACCAACTTTATTTCGCAAACTGTTCCCGGATTATTTTGCTGCA
>MDLA01000141.1 GCA_001730015.1 Chromatiales bacterium (ex Bugula neritina AB1) | reverse complement strand
TTTCGTCCGTAATCCCCAATCCAATCAATGCGTTAGTGTTTATGGACGGACACTAACTACGCGCAACGCTCCGGCCGTGCGGGTCGCTCCGGTCAACCTGCACTGGTATTAACTTACTGCGCAGCGCTCAGTCCGCACGATCAATATTTCTTTACCGATCCCGCACGCATGGTTCACGGGCATGTGTCACCACCAGCGCTCGATCTTGCCAACGAAGATCTCATCTCAAGTCATTTGCATGCAGTCTGGTTGAACGAAACACGCAAAGCGTTGCCGTCCACCATTAACGAAATGCTCGACATGCACCAGCCAGAGACGATGCCGCTGTTGACGGATTTCAGCGAGGTGATGGATACCGACAATGTGCGCAAAGCCACCGCCGAACGCGGGCGTGTACTGTTGAAAATGCTGGAATCTGAGCTCAAGCCTGCTGAGGGTGTTTGGCTTGACGCAGGCACTTCGCAGGAAGAAGCATCAATGGCGTGGCTAGAGCGGCGCGTTAAGTCGGCAATCAACAAGTTTGAAGAGTCGCTTGGTCGCTGGCGCGAACTTTACAAAACCGCGACCAAACAGCTCAACGAAGCACACGCAATAATCACAAATCCTGCAGCAGCAAGAAAAGACAAAGACTCAGCCGAACGCCGTTACAGCGAAGCGAACACACAGCTCAATCTACTTCTGCAAGCCAACACCCGAACCAACTCAGACTTTTCAACTTATCGTTACCTTGCAAGCCAGGGTTTTCTACCCGGCTACAACTTTCCCCGCCTGCCGCTGTTAGCCTACATTCAGGGGCGCAGGAAAAACGTGGGACGAGATTCGTTTCTAGCGCGTCCGCGCTTTCTTGCTGTGTCCGAATTCGGTCCACTCAGTCTTATCTATCATGAAGGCAGCCAGTATCGTGTCAAACGCGTGATGCTCGGTATAAGAGACGACACCGGCTCGAGCAATGAAGACCTGCCTAAAACTGAAGCTCGTTTGTGCCCCAACTGCGGTTACGGCCACTTCGGCACACAATTGAAGGATGAAATCTGCAACGCCTGTGATAGCAGACTCGATGGTGGCACCCATATTCACAACCTCTATCGCGTAGAGAATGTCAGCACTCGCCGCGTTGAGCGCATATCCTGCGATGAAGAGGAAAGGCAACGTCAGGGCTACGAAACACAGACCACCCTGCAGTTTGCAAGACAGGACGATAAGCTGCAGGTACTCACCGGGCAGGCAAAAACAGAAGACGAAACCCTGCTCACACTGCAGTACGCACCGGCGGCAACCGTCTGGCGAATGAACCTCGGTTGGCGGCGGCGCAAAGAAAAGAGCATCTACGGCTTTAACATCAACACTGTCACGGGTGAATGGAGCAAAGACGAACAAGCACCGGTAGAAAAGAATGATGATGCGAACACCGAAGAACGAACGGTAACTCGTATATCGCCATTCGTAGAAGATCGCCGTAACGTACTGATCATCACCCCGGGGTCACCGCTCGAAGACGAGGAAATCACCACCCTACAATATGCAATAAAGCGTGGAATAGAACAGTGCTTTCAGTTAGAAGAATCTGAACTCATCGTAGAACCGCTGCCCAATCGTGATACTCGCAATGCCATACTGTTTTATGAAGCCGCAGAAGGTGGTGCCGGGGTACTGACTCGACTTGCCAGTGACAGCACCGCGTTGGCCGAAGTAGCAAAACAAGCGCTACAAATATGCCACTATCAATTCGATGGCAACGAATGGAACGATGAAAAACAGGACTGTGCCGATGGTTGCTATCGTTGCCTACTCAGCTATTACAACCAACCAGAACATGAGCTGATCAAGCGCAGAAACGAAGTGGTTGTTGATCTTCTTTCCAATCTAACCAAGGCCTCGGTTAACACTGGCCAATCCGGTCGCAATCATGGTGAGCAACTCCAACATCTCGATAACCTGTCCGCCAGCAGCCTGGAAAAAGCTTTTATCAATTACCTGAAACAACACAATCACAAACTACCAGACGAAGCCCAGCAGAGTATAGAAGCATTCAACACACGCCCAGATTTTATCTACCGGCAAAACCAGGCTGTCGTGTACATCGATGGCCCACATCACGAAAAGCCGGCGCAACAAAAAATTGATGATGCACTGACCAAACAACTCACAGGTGCAGGCTTAACGGTGATCCGTTTCCCCAAGGAACAAAGCCGATGGTCAGCCATCGTGAAACAGTATCCGGACGTATTCGGAGCACCCAGCAAATGAGTCAGTCACAAGCGTTCGCCCCCGGCAGTATTGTTAAAGCACGTGACCGCGAGTGGGTTGTACTACCGCAGAGTGACGAACAGGTTCTGCACCTTCGGCCGCTTGGCAGTGGTGAAGATCAACCCACCATTTTGCTGCCGGAACTGGAAACCACACCGGTTACCAGCGCTACCTTTCCGTGGCCAACCAAAAAGCATCTGGGCGTTCAATCTGCTGGATTGCTGCTGCGTGATGCACTCATGCTTCGCCTGCGTGCCGGTGCTGGTCCGTTCCGAAGCTTTGGCAATATCGCCGTCGAACCACGCGCTTATCAACTGGTGCCACTGATGATGGCGCTTAAACTACAAACCGTTCGCCTGCTCATTGCAGATGATGTCGGTATCGGCAAAACCATCGAAGCAGGCCTTATCGCGCGCGAACTAATGGATCGTGGTGAGATAGACCGCCTTGCCGTGCTATGCCCACCACATCTGTGTGATCAATGGCAGCGTGAGCTGAAAGACCGCTTCCACATCAATGCAGAAATCGTTCGCTCCACCACTGCCGCAAGGCTTGAGCGAAAGATTCCCGCTGGCAGCTCACTGTTCGATTTTCACCCGCACACCATCGTGTCGCTCGACTATATCAAAAGCAAAACCCGACGCGATGCGTTTGCCGAGCAGTGCCCCGACTTTGTCATTGTCGATGAAGCGCACACCTGCTCACGCGCTGGCAAGGGCCGACAACAACGTTATGAGCTACTGCACGACCTCTCACAAAAAGCAGAGCGTCACCTCCTGTTGCTCACCGCCACTCCACACAGCGGAGACGAAGAAGCCTTTTACAACCTTCTTGGACTCCTGGACGAAGATTTCGAAAAACTGGTAGATATAGCCAACGCTGAACACCCGTTACGACAACGCCTTGCCAACCACTTTGTTCAAAGGCGCAGGCAAGACATTGTCGAGTGGCGTGATGGTGGTACTCAGTTCCCGGATCGTCAAAGCGCCGAAGCCACTTACAAACTCAGCGGTGCCTGGCATGATGTGTTCGAACAGGTCATGGACTATGCGCGGGAGTTAATCGAACGCGAGCAGGAAGGTACTCACCGAGCCCGCATGAATTGGTGGGCAGCACTGGCGTTGCTGCGTTGCATTTCTTCATCTCCACGCGCAGCTATCCGAGCTTTTCAAACCCGAATCGACAACACCGACGATGGCGAACTACCGGATACGGATCTCCTCGACGCTCAAGGCCTTTCCAATGTGCTCGACAATGTAGACGAAAACACTCACCTGGATGACGTGGTGCCCGGCGCGGCACTACAGGAAGACATCACGCGCTTGCAGGCATTAATAGAAAAAACCGAAAGCCTAACAGCCAAGGCAGACCCGAAACTACAAGCCCTGATCAAGCAGCTCACACCCATGCTGACCAAGGACGAGCTGAAACCGGTAATTTTCTGTCGATACATTGCCACTGCAGAGTACCTTGCTGACGAGCTCGCAAAGAAATTTAAGAAACATCACGTCACTTGCGTCACCGGCAACCTCACGCCATCCGAACGCGAAGCTTTAGTTAACACCATGAGAGAGCAGAGTAAGCCTCCGCTATTGGTTGCCACCGACTGCCTCTCTGAAGGGATAAACCTGCAGGATCAGTTTTCTGCTGTTGTCCACTATGACTTGAGCTGGAACCCTACCCGCCACGAACAACGGGAAGGCCGCGTCGATCGCTTTGGCCAGACAGCTCCAGCTGTAAAAGCCTTAATGCTGTATGGCGAAGATAACCCAATTGATGGTGCAGTACTTCAAGTGATCCTGCGCAAGGCCGAGAACATACGAAAAGCGCTGGGTGTGTCCGTGCCAATGCCTGAGGACGATAACAAGATCACGCAGGCTATTATGAAAACGGTGCTCTTGAGCAGGTCAAACACCACACCTTCGCAAGGAGACATGTTCTCAGAATTAAAGGAAGACAGTATTGTCAAGGAACTGGACACGGAATGGGAGTCAGCCCGCGAAAAAACCAGCCGCAATCGAACCATCTTTGCGCAGAACCGACTAAAACCTGAAGACGTGATGGAGGAATGGGGAAAAGCCTTTGCATCCCTCGGCAGCGAAACAGATGTAGAACGATTTGTCACTCGAGCGTGCGAACGATTGGGTGCGCCAATACAGTCGCTGAAAAAAGGGGGCTATCAGGCTCCGTTGGAACACTTTCCCGAAGCACTGCGCGAGCGCTTAAAGTACGACGATCTGCTTAACCTGAAGCACATCGACTTCTCGTACCCACCCAAAAACAAGTGCGCCTTTATCCACCGCACCCATCCACTGGTCTCGCACCTGGCAGACTACCTGACCGAAATTGCTATGCGTGGCGACGACACCAGCACCATCGCCCGTGCCGGCACCATTTTCAGTAAAGACGTAAAAGAAAAACAAACCGTTTATCTATTACGCATGCGTTCCCGGTTGCGCCTGCGCCGCAGCGCAGAATCACGCGATCTACTGGCAGAGGAAGCACTCGCCATTACGCTGAAAGATAATCAGGCTCAGCTACTCAATCACAAGCAAACGCTAGCTATCCTGCAAAGCGCACCCAGTAAAAACATGAGCGAGGAACAACGCACACGTGAGCTGGGCAACGCCCTGCAAGCTCTTGAAGCATCCGACGGTGCATTAAACCAACTGGCCAATAACCGCGCAGATGATTTACTCGGCGATCACAGGCGCGTGCGAGATGCAGCCGATGCACGCGGTAGTTACGACGTCAATCCACAACTGCCACCGGATGTGATTGGCGTCTACACCATCATCCCCGATCTCGGTTTGCTGTAAGCAGAGCATCACCCCATGGCCAAAAGAACAACACACCAACAGCCATTCGAGTCGCTAAACACAGTCGGCGGTCTGATCAACAATCAGCTACTGGTAGACATGAGGGAACTCACCCTCCCACATCAGTCACCGGAAGACTATGGTCTCGTCAAGGGGCTGCGAATCAACGATGAAATCACCCGCTACTGGCGTATCGCCCGGGCCCACTGGGAGAACTTTCAGTAGGAGATTCAGCGCAACGATGCCAACCCTAGCAAACTCGCTCGCGAATGGATTACACACCTGCTACAGGACAGCCTGCAGTATAAGTTAACCCCTTGCGAAACCATTGAAATCGGTGAGCGCAGCTTCCCGATTCGTCAAACCGCATTCGACGGTGCCCTACCCGTCGTTGTTAGCAGTCCGAACATTAAACTCGATCAGGCAGAAGTAAGTTTCGGTCAGGAGAATCAACGCCGCTCATCTGCCGGACTGATACAGGAATACCTCAACGCCACAGACAAGACCTTGTGGGGTATCGCCACCGATGGTTTGTTATTGCGTGTCTATCGCGACAACCCGGCAATGACTCGCCCGGCTTGGCTGGAGATAGACTTTCAGCGCCTGTTTGATGAAGACAACCTCGCAGATTTTGCCGCCATCTGGCTGCTACTTCATGCAAGCCGATTGAAACCCCGGCCACACACCGAAGGTAGCGACCCGAGGCCGGAGCACTGCATCCTCGAAACATGGAAAGACACAGGCCAGCAAACCGGCGAACGTGCGCTTGAATCTCTCCGCGATGGGGTTAGCGAAGCTCTGCGACAACTCGGCACCGGCTTTATCCAGCATCCCAAAAGCGATGCACTGCGTAACGCGCTATCCACCGGCGATATCAAACCACAGGATTACTATAACCAGCTACTGCGACTGGTCTATCGCCTGCTGTTTCTGCTCACCGCCGAACGTCGTGAAACCGCGCTTGAGTCCGGTGAGGAATTCGAGCAGGCAAGAAACTTTTATACACAGGGCTACAGCGTCAACCAGCTTGCCGAACGCAGCGGCCTGCGCCGCTATCAGGATAAGCACGACGACGCCTGGCAGCAGCTCAAAATCACCTTTGCAGGTTTCGCTACTGGCCAACCGCAACTCGCACAACCAGCACTTGGCGGCATATTCAAAATCGATCAATGCCCGCATATAGATAACGCTTCAATCAACAACGAACACCTATTTGAAGCATTGCGCCACATCAGCTGGTTTCAACTGGATGGTGTTGCCACACCAATCAACTATCGTGATATGGGAGCTGAAGAGTTTGGTTCGGTTTACGAATCGCTGTTGGAGCAAGTGCCGCAAATCCGCTTGGAAGGCAAACCCGGGTTCAGCTTTGTTGGTGATGAAGACAACTCAACCACAGCCGGCAATACCCGTAAGACGACTGGCAGCTACTATACGCCAGAATCTCTGGTGCGAGAGCTGATTAAAAGCACCCTGATACCTGTCATGCAGCAAAAGCTGGAAGACAATCCGGATGATCCTGTGTCGGCTCTGCTGAGCATGAAAGTGGTTGACCCCGCCTGTGGCAGCGGCCACTTCCTGTTAGCGGCTGCCAGAACACTCTCTACCCGACTGGCGCAACTGCAGTGCGAGGGTAATACACCGAGTAAGGAGGACAACCAGCAGGCACTGAGAAAAGTGATTAGTGCGTGCATTTATGGTGTGGATATCAATCCAATGGCAGTGGAGCTTTGCAAAGTGGCGTTGTGGCTCGAGTCGGCAGTTCCAGGGCAACCATTGGACTTCCTTGACCATCATATTCAGTGCGGAAATAGTCTGTTAGGGACTACTCCGAAGTTACTGGAAAACGGTATTCCAGATGATGCGTTCAAACCAATTGAAGGTGATCATAAGGAAGTATGTAAAGCGTTTAAAGCGACGAATAAAAAGGAAAGAAAAGAGCAAGAGTTTGGACAGACCTCACTACTACATACACCACATAAACTCGCAAACATGTCTGGTCAGTTTGAAGCAATTACCGCAGAGTCACCAGATTCATTTAAGGGGGTTGAAAAAAAACAGCGACAATTTGAAAAGCTGGTCTCTGACGAAGGATATCAGAATGCGAAACTGCTGGCGGACACATGGTGCGCGGTGTTCGTGTGGAAGAAGGACGAGTCCGATCTGGGCCGACTATGTCCCACCGAGAACGATTACAGGCGTTTCAAAAACAACCCGCACAGCATCCTGCCGCAGGTCCGCTCCGAGGTCCGGCGTCTGGCCGATCAGTACCAGTTTTTTCATTGGCATCTGGCGTTCCCGGATGTGTTCTTGTTTCCTGAGGAAGCGGGGAACGCGGAGAACAAGCAGACAGGGTGGAGTCGCGGGTTCGATGTGGTGTTGGGCAATCCGCCGTGGGAGCGGCTAAAACTTGCTGAACAAGAGTGGTTTGCACAAAAGAATCCATCTATTGCAAACGCACCGAATGCGGCTGCTAGAAAGAGGCTTATCGCGAAACTAGAACAGGAAGACATAGCGCTTTTTCATGAGTTCAATGACGCACAACGATCTGCAGAGGGAGAAGCCCACCTTTTGCGTTCTACAGGTCGATTCCCCTTGTGCGGAGTTGGACGTGATATCAATAGCGCGTCAGTGCTTACCGAAACAATGCGAATGATTGTAGAGGCAAACGGCAAGCTTGGTTGTGTTGTCCCCTCAGCGATAGCAACCGACAACACAACGAAACTCTTTTTCCGAGATCTGATGCAATCCGGCACTCTCGACAGCCTCTTCGATTTTGAGAACCGAAACGGAATCTTTCCCGGCGTACATCGAAGTTACAAATTCTGTCTGTTGACGATATCAGGCACAAATGGGACGACGAACGGCGGCGCTGAGCTTCAGTTCTTTGCACTCACTCCATCAGATGCGGGCGACCCGGAACTAACATTCCGACTAAATGAAGCCGACATTTCCCTGATTAACCCCAACACAATGACCTGCCCTGTCTTCCGTACAAAACGAGATGCAGAGGTGACAAAATGTGTCTACCGCCGGTTGCCCGTGATATTACGGGAAGAAAACCAAAGCAACGTGTGGTCAATTAAAACTCGGCCGGGGCTCTTTCATATGTCGAATCACTCTCATCTTTTTATTGACGAAGCGAGTGAAGGTGACGATCAAAAGCCGCTATACGAGGCGAAGATGATTCATCAGTTTGACCACCGATGGGCAGACTATAAAGACGGTGACGCTGGAGACATTGCGATTAAAGAAAAGTCCCACGCTGACTATGTCGTCGTTCCCAGATACTGGGTTGCCACGAACGAGGTCACATCAAGATTGCCGGAGAAACCACAATGGACACTCGGTGTCCGCGACATTTGCAGAAATACTGACGAACGCACCACTATTGCGTCGATCATGCCTGCCACCGCAATCGGCGGAACCTTGATGCTCCTCGAATCTGACGCGAACGCACCATCGCTCTTCGGACTCAATCAAGCGACATTCAATAGCTTCGTGTTCGATTACATTAGTCGGCAAAAAGTTGCTGGCACACACTTGAACCCAAGCATCTTCAAACAGCTTCCTGTTCTGTCGCCAGCGGATTTAGCTGGTGGTTCTGCTTGGAATTCGTCTCATTCACTTGCCGATTGGCTATCCACCCACATCCTCGAACTGACGTACACGGCATGGGACTTGGAGGCGTTTGCATTGGACTGCGACTACGACGGTCCGCCGTTTCGTTGGGATGAGGAGCGTCGGTTTCTGCTCCGGTGCGAGCTGGATGCCGCCTACTTCCATCTCTATTTAGGGGCAGCCGAGGCGTGGGCAGCCGACAATCCGGAGCTCCGTGAAATGTTCCCCACCCCGCGCGACGCCGTCGACTACATCATGGGCACCTTCCCCATCGTCCGTCGCAAAGACATCGCCCGAACCGAAGTTAAAAACGAGGCTGGAGATATCACCACCCCCGGCACCTACATCACCCGCGATACCATCCTGCAAATCTACGACGCCATGACCGAATCCATCGCTACCGGCCAACCCTACAAGACACTACTCGATCCCCCTCCCGGCCCCATCCCGGTGGCACAATGGGACGAAAACAACTGGCCATCACACATTCACCCATCGAGAGACTAGCGAGACGGAAGCAATGAAGCAGACCGAACTGGAGCTGGCAACAACAAAGGACCAAGCAAAGTCCGATGTGGATGGTTCATTGCTGCAATCGTTCCGTCAGTCGAAAGTCGATTTAGAAAACGGGATCGCAACCCTCTCTGCATTGCTTAAGTCTGAGAAGAAGCAGAACATTCTGCAACAATGGCGTGCGAGCCTGGCTGAGCAATACAGCTTAGAGCCTGATCGTGTCGAATGGATAATAAAAACGCTTCAGGAAGACCGGGAATTTCGCAAGGTTGCAAAATTGCCAGAAGGTGTTTTCACTCCTCAACCTATAAAGATATTCCCAGCCGGCAGTTGGCTGAACTTGCGTTTAAAGTACTTTCCAGAAGTAAGCGACCAAACAAGGCCGTAGTATCAATTCTGCTGTGCGTAGTGTAACGGCGAGCGGAGCGGATCGCTGGCGAAATGCTTTTGCCATTGCCGAGGCGTCAGCTCATGCACCCGAGACATCGGGTGAATCGCCACTCGTTGCAGAACATCCACCAGATAATGGAAGGGATGTATGTCATGGACTCGGCACGTGGCTAGCAGCGTTTGGATAATTGCCACATGATCTGCTCCCACCTCACTTGAGCAGAACAACCAGTTCTTGCGCCCCATTGGGATCACTCGCAATGATCTTTCCAGATCATTTGTATCCAGCTCTACCCAGGCATCCTCAAGAAAAACCCGTAAGCCTGCTTCGCGATCTTTCGCGTAATGTAGTGCTTTTCTCAACGGATCTTTCGGCGTCAGCTCTACACGTTGTATCTGTTTATCAATCCATTTGAATATCTTGTCGATACATCGTCGGGAACGACGTTTTCTGACACTGAGTATTTGTTCATTACTTGCACCACCCTCACGCAGCTGCCGCTCTATCCGGTACAGCACCGCAAAATAGGCCAGTATCTGCTTCACTAACTTCGGATGCATCTGCTCCGCTTTTACAAAGCATCGTCTCGTATGACTCCAACACAGTGCGTGGTTGATGTTTTCATGCTCTGCTGTGTACTTGGCATACACCTCATAACCATCGGTCTGTAGTGTTCCGCTGAAGTCTTTCAGTAAATCATTAACCACGACCTTGCCACGTGACGCAGAGTAGTTAAATACAATGTCTCCGAACTCCCCGAGCATTGGCCACAGCCACCCGGATTTCATTTTCCCCTTGCCTTTGGCTGTTTTGGTGCGTCCGGCTTTGATTGCCGTTTCATCGAGCTTCAGGTATCTGCCGCCCAGAAGTTCATCTCTAAGGATGTCTGCGATCGGTCTGAGCAGCTCTATTGCACCAGCCACCCAATTACCCAACGTACTTCTGGAAAGCTGGAATCCCTCATCCTTTAGTTTTTGATGCTGCCTGTACAGCGGCATGTGGTACACAAACTTCTCCACTAGCATGTCAGCCAACGCACTGACATCAACCTGCGACTGACCCAACACACCTTCCACAGCCTGAGGCTGCACAAAGTGATCTTGTGTTTTGTGTTTCAGCACCGGATATTTATGGCGAAGTACAACTTTGCTACCAGGTCGGCTAGCGAGTTTATGGACATATTCATAGCGAACTACTTCATAGTCCTGAGCATCTGGACCATCGAGTTCATCGCAGCTATGTTCAACATCGACCACCGGTACAGTCTCGTCGAACCGTAGCCCTTCATCTGTGACGCTGTTACCACGCTGTTTCTTCTTACGCCGTGTGTGAGCGGTAACTGTCGTGCTTTGCGCCTGTTCCTCACTATCAGTGACTGGAGCATCATCTGTAAACAAACGCTGTTGTACATCATCGATATAACGCTGCTTTTCGCTACGCTGCCCGAACAGTTGTTTCTTCATCCAGTCCAGTTGAATTTGCTTCTCGCGCAGCTCTTGCTCGAGCGTGACAACGGTGCGACGAGCACTGCTAAGTTCTCTATCTTTAGCAGCTAAAGTTTGTTCAACCTGTTCAAGCTTCGTCATGATTGGATTATACCACCGGGTAGCTGTGTGATGGTTTCGAATAGCGTTTTTGTTGGGCACGTGACTCAAGTGCAATGCCATCGATCCACATCATCAACTGGGTATAGCTCAGCTCGACACTATCGCCATGACCACTGACAATGGCAAAGCGACCTTGCTCCAGTCGTTTGCACCAGAGACAGTAACCGCCACGCTCGTAATGCAGTATTTTGAAATAGTCTCGGTTCCGGTTAACGAACACAAAGTAGTAACCGCTGAGTGGGTCCAGTTTGATCATGTTACGAGTCAGGGCGATCAGCCCGTCGAAGCTCTTTCGCATGTCGGTAGGTTGGGTATATAGATACACTTTGGCAGGCGCGCTGAGCATCTCACTGGCGGCTCAGGTGCAGTACGAGTCCGTCGCCAAGCTCCAGGCGAACCTCAAAGTGGTTGCAGGGTTGAGTCACCCCGGATACGTTTTCTGCTTTCTCTGTACCGATTGCCGGTAATGCAACGAAATCGTTGCCTTGAGTTGACTTAAGTCGGTGATACCATTTGCTGAAACTAACACTGCCGAGATTGTGTTTTGCGCAGAATTCTTTCTGTGTCAGATTCTCGCTTTCATACTCTGTAATGAGTTGCTGCCATTCATCACGTGATCTGCGTACTCGTCGGTTGCTGTCTTTCGAATCGTTCATGGGATTGCCTGTGTCCAGAATGAACGACAAGCCTATCCGGCATTTCAACGCGCGAATATAACGGCCTTGTTTGATCGCTTACTTCCAGAAAAACCAAAGTATTTGATGACTACACCAACGGTGCTGGTTCAACTGAGCCAGGACCTGTTTTTCGAAAAAGGAAAGCGAACCCAAATGCAGTGCAGCCAATGCGCTTGCATACTGCACGTTAGTTTAAAGGGTGACGTAGTGGCCGAAGAGGTTGCAAGCGAGCTGACCATCGACCCAGGGGAGATAAGAATTACTAATTGCAACAAAGGCGTTCAGTTGCTTAACATAAACGCCAAAAGCATCAACCACGGATACACCTTAGCAAGCATGCTTTTAGAGCCTGACCGCATAAGCCATTCCGGTAATGTCTTCTCCTTCGCTTACTTTGTAAACCAGGATAATCGAATTCGTCAGTTAACAAATGCGCGAGATATAGCGGAGACCGGCAGTTGGGAGCTCAAATCGCATGCTAGTGCGACACACGAGCTGGAATATCCAGAAGCAATTGCACTCTATGAGAACGCACACAGGTGATGGGTAATTGAATCAGCCACGAAACAGATATGCGTTAATCCGATGATACCAATCACCTCAGACGTGCCACCGTTTCCACTCTACCGAATATTCGGCAAAGAGGATTACAGAAGCTCATTTCTGAACGGCACACTACGCTTCGGATGGTTGGGAACGTACCGGCTAATGGAATCCACTGACCCTCGTACGGACGCAACCGAAGGCACCGGCCGCTTCGAAACACCAGTCGGCGATACACGCTGGGTGATGGGAAACAGCGTTCTCTACATCCTGTGCTTTTCCAAGGTCCGCTGCAATTCGCATTACAAGTTGCTCGAAAGAAAGTTCAAAGCTGACGACGAGCCACACGGATATGGAATCGAAGTCTTTGACCCTGCCGGACTCACTGGTGCGATACAAGCATGTCTGCATAGTCCGGCATCACCATTTCACGAGCTTTTCGATGCAATCTTTTGGTTACCGGTAAAATACACGAAAGGAAATGTCTCCAACGCACAAAACGTGATTACTGCAAACAATGCAGAAGCTGGCACCGCAGTGATGCCAGATGACTACCCAGACCCTGAATTACAAAACCAACAGAAACCACGCAGATTTTTTGCAGAGCGCGAACACCGGCTCTGCCTGCGAGTTAGATACCCCTCGGACCATCCAGAGTCTAAGCCGTTGCTATTGCCAGATACCGAGTTTCAAAGGAGAGTAGAAAAGAAAGCTAATGTTGGGCCTGGTCAGCTCGGAGACGCACTAGAATTCGCAAGCCAGGGTGTCGAACGGTGGATCGATCACATTGGGCTTCCATTGCCCGATATCCGTTGTTTCGCCCATGCCGTGAACGGGTATAGAAGGCCGTGCTATGCTAGCTAAAAGAATGCATCAGCGAAGTATCGAGCAAAGTGATACCGCTTACCTTACGGAATCAGCCGCAGGTCTCTGATTGTGGAGCGACTAGACAACATTAACGTCGAGCGAATACGCTCAACTGCCGCCTTGCATCGACTCACTTTGGAGTCGTTGTTCGACGAACTCAAAATCGCGAACTCTACCCTTGACAAGCTCAACGAAAGCCAAAGTGGCTTGACGTATTCTCAACTCAGTAAAATTGCAAATTATCTAAATCGTGGAGTGCTCTTTTTCATGGAGCCCGGCGACGTTGATGAATCAGAAGTAAAGACTGCACGATTTAGAAGTCTGGAGAATCAGAAACCGCTGCTGTCGCGAAAACTCCGAATTATCATTGAAAACGTTGAGCGTTACCGGGATGTTTACCTGACCTTACGGGAATATATCAATGAGGAGCCCATGCCATTTATTCCGCGTCAAATGCCGAGTGACCCGGAGAGCGCAGCTGACATTGCACGTGATTGGCTTGGGATTTCACTTGATAATTCCTTTGCAGCTACCCGCGTTGCACTAGAGGCTGCCGGTGCACTAGTGATTCGCAGCAACGGGTACCACGGACGGTGGCAAGTTCCTAAGGATGAGGATGTTCTTGGGTTCAGTTTGTACTTCGACGTGTGCCCGGTCATATTCGTGCGCAAACAAGAAGCCGAGTCACGACAGCTCTTTACACTCGCTCATGAACTGGGCCATTTACTACTGCATCGCACCCACTTCATCGACGGTCGTAAGGAGTTCTATGCCAAGAGCAAACACGAAGCTGAAGCGAATCGATTTGCAGGTCTCTTTTTGGTACCCGACGAGGCGTTACGTCAAATCGTTGATAAAGACAAACCCAGTTCCGTATTAGCCTTTGCAGATTGGTTGCGGCCACAAACTAAACTGCTAGGGGTGAGTACTGAAACTATACTGAGACGTTTACGGGATGCTGAGAGAATTACTAACCGTGAATACAATGACTACCGACAATGGCGGTCAGAGCAGATACAAGCTCAAAGTGAAGGTGGCTCTCGTATATACAGACACCGGGAGCCCAGACATATTTTTGGTGATCACTTCGTATCGGCAGTAATTCAGGCGTTCAGAGAAAGCCGTATTAGTCTTGTTCAGGCCAGCCAATATCTCGATAACCTCAAGGCAGAGGATGTTCGCAAGCTTGAGGCGTATTATGAGAGTCGTTGACGCCTCTTCTATTGTGCTAGCCTGGGATACGTACCCCATCGATCAGTTTCCACCATTTTGGGAATGGATCGACTCGACAATCCAAAGCGCTAAAATGGTGATGGCCGAGCCAAATTTTGATGAGGTCGGTCACGTTTCACCTGAATTGCAATCCTGGCTACTCCCTCGACTAACCCGCCTTCCTGTTGACAACAAAGTAATGGTAAGGGCTTTACAGATCAACACAGTGCTTGGAACGACTAACGATAACTATCATCCAGACGGTGTTGATGAAAACGATATCCTTTGCATTGCCACCGCACAGTCCAATAACTGCGGCTTATTAGCTGATGAATCACCTCAGCCTGCGCTGCCACAGAACATGCGTAGATACAAAATTCCAGCAGTGTGCAATTTAGGCAAGGTCGCGGTGTCGTGCTTAAACCTTAATCAGTATATTCGCCAATCCGGTGTGGTTTTTAATTGAGAAACATCGGAATACCAAGAAACCTAATCAAGAGGTACGTAAGATCACTGAAACGACAGGGCTGATTGAGGGGCGAAAACCTCGATTTCGGGTCTCGTCTACTGTAGCAGCGGCAACCGAGAAGAAGGCCGAGCACATCAAAAACCGCGCATTTGATGATCAGCACTATGCCGATCTTGTCCTCGAATTTTTTAGTAAGTTCGGCACAGCCTTACGAAAGGAAATTGACCAATTACTGTGGGATAAGCTGAGCGACTCGCTGACCGACTGAAGAAGAAAGCCAAAATTAGCAATATTATCAGTAAATTAAGAATCGACGGAGCAATTTCCAATGCTGGCTCCAGAACAGCCCCGCAATGGAAGAAAGCCGCATAACAGGCCGAATGCTAAGAAAGAATTTAAGAAAGAAGCACCGGATTTAAGAAAGTAAACCTATGAAAATCAAGTTCCAGTCGCAGCACTGCCAGATAGCTGCACACGAGTCTTTAGTGGCCTGCTTCAAGGATCAGCGATGAAGTTATCCAACAGTAATCTGATTCTCGCCCCCACTGATTTCTCCAAGCACCTTAGCTGTAAATACCTGACAGCGCAGAATCTGCACGCACTGGAAACCGGAGTGAAACCACCCTTCATCAGCAGCCCGGTACTTGAAACCCTGCAGGAACTTGGCAATCAACACGAGAAGGATTATCTGGAATATCTGCGCAGTGCGGGGAAGTCTGTTGCAGAGCCAGCAGACAACCTGCCTACCGACTGGGTGGATAACGCGATTGCCGATGGCACAGATGTTATCTACCACGCCAGACTTAGCAATATTCGTTGGTCCGGTGAAGCGGATTTTCTGATACGGCGCTACGAGAGCCACGAGATATTCTACGAAGCCTATGATACAAAACTTGCCCGTAAAACCCGCGCGCAAACGCTTCTGCAGCTTTATGTCTATTCATTGATTCTCAAGGAACGAGCATCCGTTCTGAAAGTTTCTGAACCGGAAAACATGTATGTTGTGACACCCGCTGATAAATTCACTGTGGAAACCTATCGAATAGCGGACTACGCAGCGTATCTTCGATATCTTGATGCAGACCTTGTTGATTTTCTTGTTAACCCAACGACTGTGTACCCGGAAGCAATCCCGTTTTGCGATTTCTGTAACTACTGGAGTGAGTGCAACCAAAAGCGGCGGGACGATGACTACCTGGGCTTCGTTGCAGGAATTACTACATCACAGCGCACCGCACTTGCAGAGGTAGGTATTGGCACACTGGAACAATTGGCCAATGCAAAAAATCTCCCCAAACTTTCCACTGGTTCGTATATCTCACTAATAGCAGCACGCAAGCAGGCTGAACTGCAGCTCCGCGCGCGCCAAGGTGACAGTCCGATTTATGAAGTCAAACCCTCAAATGGAGATGAACCACACGGGCTGTCCATGCTCCCTGAACCAACCTCTGACGATATTTATTTAGATTTCGAGGGGGATCATTTTGCGCAGGAGGGCACAGTTGTCGAGTACCTAACCGGCTACCTGACAACTTCTGATGACAGCTATGAGTACCAACCATTGTGGGCCACAACACCTGCTGCGGAAAAATACGCTTTCGAATCGTTTATCGATTTTGCGGTAGATACTTATCAACGGAACCCGAACGCCCATATTTATCACTTTGCAGCGTATGAGCAATCGGCACTGAAGCGCCTGATGATCAAGTACTCAACCCGTGAAATTGAATTGGATCTTTTGCTGTCTAACCAGGTGTTTGTAGATCTACATCGAGTGGTTAAGCAGTCTTTGGTTGCGAGCGTTGAAAAATACTCACTCAAGGATCTTGAAGTGTTTCTTGACTTTCAACGTGAGCAAGATTTAAAGGAAGCATCACAGAGCAGGAGGGTAGTCGAAAGCGCGCTTAACAACTCCTTTAGCGTTGCCCCTGAGCTGTTCCGCCAGCACAAGCAGGCAGTGGAGGATTACAACCGGGAGGATTGTTTTGCGACCTATCATCTGCAGCAATGGCTGGAAACGGTCCGAACTGATGCCATAGCAAACGGATTGCAGCTACCACGACCAACGCGGCTTGATGAGGCTGAGCAGAGAGAAAGAGCCGTTGATCTGGAAATTGCTTATATTCGCCGTCGTCTACTGCAGCGTTTGCCTGCAGACCTTGTACCCACCAACGACGAGGAGTGCGCCATCCTCCTACTGTCCAATCTGGTGGGCTATTACCGCAGAGAGCAAAAAGCCAGTGCCTGGGAATACTTCAGATTGATGGAGCTACCGGCTGATGACTACTTTAACGAGCCACGAGCGTTATCGGGGCTTACGTTCCAACAGACTCTCATTGACGATGAGAAGCCAACTGTACGTTTTACTTATCCCCCTCAGGAAGTCGTTCTCAAATCCGAGGATGCGATGCGCTTACCGGGCGATAAGTCGAACTTTGGTTATGCGCGCGATGTGAACTTCACTGACAGAACTATTGATATTCAGATTTACGCGGAGCATTCCGGTTACCCCAACCACTTGAACTCACCAGAAAAGTACTTTGCAACGAAGAAACATCAGGAGTCTCTGTTTACACTCGCCAAGCAGGTTGCTAGCGATGGTCTGGAAAATCTGACCACACAGCCACTTGCAAAGTCTTTGCTGCTGAGAACCCCACCTCATTCCGACATCAGCGACGCGCATCAGCAGGCAGACAACGAACCGACACTGGAAGCAGCTATTCGGATATCTCGCAAGTTGGACTCCGATGTACTAGCCATCCAGGGACCACCGGGGACCGGCAAAACCTATACTGGTGCCTACGTTATTCTTGATCTTCTAGCATCGGGCAAACGAGTGGGTGTTACCGCCGTTTCTCATAAAGCCATCGACGCAATTCTGAACAAGGTTGCGGAACTCGCGGAAGAACAAGGTCGGGATGTCATCTGCTACAAGAAGGGAAAACCGAAAGAGGACTACGATGGCCCACTGGTAATCGCAGACAGTCATATTGGAACGTATCGCGCCGGACTAAAAAAAGATATTCACCTGCTAGGTGGAACCCTGTGGCTATGGTGTCACGACTGGTTCCGGGAAAGTGTTGATGTATTGGTGGTTGACGAAGCTGGCCAAATGTCTTTGGCGAACGTACTGGCGGCCAGCCGTTGCGCTGATAGCCTGATCCTATTGGGTGATCCGCAACAATTGGAACAACCGGCAAAAAGCAGCCACCCTGACGGTGCCGATATCGCAGCTCTGGAATACTTCAGCGGTAGCGGCAAAACCATGCCACCGGAACAAGGATTGTTCTTAGGCGAAACCCGGAGACTACACCCCGAGATCTTTGGGTTCACCTCAGCGGCCTTTTACGACGGTCGGCTTTCAACGCACCCGAAGCCCGCTGGTGAATTGCACCAGCGCGTGATAAGCGACAACCGATTGCAAGGTGCCGGATTGCGCTATGTTGCAATTGAACATCACGGCAATCAGTCCAGCTCGCCTGAAGAGGCAGCAGCGGTGGTTGAGCTGATTGCAGAACTCGAACAATCCAGTCTCTCACCAGAACGCACTGGTGAGCTGTCGCGCGCGATAACACAAGAAGATATTCTGATCATCACACCGTTCAACGCCCAAATCACACTACTGACCGAGCGTTTGCCTGCTTACGCAAACAGAATTGGCACTGTAGACCGATTCCAGGGTCAGGAGGCTGCTGTAGTGATTTATTCAATGGCGTCGTCCAGTGCAGAAGACGCTCCCCGCGGTATGGGGTTTCTGTATGACCCGAACCGTTTGAACGTGGCCACCTCACGCGCAGAGGTGCTTTGCGTGATAGTGGCGGCGCCAGAGCTTTTCCGGCCGGAATGCAGAACAACGGAGCAAATGGCGTTGGCCAATGGACTTTGTACCTACCGGGAAATGGCTGAGGAGGTGTAGAACCGGGCGAATTCTCCTATTGAAGCCCGAGAAACGTCACCCGATAGAAAGCTAGAAGATAACTCGGTTCAGCTAGAATAACTCAGTACTCACAAGATTAGTAAACTGGAAGTAGTCAATGGCAGACCACTGGCTGTTTTGCTGGAACCCGAAAAATTTCACCTGGGAAACACTGGCAGATGATGCTGCCAATGTGTTGCGCGGCGAAAGCCTAAGGACCAGGTGGAGCTGTCAAAATAGAAAGGTTGTACCGGGTGATACAGCCTGGATGCTTCGACTGGGCGTTACGCCCAAAGGTATATTTGCGCGTGGCACGATAGTTAGCGAGCCCTACGAGGCGGAGCATTACGACGCGGACCGTGCCGCTCAGGGCAATACCACCTGGTACGTGGACTTGCAGCTTTCAGAGATCAATCTGCCAGATACGGAATGCACAATTTCGCAGCGTGAACTCGAAGGAATCACGGTTGATAATCAAAACTGGTCACCCCAATCCTCTGGCATCGAACTTAAATCTCGTAGTGCTGCAGTTGTGGACAAACTGTGGTCAGAGAAGACAGGTAAAACCAAACTTAAACAAGAAACTCAAAGTGCGGGGCACACTGTAGCAATGGCAACCAATCTCATACTCTACGGACCGCCCGGCACCGGAAAGACTTATCGTTTGTTGAACCTGATGGAGAAATATTCCTCCACAGACCCTCAGCCGGAATTGTTATGGCTCACAGAACAAATCTCAGGCCTGCAGTGGTATGCAACTCTAGCGCTTGCGCTTGCAGACATGGGCGGATCGGCCAAAGTGCCGCAACTGGTCAATCACAAATTCATTCAGGCAAAGGCTCAATTACAGGGGCGGCTTGATGGCAAAATACAGCAAACGTTGTGGAACACATTGAGTTCTCGCACATCACCGGATTCCGTCACTGTCAAACAGCAGGATAGACGCGAACCATATTTCTTTGACAAGGACGAAAATAGTACCTGGCACCTGCAGCCCAACTGGAAGACGGATCTTCCCGACC
>MDLA01000140.1 GCA_001730015.1 Chromatiales bacterium (ex Bugula neritina AB1) | reverse complement strand
ATGCGCCAACCTCTTACACTTTGGCCGGGGGTGGTTTTTTGCCTGTGTTGAAATGAAAACAGTGTGTCTGTGATGTGCGCCTATTTTACGCCCTTTTTATGTGATAGACGATGATACGGCAAAGACGCTTGAAACTGGTGGCATTGCGCCCCATGTATTGAAGCTAACGAGGAGACGATCAGCGCTGCCGCCTAGCGGGGCCAGATTGTCTTGCCAATAGTAAGGACAGAGCATGCAAGACCCTTTGAATTCATCCTATCCAGTGCTGCCGCTGCGCGATATTGTGGTTTTCCCACATATGATTGTGCCGCTGTTCGTGGGCCGTGAAAAGTCGGTGCGCGCCTTGGAAGAGGTGATGGCAGATGACAAACAAATTTTGCTGGCCGCCCAGCGTGATCCTTCCGAAGATGATCCTCAGGTTGAGGGAATTTTCGATGTAGGTGTGATCGCTAACGTATTGCAATTGCTGAAACTTCCCGATGGTACAGTGAAGGTTCTTGTGGAAGGTCAGGCGCGGGTCAGCGTTACCGAATACCTTGAGAATGATAGTTTCTTTGAAGCACGCGCAGAGTATTTGACCGAAATGCCCGGCGATGCGGCAACGATAGAGGCGCTGGTACGCACGGTCAGTGGCGAATTTGAGCGCTACGCCAAAGTTAAGAAGAATGTACCGGAGGAGGCATTGGCCTCTGTGATGGATACGAATGACCCCGCGAAAATGGCGGATCTGGTCTCTGGCCATCTTGGGATCGAAGTACATCAAAAGCAGGAATTGCTTGAAACGCTCTCTGTGAGCGAGCGGCTCGAAAAAACCTATGGTTTGATGCAGGGCGAAATGAGCGTTCTTCAGGTTGAGAAGAAAATCAAGACGCGTGTGAAAACCCAGATGGAGCGCACCCAGCGCGAGTACTATTTGAATGAGCAGATGAAAGCCATTCAAAAAGAGCTGGGCGACATGGAAGATGTGCCAAATGAAATTGAGGATCTGGCTGATCGTATTGAAATGGCCGGCATGAGCGAAGAGGCAAAAACGAAAGTCTCTTCTGAGTTACAGAAACTCAAAATGATGTCACCCATGTCTGCCGAAGCCACAGTTGTGCGCAACTACATTGAAACACTGGTTAATCTGCCGTGGAAAAAACGTTCTCGTCTGAAGTCCAATCTAGGGCAGGCCGAGGCGATTCTAGAGGAAGATCACTATGGTCTGGAAAAAGTAAAAGAACGAATCCTGGAATACCTGGCAGTCCAGAAGCGGGTGAAAAAATTGAAGGGGCCGATATTGTGTCTTGTCGGACCGCCAGGCGTAGGGAAGACTTCTCTCGGTAAGTCGATAGCGCGGGCGACTGGACGCAAGTTTAGTCGTATGGCATTGGGCGGTGTGCGTGATGAAGCAGAAATACGGGGCCATCGCAGAACCTATATCGGCTCGATGCCAGGTAAAATTCTTCAGAACATAACAAAGGCTGAAACCCGTAATCCGTTGTTGCTTCTGGACGAGATCGACAAAATGTCGACCGACTTCCGTGGAGATCCGTCGTCTGCATTGCTGGAAGTACTGGATCCGGAGCAAAACAATACGTTTTCCGATCACTATCTTGAAGTGGAATATGATCTGTCAGATGTGATGTTCGTCGCCACCGCCAATACCATGAATATTCCTGCACCGTTGCTTGATCGGATGGAAGTAATACGTATTCCCGGTTACACAGAGAGTGAAAAATTACACATCGCCCAGAACTATCTGATGCCGCGAAAGGTTACCGATAACGGCTTGCGGCGCGGCGAAATGGTGCTCAGTGAAGATGCTATAACGGACATTATCAGGCGGTACACCCGAGAGGCCGGGGTGCGAAACCTTGAGCGTGAGATATCCAAAATATGCCGCAAGATTGTCACCGAAATTCTGCTACAGGAAGGAACAAAGTCGGTCGAGGTTACACCGGAAAATCTAGACAAGTACCTGGGTGTTCCGCAGTACCGGTTTGGTAAAGCGGAAGAAGAAGATCAGATCGGACAGGTAACCGGTTTGGCCTGGACATCGGTAGGCGGTGAGTTATTGACTATAGAAACCGCGGTGGTACCAGGTAAGGGAAAATTCACCTATACCGGTCAGCTTGGTGACGTTATGAAAGAGTCTATACAGGCGGCACAAACTGTTGTCAGAAGTCGGGCACAGGCCTTGGGGCTGGCTGAAGATTTTCACGAGTGCAATGATATTCATATACATGTGCCTGAAGGTGCCACTCCGAAAGATGGTCCCAGCGCGGGAATCGGTATGTGTACGGCACTGGTATCGGCGTTAACGGGTATTGCGGTTAAAGCAGATGTTGCTATGACCGGAGAAATCACCTTGCGTGGTGAAGTCTTGCCCATTGGTGGATTGAAAGAAAAATTACTGGCTGCTCATAGAGGAGATATAAAGACAGTTATTATTCCGAGCGAAAATGAAAAGGATCTAGCCGAAATTCCTGCCGAGGTTAAAGATCAGCTGATCATTAAGCCGGTTCAATGGATCGATGATGTACTGACAATCGCTCTTGCAGCCACTCCGGTCCCGTTGATTGAAGATGCCGGTGAATCAAAAACGAAGGCAGATGTTTCCAAGAAAAAGTCAAGTCAGTCTGTGCGTCATCATTAGTATGAAATTTTCCGATTGAACGTAGCTTTGTGCTAAAGTAGGCGGATGCTTCGGGACAAGAATGTCCCGTTCCATTTGTACAGAATAGTAATCATTTCCTGTCGGTTACAGGCAAGAGGCAGGGTGTGAAATTGGCTGAGAATGGTTTGAAGCAAAGTTTCTGAAGGTGTCGAGCCGTCGATACCTACTTGTAATTTTCTCATCGAGGACACCACTTAATGAACAAAACAGAATTTGTTGATGCCATTGCTGACAAAGCAGATGTTCAAAAATCTGATGCGGCAAAAATGATTGATGCCATGGTTGAAGTAATCGGTGATACACTTAAGAAAGACGAACAGATCACGCTGATCGGATTTGGTACGTTTATGGTAAGTAAAAGGGAAGCGCGTAAAGGGCGTAATCCTCGTACTGGCGAAGAAATCGATATTGCAGCTTCAAATGTTCCTCGATTTAAACCTGGCAAAGCGCTTAAAGAAACGATAAACTAGGCGGCTTCATCGGGTGCTTAGCTCAGCTGGGAGAGCATCGCCCTTACAAGGCGAGGGTCGGGGGTTCGATCCCCTCAGCACCCACCACTTATTATTGGAGCGGTAGTTCAGTTGGTTAGAATACCGGCCTGTCACGCCGGGGGTCGCGGGTTCGAGTCCCGTCCGCTCCGCCAATAATGCAATGAAGGGTGTCTCTGGACACCCTTTTTTGTGTCTGATGCTATTATTTGAGAGTGCGCGCCAATCGCGTTTGTACTTCCTTTCAAATTCGATAACTAACGAAAATTATCATGCTACTTGATCTCAGAGACGGTATACGCAATTCAAAGTGGCTGAAGTATCTGCTGGTTACTGTTATTTGCATACCGTTCGCTCTATTTGGAGTGAATTCCTACTTTAATGGCGGAGGGGCTGATTATGCCGCGAAGGTTAATGGTGAAAAAGTATCCCTCAATGCATTTAACAATGCCTATCAGAACCAGCGAGCTCAGTTAGCACAAGCGTTTGGCGGTCGGATCCCCGAGGGATTTAATGCCGTATCTATTGTTGGCAACCAGGCGATGGATAGTGTTGTAACCCGAGAGGTAATGCGGCAGGCAGCCGTAGCGAACGGCTTTGCCGTTGGCGATGAAGATCTGGCCAATCAGTTGTTTGACATTGATGCATTCGCCATCGACGGTCAGTTTGACAAAGAACGCTATCAGGTGCAATTGCAATCGATGGGGATTTCCGCCGCCGAATTCGAAAGCCAGTTCAGAAATGATTTATTAATGCAGCAGCTGCGCGAATCAGTTGTAGATACCGGTTTTTCGCTGGCAGGTGAAAATGAGACGATCACTCGATTGCGGGAACAAAAAAGGCAGTTGTCCTCAATTGTTTTAAATGTGCAGGAGAAAGCGGACTCAATCGAAGTGGCGGATGAAGATTCTCTCGCTTACTACGAAGAAAATAAGTCTGATTATAATAATCCGGAAAAAGTAAAGGTAGAGTACATAGAGCTGAAGATTGATGATTTAAAAGAAAATGTAGAAACCGATGAATCAGCGCTCCTGGATTATTACGAACAGAACAAAACGCAATGGGTGGCGCTGGAAAAGCGCGATGCATCTCATATATTGTTATCCGTCGACAGCGATGCCAGCGATTCAGAGAAAGACAGCAAGCTGGCTGAAGCACAGGCACTGATTGATCGTATAAACAGTGGCGAATCGTTTGAAGAAATTGCCACGGCATTGTCTGATGATACGGGTTCTGCTGAAAATGGCGGTAGCCTGGGTGAATTCGGTACCGGTGTGATGGTCGCGCCTTTTGAAGAAGCGGTTTTCGCCATGCAGGAAGGGGATTTGAGTGAGCCGGTGTTATCTGATTTTGGTTATCACATTATCCGTCTCAACAAGATAATTCCGGAGCGCGGTAAGAGTTACGAAGAAGTTAAAGAAGAAGTTGAAAACCAGTTCCGTACTAATAAAGCCGAGAACAAGTTTTTTGAGGTTAGCGAACTGTTGTCGAACGCGGCTTATGAAAATAATGATTCACTGGAGCCGGCATCTGACGAGACCGGGCTGTCTATACAAACATCTGACTGGATCGACATTAATACAACTAGCGGTATTGGACAGTACAGACAAGTCGTTTCTGCCGCGTTAACTGAAGAAGTACTCGATAATGGAATTAACTCTGAAGTTCTTGAGGTGGGTGAAAATCACGTCATCGTTTTGCGGACCCTGGAGCATGAGATAGCAAAGCCTAAACCGTTTGAAGAAGTTCGCGAAGCGGTGATCAAATCGATTCAAACGGAACGCGCAACGGAAGAACACAATACGCTTGCAGCCAATTTAATTTTAGAACTTGAGGGTTCTGCAAATCCGGCTGAATTAGCAGAAGCGAACGGCGCTGAGTATAGTGATGAGGTCGCCGTTGGACGCAGCGACCCGGAAGTAGACAGTGAATTGGTCCGGGCTATTTTCACTATGCCGAAGCCTGCGGCTGGATCTAAGGCCTACCGTACTATCGAAACTACCAGTGGTGATATTGCGGTTCTTATATTCGGCGGTATTGCAGAAGATGAAGAAGCTGGCACAGTTGCAGAGGCAGTCGCTGCCAGCGTTGTACCTGCTACTTCAGATTTTGAGAATCTTCTGATCTCGATGGAGGCCAGCGCAGAAGTTGAAAAGAACACCGCATTGCTAAGCGAGAACCCGCAGTATTAGGAATATACGCGTGAAAAAATTCCGTGCCAGGCAACCCCACTCGCAATCGCGGGCTCCGTCACGGGAGCCCGTTATTTGAAAGTATCTGAGCTAAGCCATTGATGGTGGGATGGCGACATTATTGAACCCGTTGTCTACATAGACAACCTGGCCCGTTATTCCTGCGGCCATATCAGAGCATAAAAATGCTGCTGTATCACCTACTTGCTGGATTGTGACATTACGTTTCAGTGGCGCCGTATCTGCCACGTAATTCAATAGCGTTTTAAAATCACTAATGCCTGAAGCGGCCAGTGTTCTTATAGGGCCAGCGGATATTGCATTAACGCGCACGTTTTGTGCGCCAAGTGAGTGCGCCATGAATCGTGTGTTGGCTTCGAGGCTTGCTTTTGCCAGGCCCATGACATTGTAGTTAGGCATAGAACGTACTGCTCCGAGATAACTGAGTGTTAATAATGCAGCGTTATCGCTCAATAGAGGGCGAGCCGCCTTTCCGAGTGCTGCAAAGCTGTAGGAGCTGATATCATGTGCTATGCGAAACCCTTCTCGAGTTACGCTGT
Source organism: Chromatiales bacterium (ex Bugula neritina AB1) (assembly GCA_001730015.1). GTDB lineage: Bacteria > Pseudomonadota > Gammaproteobacteria > Granulosicoccales > Granulosicoccaceae. The sequence continues at coordinate 79,700 of MDLA01000140.1, read as the reverse complement.
CCAGGTAGTCTCCTTCGAGTTGCTCTCGTGGAGCAAAGCCGACCGCATGCACCAGAATATCGAAAGTACCCCATGTGCTTTTTAGAGATGCCATTAGAGCATCGATTTCGCTGTCATGTTCTACATCGCATGGGAATACCAATTCGGAGTTACACTCTTGTGCGAACTCAACAACGCGATCTTTTAAACGGTCATTCTGATAAGTTAGGGCGATTTCACCGCCCTCTCGATGGATAGACTGGGCTATTCCCCAGGCTATGGAGCGTTTACTGGCAACACCGATGACTAAGGCTTTTTTTCCGGCAAGAAAACCCATTAATTCGCGCCCTTATTTTAATGAATTTGAATTTTACCCAATTTCAGCGCGCGCTGCCTCCCGAAACATCAGTGGTACCGGTTTCGGATGGCAGAGATAAATCGAATCGTATTACACACGTTGGCGGTTACGCAGGTGCGTCAGGTAAGCAATCGACGCAGGATATCTTCGTATACGGCGGATAAGGTGCTGATATCGGTACAGGAAACACATTCATCAATCTGATGTATTGTTGCGTTCACCGGCCCGAATTCTAGAACTTCAGCACCGGTCGGTGCGATAAAACGTCCGTCAGAAGTGCCGCCTGATGTAGATAATTCTGTATCAATATTGCAATTTCTGGCGATTGCGTCGGCTGTTGCCTTCACCAATGCTCCTCTACCGGTAATAAAAGGCTGGCCAGAGACACGCCAGCTGAGCTCATACGGGAAATTGTGCTTTTTTAGTATTGCGTTGACTCGCTGCTGAAGTTGCTTATCAGTAACTTCCGGTGAAAAACGGAAATTGAAGGAAATTTCCATATTACCGGGGATTACATTCTCTGCGCCGGTGCCAGAGTGAATATTTGAAATTTGAAAGCTGGTTGGCGGGAAGAATTCATTGCCGTTATCCCACTGTTCGTTGGTCAGTTCTGCCAGTGCTGCCAGAGCGGTGTGCACGGGGTTGTTCGCCAGATGCGGGTAAGCGACATGACCTTGCTTTCCCTGAACAATAAGTTTCCCGTTCATAGACCCTCGGCGCCCGTTTTTTATGGTATCGCCAAGCGTGCTGGTGCTGGTTGGCTCTCCCACAATGCACCAGTCCATGTTAATTCCGCACGTGGTCAGGTGCTCGACTACTTTGGCAGTGCCGTTCACGGCAGGGCCTTCTTCATCGCTGGTGATCAGAAAGCCTATACGTCCATTAATTTTTGTGTCATGAAGGAGTCTCTCGACTGCGACAACCATCGCGGCGATACTGCTTTTCATGTCTGCTGCACCGCGACCATAGAGAAAGCCATTGTCTATGGCTGCGTCGAATGGCGGGTGAGTCCAGGATTCCAGTGCTCCGGCAGGAACAACGTCGGTATGCCCGGCAAAAACAAATAAGGGACCGGATGTGCCGTAGCACGCCCACAGATTACTTACTTCGCCGAATGGTAGAGGTTCAATAGCGAATCCCAGCGCTGCAAGGCGTTTGGCTAGTAGTTGCTGGCATCCGGCGTCGGCGGGTGTAACGGACGGTTTTTTGATTAGTGCCTGTGCAAGCGCTATTGAAGCGTTTGAAAAAGATATATCCGGCATATTATTGCTCTTTGAGGTTATTCAGTAGCGAGAAGCGCAGGGCTTTCAGAGCTTCTGTGTCGGTTATTTTACTGCGGTTTCTATCCTGTATAAAAAAGGCGTCTTCGGCTGTTTCGCCCAGCGTGGTGATATTTGCCGATAGTACCCGGATGCTATTCTGCGCAAAGCTATAACCAATTGCGCTGAGCAGTCCGGGTCGGTCGATAACCTTTAAAAACAGGCTGGTGTAGTCGTTTGACATGCTGTTATCAAACTGAATTACCGGCTTGAAATCAAAATGCCGTAAGCGACGTGGTGAGATCATTGGTTTGGGGCGATGTAGCGTTGTCGGAGATGCCAGTGTGCTGGATAAGTTTTTATAGATGTGTTCGAGTCTGCTGTTATCCTGAATCGATTCACCGTCGCGCTCGAGTACAAAAAATGTGTCGAGCGTGCGACCGTGGGTCGAGGTCAGAATTTGCGCGTTAACTACTGTCAGGTTGAGTTGATCGATCGCGGTGACCAGATCACTGAAAATTAAGTCGTAGTCATCGACTGAGATAAATATCTCCGTGGAGCCACGGCTTGTTTCCCGACGCAGTAGTACCAGCGGCTCGATTGGATGCGATAATGATATATTCACCGTGTGCCAGCAAATCTCGTCGGCTGTATACTGTAGGAAATAATTGTCGTCGCAATTATCCCATACCGCATTGATGGCTTCTGCGTGTATCCTGGTTTTTGCCAGCGAGGTCAGTGCTTCCTGTTTTTTTTCCTCGATAATTTCAAGCTTGTCTATTGGACTGTCCAGTCCGCGCTTAAGTGCCTGTTCTGTGCTGTCGTAGAGTTGTCTAAGCAGATTTTCTTTCCAGGAGTTCCACAATTCCGGGTTTGTACCACGGATGTCCGCGACAGTAAGCAGATAGAGAAAGTTCAGGTAGCGCATAGAACCGACAAATCGTGCGAACTCCAGTATAACTTCCGGGTCTGATATATCTTTTCGCTGCGCCGTAGTGGACATTGCCAGATGGTGCTGCACAATCCATACGATCAGTTTACTGTCCATGGCGTTCAAGCCGTGTGATTTGCAAAATAGTGCAGCGTCTTCAGCACCTAATATAGAGTGATCCCCGTTACGCCCTTTTGCGATATCGTGGAATAGCCCGGCGAGGTACAGTAATTCAGGTTTGGTTATTTGTTGCATTAGTTCAGAGCAGTGCGGGTATTCCTCGTTATGGTAGGGTATGGCGAAGCGGCGCAAGTTGCGAATCACCATTAAGGTGTGTTCATCAACAGTGTAGATGTGGAATAGATCGTATTGCATTCGCCCGACGATCTCTTCGAAGTCAGGTAAGTATTTTGCCATCACACCGTATCGATTCATCAGTCGCAACTTTCGGGTGATTTTCTGGGGTTCGCGAAATAACCGGAGAAACAGTTCTCTGCAAACCACGTCTGTGCGAAAGTTCTTGTTGATTCGATGCAGGTTACTTCGTAGCAAGCGCAGAGTTCGAGCGCCAATTCCTTGTATATCTTCGCTGGCTGCGAATGCCTGGAACAGTTCCAGCATGGCGGGCGGGTAGTCTGCAAACACAGAATCGGTGCGTACTTCAATATAGTGATTTACCACATTAAAGTGTTTACCCACGCGTTTGGACTCTTTGCTTTTTTCTGTCGCGACGAAAAAGTCTTCGAGTAGCTGCATAAGCATTTCATTAAGGCGTTCTATACCAGTGACGGTTCGGTAGTAACGCTGCATAAACGCTTCAACTGCCTCGTTGCCGCTGTCCTGTAAATGACCAAAATCTTTAGCCAGATCACGCTGATAATCAAATAGCAGCCGATCTTCCTTTCGATTACTTTTCGAGTGCAGTAGAAATCTGACTCTCCATAGATAGTCGCGCGCTTCCAGTAACTCATTGAGCTCATCTTTAGTCAGAAATTCTTCTTCGACCAGTACTTCAGGATCATCATTGCCGTAGTGTCTGATGAGTAACCACACAATGGTCTGAATGTCCCGCAGCCCGCCGGGACTTTCTTTCAGGTTCGGTTCGAGACGATAGGCAGATCCATGGAACTTTATATGGCGTGCTTGTTGTTCCAGTTTCTTGGCCATGAAAAATTGTTCTATAGGCCAGAGCTTTGCCGGTGTGATTTCGCACTGCAGAGCGTTAAACAGCGCGAGCGATCCGCACAGATGCCGGCTTTCCAAAAGGTTGGTGATAACGGTCACTTCAGCTTTTGCTTTATCCAGGCACTGGTTGATATCGCGGACGCTATGCCCGACATCCAGCCCCAGATCCCACAGGGCGGTTATGAACTGTCCGATCGCTTCATCTGCCTGATTGAAGTCACTGGCTGTAAGAATCAGAATATCGATATCGGAATGCGGGTGTAGCTCCGCTCGCCCGTATCCTCCAACAGCAATCAGTGAAATGAAATCCTGCGCTGCCTGTGGAAGAGTGACAGCCCATAAATGCCGAATCAAGGTGTCGGTAACAGCGGTCTGCCAGCCAATCAGATCCGCAGCTGGCGCACCGGCATTGAATAGAGTGTCCAGTGTGGATCTGGCATCCCTCAGGGCCTCTCGATAAGCACTTATGCTGGAGTGGCGTGACTCAATTTTTTGCACCATCTGATCCAGGTGCAGGAGTTCGGTCTGTCTTTGGCAGGGGTAGTTGATGCCCTGCTGCCGTCCGGCCGAGTTGAGGTTGAAGTTTTTAGCTGCTGCGGGACGCCTCATTGGTCCCGTTGCCAGGCTGCGGCTCGCTCGTTCGTCAGGCAGACGGTTGTATTGTTTATAGATGCAGTTTTCATTGCAGCTTCATGCAGGCTGTCCGCAAGGCCAAGCTAGCTCGTGCTGCTAGTGCTAATGATCCATATAGTGTGGACTCTGCGTGACTGTTTGCGGTCATAGCAGCGGGATGGACCACCAGTTTAGACAGATTGTGGTGAGAGAGTAAAAAGCTCGTAACCGGTTTCGGTGACGAGAACGGTATGCTCCCATTGGGCTGAAAGACTGCGGTCCTTGGTGACGACTGTCCAGTCATCGCCGAGGAGTTTGACGTGTCGTTTGCCCGCATTAATCATTGGTTCGATAGTAAACACCATGCCGGGCTGCAGCACCAGACCCTGGCCGGGTTTGCCGTAGTGTAGAATCTGGGGCTCTTCGTGGAAGTCCCTGCCGATACCGTGCCCGCAATATTCCTGCACAACTGAGCATCGCTCGCCCTCCGCGTAGACTTGAATGGCGTGGCCAATATCGCCGAGCGTGGCTCCCGGTTTTACAACGTCTATACCCCGTAGCAGGCTTTCATATGCGATTTCGCATATGCGTCGCCCTTTCACTGTGGGTTCGCCAATGTAGTACATCCGGCTGGTGTCACCGTGATAGCCGTCTTTTATGACGGTAACATCGATGTTTACAATGTCTTTTTTCTTCAGAACTCGATCACCCGGAATACCGTGGCAGACTTGGTGGTTAAGCGATGTGCAAATGGACTTAGGAAATCCCCGGTAGTTGAGTGGAGCCGGGGTGGCTTGCTGAACGTTAGTAATGTAGTCGTGGCAAAGGGTGTTGAGCTCATCGGTTGTGACGCCAGGCCGAACGTGTTCCGTAATCATATCAAGCACTTCTGCAGCCATACGGCCCGAAATGCGCATTTTTTCGATTTCATCCTGGTTCTTGATCGGGACAACTTGCGTTGAGCGCATGTGTTTGAGTTTCCTGTATTTAATAACTTTGTGGAATTTCGAATAGGCAAACAGGGAGTTTGCCAGCGCATTTCCAGGCTACGACAAAATGTGGTGCAAAGATTGTGTGAAGTATTACACCCCACGCGCTGCCAATATTGTATGGAAACATGGCCAATGTTGGAATATAATTGTGGGTTAACTGGTGGACTATGCTGCAAGGCATCTGCCAGTCACTTCTACCGGTGTTTTGAATCTCCTGATTTAATCGCACCGGAATTCACACGTTCTGTTAAAGAAAGCGCAATGCCGGGTGTCGGTGAAAACTGATTGCAATGTGTTGGTAGAACGGAGGCCCAACCCTTTAAAAAATTAGAGAGAAGATATGTCTAAAGTAAGCATGCGCCAGATGTTGGAAGCTGGTGTACATTTTGGCCACCAAACTCGTTATTGGTGCCCTAAAATGGCTCAGTACATCTACGGTGAGCGGAATAAAATCCACATATTCAACCTGGAAAATACGGTTCCAGCATTGGATGATGCACTGAATTTTGTTGGAAAGCTCGCGTCGAAAAACGGCCGGATACTGTTTGTAGGAACCAAGCGCGCTGCGCGCGATGCAATCAAAGAAGCCGCTTCCGCTTGTAATATGCCGTATGTGAATCGTCGTTGGCCCGGTGGGATGATGACGAACTTCAAAACGGTTAAGCAGTCCGTTAAGCGCATGCTTGAACTTGAAGCCATGTTCGAGAGTGGTGGCGAAGAAAAACTTAACAAAAAAGAAGCACTGACCCTACGTCGGGAGCTTGAAAAACTTGAGAAGAGCCTCGGTGGTGTCAAGAAGATGGAGCGTCTGCCTGATGCCTTGTTTATTATTGATACCGGCTACGAAAAAATTGCTATAGCAGAAGCCCGAAAGCTGGGTATCCCGATTGTAGCTGTTGTCGATAGCAATAATTCACCGGATCTTGTCGATTATGTTATCCCGGGCAATGACGATGCAGTACGTGCCATTCAGCTCTACGTTGATGCAGCGGCAGAAGCTATTCAGGCTGGTAAAGTTGCAGGCTCGATATCTGACAGCAGAGAATTTGTGGAAGTTAAGGAATCAGCGCCAGTTCCAGAGGCAGCGCCTGCTGTAGAAGCAGTAGCGGCACCTGCGGCAGAGGTAGCGGCTCCGGCAGAAGCGCAAGCACCTGCTGCGGAAGCACCAGGAGCACCCGCTGCGGAAGCACCCGCTGCGGAAGCACCCGCTGCGGAAGCACCGGCAGCTGAAGCAGCGGCCACTCCTGCTGCAGCTGCAGATAAACCAGTAGGTGATGCGGCGTCGTAGCGCAGATAACTGCAGATAATTTGAAATACTATCGGACGCGCCGGACAAGGTTCGTCCGATCCCCCCTAAATGTGCGACGCACAGGCTCTGTACGTGTATAGCGAGCAGAGTACTATTGATTGAGAAAACAGGTCGAGTTATGGCTATTACAGCGGCAATGGTAAAGGAGCTGCGCGAAAGAACTGGCGCAGGAATGATGGAGTGCAAAAAGGCACTGGTTGAGGCTGGCGGTGAAATGGAAACAGCTGTCGAGCAAATGCGAATTTCGGGTTTGGCCAAGGCAGATAAAAAATCCAGTCGTACTGCAGCAGAAGGCGTTATAGCAGTAGAAATCAGCGATGATGGCAAATCGGTTGCGATGGCTGAAGTGAACTGTGAAACCGATTTTGTCGCCAAAGGCGATGCGTTTATGGAATTTGCCCAGGCGGTTTGCAAAGCGGTGTTAACTGATAACCCGGCAGACGTGGAAGCACTGGGCGCATCATCGCCACAGGGTGATCAGACTCTGGAGCAGATTCGCCATGAGTTGGTGGCAAAGCTGGGTGAGAATATTCAGGTACGGCGCTTTCTGACTCATCAGGTCTCTGATGGAAAGGTTGGGGTTTATCAGCACGGCGAAAAAATTGGTGTTGTAACCGAAGTTGCAGGTGGTAGCGATTCACTGCCTCGGGATATCGCCATGCATATTGCAGCCAGTCGGCCTGTTTGTCTTTCTGAGGCAGAGGTACCAGCCGAACTACTGGAGAAGGAAAAGCAGATATTGGTGGCTGAGGCTGCGGAAAGTGGCAAGCCAGAAGAGATCATTGAAAAGATGGTGCAGGGTCGATTGCGCAAGTACCTGGCGGAGATTACTTTGTTAGGACAGGCTTACGTGAAGGATCCCGATCAGACTGTGGAAAAATTGCTCAAGTCCAATGATGCCAGTGCTCGATTCTTTGCTCGCTACGAAGTCGGAGAGGGAATTGAGAAGAAGCAAGAGAATTTTGCAGAAGAGGTAATGGCTCAGGTAAAGGGCGATTAATTAGATCATCCCTATTTGAGCATGAGGGTTTTGTCTGCCTGAGAATGAATGATCTATTGCGGATGCGATCTTTTGGCCAGCTATTGCGATTGATTGAATTGAATATGTGTAATTGTTTGCATAAATCGATCGCACTATCGGACTCGAAACCTCACACCCTCGCTACGACCCTAATTCGCAGACAGCCACCCGGATGACTTTATTGTCAGATGTACTTATCGGTTAGAGCGAAGAATTGTGTGGCAGCTGGATCGAATGGGGTGGCAACAAGTGTATCTGCGGGATAGCACATTTTGCAGCGGTGCAGCCCAGTTTTAACGCGTTGCTGCGGTGAGATTCTGTCTTGCAATCTTTCCCGTATTAAAAGCCGGCCGGTGTGTCGGCTTTTTTGTGGCACAATCTGACTGTTTAGAATTTAAACGACACGTTAACGTGTCAGTACCATATATTGGGTGATTATCGAATGTCAGATGACAACAAGAGCGGCAAACGTATCATGTTGAAGCTCAGTGGAGAGGCCCTTATGGGTGAGCTTCAATATGGCATCGATCCTGACTTTATGGGCAGAATAGCGAAGGAGATTTCCGAGCTTGTTGCCATGAATGTTGAGGTAGCAATAGTCATTGGCGGGGGCAATATATTTCGTGGTGCGTTTCTGGCGGAAGGTGGTATGGACCGCGTTACCGGAGACCATATCGGCATGCTGGCGACGGTAATCAATGCATTATCGCTACAGGATTCGCTCGAGCGGATTGGCGTTTATTGCCGTGTTATGTCTGCATTGAAAATTAATGAAGTGTGCGAAGATTATATTCGGCGTCGGGCGGTCAGGCATCTGGAAAAGGGGCGGGTAGTCATTTTTGCATCGGGCACAGGAAATCCGTTCTTTACAACGGACACAGCGGCAAGTTTGAGAGCGGTTGAGATGAGTGCCGATATCATGATGAAGGCAACAAAAGTTGACGGAATCTACGACATGGACCCTAACAAGTACGACGATGCAAAAAAGATCAATCGCATAACCTACGATGAAGTTATACAAAAGAAATTGGCAGTGATGGATACCACGGCTATTGTAATGTGTCGGGATCACAATCTGCCGTTGAAAGTATTTAATATGAACACACCCGGTGAAATGGTACGCGCTGTGGTCAGTGATTCAGTGGGATCAATTGTCGAGAGTGGAGATTTGTAGGTGATAGAAGATATTAAGAAAGACGCATCGGTTCGGATGTCCAAAAGTCTCGATTCACTAGGGCAGGATTTTGGACGCATTCGTACGGGTAGAGCGCATACCAGCCTGCTGGATCATATCAAGGTTGATTACTACGGCAACGCGTCAGCGCTCAACCAGGTGGCGAAAATTACCATTGAAGATTCGCGAACTTTGAGTGTGACGCCGTGGGAGAAAGACATGGTGGCACCGATCGAAAAAGCGATATTAAATTCCGATCTCGGTTTGAATCCGTCCAGTGCCGGTACGGTTATCCGTATTCCCATGCCCCCTCTGACCGAGGAACGTCGCAAAGATCTGGTTCGTGTGGTCCGATCTGAAGCTGAAAACGCGCGTATCAGTATTCGAAATATTCGTCGTGATGCAAACAGCGATTTAAAAGAACTGCAGAAAGAGAAAGAAATATCAGAGGACGCCGAACGTAAAGGTATTGATCTGATTCAGAAAATCACAGACGAGCATGTAGCCAAAGTGGACGAGTTGTTAAAATCGAAGGAAGCCGAGTTGATGGAAGTATAGTCAGGGATGCTATGAGCAATCTTCCAGAGCATATTGCCATTATCATGGATGGTAACGGTAGATGGGCGCGGCAGAGTAGCTTACCGAGAAGTTCCGGTCATCAGGCGGGCGTTAAAACCATTCGGCAAGTGGTGGAGCACTGCGCGAGGTTGCGTATAGGCGCGTTAACGGTCTATGCGTTCAGTAGCGAGAATTGGCAAAGGCCTGAGAAAGAAGTCAGTTTTCTGATGGAACTTTTTGTAAGAGCCCTTCGAAGCGAAGTCGATAAACTGCACGAAAATAATATTGCAGTGAGGTTTATTGGCGAATTGGATGTATTCCCGCAAGCGCTACGCGATGAAATCCGGACGGCCACTGAAAAAACAGCCGACAATACAGGGATGCGATTTAACATTGCGGTGAATTACGGTGGCAGAAGGGAAATGACCCGAGCCTTGACTGCGGTCTGCAGTGACGTGCAGAAAGGTATTTTAGATTCATCAGAAATCGATGAGCAATTGATCACCCGTTATACCTGGCTGGCCGATGTTCCCGAACCGGACCTTTTTATTCGCACGGGAGGCGAGCAGCGTTTGAGCAATTTCCTGCTGTGGCACCTGGCATATACAGAGCTTTTTTTTACCAATACCCTGTGGCCTGATTTCAGTGTTGCCGAGCTGGATGAAGCCATAGCCCATTTTACTCAGCGTCAGCGCAGATTTGGCCAAACAGGCGAGCAGGTAGAAGACAAAGCACATGAGATCAAATAAGTGCAAGGTTTCTAGATGCTGAAGCAACGAATTATTACCGCGGTTGTGCTGGCCTCTGTGGCTCTATGGGCTCTTTTTTACTGGCCCGGTATCTGGTTCGCCCTGTTCTTGCTGGTAGCCGCCGGCAGTTGTGCCTGGGAATGGAGTGCTCTGTGCGACTTGCGCTCTGTTGCTGGCAGAATACTCTATAGCTCGGTCATGGTTTTAGTTGCCGGCTTGTGTTTCCGGTTGGGGGGTGAGGCGCTATTGAAGCCCGCTGTGCTGGTGGTGATACTCGCCTGGATCGCAATTGGATTCGATTTGTATTTGCGACCCGTAATAATGCCGGAAGAGCCTGGGCGTGTGCGTGTTGCGTTGTTAGCGCTTGCGTCTGTGATTTTACTAACATCTATTTATTCGTTGTATTGGCTGCGGGCCCATGTTTCAGCGGGGTATGTTGTTTTTATCGTCGCGCTTGTCGCAGCCGCAGATACGGGGGCATATTTCACTGGAAAGAAATTCGGTAAACGCAAACTGGCTGAGTCAATCTCCAAAGGAAAAACTATAGAAGGTGCGGTTGGCGGCCTCGCTCTCGCTGGGGTTCTGGCCGTAGTTGCCGCGGGATTTTTTATCGGTGAACAACAATCCTGGCTGGCATTAGTTGTTATGGCCTGTTTTGCGGCAGTTTATTCTATTGCCGGGGATTTGTTTATAAGTCGGGCGAAACGTACCGCCGGAGTCAAAGACAGTGGCGTGTTGTTACCGGGTCATGGCGGGGTTCTTGATCGCTTTGATGGTTTGCTTGCGGCAATACCCTGGATGGCTTTTGCCATAATCTGGTTGTAGTGCATGGCAGACGTTGAATCGGTCGCCATATTCGGCTCAACCGGGTCGATTGGCACTAGCACTCTTGATGTCATTGAGCGCAACTCCGAGCGCTACCGGATAGAGGCGTTATGTGCGAATAAAAACGTAGCCCTACTTTACGAGCAGTGTTGCAAATTTGAGCCTGGCCGTGCGGCGATGGCAGATGCCGAGGCTGCTGCAGAATTAGCCCGGCGACTACTCGCTTCGGGTTGTAAAACAAAAGTGTTACAGGGATCGGCGGCGCAGGAGGAAATTGCTTCAAGTCACGATGTCGACATCGTTATGGCAGCTATTGTCGGTTTTGCCGGATTAAAATCTACGCTGATAGCTGCGCAGTGTGGCAAGCGGATTTTGCTGGCAAATAAAGAATCAATGGTTGTCGCCGGAGACATACTCATTGCTGCCGCCAGAGACGGCGGTGCGACGATTGTTCCAGTAGACAGCGAGCACAATGCCATATTCCAGTGTCTCCCGTGCGCACTGGCGCGTGAGGTGGGGATAACGGAATCAATCAATAGCAACCCTGCAGATACTGGTGTCCAGTCACTGGTGCTGACCGCATCCGGTGGGCCGTTTAGAGAATGGTCTATGGAGCAGATGGCCGAGGCCACAGTTGCTGAAGCGCTCAATCATCCGAATTGGAGCATGGGGTCGAAAATTTCGATTGATTCGGCGACTATGATGAACAAGGGTCTTGAAGTAATCGAGGCGTGTTATTTGTTTGGTGTAAAAGAATCGTCGGTAGAAGTGGTTGTGCATCCGCAAAGTGTTATTCACTCGATGGTGCGGTATCGTGACGGCTCAGTGTTAGCTCAGTTGGGGCGGGCTGATATGAAAACTCCAATTGCACAGGCTCTTGCCTGGCCCGGACGAATCGATGCTGGTGTGGAGCCGCTGGATTTCCGGCAGTTGCAGTCTCTGGCGTTTGAAATTCCTGATGAAAATCGCTTTCCATGTCTAGCGCTGGCTCGTGAAGCCATGCGTGCTGGAAAATCTGCAACTGGCGTACTTAATGCCGCAAACGAAGTGGCGGTGCAAAAATTTATCGATGGGGTTATCGGGTTTACCGATATCGCGCGTGTGAACCGTCACGTATTGCACAGTTATAAGAGTGAAGCACCACAGTCGATTGACGACCTATACACTATGGATCAAGCAGTCAGGCGCTACGCCGTCGATCATATTGATGACAGCATAATTCCGGGGCTTCGGTAATGTTGACAGGAACTATTTAATGCAAGGTTTTTTGTTAAGTCTGGTGGCATTCATTCTGGCGATCGGCATACTGGTGACAGTTCACGAGTTTGGCCACTATTGGGTTGCCAAAAAAATGGGCGTCAAGGTTCTGCGTTTTTCTATCGGCTTTGGCAAGCCTTTGTGGAAGCGGATTTCGGGCGCAGACCCAACAGAATACGTGCTAGCGGCAATTCCATTGGGTGGTTACGTCAAAATGCTCGATGAGCGGGAAGGTGATGTCGCTGCGAATGAGCTTGATCGAGCGTTTAACCGGAAAAGTGTCTGGGCGCGTAGCGCTATCGTACTGGCCGGGCCGCTGGCTAACCTGATATTGGCCGTGCTGGTCTACTGGATAGTGTTTATTGTTGGAATTACCGGTATTGCTCCAATACTGGGGGCTCCCTTGCCCGGGAGTGCAGCAGAGGAAGCCGGGTTTACCGAAGGCGATAAAATAGTTCGTATAGCGGAAATGCCCACCCCCACCTGGGATACCGCATTTGTGGCTTTGCTCGATAACATTGTGGAAAATTCTGAAGTCCTCGAAGTTACGGTTGAAACGGATGCCGGAGCAACAATCCATCGCCGCTTGCCTATTAACAGCCGTGAATTGCTGGCAGATCAGGGGGACTTAATCGCCAAGCTCGGTTTGCAGCGATGGTGGCCCACAGTAGATCCGGTTGTTGGTGGTATTGAACCCGGAGGCGCTGCTGAGGCGGCAGGGCTTCGGGCGGGTGATCGGGTTATTAGTAGCGACGGTCAACCCGTTGAAACCTGGGCAGACTGGGTTCGGATTATCCGCGCCAGTCCCGAGAAGACACTCCAGATAGAATTACTCCGCGATTCCTCGACGTTGATTGTTCCGCTCACTCCCCGTCTGTTGCAGCGTGAAGATTTATCAATCGGGTTTATCGGAGCACGCGAGACTCAATCACAGAAGCTGATTGATGAAAAGCTGCGAACCGTTGAACGTTATTCACCCGGCACAGCGTTTTATAAAGCAATACAGCGCACTGGTAACATGATTTCAGTGAGCCTCGGTATGATTGGCAAATTGTTTACCGGTGAGGTGTCGCTTAAAAATACCGTAAGTGGACCGATTTCTATAGCGCAATTTGCCGGGCAATCGGTGAGTGTTGGTGTTGATCACTATCTGAGTTTTATTGCTCTGGTGTCAATCAGTCTTGGAATTTTCAATTTGTTCCCGGTGCCAATGCTGGACGGCGGACACCTTGTCTATTTTGCAATTGAAGCGGTTACTGGCAAACCAGTCTCGGAACGGATACAGATCTATGGTCAGCAAGTGGGTTTATTGCTGCTGGCAGGCTTGATGACGTTTGTTTTTTATCAGGATATCCTTCGAATTCTGCCATCCTGATTCTGTCGTAGTTTTTTGAATCGAGCTACGCATGTGCAGGTGACTGAAAAAGTTTAAGGCACGTTTAGATTCGGTAATCCCTCGGTAGGAGGGGGCTTGCTATTGTGGCGAAGAATCCAACAAGTCATAAACCCGTTAATGCCATCAGGTTCCATCGCCAGATTTAGTGGCTTCAAGTCACCGCTATCACTTTGTCTTCTACTCGTACTCCTGAGCCCGCTGTCCCTGGCAGCGGCCGGGCAGGCGTTCATTATCAAAGACATTGTTATTCGTGGCATTGAGCACGTCGAGAAGGGTACTGTTCTCAGCTACTTGCCCGTGCGCGCTGACGATCGTTTTGAGACTGATCGCGATAGTGGTCGGGTGATACGTGCACTTTATGAAACCGAGTTGTTCGATGATGTTAGTCTGTCCCGTGACGAGGGAACACTGATTGTAACGGTCGACGAGCGGCCGGCAATAGTTGCAGTCAAAGTGAAGGGGAGTAAAGCGCTGTCTAAGGAGCAGATGGATGAAACCCTCCGTGCAATCGGTCTGGCTCCAGGGAGAATTTTTAGACGATCGGTGCTGGATAACCTCGAAACTGAAGTTCGTCAGGTCTATTTCAGTCGAGGACAATACGGCACGACAGTCACTTCGTCTGTAGATTCATTGGAACGAAATCGAGTCAACGTCAATGTAGAAGTTACCGAAGGCGCGATAGCCAAGATCAGCCACGTGAATATCGTCGGCAATAAAGCCTTTGATGAAGACCGGTTACTCGATTTGCTGGAGTCTGGTGTGGGAGGCTGGAATCCGTTTGGATCGCGTGATGAGTACTCCCGTGCAAAGCTGACCGCAGATACTGAAAAACTTCGCGCCTGGTATCTGGATCGCGGCTACCTGCGATTCGATATTACCTCTACTCAGGTCACTATATCTCCGGACAAACGAGATATAAATGTCACGATTAATGTCGATGAAGGTGAGCAGTATACGGTGGGTGCGATATCTTTTTCGGGTGAAGATCTGAGTGTTACTGAAGAACAGTTAGCCGCTTTGCTGGTGATGTCAGAAGGAGATGTGTACTCCCGTAAATTAATGACTAAAAGCAGTAATGCAATTGTCGACAGACTGGCTGAAGACGGCTATGCCTTCGCTGATGTGAAAGTGATCCCCGATGTTAATGATGAATCTAGAACGGTGGGTCTCAATCTGGATATTGATCCAGGTAAACGGGTGTATGTAAGACGTATTTCGTTCTCCGGCCAGAGTAGAACTCAGGATGAAGTGCTGCGTCGTGAAATGCGTCAGATGGAAGGGGGGCGGTTTTCACCATTGGCACTTTCCCGTTCTCAAACCCGTTTGCAGCGGCTGCCTTATATCGACCGTATAAACATCACTACTCCAAGAGTACCCGGTTCTGACGAACTGGTGGATATAGTGGTTGGTGTAACTGAAGGCCCGTCGGGATCTTTTGGAGCCGGAGCGGGATATGGATCAGACGGGTTTATATTCAACATTAATTTTACCCAGGAAAATTTATTTGGGACCGGCGAACGAATTGCCCTAACGTTTGACAATAGTACCAGTCAGGATAATTTTTCGATTTCCTATACTGATCCTTACTACACACCAGACGGGATCAGTCGAAATGTGCGGGCCTTTATTAAAAAAACTGATACCAGTGAGCTTAGTTCAACAGCTAAATTCGTACTGGACAGCTATGGAGTCAAGCTTCGTTATGGCGTGCCCCTGAGTGAGTTCTCCACCTTTAGTTTTGGTGTTGGATTCGAAAATGTTCAAGCGATTCAGACGAATGAATCATCCCCTGAAATTATCGAATTTATCGATGAGTTCGGTAAAGAATACGACCTGTTTGACCTGAGCTTTGGATACATTCATGACACCCGTGACCGTACGATTTTCGCTACCCGAGGGACTCGCAACTCGCTGAGTCTGGAGGTCACCACACCGAACAGTGATCTGAGCTACCTGAAGCTTGGATACAACTTCGAGTATTTCCGACCGTTAACTGAACGTTACACTCTGTCATTTAGTGCTCGGGTGAATTATGGGGAAGGTGAGAAAGGACTTGATTCACTACCGTTCTTCAGACGTTTTTTTGCAGGCGGTATACAGTCGGTACGGGGGTATCGTCGCAGTACCCTCGGTCCGAGGGATAATAACGGTGAAGGTGATGCGCAGGGTGGAGATTTCCGCACTATCGGGTCACTCGAGGTTATTTTTCCACCGCCATTTGTTGAAACAGCGGGCGCTACCCGTATGAGTGTGTTTACTGATCTTGGCAATGTATTTAGCGATGTGTCAGACTTCGAAACGGATGAACTCCGTGGTTCCTACGGTTTGGCCTTTGTCTGGCTGGCGCCAATTGGCCCTCTTACTTTCAGTATTGCCGAAACATTCAATGATCGAAACAGCGACAGCAAGCAGTCATTTCAGTTTACTATCGGTTCCTTGTTTTAACCGTCCGACGGAAACACTTCAGGAACGCCGCGGATTGGTGAAGCCTGTGTACAGGGTTGTCTGCTCGTGATGAAAAAGCTCGCACTTTCTCTGTTATTCTCAGGCTTGCTTTGCTTAAAAACCAGTTTTGCTGCCGACATAAAAGTGGGTTTCGTTGATATCCCTTATCTGATCGACAAAGCACCACAAGCTCAAGCTGCCAGTAATCGGCTGGAGACAGAGTTTGCACCGCGTCAGGCTGGTATAAAGGCGCAGAAGCGGGCACTGGCAGAACTTAGAGGGAAGCTTGATGGCGACGACGGCGAATTGGCAGAGAGTGAACGTGCGACCGTCGAACGAGAATTTCGCAAAACCGAACGTCGTGTTAAGCGTGATGAGCAGGAATTCCGTGAAGAGTTGAATATCCAGAAGAATCAGGAGTTCAAACAGGTAAGAATTTATGTTCTGGATGCAATTGCTTCATTTGCCAAAGAGCACAGCTACGACCTGATAATCAGTGATGGCGTGTTGTTCGCAAATAAGAATGTCGATGTTACCGAGCAAGTGTTGCGCGAACTTCACCTGGCAAGTGACGTTAAATAAGATGGCAATCTGTCTGATTCAGTCAGAAAATAGATTAGCGAAATCTGATAAGAGATGAGCCGAGCATCTTTTACCACTGGTGGAATCGCCCGGGCGCTTGGCTTGAGTATTAGCGGAGATCCAACGCTTGAAATCTCGCGAATTGCTGCGGTGGACAAGGCAACAGCTGGCAGTATTACGTTTGTAACCGGACGCAAGCTGTTATCGGCATTGGAAGCCTCTCAGGCTAGTGCTGTGATAATGCCTGGTGCTTTCACCACGAATACCTCAGCGGTTCGGCTGCACAGTGACGACCCCTACCTTAGTTATGCACACCTGACTCAGTTGTGGGTGAAATCTGGTGATGGAAAAGGGGTCGTGCATTCATCGGCCGTAATCGGTGAAGGCGTTGAGCTAGCGGCAACAGCTTCTGTAGGTCCGCAGGCGGTTATAGAAGACAACACGGTCATTGGCGAAAATGTCCGTGTCGATGCGGGAGCGTTTGTCGGCAGCTCGTGCCAGATAGGTGACAACTCACGTCTGTTTGCAAATTCTACGGTCCTGCACGGCTGTACGATTGGTCAGCGGTGCGAAGTTCATTCCGGTGCTGTTATCGGCGCAGATGGATTTGGTTGGGCGCCTTCGAAAGCCGGTTGGCAGAAAATTCATCAGCTCGGGGCGGTAGTGCTTGGTGATCGAGTCAGTGTCGGGGCATCGACTACGATTGACCGAGGTGCTCTCGATGACACAATTATCGGGGACGGAGTAATTTTGGACAACCAGATCCAGATTGCCCACAATGTGGTTATCGGAAGCAACACGGCAATTGCGGGTTGTACAGGTATTGCCGGTAGCACGAAAATCGGGCGGAATTGTCGCATTGGCGGTGCAGTTTCTATAGTTGGTCACCTGTCTATCTGTGATAACGTACTGATTACTGCAGACTCCTTTGTCAATCGCTCAATTAGCAGCGCCGGCAGTTATTCGTCGGGGTATCCCCTGGAACCTTCAGCGCAATGGCGAAAGAATGTTGTGCGATTGCACCGACTGGATGATTTTGTACGTCAGACTAGAAAACCGAAAAGTAGTTAACCACCGGGAAAGTGCGCTTGGAACAACTAGATATCACAGAGATCGTAAAGTACCTGCCTCATCGCTATCCGTTTCTATTGATCGACAAAGTTGTTGAGATGGAGCCAGGCGTTGGCCTGACTGCAATTAAAAATGTAACAATCAACGAACCGATTTTTACTGGCCACTTTCCTCAGTTTCCGGTATTTCCAGGTGTACTCATACTTGAAGCGATGGCGCAGAGTTGCGCTGTCTTTGCTTTCCGGGAGCTGGGCGGATATCCGAGTGAGGAGACATTGTATTTGCTGGTTGGTATTGATAAGGCGCGATTCAAGCGACAGGTTGTACCGGGAGATCGGCTAACATTAAAGGTTACGGTCGAGCGAACAAGGCGTGGTATCTGGAGGTTTGCAGCCACAGGTACCGTTGATGGCGCGCTCTGTTGTACCGCAGAAGTTCTGATCGCAAAAAATGAGATAGAAACTTGATCCATCGAAGTGCCGTAATCGATGCAGAAGCCAGAGTCCACGAGAGTTGCGAAATCGGTCCTTTCTGCGTGGTGGGTGCAGACGTTGAGATCGGAGCAGGAACGGTAGTCGGTCCCCATGTGGTCATTAATGGTCCCACCATTATTGGGGAGCAGAACCGGATTTTTCAGTTCGCGTCGATCGGTGAAGATCCGCAGGACCTGAAGTTTGACGGTGAGCAGAGCCGGTTGGAAATTGGTGACCGAAACAAAATCCGGGAATTTGTCACGATTAATCGCGGTACTACCGGTGGTGGCGGGGTTACGCGAATTGGC
The DNA here is from genome assembly GCA_001730015.1 of Chromatiales bacterium (ex Bugula neritina AB1). GTDB lineage: Bacteria > Pseudomonadota > Gammaproteobacteria > Granulosicoccales > Granulosicoccaceae. The sequence continues at coordinate 61,216 of MDLA01000140.1, read as the reverse complement.
AACGATAACTTATTAATGTCCTATGTGCACATCGCGCACGATTGCCTGGTTGGAAATAACACGGTGTTTGCTAATTCCGCTTCTCTTGCCGGGCATGTGGAGGTGGGGGATTATGCCATTTTGGGTGGTTTTTCACTTATACATCAATTCAGCCGGATCGGGGCCCATAGTTTTTCTGGTATGGGTTCGGTTATCAATAAAGACGTTCCACCGTTCGTCCTGGTGAGCGGTCACTATGCTGAGGCTGTTGGAATCAACAAGGAGGGGCTAAAACGGCGAGGGTTTTCATCTGAAGAAATTTCAGCTCTTCGGAAGGTATTTGTCGAGTTGGTCAAGCGTCGCGGCGTAAAGTCAGACGAGGTGTATGCTCAAATAGATGCGATGGCGCAAGAGTATCCCCGGGTTCTCGAATTTGTCGAGTTTATAAAAAAAGGTAAGCGCGGAACGGTATAGGGAACAGGGTATAATTAATAGTTTAGCTTTTAACTGTGCACCACGTTTTTTACGCTTTTACTTTTCGACTTCACGACCAGCTCGGTAATTATTTTGCATAATCGAGTCGCTGCACCGCCTGTGCCGAGTTGATTATAAACTGACGTTAAATGCGCTTTTTGTTGCAGGTAGGCTTCTTTGTCGCTCAGGAGTGCATCTGCTTCAGTGAAAAAGTTCTCTGCTGTCGCTTCATCCTGCAGTAACTCCGGCACTACTTTTTTATCAGCGACGATATTAACCAGACTGATGTTTTCAATGGTAAGCCATCTTTTTACTACTACATAACTTAACGGGTTCATCTTATAACCAACCACCATGGGTATGCCCATGATCGCGAGCTCCAGTGTTGCGGTGCCCGAAGCCGCCAGTGCAATGTCGCACTGTGCTAGTTTGTCGTAGTCAGTTGAAGAGATCAGCTCAATGTCGATATCCGTTGCAGCGTTGATAACGGTTATGAGATTTGGATCGATAGTTTCGGCAACAGGCAGTACAAATTCAGCCTCCGGGTACTTCATCTTAATTTTTTTCGCAGCACCGAGCATGACGGGCAGCAGATAACTGACTTCACTCTTGCGGCTACCGGGAAGCAGGGCAATACGAGTGGTGTCATTCTGCGGCTTGTGCCGATTGCCGGCAGCGACTAATGCCGTATTGTCTAAAAGCGGGTTGCCGACGTAGGTTGCGGGTATTTTGTGCTTTTCGAACAGATCAGCCTCAAACGGCAGGATGACGGCTGCATGGTCGATTGTTTTCTTGAGCTCAGTCAGTCGACCGGCGCGAGATGCCCATACTTTCGGCGTGATGTAGTAAAGCACGGGAATATCCAGTGCTTTGGCGGTAGTGGCCAGCTTCATATTAAAATGAGGGTAGTCGACCAGCATGAGGATGTCCGGTCTGTTCTGGCTAAGCGCTTGACGCAGTAGGTTGAGATGGCCACGAAGTGTCGGGTACTTATGCAGTACTTCAATGAGCCCCATCACCGAGTGTTCGGTGTTGTCTACAGTCAGCTCCATACCACAGGCAGCCAGACGTTTGCCGCCCATGCCGTATGCCTCAATGGGCTGCGTGGTAAGCGTCCGGAGCTTGCGCAGTACATTTGCACTGTGCATATCTCCAGAGGCTTCACCCACGCTTATCATAATTTTCATTAATTGAACTGGAAATCGCGGTTGTTGATTCGAGCCTACCACAGGTACCCGGTTATATTCCTCATAACCGGGTGCGTTATTCTGATCGAATCACAGCAATTGACTGCATCAGTGACGTCTTTGTCCGAATGGGATAAACGGAAACAGTATCAGCAGGAAGCTGAAACTCAGCCAGCTGAATGCACCGCCTCCACCAGCGCTTCCACCAGTTGGTTGCTGCTGAACCAGTTTAGGCGCGGAAATTTGATTGTTATCCGGTTCCGCCGCCGCGATTACCGGCTGTTGGACTACCGGCGGTTGTTCGACTACCGGCTGTTCGACTACCGGTTGCGCCACAACGCTGTTGCCAAGCACGGTTACCACAACCGAATCATGATTGTCGGCCGTATTGCTATCCATTGTCCTGCTATTAAGTGTTGTATCAAGAAATAGCTGGCCTGCTGTGCTCGATGTTGAGACGCGTACGGCGACCGATGTTGCGGCACCAGCCTCCAGAACGGGTGAGTCGCAAGTGACGTCTGCGCCGGTGCCTGCCTGGCTGCAAGTCCAGTGAGATGCTGAGTACGATAATAAGGTTGATCCGGCTGGTACTGGCATAACAGCCTGAAGGGTGTTTGCGCCGATTGATGAATTGTTGGTTACGTACAGTGTGACATCCACTGGATTCCCCGCATTCACAGAACTCGAGGCGGCACTGGCTACCAGAGACAAATTGCTTTTGTACAGTTCAGCAATTGATTTTCTGTCACCGGCGCTGGTAGTCACGCGTTGACCGATTGTAGCAGTAGTGCTTTGAATGGCCTCGATAGTTGGTCTGCCGTCATTGCTAAAGAACGTCGGTCCATAGTGCATGATCGATCCGTAGTCGTAGCTGCCCAGTGCAACTCCACCCGAGATGATTTCGAAGTTGAGCTCCATATCGGTTTCAATTCGATCCCAGTGAATTCTGACAAAATTGTCGCGGTCGGGTCGAGTGTGCTCGTGCAGCAGTCCCAGGGCATGTCCGATTTCATGAATCATGCTGCCAGCGCTGCAGTAGTCCCCGGTATAGATTTTCTGCGGGCCGGTTGCCTGATAGCCGATCCAGCTGGCGCAGCGATTTGCATCTACAAAGTCAATATAATCGGGGTATAGAGCAGAGTTGAGCTGTGTGCGTTCAACCAGAGTAACAGCGCCAATTGAATTCCAATGGTCAATAGCCGATTGAATTTTCTCAACCACTGAGTCTGAAAGGTCAGTGTTTATATAGTAAGGCACCACTCCATTGGGCCAGGTCTGGCCATAGGAATTATTGCTCAGTCCGTTAATCGTCCGTCTGTCCGGATGTGAGAAAAAGTCTTCAGCGTTGCCGACAATCATGTCTCCTTCGGCAATCGCATGACCGTTAATGTTCTCTACCGTTCGGGTGTGAATTTCTCCGTTTCGGAAGGTAAAGGTGGAACGGGTTCGGGCGCTGGCGGCAGTGGAACCAGCTTCGCCTGCAATAGTGTCTATTGTTTCGGCTTGTGTAGTGACGGTAACCCCGAGCAGGAGTAACAGACACACTCGTACGTTCCGTGTCGAGCACGGTTTAATATTGATCATTAACGCAACCCCAATTTAACAGCGCCGTCCAGAGACGGGCGTGTATCAAATGGTTGGCCTTTCGTTGGGCTAACCTGCGACTATTTTTTTTGTTCTATCGCTTCTTCCAACGTCTTAAAAAAAACGTGAAATAGTTATAGCTATCAGCGTAATTGCATGACGATGGCGACGTCTGCAATCACACTGGACCACTGTTTCGGCACTGAATTGGAGAACTTAAAACATTTGTCAATTGCGCGGGTGGCCAGCGCTGGCCGGATGGCCATAAAAGAAAGGAATTTTACTGTCTGCTGGACGAGCAGTAATCAGGTGCATCGTCTCGGAAAAATTAGATAAATCAGGTAAAGGCGCGGTCTATTTAGAGTGGCAATGTTGAGCGCGCCATGTTGATTCAACTTATTTTGCATCAACCAGGAATAATTCAGGATCGACCCAGGTTCTGTTTAAGCCGACAGACCAATGCAGATGAGCACCGGTGACTCGCCCTGTCGCACCGACCTCAGCGACAAGCTGGCCGCGTTTAACCTGTTCCCCCGGTTCCACATGAATTTTACTCAGATGCGCATAGAAAGTTTGCAGGCCCTCACCGTGACCAAGAAACAGACATTTTCCGCTGAAGAAGTAATCACCCGTCTCGATCACATAGGCGTCAGCCGGGGCAAAGATCGGTGTTCCGGTTGCCGCGGCGATATCCATCCCTCCGTGGGGACGCCTTGGTTGCCCGTTAAGTATACGGCGGGAGCCAAATGAACTGCTTCGAATGCCTTCCACGGGTAGGTCAAGGCGGGTGCTTAATACGACCGGATGTCGGTAACGCTTGGCATTTGCGATATCCGTTCGATCCTGCCTGATACGCAGCATATCTTCCTCGTTGGGGTTTACCTTTCTTTTGTTTTTGATCGTCAGATGTTGCTCGGGGTAGGATTTGGTTTCGATCTGGAACGTTTTAGCCTCTGTGCTGCCATCATCGTGGACAATATCCAGCTGGTGTTGACCGGGCTTGGTTGATAACGGAATTCCCACAACGGCGTGCCAGCCAGCGTTTGTTTCTAGCACGGCCACCGGGATATCGTTGAATTGAGCTTTTGGTTTTGCTGAATCCGGTTTCCCCAGATTGAGAATTACCACTCCCCCGGGCGTCGGCTGAGTCAGCGGCAGTGTCCGGTAGGCCGCCTCATCTGCGTTGCTTGCGGCAAACGGTATGCAGCACAGGAGTAAGGTGCAGCTTACTAGTAAGTACCGGATAGACTGTCGCGCGGGATCAATATGTATCATAATAGTTACAAGTTGCATGTATGGAGAGACGAATAGATCAGTGGGTAGTTTGCAAGATGGTAATTTTTTCAGGAGGACGTGAAGAAGTTACATTCGAAGTTGCGTTGCGCGTTATTATCAGAAGTTACGTGAGAGACCGTTGAGCGTACCGGGTTTACTACATTGATGAAACCCGTCATCTGCAACCGGAATCCTAAAGTGTAGCGTTCATGATAACAATGATGGTTCAAAGGTTTGCAATCATTGCGCGTGTAGCAGAGGGCACGTGAATGTTGTACCGGGTCGGTAAGCGCATAGATAATTCAGGTAACAGACCTCCTAGATGCGACTAAGCAAGATAAAATTGGCGGGATTCAAATCCTTCGTCGATTCAACAACCCTGGATTTACCCTCGAATCTGACAGGCATAGTCGGTCCGAACGGCTGTGGCAAATCAAATACCATCGATGCCGTGCGTTGGGTGATGGGAGAGTCATCGGCAAAGCACCTTCGCGGCGCTTCGATGGAAGACGTTATCTTTTCCGGCTCTTCATCGCGAAAACCGGTAGGGCAGGCATCAGTCGAACTGGTTTTCGATAACACAGACGGAAAGCTGGGTGGCCAGTACGCGGGTTATTCTGAAATTGCGGTTCGCCGACAGGTTACCCGGGATGGCACTTCTCAGTATTTTCTCAACGGTACCAAATGTCGACGTCGGGATATTACCGATATCTTTCTCGGTACCGGTCTGGGGCCGCGAAGCTACGCCATTATTGAACAGGGCATGATATCCCGGCTCATTGAAGCCAAGCCGGAAGATATGCGTGTTTATCTTGAAGAAGCAGCCGGTATATCCAAGTATAAGGAGCGTCGGCGTGAAACAGAAAATCGCATCCGTCATACACGCGACAACCTGGACCGGCTAAATGATTTGCGCGAGGAAGTAGATAAGCAACTGGGGCATCTGCAACGGCAGTCACGATCGGCGGAGCGTTATAAAACCTATAAGATTGACGAAAAAAAACTTCGGGCGGAATTGCTCGGCCTGCGGTGGCTGGAGTATCAGGGGGCTCTGGATTCGTTTGAAGTACGTTTACAGGAGCGGCAGGTTGGTGTTGATGAAGCGATAGAACGGCATGAAGAAGCAGATGCCAATCTGGAGGCAATGCGTGAACAACGCGGTGCTCTGGATCGAACACTCAATGATGTGCAAGGGCAGTTCTATGCTCTGGGTGCAGATATCACACGCACAGAACAATCAATAGGGCACGCCCGCTCACAACGCGACAAACGTGAGAACGAGCTATCCCGAATAACCACCGAGCTTGAAGAAACCGACGCTAATATAGAGGCAGATGTTCAGCGCATCGCCGAAATCGATACGGCACTCGCAGAGGCCGGACCGACGCGTGAAAAAGTTGAAACTGAATTGCAGCAGGCAACCGTGAGACATCAGCAGGCTGAAGAGGAATTTCAGCTCGCACTCACCTCCTGGGAAGAGCTGACAGCAACCACCTCTCAGAAGGAGAAAACCGCTCAGCTTGAGAGCGCTCGAGCGGAACAGCTGCAAAAGAACCTCACAGATTTGCGCCAGCGCACTGAAAAGATGCAAAGCGAACAGCGCGATCTGGAAGGTCGCGGGCTTGCAGATACACTGAAAACGCTAGCGGCTTCCCACCTGGCGAAAAGTAAAGAGGAATCGGAGCTGCACGGGCAACTTGAAACAGCAACGGTGTCGCTCACTGAGGCCCGGGAGCGTGCGGTTGCAACCAGCAGGAATCTGGATCAACAGCGAACTGAACTTCAAAATACCAGTGGTCGGGTTGCTTCGCTTGAAGCGTTACAGCAGGCCGCATTGGGTGGCAGTGAAAAGAGTCGGCAGGAATGGCTCGAAAAGCATAATCTGGCCGATGCGCCGGCACTGGCCAGATTGCTCGATATCGATGCTGGATGGGAACAGGCCATTGAAGTGGTATTGGGCAATTTTCTGGAAGCGGTCTGTGTCGATGACTTCGACTCAATGAGCCAGAAAATGTTTGACGTACCGTCATCAGGGATTCAGGCGGTCAAAAACAAAGCGAATTCAGATGGCGAACAAGACGACAAATGGCTGGCCGCGATGGTGAGTTGTAGTGCTGGCATCGGCGAGTTGTTGCACGGGGTAACAACCTGTGAAAGTGTCGAAGAGGCGTTTAAGGCGCGTGCTTCGCTGCAACCCGGTGAATCTATCGTGACGCGAGGCGGAATATGGATGGGGCGGCACTGGCTTTGTGTGAGGCCATCCGATGACAGTGGCGGAGTACTGGTTCGTCAGGAAGAGCTCGATAGCCTGGGAGCGCGCGTTGTTGTTCTGGAACAGAGTATTGCCGAGCTCGAATCTGCTGAGCAGTCGCAGAAGAAAGCTGTGGCAGAATGTGAAATTCAGCGTGATAAATGTCAGGCATTAATCAATGCGAGACATCGTGAGATCAGCTCAATTTCCGGCCGGATGGAATCAACACGATCACAGTTAAGCCAGGTGGCGAAACGCACAAAAACGGTCGCAGCTGAGCTTGAAGACCTGTCAGCTCAAATAGCGCGGGCGACAAGAGAGCAGGGCGAAGCGCAGAAAGTCGGTGGAGATGCAGATGTGCAGCTACAGGCTTTGCGAGCACAGCTCAATGACGCAGAAGTAAAACGAAGTGAAGTGGCTGCACGACGCAATCAGGCGCGAGCTCATCTGGAAACGGTTCGTGACAATGGTCAGGCGACTATCGTAAAGCTGGAGTCGATGAAATCGGGGCGCGAGTCCACTGAACAGAACATGCAGCGGATGAAGCGTCAGCAGCAGCAGTTGTTCAGCAGGCGAGACGAATTGCTGAGTGAAGACCAGCCGGAGTCAGATGAAATCGAGGTGCTGAGTGAGCAGCTGGAGACACTGATTGATCGACGCACTGAGGTTGAATCGCAGTTGCAGGAGGCCAGACGTACGCTTGAATTGCACGACCGTCAGATGCGTGAAGTGGACCACACTAGAAATCTGCTTCAGCAAGAGGTAACCGAAGCGCGGGAACTGGTGCAGCAGGTTAATATGGAGTCGCAGGAATCAAGAGTCCGCCTTAAAACTATAGACGAGCAACTGGTCGAAGCCGGGGTGGATAGAGAACAGTTGCTGCCGAGCATTCCGGAGCAGGCCACGGTTGCTGTATGGGCCGAGCAACTTGAGGATATTGAGCGTAAAATACAAAGGCTTGGGCCTATAAATCTCGCCGCGATTGAAGAGTATCAGGAGCAGCTGCAGCGCAAGGAATACCTCGATACCCAATACACCGATATCACCGAAGCTTTGGAGACACTAGAAGAAGCTATCCACAAGATTGATCGGGAAACGCGTACCATGTTTCGCGAGACTTTCGACATTGTTAACAACAAACTTCAGGAACTGTTCCCCAGGTTGTTCGGCGGCGGGCAGGCCATGCTGGAATTAACAGGAGAAGATCTGCTTGATGCGGGTGTTGCGGTGATGGCTCGACCACCGGGTAAGCGGGTAAGTAGTATTCAGTTACTTTCCGGGGGTGAAAAAGCGATGACAGCCGTAGCGCTGGTTTTTGCTTTTTTTCATCTTCGTCCCTCGCCGTTTTGTATGCTTGATGAGGTGGATGCGCCGCTGGATGATGCCAATGTCGGGCGGTTTGCCAAATTGGTATCTGAGATGTCGAGTCAGGTTCAATTTATTTTTATAACGCACAACAAAGTTACAATGGAATTGAGTACCCAGCTGATGGGGGTAACAATGCAGGAGCCGGGTGTATCGCGTCTGGTATCAGTCGATGTTGATGAAGCGGTGGAGCTGGCTGTTGCCTAGATGTATACGAATAACTGATTTACTGCGGGTGTGATTTTTTTGCGCGGGCTGCGCAGATCGATTTAATTGCGCATGAATAATACAATGCCGGAAGCTGTAGAATTCCGACGGTAGACTTCCTGATAAAGTCTTTTTGAATTAGGGCAGAGCAACCGGATAACCTTGATAGATCAGAGTGTTCCGGATGCAAATATAATTGATGTAAAACCAGGGTATTCGAAAAAATATGTTTCATTCATTCAAAGCAATAATAGGCCATAAAAGCTGATGGAATTTTTTCGTTGGATGTTGATACTTCTCGGCGTTGCACTACTCGCAGCAACCTTTTTTCTGGGACGGCGCAATGTGGATCGAGCGGGTTACCGCAGAACGCGCAAAGCAGAAGACTTTGATCCCTCTGTCGAAGACTTGAGTGTTCCTATCACTGGTCGTCTTTCAGATTCTCCTGCCTACGATGGTGGGTATGCAGACGATGAAGAATTTCTTTCAGATAAGGAAATAGATTCGGTTATACCAGTACGTGATAGTAACGATATCGCCAATACCCACGTCGATCTCGATGACGTTCCGATTGAAGGTCGCGGGGAGAAAACCGGTAGAACCCGTCGTGGTGGTATGGAATCGGTGAAAAGTTTTGCTACTGCGGTTAAGCAAGCCAGCCAGCGAACCGGAAGTCATTCGCGTAGCGGAGCTACTAAAGCGCCCGCGGTTGAAGGTTTTTCAGCTGAGTTGGAAACCTACAGTGAGTCGTCGACTGAACCTGAAGAGAAACTGGTAACGGTGCACGTGACAGCGCCTCGTGAACAGAAATTCAGTGGGAGGAATTTGAAAGCGGCATTTGAGAATCATGGTTACGAATTCGGAAAAATGTCGATTTATCATTGCCGCTACGACAACCACAAAGTTTTTTCTGTGGCAAACATGTTGAGACCCGGAAGTTTTGATAACGACGCAATGGATTCTTTTCAGACCCCCGGCATTACATTATTTATGCGATTACCTGTTTCACTCGATGCCGATGTAGCGTTTGATTTTCTAATTAGTGAAGCAACTGAACTTGCGGATGAGTTAGGTGGGCAGTTGCGTGATGCCGATAGAAGTACCCTGAGCAAGCAAACGATCCAACATATGCGGGAAGATATCCAGCAGTATGTGTTCCGCCAGAAACGTGCAGCTAAAGTATAGATTGAGATTCTCTGGCCACGTGTGAAATTACGTAAGGCAAACAGATTCAAATGGTGAGTAGCATCCCTGACAAGACTGTGCAGCGTATTGAAGAGCTGCGAAAGCTGCTGCATTACCATAATCATAGATACCATGTTCTTGACGATCCGGAATTACCGGATCCTGCGTACGATGCGCTTTTTCGTGAATTGCAGGCGTTAGAAAAAGAACATCCTGATTTGCAAACGCTGGATAGCCCGACCTTGCGTGTCGGCGCGCCGGCACAGGATAAATTTACCAAAGTTGAACATCGCATGCCGATGTTGTCACTTGATAATGCTTTCGCACCGCAGGATCTACTCGATTTTGATCGTCGAATCAAGGACCGGTTGAAAGCCCATATCAGCACTGATTCTGTACATTCGGATCCTGCTCTGTTCTCAAGTGCTCGTGTTGATTATGTTGCCGAGCCGAAACTTGACGGGTTGGCGGTCAGTCTTGTCTATCTTGATGGTGTTTTTTCTCAGGGCTCTACCCGTGGAGATGGATTGATCGGTGAGGATATAACCCCGAATTTACGAACAATTAAAAATTTACCTCTAAGTCTTAAAGACGCTCCAACCGGGCGCATAGAAGTTCGAGGTGAGGTTTTTATAGATAAGCGCTCATTTGAAGCACTGAACGAGGAACAGCGAAAGAAAAATGACAAAGTTTTCGTTAATCCCCGTAATGCGGCGGCAGGTAGTTTGCGGCTGCTGGATTCATCTATTACTGCGGGTCGACCACTAAAGCTGATCGCCTACTCCATAGGGCTGACAGAGGTTGAAGGGGAGCTCCCGGACAACCATTGGGATACATTGCAATGGCTGGCTTCCATGGGAGTACCAATAGGACAAGATAGTGCTCTGTTGAACGGGATCGAGTGCTGCCAGCAATACTATGACGATATTCTGGATCGCCGGCAGTCCCTGAGTTTTGAAATCGATGGTGTCGTTTTCAAGGTGAATCACTTTACCTTGCAGAATGCACTGGGTTTTGTAGCTCGTGGCCCGCGCTGGGCCATTGCGCACAAGTTTCCTGCAGAGGAGGCCACGACACGGTTACTCGCGGTGGATTTTCAAGTGGGGCGAACCGGGGCGCTGACCCCTGTTGCTCGCCTGGAGCCGGTATTTGTGGGTGGGGCGGTGGTCAGTAACGCCACACTGCATAACATGGATGAAGTTGAACGAAAGGGAGTTAAAGTCGGCGATACGGTTATAGTTCGGCGTGCCGGCGATGTTATTCCTGAAGTTGTTGGCGCAATAGAGTCTGAGAGACCGAGCAACGCCGAAACTATTTCGTTGCCGGATCGGTGTCCGGTGTGTGACTCAGCGGTAATTGTCAGCGACGATGCAGCGGTGGCCAAATGCAGTGGCGGATTGATTTGCTCTGCGCAGCGTCGTGAGGCACTGAAGCATTTTGTCTCACGTCGTGCCATGAATATAGATGGTCTGGGTGAAAAGTTGATTGATCAATTGTTGCAACGCAAGCTGGTTAGTCGACCGAGTGACCTTTACCACCTGACCCGTGAGCAATTGCTGGAGCTGGATCTCGTTGCTGACAAAACAGCAGACAATCTGCTGGCATCGATAGAAAACAGTAAAGAGACTACCCTTGGCAAATTTTTATATGCGCTGGGAATTCCTGAGGTGGGTGAAGTCACTGCAAGGCAATTGGCTTCCCACTTTGGCGGGATTGAAGGATTGGCCGGGGCCAACGTCGAATACTTTGTGCCGCGTGGTATAGAAGGTATCGGCGAGGTTCGGGCGAACACCATTGCAAACTATCTGCGGGAAGCAACCGACTTGCCCTCGGTAATAAAACGAAACTCCACTGATCCGGCTGCTATCCAGGCGCTGAAGTCCTGGATGCAAACTTCAATACCGAAGATAAAACAGCAGGAGATAGACAAAATTCTGGAAAAATATCCGACGACTGAGGCACTTCAGCAGATTCAGAGCACGGAGATTCAATCGAGGGGTGGGTCACGGGTTGAGGGTGTTGGTGAAACGATGGCGGAACTGATTGTCGGATTTTTCGCTTCACCGCAAAACACAGATGAAATATCGAGACTGCAGGCCGTTGGTGTTCACTGGACTGATCGACATGTAGAAAGTAGCAGCGACGACTCCTTATCAGGTAATACCTATGTCATTACAGGCAAGTTTGCAGACATCAAACGCGATGACATTGCCGCTGCGCTGCAGGCCCGCGGGGCATCCGTAACGGGTTCGGTTTCAAAGAAAACCACCGCACTGGTGTGCGGTGAGTCAGCCGGTTCAAAACTAACCAAAGCGGAAGCGTTGGGAATTCCGATCATAGATGAAGCCGGCTTACAGGAACTGATTTCCTGATTTTCAGTTTTGCACAGGACGTGCTGCCATTCGCTTTGAGATCCATGCGATCAGCTGCTTGTTGATTAATCGGCATGGGTGCGTGTGGTATATTGCTGCAACAGCAAATAGATTAAGGCAGCAAGAAGATCATGTCCGGATTAGCGGTCGCAGGAGCGGCAGGACGTATGGGGCGGCAACTGATACGTGCCATCCTTGAGCGCGACGATGTCAGATTTTGCGGTGCTACAGAGCACCCGAAGAGTGAATTGGTGGGCACCGACGCCGGGTTGTTGGTCGGCTCTGCCAGTCTGGGGGTAACGGTTACCGCGGATATCGCTCTTGTTGACGATTCAGCAGAAACAATAATCGACTTCACCAGCCCGGAAAACACGCGCCGGATATTGCGTTACGCAGCTGAGAACAAAAAAAAACTGGTCATTGGAACCACCGGTCTAAATGACGAAGACAAGCAGTTGATGCGGCAGGCAGCGGAGCAGACTGCCATCGTTTTCGCCAGTAATTACAGTGTCGGAGTTACTTTGAGTCTTGAGCTGTTAGCGATGGCGGCAAGTGTGCTGGGGCCGGATTATGATGTCGAGGTTATCGAAGCCCATCACCGTCATAAAGTCGATGCGCCCAGTGGTACGGCTTTGAGTATGGGCGAGGCGGTAGCGTTGGGACAGAATAAAAATCTAAATGACCATGCGGTGTATGCGCGTGAGGGAATTACCGGAGCGCGGCCGGACGGAGCAATTGGTTTCGCAACGATTCGAGCCGGCGATATAATCGGAGAGCATACGGTTATGTTTTGCGGCCAGGGTGAGCGACTGGAAATTACCCACAAAGCAACTGATCGCATGACTTTCGCTCGTGGGGCGATTCGAGCGGCATTGTGGGTCAGCCAGCAGAGTCCGGGACTGTACAATATGGCTGATGTGTTAAAGCCAGGGCGTAGCTGACATACTGGCCAGGCAGGCGGCAGATTGTCTGTTGTTCCCAATAATCGTACAAAAAACCATATTCTGATAAAAACTAGATGAAGAGGTGTAATTGATGACACTGGCTGCGGTATTTCCAGGGCAGGGCTCTCAGACCCCCGGCATGTTGAGAGAATTAGCTGAATTGCATCCGGTGGTCCGGAACGTATTTAGCGAAGCTTCTGACATACTCGGTTACGATTTGTGGGATCTGGTTCAAAACGGTTCAGATGAAAAGTTAAAGCAAACTGAATTTACCCAGCCCATTATGTATGTCGGAGGTATGGCTGTATGGCGTGTCTGGCAGGCATTGGAAGTACCAGAGCCTGCTGTTATGGCCGGCCACAGCCTGGGGGAATACACTGCATTGACGGCGGCTGGTTCTATCAGTTTTGCAGACGGATTACGACTCGTCGAACTGCGTGGACGGTTGATGGCATCTGCGGTAGATCCAGGTGTTGGTGGTATGGCGGCTATCATAGGGATGGAAGATCACGCAGTTATTGATCTATGTCAGTTGATGTCATCTGAAAAAGCGGTTGTTGAGGCCGTGAATTTCAATGCACCCGGGCAAGTGGTAATCTCGGGACACTTGCATGCGCTCGAAGATGCATGCACGAATGCGCGAGAAAAAGGTGCACGAAAGGCGATGATGCTACCGGTATCTGTACCTAATCACAGTAGTCTGATGCAGCCGGCCAGAGATGAGCTGGCCGAGGCTATTGATAAGGCGGGCCTGTCTATGCCAGCGATACCCGTAATACAGAACGCCAGTGCCGCTCAGCCGGCGGATGCAGCAATACTCACCGCGTCGTTACGTGAGCACGTGGTGAGTCCGGTGAACTGGACCGGCTCCGTGCAGACAATGAAGAGCCTCGGAGTGGATGTTATTGCCGAAATGGGCCCGGGTAAAGTGCTGACTGGTCTGGGAAAACGAATCGATAAATCAATAACAGGTTATCCGCTTGAAACTCCTGCATTGCTGGAAAAAGCGATCACCTCTCTAGGAAATTAAAATAACAATGTTGAATGACGAGATAGTGCTGGTTACCGGAGCCAGCCGAGGTATAGGGGCTGCGGTGGCTGATGAACTGGCGGCTTTAGGTGCCACTGTGATCGGCACGGCTACCAGTGAAGCCGGTGCAAAAGGTATTTCTGATCGAATGTCGGCTAACGGCGTTAGAGGCAGCGGGGTTGTGCTGGACGTCTCTGATAAAGAGCAGGTAGCTACAGTACTCAGCGCAATTGCAAAGGAGCACGGCGTCATCAGTGTTTTGGTTAATAACGCGGGTATTACTCGTGATAATCTGCTGATGAGAATGAAAGACGATGAATGGGACAATGTGATCGCCACAAACTTATCGTCGATTTATCATATGTGCAAGGCATGTCTGCGAGGTATGGTGAAGGCTAGGCGCGGCAGGATTATAAACATCGCTTCTGTCGTTGGCGTGACAGGCAATGGTGGCCAAAGTAATTATGCTGCAGCCAAGGCCGGAATTATAGGTTTTGGCAAATCGCTGGCGCGTGAGGTTGGCTCCCGTAATATTACAGTTAATACGGTCGCTCCCGGCTTTATTGTTTCAGACATGACCAATGCACTGCCAGAGGCGCAGCGAGACAGCCTGCAGAAAGAAATTGCCTTGGGTCGCCTTGGCGAGCCATCTGAAATTGCTCATATGGTCGCTTTTCTGGCTTCGTCCAAAGCGGATTACATTACCGGGCAAACACTGCATGTTAATGGCGGTATGTATATGAATTAGGAGCTGGCAATGGTCACTAAATGACAAAAAACCGACATAGTGTATGAATACTGCTTGAAAGCTGACGTTTCGGCCTTATCCATCAGTCGCAGACGTAGCTGCATACCGGTAGATGAACAAACATTTATCGATGAATTCAGTGGCGTATGAAATTCGGATTTTATACAATGGAACAGATTGGCAATTGCCAACTTTCGCAAAATGACCAGTCCCGTGGAGGGTATGCAATATGAGTAGTATCGAAGAACGCGTAAAGAAAATCGTCGTAGAGCAACTAGGTGTTAAGGATGAGGAAGTTACCAGTAAAGCCTCGTTTGTAGACGATCTTGGCGCTGATTCCCTCGATACTGTAGAGCTTGTTATGGCTCTTGAAGAAGAGTTCGAGTGCGAGATTCCTGACGAAGAAGCAGAGAAGATCACTACAGTTGCCCAGGCCGTAGCGTATGTAGACGCCAATCTGGATTAGCCGGTTTTGTGTTGATTTCTCTGGTAGATTCGCAATCCTTTTAACGGGTTGCGAAGATGATTCGGCCGTGAAACGACGGGCTAACCAGGTTGATCCTGGTTAGCAACAGCATTGGAGTAGCTGTATGAAAATCAGTGATCCATCGGGATAGAATAACCAGTCACCAATGAGACTCTGTCCCTTAGCCCGGCCCAGCTGGCAAGCGCTGTAGAATCAGAAAAAGCCGACAGACATTGCAGTAGAGTTTGTTGAACAGGCGTTCGACCGCAGAGCGCAGCAACACCATTCGGGAGCACCCGTTTTGAGTAAACGTCGAGTTGTAGTTACTGGCCTTGGAGCAATTACTCCGGTTGGCAACACTGTAAAGGAAACGTGGGCGAACCTCTTGCGTGGTGTATCCGGTGCGGCAATGGTTGAGTCGTTTGACACGGAAGGCTATTCAACACGTTTTTCTGCTTCGGTAAAAAATTTCGATGTAACCGAATACATGAGCGCCAAGGATGCGCGCAAAATGGATACGTTCATTCACTTCGGTATTGCGGCCGGTTTGCAGGCCCTCGATGATGCCGGATTGCGCTCCGAAGATCACGACCCTGAGAGAATAGGGGTTGCGATAGGTTCCGGAATCGGTGGGCTGCCTAATATTGAGGCTCAGCATTCCATTCTGGTCAAGTCCGGTCCCCGCAGGATGTCTCCGTTTTTTGTGCCCTCAACAATCATTAATATGATAGCCGGCAATCTGTCTATAATGCGCGGCCTTCAAGGTCCGAATATCTGCATTACAACCGCTTGTACCACGGGTACTCATAACATTGGTGAGGCAGTGCGACTGATAAAATATGGTGATGCAGACGCTATGCTCTGTGGCGGTGCAGAAATGGCCACTTGTCCGCTGGGGCTCGCGGGATTTGGTGCAGCCAGGGCACTTTCTACCAGAAACGATGACCCCGCCGGAGCAAGTCGGCCGTGGGATGCAGATCGAGATGGCTTTGTTCTGGGTGATGGTGCAGGTGTACTGGTGTTAGAAGAATATGAACATGCACGAGCGCGTGGGGCAGAAATCTATTGTGAGTTGTCTGGTTATGGAATGAGCGGCGATGCTCACCACATGACGCAACCGGCAGCCAATGGCGATGGAGCACGTCGCTGCATGAATAGCGCACTAAAAGATGCCGGGCTTAATGCAGATCAAATCGGCTATATCAACGCTCACGGCACATCAACCAGTGTGGGGGATATCGCAGAGACAAATGCTATAAAGTCATCATTTGGTGATCACTCGGGCAAGGTCGCGGTCAGTTCGACTAAATCCATGACCGGCCACTTGCTCGGGGCGGCGGGTGGAATCGAAGCGGTATTTGCCGTGCTGGCGTTACGCGATCAATCTGTGCCTCCAACTATCAATCTGCAAAACCCGGATCCGGAATGTGATCTCGATTACGTGCCTAATGAAGCGCGTCAGTTAGAGCTATCCCATGTGCTTTCAAACTCGTTTGGTTTTGGTGGCACCAACGCAACGTTGATCTTCAGCCGGATCTAGGAAAATTCCGGGAATGAATGACCAGCTGCGGCAACGAGTGATTGGCCTGCTTTTAAGATCGACCAGTTTGACTATGTATTACAGTTCTCCTAATTCGATCAACTATTCCAACCCTGCGCGCCCCGTACGAAATTCTCACAACCTCGTTACTACTCTCATTTCCGGACAGGCTCTCAGACGTTACTGTGGATGGCCTCTGTACCGATCAGATAGTCGATTTTCTGCACACGGTTAGTCTGTGAAAAAATTATTTGCGTTTGTCTTTTGCCTTTTTGTATGCGCGGCGGGTTGGTTGGCATACGATGCCTATGAATTTCTTCACGCGCCTTTAAGTACCGATTCCAGAGCGCTGGATATTCAGGTCAAGCCGGGTGAAACGGTGCGGGTTATCGGCGCTAAATTATCAGCATCCGGGTTACTCGATCGTCCGATATGGTGGGAAATCTATGCCCGCTACACAGGCAAGGCCCGTAGTATAAAAACCGGCGAGTATTCTCTGTCCACAGATCTGACGCCGATCAGCCTGCTCGATGAGTTACAGCTTGGCAAACAGAAACAGTACTCGTTTACTATTCTCGAAGGCTGGAATATCTGGCAATTGCGTGATGCTCTCGCCGCGGATCCGGTACTCGTAGCAACGTTGCAAGACGTCGAGGATAAAGATCTGCTGGCGTCTATCGGTTTGGCGGACGGTCATCCAGAGGGGCAGTTTCTACCCGATACCTATTTTTTTCCTCGCGGTACGACAGATGCAGAATTTCTATTGCGGGCCAATCGGGCATTGGTAGCGAAACTGGATGAAGTGTGGCTGGACCGGCAGGATAATCTCCCGGTTTCCAGTGCCTACGAAGCTCTGACTCTGGCATCTATAATTGAAAAAGAGACGTCAGTGGCATCGGAGCGGCCGATTATATCAGGGGTAATTGCGGGTCGATTGCGAAAAGGCATGCGCCTGCAAATGGACCCGACAGTAATATATGGTATTGGCAGGTCTTTCAACGGAAATATTACTCGCCGCGATTTAAAAACACCAACCCCCTATAACACCTATACTATTGCCGGTCTACCGCCCACACCAATTGCGATGGCGGGTGCGGAGTCACTGGAGGCGGCAGTTAATCCGGCAGCAACGAAGGCGTTGTTTTTTGTTGCAGATGGAACCGGGGGCCATGTATTTAACGAAACGGTGGAAGCGCACAATAAGGCTGTGCGTAAATTCATCCTGAAAAAATAGCGGACTAATTCCAATGGCCGATAAGCAACGTGGTCGCTTTATCACGCTGGAAGGTGCAGAAGGTGTAGGGAAATCGACACTGCTGCCAGTCGTGCGGGATGTGCTGCAGAGATATGGGTTTGAAGTGGTCTGTACTCGTGAACCGGGTGGAACGCCTCTGGGTGAGCAGTTACGTGAAGTTGTGCTCGGTACCGAAGACCCAATGGTGGCTAAAGCGGAATTGTTACTGATGTTCGCATCACGCGCTCAGCATATAGAATCGATAATCGAGCCGGCACTTTCCAGCGGCGTCTGGGTATTGTGCGATCGATTCACCGATGCTTCCTATGCCTACCAGGGAGCGGGCAGGCAGCTTGGTATGCAGCGCGTTTCTATAATCGAGGCGTGGGTGCAGGAGGGTTTGCAACCTGATCTGACACTATTGCTTGATGCCAGCCGCGAGACCAGTCTGGCACGAACCCGCAGGCGACGTTCACTGGATCGAATTGAAACCGAAGGCGATACCTTTTTTGAGCGTGTCAGGCAAGGTTACCTGGAGCGAGCCAGAGAAAATCCTTCGCGTATACAGGTGATCGATGCGAATCCTGATTTTGAATCTGTATCGGTGGCAGCAGAGTCAGTGCTTTGCCGGGTCATTGATCAATGGGCCGACGTTCTAGTTAGTACAGTGGATGATTGAAGCACCTTACCCCTGGCTGCAACGACAGTGGCGTATGCTAATCAATGTGGCGTCGCAGGGCAGCCTGCATCATGCCTCCCTGATTGCCGGCATGCCGGGCCTCGGGAAGCTCGAGCTGGCGACCGCGTTTTCGCGAGCGTTACTGTGCGAGCGATTTCCTGAGGGGGCACCTTGTGACACCTGTAACCGGTGTGTGCTAACCAGGCGTGGAACCCACCCAGACCTGATGTTGCTTGACTGGATAGATAAGGCGACTGTGATCAGCGTTGAGCAAATCCGGAAGCTCACTGAGAAGTTGTCGCTCACGGCCACCTATGGGCCATACCGTATTGCTGTTATTAACAAAGCCCACAGCATGACGACAGCGGCTGCAAACAGCTTGTTGAAAACGCTGGAGGAACCGGGCGCCGGCAGCGTAATTATGCTGATCGCTGATCGCGAGGCAGAGCTGCCTGCAACGGTGCGGAGCCGCTGTCAGCGTATTGTGGTTCCCACTCCCGAAAAAGATGTTGCACTGGATTGGCTGAAAGGGCAAAAGCTCAGCGATTGTGAAATGGCCCTGGATTTTGCTCAGGGTGCTCCGTTGCTGGCCAGGAGCCACATCGGTAACCTCGATCTCGCCCGGATCGCTGCTATTCGCAGTGGGTGGGTTGACTTTGTTCTTAAAGACGGGAGCCCGACAGAGCTCGCCGGACTGACTGCTTCGGCACTGAGCACCAGAGTTTCGTTAACATTATTCCTGCAGTGGACCACAGAACTGATTAAAAAGCTTGAATTTTCTGTGGCAAGCGGTCGATTGACATCTGAACGGCACACGATTGATCGACGTTATCTCAGCCAGGCACACATCGTTCTACAGGATCGGATGCGCCTGGATAATGCGAGCCTGAAAACCCAGGCTGTGCTTGAGGGCGCGTTGGCCGATATACGTATGTATCGACTCAGAATTCGCGCGGAGAATCCACAATGACCACCGATCGCAAAGCCATCGTATCGCTGACAATAACAGACCGTGGCGCCTTACAAGCGGCATACATGTCTTTTGTTGAAGGCGGCGGTGTGTTTGTACCGACTAATCAGGCCTATAACCTTGGTGATACTGTCTTTCTGTTGTTTGGATTGATGGATGAATCAGAAAGATGGCCAGTACCGGGAAAAGTAGTCTGGATTACTGCGGCCGGCGGCAACTCCGTGGCGGGAATCGGTGTTCAGTTCACCGGAGAAAAGGCGGGTAACGTACGACGTATTGTTGAAGACCATCTGGGGGGATTAATATCCTCAGAGCGTCCCACCAATACCATGTAGTCGCTTCAAATCGTTTTTAGATCTGGTGGGCAGCCGCAGGGGTGTGCCGCTCCGGATTGATTTTTTTGTTCCTGCCCGTGGTGATGTCTCACGCCGTAACTCGTTTAATACGGTCTGGCGAAGACAAATGGCATGGCGGTACCTAATGCCGCCTTCCAACCAAAGTAACTGTTCCGTCGCCCAAAGCACTTGTTGTATTTACCATACGTATTTTCTGAGGTGCGTTTCGGTGGCATATAATTTGTCGGTTCGAGTATTGCGCTCTGCTCTTGCAGACCTTATAACAGCATATTCAAAATCCCGACAGTTTCTATAGTCATCAGACGGAGCAGAAATGCCACAAAGTGCAGTGTTTGAGGAATTGCGTCGCTACCCGATTGCGTCACTGAACATGGAGTTTCAGGAGTATCGGCATAAAAAGACCGGGGCACGTCACATGCACCTGGCAGCGGACGACGATCAGAACGCGTTTTTGGTGGCGTTTTTAACAGTACCACAGGATTCAACCGGGGTTGCGCACATCCTTGAGCATACCGCTCTTTGCGGAAGCAAGCGTTATCCGGTGAGGGATCCGTTCTTCATGATGTTGCGACGGTCGCTCAATACCTTCATGAACGCATTTACAGCGAGTGACTGGACAGCGTATCCATTCGCCAGTAGAAATCGCAAAGATTTTTATAACTTGCTCGATGTTTATCTTGATGCGGCCTTTTTCCCGAGCCTGAATGAGCTTGATTTCCGGCAGGAAGGACATCGTCTCGATTTCACCGAGTCTGGAAACATCAACTCCCCGTTGATGTACAAAGGGGTGGTTTTTAACGAGATGAAGGGAGCATACAGCTCGCCGAACGCACGTCTCATGAAGCAATTTTCCACTGCGTTGTTTCCAAGTATTACGTACCACCATGATAGCGGCGGAGACCCGGCAGTAATTCCGGATTTGAGCTGGGAGCAATTAAAGGCATTCCATTCCAAGCATTATCATCCGTCTAATGCCGTGATGTTTACTTATGGAGATCTGCCAGCGAGTGAATTACAGGACAAGTTCGAAGAGCGCGCGCTGAATGAATTTGAAGCTCTCGATGTTTCCGGTTTTGCGATCCCTGACGAACAGCGGTACACCTCGCCACAGAATATGACGGCCAGTTATCCATTGGCAGAAGAGAGCACCGAAGGCAAAACGCATGTAGCGTTGGGTTGGTTACTGGGTAAAAATTCCGATATGCGCAAAGTGATGGAAGCGCGTGTGCTGTCAGATGTATTACTTGATAATAGTAGTTCGCCGCTGCGCCGGGCACTGGAAACCAGTGATTTGGGTAGCTCGCCTTCGCCGCTTTGCGGAGCCGACGACGACACCCGCGAAATGACTTTTGCAGCTGGGCTTGAAGGAACTGATCCCGAAAAGGCCGATGCAGTTGAAGCGTTGATTATGGTTGTGCTGGAAGATATTGCCACCAACGGGGTGCCAACAGAGTCGGTAATGTCTGTACTGCATCAGCTTGAACTGGCGCAGCGTGAGGTAACCGGTGACGGCTTTCCCTATGGGTTGCAACTTGCCATGCGCGCGCTTACACCAGCACTGCACGGTGGTGATCCAGTTGCTGCGCTCGATATAGACAACTTACTCGACGATTTACGTAAAGATGCAGAGGATCCGCAGTTTATTCCGCGTCTGGTTCAGGATTTGTTGCTGGATAATCCACACCGGATACGCTTGGTGATGTCGCCCGACTGTGATCTTGCCGCCGCTGAAGAAGCTGCTGAAGCAGAAAATCTAAAAGCGCTCGATGAATCACTGAATGAGCAGCAACGTGCCAGAATTGCTGAACTGGCTGCGGATCTTGAAGAAAGGCAGTCGGGCGAAGACGATGCAGAATTGCTGCCACGCGTCACTCTCGAAGACGTACCCGCGGAGTTGAAGTTCCCGGTAGGAGAAAGCAGGCAAACCGGTGATATGCCGGGTGTCTGGTACACAACCGGGACCAATGGCATGGTATATCAGCAGCTGGTTAGTGAGTTGCCAGCGTTTGATGACAGCCTGCTGGATGTGCTGCCCATTTACACTATGTGCCTGACAGAAGTAGGCAGTGCCGGTCGCAACTATCTCGATACACAGGCACAGCAGGCGGCTGTTCTCGGCGGCCTGGGGGCGCGAATCAGTACTCGCAGCGTACTCGGTAAAAAAGATGACATGCACGCCTCGATGGTAATTTCAGCAAAGGGGTTAAATCGCAATTATCAGCACATCAGTCGAATGATTCACGAGACTCTTGATTCCCCTGATTTCACTGAGACCTCCAGAATCAAGGATCTGATATCGCAAACCCGAGCTCGACGCGAGAGTTCTATAACTGGCAGGGGCCACGGTCTCGCGATGACAGCCGCTACCAGTCAACTCAGCGCTACCGGCGCATTAAGCCATCGCTGGGGAGGGCTGCAGGGAATAGCGGAGCTCAGAGCCCTCGATGAACGTTTGCAGAAGAATCCTGCAGAAGTTGCTGCACTATCGGAAAAGTTGAATCTCATTCACGAGCGTATTTGCAACGCGCCAAGAGAATGGCTGGTTGTAAGCGAACAGGAGCAACATGCACTGGTTGCCCAGGAGATAGCCCGGTGTGGAATTACCCAGCGTGAGTCTGCCTCCCCCGGCTTTGCTATTGACTATGTATCCGCACAAGTGAAGCAAGCCTGGTGTACTAACGCCCAGGTTAATTATTGTGCTCAAGCCAAATCGGTTGTGGCATCAGGGCATCCGGCGGCCCCTGTATTTACCGTTTTGAGTGAATATCTGGGCAATGGCTTCCTGCACAGCGCAGTGCGTGAGAAAGGTGGTGCTTACGGTGGTGGCGCCAGTTACGACGGAGAGGGCGGAGCTTTTCGATTTTACTCTTATCGTGATCCTCGTTTGCAGGAGACTTTCGATGACTTCGACGCCTCCATTACCTGGTTACTCAACGAGAAACACGAAGAACGATTATTAGAGGAAGCAATCCTCGGTGTGATCGGCCGTATTGATAAGCCGGGATCCCCGGCCGGAGAAGCTGTAGGTAACTACTATGCCGAGCGGTATGGCAGGGGGGCTGACTACATACAACAAGTTAGGCAAAACGTGTTGAAAGTTACTTTGGCCGACCTTAAAAACGTTGCTGAGGAATATCTCGTTGGTGGAGAATCAAGCTACGCGGTTGTGGGGGGGGCTGATAAGCTGTCGTCGCTGGCCGGTTTTGATCGGTATAGCGTGTAAAGTAGGCGGAGCAAGTAGTGTGTGTCCGGTCAGGTTTTGGCGCGGGCAGACAATATTTAAAACGGGGTAGTAAAGTCGCACTTCCCTGTGCATACTGATAATCCTTGCTCCAGGTAGTCACATAGCCGGCGGGCCTGGACATCATTTACTGCTACTGCTCCTGACTAGCCATTATAATAGTGGCATGGGGAATGGAAAATCCATTCCCCGAAAGTATGATTGATTTTTCCTGATAGTTGTGCATGCTCAAAATAAGCTGTTGAAAATAGCACAGAATGCCTTATTTTCTGCGGCTGCACGCTGTTTTCTGTATTTGTAAAGAAGCTGTAGATTTTTTGCTTTTTCGCCACATCGAATGCACAAAATGCGATATAGCTCTCACTTTCATGAAGCTTAACCAGATTGATTGTATCAATTTGGAAACAAAAATTGCGGTGGTGATTGATATGTCGATGGCCACGCGGCGAGAAGGGTGCAAGACGTGATGTCTGTGGCTCTTTAGGATTACCGATAATCCGGGGTACTAATGTTTGCACTTCCCTGTGCATACTGATAGTCCTGATTCCATAGTGTCTCTAAGCTGGCGGGCCTGGACATGTTTTACTGCTACTGCTCCCTAACTGCTGGTTATAGTACTGGGGTGAGGGCTCAAAGATCTATTCCCCTAAAGTATGATAAATGCTCTTAAATCGAATTTTTTTCAAATTCGGCTTTGAATAGCGCTACAGATCCCCGTTGTATTCGATAGCTTTATACGCTGGACAAACCTGATGTATCGGCGCCGGCGTTATGCCTGCTCTGCTTTTCCCGCCGCTTTAGTATCCACAAAATGGCGATAAACAAACCGATCACAATAAACGAAAAAATGGTGGTCAGGGTGCCAAGCGCGTAAAGCACCGGCGTGGTTACGCTGGTAGTCATGCCGTAGATTTCAAGCGGTAAGGTGTTGTAACTGCCAGCGGTAAGCAGGGTGCGGGCAAACTCATCGTAGGACAAGGTAAATCCAAACAGGGCAACCCCGATCAGGCTCGGGGCAATCAGCGGAAGCACAATGTGCCAGACAGTTTGCAGGTTGCTTGCGCCAAGGTCTCGCGCGGCTTCCTCGTAAGATGGATTAAATCGATTGAACACCGCAAACATAATTAGAAGGCCGAAAGGCAGCGTCCACGTAAGCTGTGAACCAAGCCCGGAGGTGGACCAGTGTACGTCCCAGTCAAGTTGGTTGAACAAAATTCCCACGCCCAGTGAAATGAGTATTGAGGGGATAATCAGGCTTCCGACGACCAGATAGAAAATAACGGTTGATCCAAAGAACTGCCGTCTGAACGCCAGGCCCGCCATCACCGCGACTACCACCGTTATGATCATGACCATCAGTCCCAGTGCGAAAGAGCGTCTGAAAGACCCCCATATATCGCCGACTGCCTGTTGCTCAAACAGGTTGTGAAACCAGTGCATCGATACGCCATTCATGGGAAAGGTCAGGCCGCCGTGAGGGCCCTGGAACGAAAGTATTGCAATTGTGATTGTTGGTCCGTAGAGAAAAATAACAAACAGCGTAAAAAACGCCGCGAGCAGATAGAATCCAAGGCCCTTTTTTTCATCCATCTTATAGTTCCTTCCTGATATCAACGAATCTCAGCATGATTGATATCATCATTAGCACGGTAATTAACAATACAACGGCGCTGGCAGAGGCTGCCGGGTATTGCAGTAATCCGATTTCGTTGGATATTACCCGACCCACCGATGCACTCTGACCGCCGCTCATAAAGCGCACGGTGATAAAATCTCCCATAACAAGCGTTACCACAAAGATTGAACCGATCATGATTCCGGGCTTCGTGAGAGGTATAATGACGTTGGTCAGTATCTGCCAGCTCGATGCCCCGGCGTCTCGTGCCGCTTCTATAAGGGACCGATCCAGTCGCATCATGGTATTGAATATAGGCACGATCATAAACAGCGTGAATAAATGTACAAAGGCTAGAATTACTGCGAATTCTGAAAATAAAAGCCACTCGAGTGGTTGATCTATAGCACCTAGATCCTGCAACACAGTATTGGCAATTCCATTGCGACCCAGAAACGGAATCCAGGAAATCATGCGAATGATGTTTGATGTCCAGAACGGAATGGTACATAGAAGAAACAGCACAATCTGTAGAGACAGCGATTTCACGTGAAAGGCTAGAAAATAGGCGACTGTGAAACCGATTACCAGACAGACTGCCCAGGTGATAAATGCGAATTTCAGTGTTTTCAGGTAGACACTGAGAGTGACCTTGGAACTTAGTAGATACTGATAGTTTTCAAGTATAAACGCCGGACTATAGCTATATGCGCTGGATTCCCAGAAACTGACCGCAACGATGGCGATAACCGGTAACACGAGAAAGCAACTCAGTACCAGCACTAGAGGTGATACGAGAAACCAGCTTCTTATGGAGTTCATGCGGAGTGTATTGTTTTGTTCATGGTGTGGCCTGTCTCTCTTCAGGTCCTTGTGAAAACCAGAGAGAGGAGAAGGGGGAATTGAACCCGGACAATTCAATCGTGCGGCGATATTTACAGCATTGCGGAATTGCACAAAAACTCATGCGTCAGCTGCTGAAGATGAGTGAGTACAGACAAGACCGGCAAAACCCCGCTCATGGATCAAGCGGGGATTGCGATATGTTCCGCGGGTTGAAAGTCCGGGTCTGGCTTTTGTTCGTGACAGTTAAGCCGCGATAAATTCGTTCCACTTTCTAACCATGTGCTGGTTCTCATCCATTACCGCATTCCAGCAAGCGACACGACCCATACGATCCTGGAAGGATCCACCGTCGCGTGTAGCACCGGCTTTTTCCATTACAACGCCTTGCGGATTAACGATATCACCCTGAGCCGGCTTGCCTTCAAACCAGAAACCCCATTCGTCATCGGACATGAAGTTTTTGCTGGTTTCGGGTACAGCAGAGTAATAGCCCTGGCGCATCAGGTAGCCACCGACCCAACCCGACAGATACCAGTTTATGTATTCATAAGCTGCATCAAGTTCCAGCCCCGAGAGATTCTTTGATAGACCTAGTCCACCACCCCATGAACGATAGCCCTCTTTGAGTGGCTGATAGACACAGGGGATACCTTTGGATCTTACCGCGGTGATTGCCGGTGACCACATGGACTGAATTACAACCTCTCCGGATGCCATCAGATTCACGCTCTCATCAAACGATTTCCAGAATGCGCGAAATTGTCCGTTTTTCTTCGCTTCTGTGAAGATTGCCATGGTCTTGTCGATTTCATCACGGGTCATGTTGCCTTTGTCGCCGTAGGTGATCTCACCCATTGCTTCGCAGACCATTGCCGCGTCCATAATTCCGATTGAAGAGATATCCAGGATCGATGCTTTGCCTTTGAATTCCGGGTTCAGCAACTCGGCCCAGGTGGAAATCTCACGACCGATCAGGTCGGGCCTGATACCGAGCGTATCGGCATTATAGATAGTTGGAATCAGTGTCATCCAGCCCGATTCGTTATCGACGAATTTTTTGCCATTCGGTCCGTCTACAAAGCCAACGCTGTGAGGTGCTGTGCCCTGTGCAATAACACTATCGGGGTTGAGCTTGCCATTGCGGAAGATACCCACGATCTTATCGTAGTTAGCGATTTTTGAGGTATCCATGGGCTGCAGATTGCCGGCAGGCCAGACCTTTTTACAGATCCAGTATTCGATGTCTGCGATATCAAATGATTTCGGCTGAGTGGCCGCGCGCTGGGCTACTGTGTCGGAGTCGAGTGCCGTCATCTCGAGTGTGAAGCCAAGGTCTTCTTTCACCTTATTGGCGACGTCGTTAAGATTTGATACTCCCGTACCGAATTGGCGCAGGGTCACATTCTTAATGTTCTGTGCCCAGATCATTGGCGCACCGGTAATAGTTCCGGCGGCAACGGCAGCACTGGCGCCTTTTAGAAAAGTTCGGCGCTGACTGCCTTTCGGGCTCATCGTATCGGGGGTTTCTGTTTTTTTCACAATTCTTTCCTCTGTTGTAAAAATGGTTTCACTCAAGATAAAGTGTGCAAATCTTCACTACGCCAGTGTACACCGACGGCGTCGCCGGTCATCCAGGAATGTTGACGAAATTCGTCGTCAGTCAGGGTGACAGTTACTTCGGGGTGGTCTTCGCGGGTTACTACAATTTCAACCGAACGCCCTAGAAATTCGGTGTGGCTGACAACACCCGGCCAGTCGCCGGGAGCGGCCGATAAACGGGTTTTATCTGTGCGCAGGGCATACATCCGGTTATCAACTTTTACCACATTGTGGCCGCCCATGAAACGCGCGACGAATTCAGTTTGCGGTGCGTTGAAAATTTCTTCAGGAGTACCTGACTGTTCAATCACTGCATTGTTCATCAGCACGACCCGATCAGAGAGAGCCAGTGCCTCGTCCTGGCTGTGCGTGACATGGACGAAGGTTATGCCTAGTTCACTCTGCAACCGGGCCAGCTCACTGCGCATTTTGATGCGCAGGAAAGGGTCGAGTGCGGATAGCGGTTCATCCAGAAGCAGTACCGCCGGTTCGGTTATCAGCGCTCGTGCCAGTGCGACACGTTGTTGCTGCCCACCCGATAGCTGATCGGGTAATCGATCGGCGAAGCGTTCCATATGGACCATACCAAGTAAATTCAGGGCCTTGCGGTGGCGGATTGCTTTATCGACCTTGAGCATCTTCAGGCTGAACGCTACGTTGTCCTTTACGCTCAGGTGCGGAAACAGCGCGTAGTTTTGAAACATCATCGCTGTGCCACGTTTTGCCGGTGGCAGCGAAACAATGCTTTTACCACCGAGTTTAATGTCGCCGCTGGTAGTTGACTCGTGCCCGGCAATCATACGCAGGGTCGTGGTTTTTCCGCAGCCTGACGGCCCGAGAAGACAGATATAACTGCCTGATTCAAAATATTCGCTGAAGTTGTCAACGGCCACTACGTTGCGACCGAATTGCTTGGTGACGCGGGTAAGCTCCAGCGTGTTGTCTGTCATCGAGTATTCTCGCGTTAAAGGGGTGATGGCCTGAGCAACAGATCTGTTGTAGGTTTTACATGCCGGCTTTGCTTAGCCACGAAGCGAGCAATGTTGTATTTGGATCTGAATTTCACAGCAGTTTTTTCCATGAGTAAATGAAACGTTTTCGACACGAGACGAAAATCCACCGTGAACGTAATCTCCGTTTGTTACCATTTTTGCCGACCTATCTGTTTCATGTCAAACTGGAAATGATGTTTCACCAATGTGAGATGACATGCCTCGAAGGAATTAAACCATGGACAACTGTAGAAAAGCGACTGCCCGGGAGGTCGAAATGATACTCGATTGGGCTGCGGCTGAGGGTTGGAATCCAGGGCTGGACGACGCAGAAGCTTTTTATTCGGCAGATCCCGAAGGTTTTTATGTGGCCACAGTCGATAATCTACCTGTGGCAGCTGTTTCCGTCGTTAAGCAGGGGCAGGTGTCTGGTGGGCGCGCGTACGGATTTCTCGGTTTATATCTTTGCCAGCCAGCCTACCGCGGGCAGGGTCTGGGCTGGAAAGTATGGCAGCACGGCATGAGCTATCTTGGCGATTGTATTGTCGCGCTTGATGGTGTGGTTGATCAGCAAGCTAACTATCGTCGCTCTGGATTCGAACTGGCCTATCGCAATATCCGCTATAGCGGGGCGGTTCCCTCTCTATGGCTGAGCGAAGCTATTTCTCAAAAGACTGAGAGCGTCAACTTTCGTGAGGTGGTTGCAGCTGATCTTGATCGACTGATCGAGTTTGATCGATCAATCGGTGGCGTTGAGCGAAGAACTTATTTAACGCACTGGTTTACCAATACCGGTTCTAGAAAAACTTTGATTGCCGAGCGCCGATCTGATGCGGAAATCGTTGCCTGCGGTAGTATTCGTGCGTGCAGAGAAAACTACAAAATCGGACCGCTTCTGGCGAACGACAGTGCAATCGCAAAGCAGCTGCTGGTGCGACTGACCAACACCGTTAAAGCCCGGTTCATCTCGATTGATGTGCCGGAACTGAATTCTGAAGCGGTGTTACTGGCATCGAGTAACGGATTTCAGCCAGTCTTTGAGACGGCACGAATGTACCGCGGCGAGCCACTGCCGGCGACGCCGGGTAAAATCTACGGCGTCTGTACTTTAGAGCTAGGGTGATATTTTCTGTAGCGTAATTACATGTTCGGGTAGTTTGGACCACCGCCACCTTCCGGGCTTACCCAGGTGATGTTCTGACTGGGATCCTTGATATCACAGGTTTTGCAATGGACGCAGTTCTGCGAATTGATCTGAAAAATCGGTTCGCCGTCTTTTTCCGTCACTTCATAGACTCCGGCCGGGCAGTATCGCTGTGCGGGTTCAGCCCATTCCGGCAAATTTTTTGAAATTGGAATGGAAGGATCTGCAAGTGTCAGATGGCTTGGCTGATCTTCTTCGTGGTTGGTATTTGATAGAAAGACCGAACCCGGTTTGTCGAAACTGATTTTACCGTCAGGTTTCGGATAGTGAATCATCTTGCTATCTTCCGCTGATTTCAGCGTTGAGTGATCCGGTACATCGTCTTTAAGGGTGAAAGGCATTTTGCCACCCAGCAGGTTCTGATCAATGTAGTTAAACGCACCGCCGAGGTAGGTGCCGAATTTATGCATAGCCGGGCCGAAATTTCGCGATGCATGAAGTTCTTTGTAGAGCCAGCTGTTCTGAAAGTTTGTGCCGAAAGAATCGAGGTTTTTCCCGGCGCTCTCGGGGTTGATAGAAAGTTCAGCGAACAACGTTTCTGCGGCGATCATTCCGCTTTTCATCGCGGTATGGCTGCCTTTTATTTTCGAGAAATTCAGCGTGCCGGCATCGCAGCCAATCAGCAGTCCGCCTGGAAAATTCATTTTTGGCAGTGAATTCAGCCCCCCTTTGACAATCGCCCGCGCACCGTAGGCAATCCGTTCACCGTTCTCCAGAACGGACTTTATGCTCGCATGATGCTTGAATACCTGAAACTCGTCGAACGGGCTTAGATGTGTATTGTCATAGTTGAGATCAACGATCAACCCGACAACAACTTGCTGATCTTCCAGGTGGTATAGGAAAGAGCCGCCTGTTGCACCGCTTTCTCCGAGTGGCCAGCCTGCTCCATGTACTACTAACCCGGGCTGATGTTTGTCTTTGTCAATTTTCCATAACTCTTTTAGGCCGATTCCGTAGTGCTGAGGACTCTTTCCTCCATCAAGGTTAAAGCGGCTGATCAGCTGCTTGCCTAGATGACCACGGCAGCCTTCAGCGAAAACCGTATATTTCGCGCGCAATTCTATTCCAGGCTCAAAGGAAGCTTTGTGCTCTCCATCAGCGCCAATGCCCATATCACCCGTGGCCACTCCGGCGACACTTCCATCGGGATGGTAGAGAACTTCAGAGGCGGCGAAGCCCGGAAAAATTTCGACACCCAGAGCCTCCGCCTGCTCGCCAAGCCAGCGGGTTACGTTACCGAGGCTGACGATATAGTTTCCATCGTTGTGCATCGGTTTCGGAATGAGCGCATTCGGCACCTTGATGGATTTTTCCATACTGGTGTAAAAGTGCATTTCGTCAGTAGTTACAGCGGTATGCAGCGGAGCGCCCATATTTTTCCAGTCTGGAAAAAGCTCATTTATGGCTGTCGGTTCGAGGATTGCACCGGAAAGAATGTGCGCTCCCACCTCAGAACCTTTTTCAAGAACTACCACGGACAGTTCAGTGCCGCCTTCCTGTGCAAGTTGCATCAGGCGACAGGAGGTAGATAAACCTGCCGGACCCCCGCCAACAATCACGACATCGAATTCCATTGATTCTCTTTCAGTACTCACGGTATGTCTCGCTGTATCTAATTCGGTAGATAGTGAAATCTGGGGTATCGTAAATGTGCCGCAAAACCGCCAGCGGGATTATAGAGCTAGCGACCGATTTGCGTTTCTCTGCGGACAGTGGTGGAGATTCACCACTGATCTGATGCTGGAATCCCGGCAGTCACTGACATAATGTATGTCTGCTGGCGAGTATAAACAATGGCTCACTCGTGTCAAAGCTGTCGGCTTGCAGGTCGGGCAATAAAAACTATGCTTACTAGCCCCGGATGCCAGGCTCCTGCAATCTTTGACTCTGCTGAAACAGGCGGTCCATACTCTGCATCCGGTTTTTACTTACCTACGGTCCGGTTATGCGCCGCCATATTGCTATTGTTGAAGATGAGCCAGCGTTGCAGGCTAACTACAAAGATGCGCTTGAACGTCATGGATACAGCGTGTCAGTCTATTCTGACAGGCCACAGGCTATGCAGGCATTTGCTGATAAGCTGCCGGAACTGGCTATTATTGATGTTGGATTGGGCGATGAAATTGAAGGTGGCTTTGAGTTGTGCCGGCACTTGCGTAGTCAGGCGCCGTTGCTGCCGATTGTTTTTCTGACGGCTCGTGATTCCGAACTCGACACAATTTCCGGATTGCGTCTTGGCGCAGATGATTATCTGACCAAGGATATCAGTCTGGCGCATCTGGCAGCACGAGTGGTTGCTTTGTTCCGGCGTCTGGATGCATTTAATCAGCCCGATCTGCCTGAGGATTTACTGGCTGTCGGCGACCTTGCGCTTGATCTGAAGAGGATGACCGTAACCTGGTGTGGAAAACCGGTTGCGTTGACGGTTACTGAGCTGTGGATGGTGCATGCACTGGCACGGCACCCGGGTCATGTAAAATCCAGACAACAATTGATGGAAGCGGCCAGTGTGGTGCTGGATGATGCCACAATTACCTCGCACATTAAGCGCATCAGAAAGAAGTTTCTCGCGCTTGACGAGGCATTCGATCATATCGAAACAGCCTATGGTATGGGCTATCGCTGGTTGCCGGAAGTCGCTTGAGTGTGTTTGAGCAATCGATTGGAATTTACTCTGCAGTTAGCCCGGAGTCTTCCTCCGGAGACGTAGTCTATGGATTCAAAGTGACCTGTACACAATGACTCTTCGTCTGCAACTGCTGGTGGTTAGTTTGTCGTTGCTGATTCTGCCCTGGGCAACGTTTGTCTTTGTTGTTGAGCTGGATCGCAATCTTCGCGAAAGCCTGCTGGTGTCGTCTGATTCGCAGATATCAGCGGTGGCGGATACGCTGGCCGGCTATCCCGACTGGCAGGGCCAGCGCGTACGCCCGATATCTAAAACGCTGCTGGCGGCGGAACTCGACAGTGCGATATTGCTCGATGGCTATGCCCATGACTGGAGCTCGGTTGAGTTGCAGGCACGCCATTTTGATTACTCGCATAATAAAGTGCTGTTAGATGATGAAGAGTCGCCGGCGGCTTCTTCATTCGATATGCAGGTGGCGATGCGAAACGGGCGGCTATACCTCTATGTTCGAGTGAAAGACGACAAACTGATCTATCACCGATCCAGCCGACGTGCAGTTGCAACTGGGGATAATATTATTATTCGTGTGTTGAGTGATGACAATACGATACGTCGATACACGTTTCGCTGGTCAGCGCCAGGTGAGACTGTCGGGCGATATTACGGTCCGCAATTTGAGGGTGAGCGACCTGTACTGGAAGATCGAGAATATCGAGCGACGATGGTCGAATCTACTGCTGGCTATAATGTAGAGTTGAGGATTCCCGAGCCACGTGAGGGGCTGTTTGGTTTGTCCGTTGTAGATATAGATGAGCTGGCGGGCGCAGAGCTCTGGACCGGTATGTTTGACCCTGATGAACGAGACGATATAGGACAGCTGAAATATCTGGATCAAAAGGTCAGCTCGCTACTGGCCGGCTATACTCGCCCGGGCATGAGAATGCGTGTGTTCGATACCCGGGGATGGTTAATAGCAGATTCGGATCAGCGAATGCCAGATGCCGAGGTCCGTGAGTTTGAAGCAATAAACGCTAATCTTTTTGATGCGTTGGTTTACCGGTTTATTGCCTGGTCGCTCGAAAGAGAGTTGGCGGCAAATGTGCTGCCTGTTATAGACGATGGCTTGCTCAACGATCCGGAATTTAAATTGTTTGAACGATTGTCAGGCAAAGAAGAGTTTTTACGCGATCGCTACGGACGTATATTTCGATCATCGGTGCAGGCGATAGAAAGTTCTGGAAAAATTGCTGGCTATTTATTTGTGCAGCAGCCACGTGCGTCGCTGACTTCGTTTACTGAAACCGCCATTTTAAAGCTGGTTAAAATATTTGGTCTGGCGTTTTTGTTAGTTGCCTTTGTGCTGATTGTTTTCGCCTCATGGCTTTCTTATCGTATTAGAAAGCTACGCGACGGTATAGAGAATGCAGTCGCGGGTGACGGGCAGATTACCGGACAATTTAAGGTATCCGCCGCGACGGATGAAATCGGTGATCTATCCAGAAGTTTCCATCATATCATCCGGCGTCTAAGTGGTTATACCGGATATCTACAGTCGCTTGGTTCCAGGTTGTCCCATGAATTGCGGACACCGCTGAGCGTCGTTACAACTTCATTGGAAAATATAGACCGCAATGTTCTCAACGAACATTCCAGGACGGCGATAGATCGAGCGGGGCAGGGGGCGGCGCGTCTGCAGCAGTTGATTCGGAATTTATCGGAGGCCACCAGTATAGAACAGACGATCACACGTTCGGAAAAATGTGTCGTGGATTTGCGAGACTGGATCGTTGTTGCGCGAGAGCTGTACGACAGCACCTATGCAAACAGACGAATAGCGCTGTACCTGCAGGGCAGGGAATCAGCGTTGGTTTTCGCCTCGGTAGATTTATTGCATCAAATGATGGATAAACTAATGTCTAATGCAGTAGATTTCAGTCCGCAGAACAGCACCATAACACTGGGCTTGCGGTGCGAGCGAGGCCTGGTAGTTGTTACTGTGGAGAATACCGGATCACACCTGCCGCCGGCTCTGGGCTCAGAGTTATTTTCAGCGATGGTTACTGAACGCGAGGTACGCGATGATCAGCCCCACATGGGCCTGGGACTCTATATTGTTCGACTGATTGCCGAGCACCATAACGCAACTGTTACGGCTGACAATATTCCCGGGCACCACGCTGTCAGGTTCAGCGTGGTGTTTCAGGCGGAATAGGATTAAGGCTCCTGGCTGAATTCGTCAATCAATTTATTGAGAGTTGCGCTTGGCCGCATAGCTACCCCGCTGAGTTCCAGGTCGGGGTGATAATAACCGCCGGTATTAACGGGTTGCCCCTGAATGTCGGTTAATTCGTCGCTTATAGTTTGCTCGTTGTTTGTCAGTGCTTGTGCCAGCGGTACAAACCGACTTGCGAGTGCGGTATCTTCGTTTTGTGCCGCCAGCTCCTGTGCCCAGTATAAGGCCTGATAGAAGTGGCTGCCGCGAGTATCGAGTTCACCAACCTTGCGCGACGGAGATTTACCATTACTGAGCAATTTCTCGGTAGCACGATCAAGTGTTTGCGCGAGTAGTCGGGCTTTGTCGTTTTTGCTGTATTCTGCGAGATGCTCCAGTGAGACCGCTAAAGCCAGAAATTCGCCTAGAGAGTCCCATCTCAAATGATTTTCTTTTTCAAATTGTTGTACATGCTTCGGAGCGGATCCGCCTGCACCGGTTTCAAAAAGCCCCCCTCCATTCATTAACGGTACGATGGATAGCATCTTTGCACTGGTTCCCAGTTCTAGAATCGGAAACAGATCGGTTAGGTAATCGCGCAGAACATTTCCCGTAACCGATATGGTGTTTTCGCCTTGCTGCATTCGCTCCAGTGTGTATTGCGTTGCTTCACTGACTGACATGATCTTCACAGTCAGTCCGTCGGTGTCGTGGTTTTGCAGATAGGTTTTTACTTTTTCAATTAACTCAGCGTCATGGGCTCGATCCTGATCAAGCCAGAATACCGTGGGCCAGCCAGTTGCTCTTGCTCTGCCCACAGCCAGTTTTACCCAATCTCTTATCGGCGCATCTTTTACCTGGCAGGCACGCCATATGTCACCACTTTCGACCGTGTGCTCAAATAGCGCTTTACCGGCCTGGTTGGTAACGCGGATGGTGCCATCGGCAGGGCACTCAAACGTTTTATCGTGTGAGCCGTATTCCTCCGCTTTTTGTGCCATTAATCCTACATTCGGGCAGGTACCCATGGTTGCCGGATCGAAAGCGCCGTGCTTTTTGTGGAAGTCTATTGTGGTCTGATATAGAGCCGCATAGCTGCTATCCGGGATCACCGCTTTGGTGTCCCTTTGTGCGCCTTCTTTATCCCACATTTTTCCGGAGCTGCGGATCATTGCCGGCATTGAGGCATCTACGATGATATCGCTGGGGACGTGCAGGTTGGTGATGCCCTTATCCGAATTGACCATCGCTATATCGGGACGCGTCTCATAAACCTTGGTAATTGACTGTTGAATGGAGTTGCATTCGTCGTCGGCGAATGTGCTGAGCGAGTTGAGCAGATTTCCGAACCCGTTATTGACGTTAACACCTGCGCGATCAAGTGCCTCTGCGTGTTGATCGAACAGATCGCGGAAAAACACACGTACGGCATGCCCGAAAATAATCGGGTCGGAGATTTTCATCATGGTGGCTTTGAGATGTAGCGAGAACAGCACGCCCTGTTCTTTCGCTTCCTGGATCTGTGCTTCCAGAAATTCGAGCAATGCACGCTTGCTCATGAAGGTTGCGTCTACAATTTCCCCGGGCTGAACGGCAATGGAATCGACCATCACTGTCTCTTCTCCGCTCGATGCGATATGCGTTACTGTGAGGGCATCTGCGTCGGTAAATGTGCGTGACTTTTCATTGCTGCGAAAGTCACCGCTTTGCATGGAGCTTACATGTGTTTGTGAGTCTGCTGTCCACGCCCCCATCGAATGAGGGTTTTTTTTTGCATAGTTTTTTACCGCAGCTGGCGCGCGTCGATCAGAATTACCTTCTCGCAGCACTGGATTCACTGCACTGCCTTTTGCGGTGTTATAGCGGTTCCGATCGTCGTTTTCCTTGGGAGATCCCGGGGCATCCGGATGATCGGGTAAATTGTAACCTGCATCTTGCAGCTCTTTGATCGCCGCTTTAAGCTGTGGCACCGAAGCGCTGATGTTCGGCAGTTTTATAATATTTGCTTCCGGTGTTTTCGCCAGTTCCCCCAGGGCTGCGAGTGCATCTTCTACCTTTTGATCCTGTGGCAGGGTGTCGCTGAAAGCGCTCAATATGCGCGCCGAAAGCGAGATATCTCTGGTTTCGATGCTGATATCCGCTACCGATGTAAAGGCCTGTACGATCGGTAGCCAGGAGAGCGTTGCCAGTGCCGGGGCTTCATCGGTCCAGGTGTAAACAATCTTCGAGTTGGTAGACATCAATAAATAGCCTTGTGGTGGCTGGAATGATCAGCTGATTCTGTGAGAGTGGCAACACGGATAGGGCGGTTGCTGCGAAAACGATTTTTTCGTCAAGTGCGGCTGTGCTGATAACGGCAGCCAGATTCAGCCGGAAATTATAAACGAATTTGAAATTGATGCCAGATTGCGTCGGTCTGCAGTGAAACGGTTGCAGTAAAAGATTCCGTGTGTCAGTAGCAGTTGTACTTTTGAGCCGGATCTATGCCAGTGCCCGGGACTAATTAATTTTACAGTGGTTTGACGCTAGTCCTGGTTATCTCGTAGATACAAAAAATGCTCGTATCGCTGTCTGGCCAGACGTTTGTCCTGCAGCGCCGTCAACACGGCGCATTCAGGCTCATTTGTGTGGCTGCAATCGTTGAATTTACATGTGGCTGATAGGTCGTTGATTTCGGTAAATCCGGTTTGCAGATCGATGTCGTTCAGATGATCGAGCCCAAATTGACGAACACCGGCGGAATCGATGATTGCACCACCATCGGGTAAATCGAACCAGGTGGTGACGGTAGTGGTGTGCTTGCCCAGCCCTGAGTTTTCGGACAAAGCACCGACTTTGATATTTTGGTCAGGCAGTAGCTCTGCCAATATTGAGGACTTTCCTACCCCGGACTGCCCAACGAGAATTGAAACCTGATTGGATAAATGGCGACGAAGATCGGATGTTCCTTCGTGCTGTTTAGTACTGCAGCGGCTAACACGATAGCCAATGCCAGTGTAAATATCCTGTAATTCCTGTGCTGTTGCGCCAGTTATATCGTCCAGAGCATCTACCTTATTAATAACAATGAGCAGATCAACATCAATATGGCGTGCTGCAACCGCGTAACGATCAATCAGCAGGGGATCAAATTGAGGTTTTGGCGCAGTAACCGCAACAAGTTGCGTAATATTAGCTGCCACGGGTTTGGCTTGCCCACGCCGATCGGTTCGTGAAAGAGTGCTTGTTCGCTTTACCAGGGCGACCACACGGTTGATACCGCTCTCGTGGATGAAATCTATTATATCACCGCATACAATCAGCCCGAGCTTCTTCAGCGGGACGGCTGATTTACGGCTCAGACTGGCGTCCATTATGACCAGTTCGCCGCCATAGTTGGCGATAACACGGGCGCGCTGGGTGGGTTTGGTGGTCATGTTAGTATGAGCGGTGCTGGCACTGAGCAAACTCTTCTGATGTCTGTCTGGTTGATACCATTAAGTATTCGCGACACAATTAGGCGAAGCGGGGGTTACATTGTACTCTGCGTGCCATTGGCCCGTGATATTTTTGCAACTTTTATTTTGCCGGAGTACTCAACGTATGAGTCAGGTTTCGCCCGCTAATTTAATATGGATTGATTTGGAGATGACCGGGCTTGATCCCGACAATGATCGTATCATCGAGATTGCCACCATTATCACCGACTCAGATCTTGAAATTCTGGCAGAAGGTCCGGTAATCGCAATCCACCAGGATCCCACAATTCTAGCCGGCATGGATGAATGGAATACCTCGCATCATACCCGTTCCGGTCTGGTTGCCCGGGTAGAGGCGAGTACAGACTCTGAACAGGATGCTGAAAATCAAACTCTCGATTTTCTGCGCAATTGGGTTGACGAAGGTGGCAGTCCCATGTGTGGTAACAGCATTTGTCAGGACCGGCGGTTTATGGCGCGCCATATGCCCGGGCTGGAAGCTTATTTTCATTATCGCAATCTGGATGTCAGTAGCGTCAAAGAGCTGGCTAAACGCTGGGCTCCAGCGGTTCACGACAGCGTGGTGAAGGACGGTTTGCATCTCGCATTGAGCGATATCAAAGACTCAATCAATGAATTGAAACATTATCGTCAGCATTTCTTCCGTTGATTTAGATTAAAATGCAGCCAAGTCTGTTTGATTAGCATTCCTCCATCCGTCTTTGATTCTATCCATAACCATTTGAAAAGCAAAAATTACCACGCCAGTGCTGTGTTAAAATTGGTACGTTGGCGACTGAATCTTAAGCTATACATACCTCTATCCCCGTGTTGAAACAAGAATGAGCGAAAAGGACAATGATTATGTACTTGTGAAACGGGTACAAGGTGGCGATAAACGTGCGTTCGATCTGCTCGTGTTGAAATATCAACACAAAATTGCCAGTCTGGTATCAAGGTTTGTCCGTGATCATGCCGAAGTACAAGATGTAACCCAGGAGGCCTTTATCAAAGCTTATCGGGCTCTCGGGAACTTTCGAGGGGATAGCGCGTTCTATACATGGCTTTATCGAATCGCAATAAATACGGCTAAAAACCACCTGGCCTCTATGTCCAGACGAATTACGGAAGGAACCGACGCTGCGGATGCCGAGCAATACGCTACGGCAACAGCACTGCACGATATCGCCGATCCGCAACAAGAGTTGATGACGGATCAGATTTCGCTAGTAGTGAATCAGACAATCGATGGACTTCCGGATGAACTAAAAACAGCAATTACCCTCAGAGAATTTAAGGGTATGTCATACGACGAGATTGCTGTGATCATGGAATGCCCTATCGGCACCGTGAGGTCTCGCATATTTCGGGCTCGTGAAGCGATAGATCAGCAACTTAGACCGCTTGTTGATGAGACTGGAGCAACTGATTGAAGATGATGGCAAAAGAAACTCAAATTTTAGACGAAGCCGAACAATTGTCCGCGTTTATGGATGGTGAGCTTGCTGGTGATGCAGGGGTTTTCTCAAGCTTTATCGGTAGTAATCAATCGCAGAGGAACCGCTGGCAGCGATATCATCTGGCCAGAGATGTAATGCAACGTGACTACACGCCTGCGCTGTCGGCAGATTTCAGTGCTGAGCTGGCGCGCAAACTGGATTTGGAAGACCTTCCGGTTCAGGCGGCAAATAACATCCGTAGCGCCCGCAACGTAGCTTCGCTTTCCAGCCGTTCCCGTCGCCCGGGAGCTCAATCTTACGTTCAGCCACGGGCAACGCTTCGTAACTGGATATCTTCAGCGGGTCTGGCAATGGCCGCGAGTGCCGCCGCTTTATTTGTCGGTGTGAATTTCAGTGGAAATAATCAGCCGTCGATCAGCCAGTCAGTGGCGCAATTGCCGGCAGAGCAAATCGAGGTTCCGGTAACGACAATCCCGCAAAACCATATACTGCCAGCCGTTTTGGTTACTGACGTTGGTACCCGATGGCGTGGTACAGATGAATCATCTCCGGACACACTGGTTAGTCAAAGGTTGAATTCTTATTTGACCAATCATCTTGAAGATACAGCGATGACGAAGGTTCACGGAATGCTGGCACACTCAAGGGTTGTTTCATACGATTTGCTATCGGGTAGTAATGAGAGCTTCTAATATCGAAAATCGCTGCCGGCACAGCGGCCGTAGGGATCTCCTCACATTAATTACCGCATTTTTTGTTTTGTTGTCGTCTGCAGCGTTCGCCGGTGATAATTCAGATTCCTCGACAGTCAAAGTTCAGAGCGAGATCAGTAGTGCACGTGAAGGTCGCGACTGGATTGAGAAAATGTCCAGTGCCATGCAGAACCTGACCTACAGTGGTACTTTCGTTTATATCCACGATCGTGAAGTCGAATCGATGCGGATATTTCACAGTCGGATGAATGGCGTTGAACACGAGAGACTGGTATCCCTGAATGGTGAAGCCCGAGAAATAATCCGCAATGCCGATAGCGTTGTATGCATCTGGCCGGGAACGAAATCCGTTATTGTCAGCAAATCCCAACCCAGAACTCCGTTTCCGAAATTTGATCCGGAGCAACTGTCTGAACTCGAAAGTCTGTATCGATTTAGTAGTATTGGGCGGGCGCGTGTCGCCGGGCGGCAGGCAGAAGTGATTGACATCACGCCTCTCGATAGTTACCGCTATGGTTACCGTTTGTGGGTAGATCTCGAGAACTTTCTCCTGCTGCGTTCCGCTATGAGTGACAGCTCGGGAGATTTGGTTGAGCAGGTGATGTTTACTGAAGTTCGCTTTCCGGAATCTATGCCGTTGGAGGTGTTCTCTGCGTCAACCAAGGGCAGAGAGCATAAATGGATGGCGGACAACGAGAGCGGCAACGGTAGTGCTATGACGCTTGATCTAGCGCCGGTTACAGGAATCCCGGGAATACTTGAGATGGTTCTGCCGGATGGATTCGCCCAGGTGTCTGACAAAGTAACGCCGGTGGCCGGAACGGACTTTGCCGTCAGAAGGCTCATGTACTCGGATGGACTGGCTTCCCTTTCTGTTTTTATCGTTGACGCCAGAGATGAATCAGCAGGTGGAATATTGCACGGTGCTTCGTCAATGGGAGCAGTTCACGCGTATGGGATTATGAGGGATAACTGGCACGCGACAGTGGTAGGCGAGGTGCCATTGGCAACCGTTAAGATGCTTGGTGAATCGATACTGCTAGCAACTCAGTGAAAGATCCGGGCCGTTGATCTCGAAATTAGCAGACAGTGCCAATACCGTTGTTGCTCAGGTACTACGTTCAGACAGCATTATTATTACGGTAAGCGTAAAACAGGCAACCTGTAACCGTTGCAATGGTTGTGTATCGTCAGACACTGTCGGCAGCTCATCAAGTGCCACCGAACTCCGTATTCCAGTGCAGCGAATCAGCAACCAGGCGTTTAAGGCGGGTGAAGAGGTCGATTTACAGCTTTATCCGGGTGCGTTGATCACCGTAACTTCGCTGGTTTATCTCGTGCCCCTGCTGCTTATGCTATTATTTGCCAGTATGGCCAACCAATTTATCTCAGCTGCGGACTCGATTATTGTTATTTTTGCCGCAGTGGGGTTACTGGCTGGCTTCTTGTTCATAAGAACAGGACTCAGTTGCTCAGGAAACAGGCATCTGACCACACTGATTGCAGCACCGGCGACTGATAAAAAGGCGGCACCAGGTCAACGGGCAGTAATTTCTGCGAAAAAAGCATAGACACTTATCCATAAATAATGCGATTCGCTGTCAGAGCACTATCCAAACCTCTGGAAAACAGATCGATGATCACTGGTCTCGACAAACTATTCCTGACTCGGGAGAAATAGACATGTTTACCGCTGTCAAGTGGTTCAAAAACGTCAGTACGGTATTTGTTGCGCTTGCCTTAGTGTCATTGGCGGGAGCTGTACACGCGGATCTGCCGGATTTTACAGAGCTTGTCGAACAAAACCATAAGTCCGTCGTGAATATCAGTACTACGGCCAAATCTGAAGCCATGTCCAGGCGGCAGCAGCAGGGTATGCCCGATCTTGAGAATTCGCCGTTCGGTGAATTTTTCAAAAAATTTCTTGAGCAACAGGAGCCGTTGCAGGAGCAGCAGTTCGATTCTGATTCTCTCGGGTCCGGTTTTATCGTTTCGTCTGATGGTTTCGTGCTGACGAACAACCATGTGATCGATGGGGCGGAGGAAATTATTGTCCGCTTGCACGACCGGAGACAATACGTAGCGAAACTAATCGGTAAAGATGCTCGAAGTGACGTTGCGGTACTGAAAATCGACGCAGAAGGTTTGCCGGCCGCGCGCATTGGAAGATCAAGCGAATTGAAGGTGGGTGAATGGGTTTTGGCAATTGGCTCGCCTTTCGGATTCGATTTTTCGGTGACAG
Organism: Chromatiales bacterium (ex Bugula neritina AB1); assembly: GCA_001730015.1. Taxonomy (GTDB): domain Bacteria; phylum Pseudomonadota; class Gammaproteobacteria; order Granulosicoccales; family Granulosicoccaceae. Next base: position 19,159 of record MDLA01000140.1, on the reverse strand, counting down.
CTGGTATTGTCAGTGCGACTGGCCGCTCGCTTCCAAGGGAGAATTATGTTCCGTTTATTCAAACCGATGTTGCGATAAACCCAGGGAATTCAGGTGGGCCGCTTTTTAACCTGGAGGGCGAAGTGGTTGGTATAAATTCTCAGATCTACAGCCGCACAGGTGGCTTTATGGGTTTATCATTTTCTATTCCGATTGAAATGGCCATTGATATTGCTGATCAGTTAAAAGAGAACGGCAAGGTTTCCCGTGGATGGTTGGGAGTTATTATTCAGGAAGTTACGCGTGAACTGGCGGAATCATTTTCTATGGCGACGGCGCATGGCGCATTGATCTCACGAATCCTGCCTGATAGCCCGGCTGCCGCATCCGATTTGCAGGTCGGTGATATTATTGTTCGTTTCAATCAGGGCTATGTCGATAAATCCAGCTCCTTGCCTCCGTTGGTCGGACAAGTAAGAGCCGGCCGAAGTGCAACCGTTGATGTTATTCGCAACGGAAAAGAAGTCACTCTCGAGGTTACTATCGGTGAACTGCCAGGGGCCGATGAATTGGCATCTGCCGGTCGAGCACCAGTTGCGAAAGTAAAAAACAAACTCGGAATTGAAGTTGATCCGCTGGATGACGAAGTTCGTCAATCGCTGTCGCTTGACTCTGGTGGTGTGGTGGTAACTGCCGTGAATGATGGACCGGCAAAGCGGGCTGGCGTTCAGGAAGGCGATGTCTTAACCATGATCGACAATGCACTGATAAAATCGATGGAAGACTTTGAAAAAGCCATGGATGATCTTGAAGATAATTCTTCTATCGCGGTGCTGGTTCAAAGACCTCAGGGCCCTATTTTTCTGGCTCTAACGGTTAAGTAACCCTGATTGCTGCAATTGAAACAAAAGCCGGTGGAACTTCTGTTGTACAGTCGCTACGCGTGTCATCTGTGTGAAGACATGCTGGATCAGCTGCGCGAATTTTCCAGCGAATTATTTTTTACAATCACCGTCCAGGATATCGATGATAGCCCTGTGCTACGGCGTTTATATAACGAAGCGGTCCCTGTGTTAATGCACAACAATGTTGAAATCTGCCGGCATTTTCTTGATCTCGCAACGCTCAGAAAAACCATTGAAGCTGAGCGTTGTGTCCGGTGATGGATCAGTCAAATATAAGAAATTTTTCGATCATTGCACACATTGATCACGGTAAGTCGACAATTGCTGATCGCTTTATACAGGATTGTGGCGGGCTGTCTGTGCGCGAGATGTCCGAGCAGGTTCTCGATTCAATGGATCTGGAACGCGAGCGCGGTATAACAATTAAGGCGCAATCAGTATCTCTTGCCTATAAAGCCAAAAATGGCGAAACCTATCAGTTGAATTTCATCGACACACCAGGTCATGTAGATTTTTCATATGAAGTATCCCGTTCACTGGCAGCGTGTGAAGGTGCTTTGCTAGTGGTTGACGCCTCTCAGGGAGTTGAAGCCCAGAGCGTCGCCAATTGTTATACCGCCATAGAACAGGATCTCGAAGTTATTCCGGTACTGAATAAGATTGATTTACCCGCGGCCGACCCAGAGCGGGTGGTCGATGAAATAGAAGAAATCATCGGGCTGGAAGCACACGATGCTGTGCACTGCAGTGCTAAAACCGGAGAGGGGATAGAAGAAGTTCTCGAGATGCTTGTTGAGCGGGTGCCGCCACCACTTGGGGATGAGCATGCTCCGTTGCAGGCACTGATAATCGATTCGTGGTTTGATAACTTTGTCGGTGTGATCTCGCTAATTCGTATTATCAATGGGTCGATCAAAAAGCGCGACAAAATGCGTATCATGTCGACGGGCCGGTCGTTTCAAGTTGATGCAGTAGGGGTCTTCACGCCAAAGCGAGTAGAGACAGCCGAACTGCACACCGGACAAGTCGGATACGTAATAGCCGGAATTAAAGAAATTGATGCGGCCCGCGTTGGTGACACCATCACACTCGAAAATCGTCAATGCGATGCTCCTCTTGATGGCTTCAAGGAAGTTCAGCCCAGGGTTTTTGCCGGTTTATATCCGGTTAGCTCAGATGACTATGAATCGTTCAGAGATGCGTTGCAGAAGTTGCGCCTCAATGACTCGGCGCTAGCCTATGAACCCGAAGTATCGACAGCACTTGGCTTTGGATTTCGATGCGGATTTCTTGGAATGTTGCACATGGAAATTGTGCAGGAACGTCTGGAGCGCGAGTATCAGCTCGATCTCATTACGACTGCACCGACCGTAATCTACGAATTGCTGGATAACAAGGGTGAAGTCACTTACATTCATAATCCATCGCAGTTACTTGCACCGAATCTGCTGGAAGAAGTAAGAGAGCCGATCATACAAGCAAATATACTGGTGCCTCAGCAGTATCTGGGAGATGTAATTACCCTGTGCGTAGAAAAACGCGGTGTACAGAAAAACATGCAGTATGTCGGGCGCCAGGTAGCCCTTACATACGAGCTTCCCTTAAGTGAAGTGGTGCTTGATTTCTTTGATCGATTGAAATCGGTCAGCCGGGGATATGCATCGTTTGATTATAGTTTCCTCAGGTTTCAGGCTGCCGATCTGGTGAAGGTAGATGTTCTGATCAATGGTGAAACCGTCGATGCATTAGCGGTGATTGTTCACCGGGATCGATCTCAGTCCCGGGGCCGTGAGCTTGCTGAGAAAATGAAAGAGCTTATTCCCCGGCAGATGTTTGATGTTGCTGTACAGGCCGCAATTGGTACACATATTATTGCCCGCAGTAACGTTAAGGCATTGCGTAAGAATGTGACTGCCAAGTGTTATGGCGGAGATATAACGCGCAAGAAAAAGTTGTTGGAAAAGCAAAAAGCCGGAAAAAGGCGAATGAAGCAGATTGGCCGTGTAGAGATTCCACAGGAAGCGTTCCTGGCGGTTCTGCAGGTAGATAATAAATCCGGTGGCTAGGACTTGACCAGGCAAAGAAGAATACAGGCTTGATCAGTTGAAAGTGGCAGCACATTAGGGGCGAGGCTCAAAAATAATAATGAATATAGATTTTTCTTTACTGCTGGTGGTATTTACGCTGCTCTGTGGCGTTATCTGGTTTATAGGCTCTGTGCTGATCAAAAAACCCGATAGCCTGGCGGTAGAATATGCACGTTCTTTTTTCCCGTTGCTGTTGCTTGTTCTGGTTCTGCGGTCATTTATTTTTGAGCCATTCCGTATCCCATCCGGATCGATGAAACCAACCTTGCTGGTCGGCGATTTTATTCTGGTTAACAAGTTTGCCTATGGTGTGCGTCTGCCAGTGCTGCACAAAAAAATTCTTAATACCGGCAAGCCTGAGCGCGGTGATGTTGCAGTATTCCGGTTTCCGCAAAACCCGGCACTAGACTACATTAAAAGGATCGTAGGAGTTCCGGGCGATCTGGTGCAGTATCGAGATCGAAAATTGTACGTTAACGGGGTTCTGGCAAGCCAGGAGTTGCTGGGGAATTACAATGATCCAGATGCCGGGGCGCCGCCTACCGTTGATATTATTGAGGATATTTCAGGAGTAGAACACCATATTCTTAATAATCGGGGAAGCAGAGCGGGGAACTACGAGGTTAAGGTTGGCGAGGGAATGTATTTTGCTTTGGGAGACAACAGGGATAATAGTAACGACAGTCGATATTGGGGAACTGTGCCCGAAGATCATCTGGTTGGAAAAGCATTCCTTGTGTGGATGCATTTCAACTGGGAGAACGGTGGTGTGCGGTGGAGCAGAATCGGCGAAGGAATCAACTAGGTAAAGCGAAAATGATAAAATGGGTACTGGGAATCTTTTTTGGGGCGATTCTTCTGACCACAGCCTGGCAACTGGTTCCTGTGTACGTACAGAATCATACTTTGAGTGGGATTGTTGAGGAGGTAATTGCTGATCAGTCCCTGAAAAATAGCTCCAAGCGCGAAGTCGTAAAAGCGATATCGGGCCAATTCTCACAGAATAATCTAAGCCATCTCAATGCAGCCGACGTTATTAAAGTTGCCCGTGACGACAATGGCAAGCTGGTTGTTGATGTTAAATATGAAGAACGCCGGAATCTTTTGTATAATCTGGCGATCGTGGCAGGGTTCGACGAACAGTACACTAATTAGTTTTTGGTTAAGCGATCGTTCCAGCCAGGCTTGAAGATGGAACAGCTTGATTACCGATCCCGATTACTTCGGCAGAAAACTTGATCATGAGTTTACCGATAAGACGCTTCTAAAAGCGGCACTAACCCATCGAAGCGCCGGCAGCGTAAACAACGAGAGGCTCGAATTTCTCGGCGATGCGATGCTTAATTTCGTTATTGCTGCAGAAATTTTTCGGTTGCGACCGCAATATCAGGAAGGTCAGTTAAGTCGCTTACGCGCTAATCTTGTCAGAGGGGTAACGCTTGCAGAGATCGGACGTGAGCTGGCGCTGGGTGATCGCCTGAACCTGGGATCCGGTGAATTGAAGAGCGGTGGATTCAACCGCGATTCGATTCTCGCTGATGCTGTTGAAGCATTGATAGGGGCGGTCTATCTGGATGGTGGTTTTGAATCCGCAGCTCATACTGTTTGCTTTCTCTATCACGATAGATTAAATAATCTACCGCCGGATGAGCCGTTAAAGGATCCGAAAACGCGTCTGCAAGAGTACTTGCAAGGCCGCAAATATCCGGTACCTGAGTATCAGCTTATTGATACACGCGGTGAGGCTCACCAGAGAGAATTTACCGTAAAATGCAGAATTGAAAGCCTGAATTTTGATATTGAGGCGATAGGTTCCAGTCGTCGGCGTGCTGAACAGGCGGCCGCACAGCAAGCGCTGGACCACATTGCCGCAAAGACTTGACCGAAGTGTGGTCAATGGTTCATCTTAGCCGGCATTTCGAGTGACGGGCAATAAAAATGAGAATCAATTGAATACACGGTGCGGCTATGTCGCCATTGCCGGGCGTCCGAATGTCGGTAAGTCTACATTGCTGAATCGCCTTATTGGACAGAAACTGAGTATCACGGCGCACAAGCCACAGACCACACGCCATGCCTTGCTGGGTATTCACACCAGCGCAGATGCACAGTTTGTCTATATTGATACACCGGGTATTCACGGCGGTGGCAAGCGAACGCTGAATCGAGTACTTAATAAGACAGCCTCATCTGCGGCGACAGGTGCCGATGTGATGGTGCTGGTCGTGCAGGCACTCGTGTGGAATGACGATGATAACCTCGCACTGGAAACTGTCCGTCGTCAGGAGCAGCCCTGGATACTTGCCGTGAACAAAGTGGATCAGGTTCAACCGAAGAATCGTCTGCTGCCCTGGCTTCAGGGGTTGACCGGTATAGAATCAGCAGTGGCTGTGCTCCCGATTTCGGCGACCAAAGGAGATAACGTCGAAACGCTGGAGCAGGAGATTGGCAAGCTGCTACCGGAAGCTGCTTTTATGTTTGCCGAAGATACCCTGACGGATCGCTCGTCTCGTTTTCTGGCATCTGAGCTGGTACGGGAGCAACTTACACGCTTCCTTGCGCAGGAATTACCTTATTCGGTCAGTGTCGAAATTGAAAAATTTGAGGAGACAGCCACTCTGTCGCGCGTTTTTGCTGTCATCTGGGTAGAGAAGCAAAGCCAGAAATCTATAGTCATCGGAAAAAACGGTGCCAGCCTTAAAGAAATAGGTAGCCGCGCACGAGTGCAAATGCAAAATTTGTTCGGCACAAAAGTGCATCTTGAATTGTGGTGTAAGGTAAAAGACGGCTGGGCAGACGATGCGGCAATGATAAGAAATCTGGGTTATGAATCTGAATGACTGTTGCCCGTGTTACGTTGCAGCCCGCCTATGTAGTTCACACGCGTGCGTTTCGTGATACCAGCCTGATTGTTGAAGTTTTCACCCCGGAGTACGGGCGAATGTCGTTGCTTGCTCGCGGGGCTAAAAGCGGTAAAGCAAAAAAATCGCTGATTTTACAGCCCTTTCGGGCATTGCACGTTTCCTGGGCAGGCCGTAGTGAATTACCTGTGCTGTCAGCGGTGGAGGAGGCGGGGAACTCCTTGCGATTGCAGGGTGAAGCATTAGCCTGCGGGTATTACGTTAACGAGTTGATCTATTTCCTGGTGCCTAGATTTGAGCCGTCAACCAACCTGTTCGCCGAATACTGGCCGGTGATTGAGTCATTAACTACGGTTGAGCGGCGGGAAGAAGCACTGCGAACGTTTGAAGTAACCCTGTTGGAACAGATCGGCTACGCGCCGCAAATAGCGCACGATATAGAAAGCGGATTACCAATTGAACCTGGGAAGAATTATCGTTATAGAATTCCTGAAGGGCCGGTGCAGGTCGAGAACACTGATAAATCCGGTATTGCAATCGGTGGCCATGCACTTCTTGATTTGCAGCGGCAGGCGTATGCTCATCCGGCTACCTCAAGAGAAATCAGATTCTTGATGCGGTCTTTAATCCATTACCACCTCGATGGTCGTGAATTGATCTCAAGAACTTTGTTTTCCAGTTTTCGAAAAATCGATTCCGGAGTGCGGTAGGTTATGGATACACTATTCGATCTGGCTCGCGAGGCACTGCATTGCTGCAGTTTCGACGGTAAGAAGAAGCTCATTGCTTCAATTTTCTGCGAACTAGGCAATGAACAGTTTGATGTTACAGGTCAGGTGGCTCCTGAACGGATATCGCAAGCGGGAAGACCGTCACTTCCAATCCTGGTTCCACCGACCGAGGTCAAACGCCGTCGATTAGGCAGCATTGAAGGTCGGGTGGCGCTAATACACGCGGTCGCGCATATAGAGCTGAACGCGGTGAACTTTGCCCTGGATGCTATATATCGGTTCAGAGGAATGCCACATCAGTATTATCGTGACTGGATTCGGGTTGCATCCGAAGAGGCCACTCATTTCGAATTGTTATCGGAACGGCTTCGGCAACTGTCCAGTTACTACGGTGAACTGCCGGCGCACGGGGGAATGTGGGCCATGGCGGTAGCGACCGATTACGACGTAATGGCTCGAATGGCTCTGGTACCTAGAGTTCTGGAGGCGCGCGGTCTTGATGTAACGCCGGGTATGATTGAAAAGCTCAGGGGCGTTGGCGATCTGGATACAGTATCGATCTTCCAGAGAATTCTCAAAGAGGAGGTCGATCACGTTCGTATTGGCAACGAATGGTTTGGCTGGGTATGCGAGCGGCGTGGTCTGTGTGCATTAACCGCTTTCAAGGATCTTCTGCAAAAACACGGTCGAATTGCGCTTCGAGGACCGTTTAACGAGCAAGCCAGGCTCGACGCGGGTTTTACCAGAGAAGAACTCAAAGAGCTGCACTGGCTGGAACAGGAGTTCCGGGGGCAATTGCAACCAGTAAGCTGATGCGTCAGCGCGCCTGAAGCACTGGATTTTCAAGCGCTAAAAGACGAAGTCAGGAAAATGGCGAAAGGGAATTGCCATTCCATATCATAAGTTCGCAGGTGTCGTTGTCGCATACTGCAATAACCGCATAATCGGTATGCCAGTCGCCCAGAACCAATCGCTCTACGGTCGCTCCCGATACAGCGTGCTGGTGGCTGCCCGGTCGATGTGTGTGCCCATGAATAACACGTTCAACTCCATTGCAGGTTACAGCCTCTTCGAATGTGTCGAGGTTGATGTCTGCAATTTTTTCAGTATGGGCTCGATGCCCGTGAGCTTTGCTGGTGCTGCGGATCATGCGCGCTGTGGCTTCTCTTTCACTGATGGATTTGGCCAGAAAATCATTCTGCCAGCCGGAATTGCGCACCATCCGTCGATAAAATTGATACTGGCTGTCATCGGTACATAGCGTGTCACCGTGCATGAGCAGGGTTTTTTTATTTGCTATGTCGAGTGTGATGGTATCGGCATTCAATAGCTGCCCGCCAAAGCTGTTGACGTATTGATTGCCAAGGAGGAAGTCCCGGTTACCATGCATTATGCTGATTGCAACATTCTGCTGTTTCAGCCCGTTTAGCCGGTGTGCGACCTCCGTTGCTGTTGTATCACAAGCGTCATCCCCCAGCCAGTACTCGAATAGATCACCCAGTATATAAAGCTCATCGCAGTGTTTAGCGATGTTATCCAGCAGTGAAAACGCCAGAGCTGTCAGCTCCGGGCGACTAGCCTGCAGGTGCAGGTCTGAGATGATTACGGTTTTCATCCGCGGCTCACTAGTTGGTGTATTGGATCTACTTGTCTGACAGCAGGCTCGCTTCCTCAATAACGATCGGTTTTTTTGGTACGTCTTTTCTGAATGGGCCGCCAGCGCCTGTCGGTGTTTTTCCAATCCAGTCAGCGATTTCCTGACCCTCAACAACCTCGCCGAAAACGGTATAACCCCACGCATTCGGTTTTTTCGCTTTGTGGTTCAGGAAATCATTGTCAGCGGTATTGATAAAAAACTGAGCCGTAGCAGAGTGCGGGTCAGGAGTACGCGCCATGGCGATTGTGTATTTGGCGTTGTCAAGTTTGTTGTATGCTTCATTTTCAATCGGGTCTCGAACTGCTTTTTTGTCGAAAGCTAGTGTGTACCCGCCACCCTGGATCATGAATCCATCGATAACTCGGTGAAATATGGTTCCTTCGTAGAAACCATCGTTAACATACTGGAGGAAATTCTCAACGGTCGCCGGAGCTTGTTCCGGATTTAACTCAATGATCAGTTCTCCCAGATTGGTTTTCAGTTTAACTCTCGGGTTACTGGCTGTAATTTCGGTTGTATCATTGACACCTGCCACCGCTGTATTGTCTTGTGCGATTCCATTTAGTGGTCCTGCCAGGCAGCCGGCAATAGCAAGTATGGCAATTCTTCGGATTGGGTCGATTTTATTCATTTGATTGTCGATTGGTCTGCTTTGAGTATTGAGTCCGACTATACTAGCGTTTTTTGTTTGCAAGCAGCAGACTGATTATTTGCTCCGAACGAACACCGAAAGCATTTACGTGTTGTATCTGACAGGCATACAGCACCCGATCATCTTTTCTCCAAATACCACAGGTTTAGACGGATGTCTGACAATGTTCAGAAAACTCGGGGCAGTACTGCCAAGCGTCGACGCAACGCGCGCCAGAAAACCATGCAGGCTTTGTATCAATGGGATTTCGATCCCGATCACCAGAGTGTGACCGATATATTCAAGCAGTTCTGCGAATTGCAGAATATGGATAAAGTCGACACCGAATACTTTGAAGAAATATTTTTTTATACGGCAAAAAATCTTGATGTCATTGACGGCCATATTACCGCACACCTCGACAGACCGATCGATAGTCTGGATCCGGTAGAGCGGTCTGTTTTGCGGGTGGCGTGCAGTGAGTTACTGTGTAGGCTCGATATCCCTTATAAGGTGGTTGTGAATGAGGCGCTGGAAATCAATAAATCGTTCGGTGCCGATCAGGGGCACAAGTTTGTTAACGGGGTGATTGATAAACTTGCCGCTGCATTGCGCGTAGTAGAGTATCGGGCCAATGCGCCTGATCCTGTTGCTGGTGAAAATCAGGCCAAATCCGGTTAATACGATGGCTACATCCAGAAGGTTAACGGTCAAAGATCTTGTTCATTCACCGGCCAGTTTTCTTGCTCTTGGCTTTGGCACCGGGCTTGCCCCTCGCGCACCAGGTACGGTGGGAACATTGCCCGGGGTGTTGCTGTGTGTGCTCATCGCCGATCAACCGTTGCTCAATTATCTTTTTGTTGTGCTGGTGGCGCTGGTAGTCGGTTTATGGGTTTGTGGCAGTACCTCACGGCAACTTGGAACACACGATCACGGCGGTATTGTCTGGGATGAGATTGTCGGTTTTCTCGTGGCCATGTTTGCTGTGCCGGTATCTGCCGGAACGTTGCTGGCCGGGTTTGTTATGTTTCGGGTATTTGACATTCTCAAGCCGTGGCCGATCAAATGGCTGGACAGCAACATATCCGGCGGGCCTGGAATTATGATTGACGATTTAGCAGCCGGAGCAGCCGCGTGTGTCTGTTTACATGCAATGCTGAAGTTTTTTCCAGCGTTGCTGCTCTGGTAGCGCTTTGCGTGCTGGTGAAATTCTAGGGAATATCCTGGCCGAGCTCATTGATAAACCCGGCGAGCCGCACTAGTGGCAATCCGATCAGAGCGCTGGGATCGTCACTTGTCATCGACTCTACAATAGCTGAGCCCAAACTTTCAGATTTGAAGCTGCAAGCACAGTCGTAAGGTTTGTCAGCGTGCAGGTAGCGTTCAATCTGGCTCCGGGTCAGCTCTTTGAATTGTACTGTCGTTGAGATCAGATCATGGCGGCACTCACTGCCGCGCATTACGTGAAGCCCGGTGTAGAATTTAACTGTTTTTCCGGATATGGCTATGAGTTGCTGTATCGCAGCTTCGTGATTGCCGGGTTTGCCGATTATCCGGCCCTGAAAGTTCGCAACCTGATCGGATCCGATAGTTATCTGGCCAGAGAGCGAGTCGTGAACTGACTCGGCTTTCAGGCGGGAGAGTCGTATTACCAGTTCATCGGGGGGCTCTGCCTGCAGAGGTGTTTCGTCGCAAACCGGTGCTTTCTGTTCGAAAGCCAGCCCGAATCTGGCCAGCAGTTCTGCGCGGTATCGGGAGGTAGAGGCAAGTATAATGGGAGCTGTCATCAGGGTGCCGAAGGCTTCGTCAGGTGTGGTTACGGTAGTGCGATTACAGCGTAATAATGTGGTTAACTTTTTTGACTAAATCGGAAAAGAACATTACACTTGAGGGTTTATGGATAGTGTCCTTCCGTCCCGGTTCAAACCCGCAGATCTCGCACAGCGAAAATACAGCGGTAACCTTACACTCCCGGTATCACACTTCAAGCGTTTTTCAGCGTTGCTGGCTGATAACACAGGTGAGGTAAGAGCTGCTGCGCGTTTTTTTGTGGGCGAGAACTTGCAGATTAATTCGGTTGGAAGCTTGCAGGTTACCGTTAATGTCGCCTGTCAACGCTGCATGAAGGCTATGCCGTTGAAAATTAATAGTGATTTCAGTTTTGCATTTGTAGAAGATGAAAATTCAGCAGTGTTCCAGGAGGAAACCTATGATCCTTTGCTTCTGGATGAGCATCGGGAGATCAGTGCTGTAGATTTCCTGGAAGACGAATTAATCCTGCAATTGCCATTGCGTCAGGTGCATGACGACGAGCAGGCTTGTGATAACACAGTGATTGAGGCAGTAACGTCCGCCGAAACTATTGGGCCGGCCAAAACACATAACCCGTTCAGCGATCTTGATAAACTGCTGAAGAAATGAATTTGGAGAAGCCGTTATGGCTGTACAGAAGAAACGTGTAACCCCGTCGCGTCGTGGCATGCGTCGCTCACATGATGCGCTGAAAAGCCCGGCGCTATCTACCGATCCGACCACCGGTGAAGTGCATTTGCGTCACCATGTGACCGCTGATGGCTACTATCGCGGGCGTAAAGTCATTGACACTGTCGAAGAGATCGACGAAGACGACGAGTAACCTTGATATGGCCCACCCCTGTATTGCTTACTGCAGTACCGCAGGGGGTTATTAATGGGTGAGGTAATCACTATAGCTCTTGATGCCATGAGTGGTGATTTAGGCGCTGAAACCGCCGTTGAGGCTGCAATTTCAGTCACGGGCAAGTATACCGATCTTCGAATTCTGCTGGTAGGCGACGAGGCCGTTCTGGCACCACTGCTTGGTGGCGCGGGTTCCGGGCAAATTGAAATTCGCCATGCATCTGAAGTAGTTGCCATGGAAGATGCCCTGGCACTGGCTGTGCGAATGAAAAAAGATTCCAGTATGCGGGTGGCGATTAACCAGGTGCGCGACGGAGAAGCCGCAGCATGCGTAAGTTGTGGCAACACCGCGGCGTTGGTTGCGATTGGTCGGTTCGTGCTGAAAATGCTGCCCGGTATCGACCGGCCGGCGATTATTACAGCCATACCGAACATACACGGTCATGTACAGATGCTTGATCTGGGCGGCAATGTCGATTGCAGCGCTGAGCACCTGAACCAGTTTGCTGTAATGGGGGCCGCGTTATCGGCTGTCGTTGATAACATCGAGAGCCCGCGAGTCGGGTTGTTGAATATCGGCTCGGAAGATATAAAAGGAAACGAACTGGTCAAAGATACCCATGCTCTTCTCGAGAAATCAGATCTGAACTACGTTGGCTTTATTGAGGGCGATGAAGTCTATCTGGGTGACGTAGACGTGGTGGTCGCTGATGGTTTTGTTGGTAACGTCGCACTGAAAACGGCAGAGGGGGTGGCCAAGCTCATCAGTAGTTACCTCAAAGAAGAATTTACTCGTTCTCCTCTCAATAAAGTAATGGGGTTAGTAGCTAGCCCTGTGTTAAAAAGTCTCAAGAATAAAATCGATCCTGGTCAGTATAATGGGGCCAGCCTGCTGGGTTTGCGGGGGATAGTTATCAAGAGCCACGGCGGTGCTGATGCACCTGCACTTGCTAACGCCCTGTCGATTGCAAGAATTGAGGCAAAAAAGAACTTGATTTCCCTCATAGAGAATTATACCGAAACCAAGCTTATCCAGACGGGCGCCTAGTGAAATATTCCAGAATCTGCGGAACCGGGAGTTACCTTCCAGAAAAGGTAATCCACAATTCCGATCTGGAGAAGCGGGTGAATACCACTGATGCGTGGATTAGAGAGCGCACGGGTATCGTCAAGCGCCATATTGCAGCCGATGATGAAACCACGCTCGATCTCGCAGAAGCGGCAGCCCGCCAAGCGCTTGATGCGGCCGGTCTGCAAAGTAACGATATCGACCTGATCGTTGTCGCTACGACAACTCCCGATTGTGTGTTCCCGAGTGTTGCCTGCCTGTTGCAGCAGCGACTAGGCGTGACCAACAGTTCTCCAGCGTTCGATGTTCAGGCGGTCTGTGCAGGTTTTGCCTATGCGCTTTCTGTTGCCGATAATTTTATCCGTGCTGGCAGCTCAACAACTGCCCTGGTTATCGGTGCAGAAACGTTCTCGCGAATTTTAAACTGGGAAGATCGCAACACCTGTGTCTTATTCGGCGATGGTGCTGGCGCGGTAATTCTAGAGGCATCCAATGAGCCGGGGGTGTTGAGCACGCATCTGCACGCCGATGGCCGCTACGCAGAACTGTTGCATGTGCCCAACGGCGTCTCGAGGGGTTACGATGTAGTACAACAGCAGGAAGCATTCGTACAGATGCGTGGCAACGAAGTATTTCGTATGGCCGTTAGAAAACTGCAGGAAGTAGTCGTCGAAACGCTTGCCGTAAATAATCTGGATAAATCAGAGATTGACTGGCTGGTACCGCATCAGGCCAATATTCGCATAATTGCTGCGACCGCAAAAAAACTTGATATGGGTATGGAAAAAGTTGTGGTCACTGTTCACGACCACGGTAATACCTCCGCGGCTTCTATCCCGCTAGCGCTCGATACCGCCGTTCGTGATGGTCGCATAAAGCGTGGCGAGAAATTGCTTCTCGAAGGATTTGGCGGTGGTTTCACATGGGGCTCTGCTCTGATTCAGTATTAGAGGTCGCAGTAACGCGCTTTTCCGCATACATATTCCTAACACAATTAGCCAGGCTTGTCATTCCACCAACAGCGGATGAGCCCTGAAGAAGTCTTTGTGTAAGATCTACCACACGATTTAAAGATGTAAAGTGGTAAAAAATGTCGAAGACTAACCCTGCACGATTCCCTGAACAGCAGCAAATGTTGCTTGTTGATAATCAAGAGTTGTTTCGTGCCGGCATTCGGCGAATGATCGATGTACTCGGATGTTGTCGGCAAGTGTGGGAAGCTGGTAGCGGTGAAGCTGCTGTTTCTATCGCTGAAAGCCGGAAAATTGATATGGTTTTTATCGATTCGGTTTTGCCGGGGCTCGATGGTATTTCAACTGCCGTTAAGTTACGGCAGATTCAAGGCAGCACACTGAAAGTAGTTCTGCTGACTGGCTCCGGATTAAGTCCGGTATACAAAGTCCACCCGGTATGTGATTTCGACGGCTACCTGACTAAATCATCGTCGGCCTCTGAAGTTGCCGAGGTTATAAAGTTTATCTATTCCGGAAAAGTGTATTATTCGCCTGAGCTACCTAGTAGCCATTGCGATGGTGATGTTCGAACCCGTGAGGGGGGCTTTGATTTGCTGTCGCAGCGCGAGATGCAGGTAATGCGTCTGTTGGCGCAAGGTTACAAGACGGCAGATGCAGGCAGGCAGTTGCAACTGGACTCCCGGACTATCAGCACGTATAAGCGCCGCGCATTTGAAAAACTGGGCGTAAGCAATATCGCCGAGCTTGTGTATCATGCGCTAAACTGTGGGGTATTGTTAGCACCTACTTGACCGATGGATTTTTACTTTGTCAGTGACATCTGCGGCTGATCGAAATAGTCCCCCAGCAAACAACTCAAACAATGGCGATCAATTGTCCAGTGAAGGAGCGCCTCCGTTCGATTCGGTGTCCTTCCTTAAAACAGTTACCCAGCGACCGGGCGTCTACCAGATGCTCAACGCGAGTGGCGAAACTATCTATGTTGGTAAAGCAGGCAATCTTAAGAAGCGTGTTTCAAGCTATTTTCTGAAAGATCCAGGTTCAGCGAAAACCCGTGTGATGGTCGCGCATATTGCCGGTGTAGAGCTCACTGTTACCAGTAATGAGATCGAAGCGCTACTCCTTGAAAACAACCTTATAAAGGAAAAAAGGCCGCGTTATAATATCCTGCTGCGTGACGATAAAAGTTACCCGTTCCTTTTTGTGTCGACCGAGGAGGCTTATCCGCGAATTTCCTACCGACGAGGTGGTCGCAAGCAAGCGGGCAAGTATATCGGTCCGTACCCTCACGCCGGCGCGGTTAAAAAAACGCTTCGCTATATACAAAAACTGTTCAAGGTGCGGCAATGTGAGGATTCCTATTTCCGCAATCGTTCAAGGCCTTGCTTGCAGTATCAGATCAATCGTTGCACCGCACCATGCGTTGGTTTAGTTGATGAAGAAAACTACCGGCGCGATGTCAATATGACTATCAAGGTATTGGAGGGACGGACAAATGAAGTAGTGGGTAGTCTGGTTTCAGATATGGAAACGGCTTCTGCGCAATTGCAATTTGAGCGTGCAGCCAGTTTGCGTGATCAGATCAAAGACCTCAAAGCGGTTAATCAAACACAGTATGTTGAAAACGGGCAAGGTGATATGGATGTTGTCGCCTGTCATCAGGACGGCGGTCAATACTGCCTGCAGATATTTTTTGTAAGAAATGGTGTCAATCTGGGTAACAAGGCTTTTTTTCCGTCAACGCCAGCGGATTCAACTCTGGCGGAAGTTGTAAAAGGGTTTCTAACGCAATTTTATTTGCAGCATGAAGTACCGCGCCGCGTGATTACTCATTGCGCTATCGATGAGGTGAAACTTATCGAAGAAGCATTGCGGCAGAAGGTCGGTTATGCGGTCGAGATTGTTCATAATGTGCGAGGTGAGCAACGGCGATGGGTTGAAAATGCGCGCGAAAATGCCAGACTGGCGCTCGAGGCACGTCTCGCCTCGCGCAGCGGTATGGCTGAGCGACAGGATAAGCTGCGTCAGTTGCTGGAGCTCGATGAGCTGCCCCAGCGGATGGAGTGTTTTGATATCAGCCATCTCTCGGGAGAAGCGACAATCGCTTCCTGTGTCGTATTCGGGGTAGAAGGGGCTATTAAATCCGAGTATCGTCGATTCCAGATCAAGGACATAACACCGGGCGACGATTACGCAGCAATGCGTCAGGCGCTAACTCGTCGATACACGCGGCTGCTTAAGGAAAGTCAGCGTATTCCTGAAGTTTTATTTATTGATGGTGGTAAAGGGCAGGTCGGTGTTGCGCTGGAAGTGGTGGAAGAACTGCAGCTTGCCGAGATTCAGGTGGTCGGGGTTGCGAAAGGTCCTGAGCGCCGCCCCGGTGAGGAGTCCCTGCTGATTTGCAGAACTGGCAGCGAAATACAAATGTCGCATGATTCGCCAGCGCTTCACCTGATTCAGCAAATTCGCGATGAAGCGCATCGCTACGCGGTTGCCGGTCACAGAGCGACTCGGGGTAAAGCGAGACGGAAATCTGTGTTAGAGGATATAGTAGGATTAGGACCGAAACGCAGGCGCTCACTACTGACACATTTTGGCGGTTTGCGAGCCCTGCAGATGGCAAGTGTGGAAGATATAGCGAATGTGCCGGGTATTAGTGTGCAACTGGCCCAACTCGTGTACGACTTTTTCCACGAGCAAAATTAATTTTTACCACGGTCGTTAGTTTATGACTCTAACCATTCCCACAATGTTAACACTGGCCAGGATACTCCTGCTGCCGGTGATTCTGGTGATATTTTATCTGCCTGTTACCTGGGTGAGGCCTGTGTGCTGCGCGATTTTTCTGGTTGCTGCAATTACAGACTGGCTCGATGGCTATCTTGCGCGTAAATGGCAGCTGGAGTCCGCTTTTGGAGCATTCCTTGATCCCGTGGCCGACAAACTGATGGTTGCTACAGTGCTTATTCTGCTGGTCGAAGATGCGTCCGCGTGGTGGCTGACAGTGCCAGCGGTCGTGATAATCGGCAGAGAAATTACGATTTCAGCCCTACGTGAATGGATGGCAAGTCTGGGGTCAAGGGCAAAAGTTGCAGTCAGTTATCTGGGCAAAGTTAAAACCACCATGCAGATCACTGCACTGGCGATGCTGCTGTACAAACATGATTTATTCGGATTGCCGATATATTCTATTGGTGTGGTGGCGTTGTATGTCGCAGCTGCCCTGACAATCTGGTCGATGGTTGATTATCTATTGGCTGCGTTCCGGGCGCATAGCGAGCATTCCGGTAGGTAGGAGTATTTTTGACCGAAAAGAGTTTAAGTTAAAGAGCTGTGTAGGGATGCAGCGAATAATTAATGGTGCCCGGGGCCGGAATCGAACCGGCACGGTATTTCTACCGAGGGATTTTAAGTCCCTTGCGTCTACCAATTTCGCCACCCGGGCAAAAAATAAAGATGGAGGCTGAACCCGGAATCGAACCGAGGTACACGGCTTTGCAGGCCGCTGCATAACCACTCTGCCATTCAGCCACAGAGTAAAACAATAGTAAAAAATTCGGTAAAAATACTGGGTAAATATAACTCGGCCCGTTAGCTTTGTGCAGAAAACTATCCAATTTAAAATTATGTTGAATTAGTCAGTACGGGCGACGTATGAAAACGCCTTCTGCAAAAACAATTGAATCTTAATTTCGTAGTGTTGCATTGTTAAAAAAAAAACCCCGGCATGGCCGGGGTTTTATATCTGGAGCGGGAAACGAGACTCGAACTCGCGACCCCAACCTTGGCAAGGTCCTTCCCGATCGAATATTATCCATTGATTTGCCTGACATTGTCAATGATTTTGGTAAGACGATGCGATTTTTCCGATGATGATTTAATCGCATTTCAGCAAGTCACTGACTGCACAGCCATTTCGTTAGAAATCCCTGCTGTTACCCACCCAAAATTGGGCTATCCAGACCAGAATATTTGCGGTTGGGTCGCATACATCGATCAGCAGAAATCATGTGTGAGCGGACGCGACAGTACACCTGAGCGAAGCAATATTCCGGAATTCCATTTGCTGACGTCGGTATCTGCCATCTTGGTAGCAACCGCGTCTTATCAGCTCCCCGTGCAAAAGCACCCTGCGATGATGGGTGCCGGTAGCACGACAACTGGAAGGCACCGTCTTAGCTTACGGGAGAGGACCAATGGCTAATCCTCAGATCGAGAACGGCTACACTCGTATCGCCAATGAGCTGCTGGAGGCGCTGCTGCTGGCCAATCTCAGCAAGCGGCATCTGCTGGTGGCATTCGCGGTGATCCGGCAAACCTATGGGTTTAATCGAAAGAGCGATCGTATCAGCGGCAGTCAGATTGCCGAACTGACAGGGCTCCGGAGAAACCATTGCAGCGTCACAGTGGCGGAACTCACTGAGATGAAAATTCTGCACCGATCAGGCAGTCAGCTCGGCGTGCAAAAAGACCATGAGCAATGGGTTCTCAGTAGTCCCAATTCGGGATCAGAATCCCGAAACAGAACTGTCTCAAAATAGGACAATATTAGTCCCGAATCAGGACTAGAGTCCCAAAATGGGACAGTCCCGAATCAGGACTACTCAAGTCCCAATTCAGGACTGGATGAGTCCCAAAACGGGATCAATAATAGTCCCAAATCGGGACACACAAAAGACAGTAAAGACATTTCTAAAGACAGTTTTAAAGACAAACGCGCGAAAGCGCTTGAGCAACGATTTGATTCATGGTGGCAGTGTTACCCGAAAAAACGCAATCGTGGTCAGGCGTTGAAGGCGTGGAATTTAATCAAGCCGGATGAGGAGCTAACTG
This sequence comes from Chromatiales bacterium (ex Bugula neritina AB1), assembly GCA_001730015.1. Classification (GTDB taxonomy): domain Bacteria; phylum Pseudomonadota; class Gammaproteobacteria; order Granulosicoccales; family Granulosicoccaceae. The sequence goes on along the minus strand of MDLA01000140.1, from coordinate 774 downwards.
AGCAAATAATCGCGGCTACTGAGGTGGCCAGGCAGACCTCTGATTGGCAAAAGGAGGGTGGGAAGTACATCCCATATCCAGCCACGTGGTTGCGGGCGCAGGGATGGCTTGATCAGTTCGTCGTTGATATCCAATCAATGGCTACCGAGAGCGAGGCCTGCTCGACAACAATTGAGAATTTAAATCAACTATTCGGAGATACTCATGCAGAAGAGGGCGTTCGCGCGGCAAATGGCCTACTTGTCAGCCGCGTATGAATGTTCGGTCACCAAGGAACGAGCTGCTGTTTACTGGCATCAGCTTGGCAATTTGCCGGGTGCTGCGTTTGCCGAAGCAGTTGTGACGCACGTGAATGTGAGTCGCAGCTTTCCAAGAGTTTCCGAACTACGTGAGCTGACGCAGACCGTGATTCGCAGGAGTGGACCGAAGGGCCTGGAATCACCGACAGTCAGTACGGAGGCAGTTCTGCGTGACAATGCGCGCATTCTCGGTGTGAATGAGGAGCAATATATCAACGAGATTTTGAAGCGTGATTGATCTGTATGCTCGAGTCTCCCAGTTAAAAGCAGTGGGAGTCTGAGTTTCTCCCTCGGTACCAAGCCCGGTCTGTGACTGCTTGTTCTCGCCCACAGTAAGGTGCGGGAACAGAGCACGGCCAACGGCGAGATGAGTTGACGCCAGAGAACAAAGTCAACGGGTCAGAGATTCAAATAGGAGGAATAGCAGAAAGCGAAGCGTCGGGGAATGAAGGGCTGGTGTGATCTGATATAGCAA
>MDLA01000139.1 GCA_001730015.1 Chromatiales bacterium (ex Bugula neritina AB1) | reverse complement strand
TGGGATTTTCACCCACTGAAGAGTGCGACCTTTCCACGGCGCACTGAATAATGCGGGTTAAAGTTATTATTATGCAGCCAGCCATTCTAGCTGCTTTTTCTAATCCGTATCACCGAATTCCGGCAACACGGGCAATATTCCAGTGCACAGATTGAACCGTTACAGCCTCCCGTATCGTTGCTGCCAAGCCCGTAAGTGCAACCTGCGCCACCCGGCTGGGAATGTGCATCACTACAGAATCATTACCCACAGCGGGCTGACAACACGGACACCCTGGTGCCGACAGTTGCCTTCTGCAATTTCCTGACACTGGCGTTGAGTTACAATTACCCCCGACAGCAAGCAATTAAGCGGTCTAAGCCGATTATTCCCCGGCTTGACGGCACCCTGCGTGAGCTTCAATTCCACAGCACACTTTTGTCATTTATTATCAGCAAGCTCCCGGCACGAGATTAAAAAGTACTGTGAATACCCTTGCTGTAACAGACAAAGTTTGCGCGACAGACTCGCCACCCCATGAATAATCCAGGTTGAGGTTGAAAGTTAATGAGTGACAAAATCAAGGTCCAAAAGCCACTGGTTGTACTACATGGCGATGAAATGGCCCAGATCGCGTTTGAAAAAATTCTGCAGCAATTCGTGCATGAAAAACTCGATATTGAACTGGTTGAAATCGATCTCACCGCAGAGAACCGGCTATTGAGCAATGGCCAGGCGGTCATGGACGCAATTGATGCATTGAAAAAATACGGCGTCGGAATCAAGAACGCCGGCATGACAGTCAATCGCGATCAGCTCGATGCGCTGCTCGAAAAGCACCCTAATATAAAAGAAGACGAACTCGACCGGCTCGCTACCAAATCGCCCAACGGTGCAATCCGCAAGGGAATCGGCGGAAACATTACCCGTGAAGACATCAAGTTTCGCAATATACAGGTGAACAAACCCAACTGGATCCACCGCGACATCGAGGTCGTCACCATGGATACCGGCGGTATCAAAGACAGCTTCAACATGCTTTCCACTGCAACCGGTGTAGCAAAACTGGTGTTTGTGGGCGATAGCGGTAATCCAGTCGAACTGCACCGTCGCACACTCAATCTGGGTGATCCCTGGCTTCTGGCAAGCAACGACCTCGAGGCGGTCAAGTCGTGGGCGCACAGTTTCTTCAAACGAGCAATTGAAGAGAAAAGAGATATCTATCTGGGCTTGAAAGACACCGTAATTCCGGGTTATGACGGCGTAATGCGCGAAGTCATCGAAGACATCTACGAGACAGACTACCGTGCGCTTGTCGAGCAGCTCGGCTTGAAATATCACTACGAGCTGATTGACGCTCAAGCCGCCCGTGTCGTCGCCAATCCACCGGAGCGCGCGCTGTGGGGAGTACCCGACAACACATCAGGTCGCAAACTATATAAACTGATTAACAGCCTCAAAGAATTCGGCATGCCAACGCGCAAAAGCCATGTTTCAATCTCTAGAATGAGTGCCGGTGGCGGCGACCAATACGGCAGCTTCAATCTACCGGTAGAGCAGGACGGAATTATAAAGGTAATCGTCGACGGCGAAGAAAAACACGCACGCAGGGTGAAAAAAGGCGATCCCGTGCTGTTTATGTCAAACGATCGTGCCGCGATTAAAGACTGGGTCAGCCAGGTATTCAGAGACGCATCGCGAAACGACAAAGAAGTGTACTTCGGCCTCAAGCGGGAATACATGGAATACGACGACGTGTTCAGCACCGTTATCGCCGAAGTTCGCCGGGAGCTCGCCCAGGCAGACACTCCACCGCCCTCTTTCATGATCATGCGCCCCTCAAAACAGCTGATTAAAATGATCACCGATCCGCCACGAAACGCTCTATATCCAGCGCAAAATCTCGATGGCGATATCTTTTCGGATATTTCAGCCGCTCTGGGTGGCAGCCTCGCTACTGCAAGCTCTATTATAGAAAGCACTGACGGCACCATGCTATATGAAGCACCACATGGCACTGCACACGATCTCTACATCAGATACCAGGAAAGCAACGGCAAAGAAGCGCTGTTCAATTCCTCGGCACTGATCTACGCGGTCGCAAACGCTCTTGAGGAACTGGGAAGCCGAGAGGCCAACGATGCGCTTATCCGTTATGCCTGTGCACTGAAAAAAGCACTGATAGACACTGTAGATCAAGGCACCATAACGGGCGATATCAAAGGCAAGACCACAGAACCGGACAAGGAAAACATAGTCGATATGATCGGCTTTCTCGATGCAGTTGCCGACAACCTGCCAGACTAACCCGGCAGCGGCCGGTTTTTCACAAGCCTTGTTACAACCTGTTACAAACTGATACCCCATGGCAAAGCCTGTACGGCCATTCTGGCCGACACTATGTTTGCCATGTGGCGAAACACATACAGGAAGCAAAACAAGTGAAAAAATCAACAAAGATCATAACAGCCATCGCACTGACACTGGGCATTACCGGCGGCGCTGCGGCACTGGGTAAGCACAGCTTCGGCAATCCCGAAAAACGTGCACATCACATGATGAATTATGTCGGCGATGAACTCAATCTCGACTCCACCCAGATGCAGTCGCTGGAAATTCTCAAAGATCAACTGCTGAATGCCAAAAAAACCATGCAAACGCAGATGAATAGCGTACATACTGAAGCAGAATCTCTGCTGTCCGCAGAAACCTTCGATCAGGCAAAAGCGCTGGAAATGATTACCGCAAAAACGGCGGCAATTAATGAAGCGGCCCCGGAAGTGGTCACAGCGCTGGGCAATTTCATGGATGGCCTGAATCCCGAGCAGAAGAGCCAGGTAGCCGAGCTCCTCAGCGAACGCCACAACCGCGGCGAACGCCACAACCGCCGCGAACACCGCTGGGGCAAACGGGATGGTAAGCATTCGTCATCAGACGAATAAAACCCGGTGACCGGTCTGGTAGCCACAGCGCCTCCAACCATCGCTACAACACCAACCCGGTTCGCACCGGGCTGGTGTGCAGCACCGGGTTGCCCAGGCTCAACCGGAGAACAAATCCCGCGCAGCTCATAGCTATATACTGACAAACTAAAATCTGGCGGACACTATAACGGCAGGCGTATACTGGCAAAATATACACACGCTAACCACACTCGAACCGCCATGCTGAATGTTCTACTGATCGACGACGACGAAAAGCTCGCACAGTTACTCTGCGAGTACTGCAGAATGTATGATATTGCCATTCAGTCAGTCACACTACCGTCAACGGGACTGCAGCGATTGCAGCAGGAATCGTTCGACGCAGTGATACTCGATGTCATGCTGCCGGAAATGGACGGCTTTGAAGTCTGCAAGCAGACACGCCAGTTCAGTGAGATCCCCATTATTATGCTGACGGCACGCGGCGAAGTGACTGATCGAGTAGTCGGGCTTGAAATCGGCGCTGACGACTACATGCCCAAGCCCTTTGAACCGCGCGAGCTTGTGGCCCGCATCAACACGATTGTCAAGCGTAAGCAGCCCGCACCAATCAAAAGCGCGGCGCTGGAATTTGACCGGTTAATAATCAATACACAACAGCGAACGGTTACCGTGGCTAACAAGCTAACCGAGCTCACCACTATGGAGTATCAGTTATTACTGATGCTCGCCAGCAACCCGGGCCAGGATTTCAGTCGCGATGACATTCTTAACCACTTAAAAGGCACAGAGACAGAATTGTTCAGTCGTTCCGTCGATATTCTGATCAGCCGCTTACGCAGCAAGCTCAAACCGCTAAGTCCAATTAAAACGGTGTACGGCGCAGGTTATGCATTTATTGGTGAATCCGTTTGAGACGCTTGCTTCGAAATCTACAACAGTCTCTGACCACTCGTCTGCTGTTGCTATTCGCGGTCGCAAGCTGTCTGCTGGTGGCGCTATTGGTCGCTACATTGGCACACGGCTTTGCCTCCCAATGGCGCACCACTATCCACCCGCACATATCCCAGTATCTGGATTACGTTAACGCTGATATCGGTTACCCACCCGATCAGCAGCGTGCCACCGAGCTTGCATCCCGCCTGCCTATAAATATCTATATCGAAGGGCCAGACGTACAATTTTCCACTACCGGTTCACCGCTCGACCTCAATGATCTGGAGTTTCAACGGCGATCTCAGCACCGGAAAGGCAATCAACACCGTCATCGGCGTCTCGACTTCGGCGAGCACCGCGATCGCAGTGTGCTGCGCAACAAGGTTGGCGATTATCAGGTTTATTATGAGCTCCCACACTCCCGCCCACGTACTCAACACGACGGTGGTCTGAGAATGGCATTGCTGGCACTGCTGGCTATTCTGGCGCTTTGCTATTTTGTCCTGCGCCGAATGCTTCGACCCGTGCAGGATATACAGGCCGCTGTTGGCCAAATGGGAGCAGGTCAGCTCGACACCCGCGTAACCGTGCGCTCAAACAACGATCTCGGTGCTCTGGCCGGCAGCATCAATACCATGGCGAACGATATCCAGCAGATGCTCGATGCCAAGCGACAACTACTGCTTGGCGCCAGTCACGAACTTCGCACCCCCATTACCCGTGCAAAAATCGCTACTCAAATGTTGCCGGAATCAGAAAATCGCAACCGGATCGAGCAGGATCTACAAGAAATGGAATCACTGATTTCAGGCATACTTGAAAGTGAGCGGATGAAAGCCGGCCACTCATCGCTGACACGGGTAGCGACAAAACTACCCGCGCTCGTGCATTCGGTGTTGCAGGAAATGCAGACCACAGCCGTCACTACCGAATTCGACAGCAATATTCCCGAGGTGCAGATCGATGAAACCCGCACCCGTCTGTTGTTACGCAATCTGATCAGCAACGCACTCACACACGGGCACAAAGACAAACCGCCAGTCGTTAAATTAACCGCAACCAATAGCGAAGTTACCATTCATGTTATCGATCAGGGTGATGGCATTGAGCCAGCAGAGATCAACAAAGTAACGGAACCGTTTTATCGCACAGATCAATCACGCACACGTTCAACCGGTGGCTTTGGACTCGGGCTGCATTTGTGCGATCTGATTGTAAAGGCGCATGGCGGCCAGCTGGCAATTAGCAGCACACCGGGCAGCGGTACCACAGTAAGCGCCGCCCTCCCGCGCCACTGAAAGTAATACCGGACGTCAACGGGTATGACATAATCAACCCGACGTCCACAAAAACTATACCGCTATGCAGGATAATTACGACTACATTATTGTTGGTGCAGGGTCAGCCGGCGCGGTGCTCGCCAATCGTCTGTCGGCCAATCCAGCTAAACGGGTTCTGCTACTGGAAGCAGGCCCCAGAGATCGCAATCCATGGATCCATATTCCTATCGGCTACTACCGCAATATTAACCACAAAGTATTGAGCTGGAACTACCAGACGCAGCCAGAGGAAAAAACCGGAAACCGCAGAATATCCTGGCCACGCGGTCGAACGCTCGGTGGCACCAGCGCCATCAATGGCATGTTATATATCAGAGGGCAGCGGGAAGATTTCCAGCACTGGAAAAAACTAGGCAATTCCCAATGGGGCTGGGAAGACGTTCTACCACATTTTAAAACCGCTGAAAATCAGGTTCACGGAGAAAGCGAATTCCATGGCGCGGGTGGTCCGCTGTCCGTTACCGACTGTATGCGAAGCGAACTGGCCGATGCCTATATCAACGCGTGTGAGGAAACACAAATACCACGCAATGACGATTTCAACGGTCCGACACAGGAGGGAGCAGGCTACTTCCAGTTAACAGCAACCACCAAAGGGCGTCGCGCTAGTACTGCTGTTGCCTACCTGCACCCGATCCGCTCACGCCGCAATCTGGTGGTAAAGACTTCGGCCCTCGCACATAAAATTCTATTCGAAGGAAAACGCGCCAGCGGTGTCCGTTACCAGCAGCACCGCTCCCTGCACGAGGCAAAGGCAACCACTGCGGGAGAGATAATTATCTGCGGTGGTGCGATTAACTCGCCGCAATTGCTGCAGCTATCCGGTATCGGCCCTGCTGACCTCCTGCAGCAACACGGCATCGACCAGGTGCACGATCTAGCCGGTGTCGGTCAGAACCTGCAGGATCACTATCAGGTCAGAGTCACGTTTGAATGCACCAAACCAATCACTATAAACGATATAGCCAATAGCCTTTCCGGTAAAATCAAGGCGGGCATTCAGTATGGTCTTAGCGGCAAAGGGCCACTATCGATTGGAGCCGGGCAAGTTGGTGTGTTCACACGCACGCGGGCAGACTTGCCATCACCGGATATTCAGCTGCATTTTATTCCATTCAGCGCGGCCGGCCCCAAAGAGGGGTTGCACAAATATTCCGGGTTCACAGTTTCTATCTGCCAATTGCGCCCGCAAAGCAAAGGCAGCATAGCTATTGCTTCAAACAGCGCCACGGATCACCCCTCTATAGTGCCGAATTATCTGGCAACAGCACTAGATGAAAAAACCCTGCTGGATGGCGTTAATATCATTAGACGGATCGCAGCCGCGCCAGCCATTCAGCCCTATATAAAACGCGAAGTAATTCCAGGCCCGGAAATCTCAACTGACCAGCAGTTACTCGAACACATCAGGCTCAATGGCTATACCATCTACCACCCGGCTGGTACCTGCAAAATGGGACACGATCCCATGGCAGTCGTCGACGAATCTCTGCGCGTTCACAGTATTACCGGTTTGCGAGTCGCCGACGCTTCTATAATGCCAACTGTGCTGTCCGGCAATACCAATGCCGGTTGCATCATGATAGGAGAAAAGCTCGCGCATATGATCAACGCCGGGCAAGCTCAACAAAACCCGTAAACCAGCAATACTTCACCTACTGCCCACGCCATTGCAACAGTACCTGCACTACCGGATTCCCCGTCTCGACTCACGATAATACAAATGGCAATCCGATACTCCGGGATTCTAACTTTCGCCGCTACTATATCGGGGTCTGGTTCTATACCAGCGGCTTCTGGGTTCTCAAAGTTGCTATCGGCTGGGCTGCCTGGGAACTCTCACACTCCGCATACTGGACCGGCCTGGTTGCTGCGGCCTATATGGCACCCGCCATGATTCTCTCACCGGTATTCGGCGTAATGGCTGATCGAATGCGGCTGAAACGCGGAGTGCTGCTGATCGTCACTCTGCAGGTACTCATGGGCGCATCGCTGGCACTGGCTTCATTTACCGGGTGGCTAACGATCGAACGCCTCGCTGTATTTTCGCTGTTATACGGTACTTTGTCAGCGGCTTATCACCCGATACGTCTGACAATTGTCGGGCGACTGGTCAGGCGGGAAATGATACCCGCGACTGTAGGTTTGAACGCCATCGCTTTTAACACCGCCCGAATCATTGGTCCGGCACTGGCCGGCTTACTTCTAGCGGCTTATGGTACTGCCACCGCTTTATTATGCGGTTCTCTGTTATACCTGCCCCATCTGCTGCTGTTCAGCGGTGTGACCCTGCGCAGCAGAACAAAATCTGCCTCCGATTCCAAACCCTGGTACTTTGCTTTTGGCGAAGGGCTAGCCTATGCCATTCAGTTGCCAATTATGGCACCGGTGGTGTTGTTTACGCTTATCAATGGTGGCGTCGGTCGTTCACTATTCGAGATTCTGCCAGCCGTGGTGGGAGATCTGCTCCTGTCGGGCGCCGAGACTCTAGCCACACTCACGGCTGCAGCTGGCGCTGGCGCTATACTAGCCGGGCTTACCATCGCGCGTTTTAAAATGACAACACGCAATCAATTGACCGGGCTGATTGCTGCACTGGTGGTTTGTTGCATTACCACTCTGGTAATCAGCTTTACCACCGCAAAAAATGCCGCCGCACTTCTATGCGCTGTGGCGGGCTTTAGCACGACATTTGTCGGCGTATCGTCACAATCACTATTGCAACTGGCACTGGCAGATGAATACCGCGGCAGAGTAATGAGCCTATGGACTACGGTCAGCTTCGGCGCACCTGCAATAGGCGCTCTATTGATCGGGCTATTTGCTGAAACCTACGGACTCGGTGAATCACTGGCTTATGCCGCAACCGCTGGAGTAGTTCTCAGCCTGATCATCACACCGCTGGCATTGTCACGGGTTAAATCCGATTCACGGGTGTAGTTCACCGTCTCCTGCAGAATTAATTGATAAGAGCTTGTTGCCGGTTTTCAGACAAGCACTGTTTACCAGTCTGCATCTTTTCCACGGCCATCCAGATGCAGGAATTTCTCATGCATCCCGACACCGCCCGTAAATTTTCCTTCAGCCCTCAACTCCTTAACCACTTTAGCAAGTGCGGCCGAATCCAGCGAACTCGATGTAAGATCCAGAGCCTGGAACGTTAGATGATGACTGCGCGGAGCTCCGCCAATACAAGTATTAAATTCACCGCTCCGGTACGCCGAAACAACGGTGATCGATTGACGAGTTTCAGCACGAATAAGTTCAAGAGCTTTTGCCGCTGGAATAATGTTCGACCACAACTCCTTTGGAGGTACATGATTTTTTTCTCTACATTCTCCAAAGGTATCTTCATTGCCCAGGTACAACAAATCCCCTCCGGCAACCCTTCGCAATCCGTGCTCTGACAAAAAAGCACTAAACTGATTGGCATAGCGCGCATCCAGCCTGACAGGAGGCCCGGAATAAATCTGATCAATGCTCACCGTGGCATCCAGTTCAACTGGCGACGTGCTTTCTATATCCGTTGCCGTTTCCCCTGATTGATCTTCAGCGGTGTCAACCACCACCCTCTCCTGCACATTGACAGCCGGACCAGACTGATCAGACCCCAGGCGCTCGCTGACATGTGAAGCCACCACTAATCCCAACCCCGATAGAATTAAACCGGAAACTGCATACACCACAACTCGCGGTAGAGTCGAACGGCTACCAGCATCCGGGTTGCTATCAGGTCTGTTTTGCCGCCCGTGCCAATCAGAGTCAGTTACACCGGAACGCTGTAGTGCCGGCAACACGATACTGGCATCCGGCTGGCTGCTTAGCATATTCACGGTATGCAGCGCGCCGAAGCCAAGAGGCGGCGGAGTTGCATCGAGTGACACCGGAATCAGTTTTTCCTGCTGCAACCCGCGCGACGCTTCATCAAGTACAAAAGCGGATGCCACGGAATCAGGTGACCAGAGCACAACAACATATCGGCTGGCGCTGATCTTCTCAAGGATTTCTGTATGAAACTGCTGTCCGGCAACAAGATCTGTATCCCACCACAGACGGTAGCCAAGCGCTTCAAGCTGAGAAGCCAGTGATGCTGCGGTTGCCCTCTCTTCCCGTGCATAGGAAAGAAACACGTCGTATTCAGCGTGGCTATCTGTAGTCACTTACAATGATCCATGTCACGACCCCTTTTCCAGCGGCTTGTATTGTAATATAAAGCCATAATCCATCTGATCCGGCACACCTGTGTCTGACAGACCACTACAGTAACGGAGCATACAAGCTTGATTCCCATGGGTACAGTTGTAACCGTTTGCATGTTTATCGCAGTGCTTTTCGCCAGTGGACTGCTGAACCGGGCGCCACGCACTCTGAAGTTGCTGGTCACTGTTGTAATCGGTGCAGCCGGCAGCTGGAATGTACTGTGGTATGCGCTGCGGAATATACCCGAGAAATGGGGCTGGCTTGCATTTGTTTCCGGCATTCTAATGATTATTACTGCCTGCTATATCTCGCTCAATCATCAACTTCCAAAACCGCTGCAAAGCGCTAAACTGCCGGTTCTGGTTGCACTAACCGCCTGCGCTATCTACTACGCGCAAACCATTTATCACTTGTAGTGAGTAATTCAACCGCAGCAACTGCCTCCGGTGCGACGACCGATAATAGTGCGCACCTCGGAATCGTCGAGTGAGAACTTCTGCGCAATGCGGCGAATACTCGCCCGCTGATACTTGTGCAGCATCAGCATGTGGTAGATATCTTCGTCAGTGATAATTTTTTTATTGTCTTTGCGCTTGTACGTCCGCTGCGTTCGACCGGTCATGCGTTTCTGCTCATCTAAAACAACCTATCGGAAAATAACCCTACTGTACCGCTAACCTGTTTATAAATGCGTTCACTTCAGCCAGATCAGGACCTGCACGCCCGCCACCACGGCGAGTGCATTTCAAACTGGCGGCGGCATTGGCAAATTCAATCGCCTGAAGTTCATCGAGCCCTTGTGCCAGCTGCAGTGCAAACGCGCCGTGCCACACATCACCCGCACCGAGTGTATCGACAACATTCACCTCTGGTGCTGCAACCGTTACAAGCTTATCTTCACTAAAGACAGTTACACCGTTTTCACCATCGGTGACGCATAGCCAGGCATTACTTTGATCTGCCACTGCACGCAAAGCCCGCTGTACATCGCTTTCGCCAGTCAGATCGGTGAGTCCCTGCATTGAAAAAGCAATATGGCTGGCGTACTGCATGGTTTCAAGAGCAACAGGCGCTTCACCATCAAGTACGGCGGGTACGCCCAGCCGGCGTGCCAACTGCATAGCGGCCACTGTTCCAGCCTGCCAGCGGGTATCCGCCAGCACACAATCTACCGTCAGGTTGTTAATGAAGGAAGCATCATCGGAGAGATTATTACCCCGATAATTCACAATCTGGCGTTCGCCGCTGGCATCGACAAGCACAGATGAAAAGGACGAGGATGCATCCGTGCTTTGTTGCACCAGACTGCAATCGACCGAGGCTGAACGCAATTGTGAGAGGACCATCTCACCCATAACGTCATCCCCGACCCGGGCGGCCAATCGGGCATGACCACCAAGCCGTGCGATAGCTACCGCCGCATTAGCGGCGCCGCCCCCACCAACCGGCCTGGCGGAGCGGGCAACGTACTTCTGCGCCTGGCGGGGCATGGATTCAAGTTCAAAAAGGAAATCCACAACCGCCAGGCCTACAACCAATATATTATCCACCGGCTACCTCAGGAGCATAGAGACAGCCTTAGCGTATCACTAGGAACTCACGCGTCCTAGCTGTGCCTCAATTATATCTCCATAGAGGCTATCATCATCACCCGCATACACAAGCCCCGATGCCAGCTTACTAGCCAGAATGGCGTATTTCACCTTTTCCGGCAATTGCGTTTGAATCCGCGGGCCGAATTCGCTTGAGTTCCGGATTATTTTCGGCATGTGAGCCAGCATCGCCTTTTGCTGCTTAGGCAGGGCGAGCTGCTCCGGATTTGCTTCAAAATAGTTAAACATTCTGGCGTAGTGATTATTTATTTCCTGGCTTAACAAGCTGGATATCTCAGTATAAGTTACGCTTCCATCGAGCTCCCGATGCTTACGTATTACCGCTCGCGCCTCCACTTCTGCCATTTCATTGAGTATTTCTATAACATCGCTTACATATTCGTCTTTGTTAGCTAAAAATTCTTCATCTGAAAAGACCAGATTGGCAATAATTTCATAAGAAGAAGAAATAACTCCGCACTTGTTGGCCGATGCATCACGCATAATAACCACCCCTCTTTGTTGCAGGGTCTGCCGGGCGGCCGGGGTAATAAACGAATTTGCTCCTTCAACAATCACATTGGAACTAGGTACACCTGCCTCATCAAAGTAGCGATCAACATTATCTTCATTAAGGGTCTCAGGTCGCCCGCCGGCGGGAATGAAAAGGTCAGTCTGTACAGTAAAAAGTATATTGTTAAATATTTTATAGAATTTATCCGTTGACACCCACTCTTCTTCAAGGCCGGAATCTGTCATCGTGAGTTTTTTGTACACATCACTGATTCCTTCCTTACGGGTCTTCATGCGATACAAAATAAAACCACCAACATGCAGTGACTCAGGGTTGTAACCCTCTATATCATCATGCAGAACAATCTCCGATAGCGCAGCTTTATCCAGTCCGTCCGGGTCGAAAAGCGCACCGGTACCATCAACGATCAACTTAATCGCAACTTTGGGGCAGCGCTCAAGCAGCAAGCGCATCCCGTTACCTGCCACATCACCATTGGGGCCGCCGGAAAATTTAACGCTGAAGGGCTCGGTGTGCATATTCACCCCTAACTCCTGCATAATTACCTCAGCAAAACGGATAACACCAATGGATGTTACGCCATACTCTTTGTGATTTATGCCTATCTCCTTACTCGACATAATACCCTTGCCAAGCAGATAGCCTCGTCTTTCGGCCAGTTTCGCCATACGCTCGATCATCACGTTGTGCATATTCTCGTCTGGCCCCAGCTCTATTGGCTCCTCCTGGCCATAGTAGTCCACGACACGCGGATCCTTCGCTTTACCGTTTTCATCGGTAACAAACAAATCGAGAAAAGCATTGGCAAAAGCATGCTGTAATTTGTAAAGATATTGATCCCGCTGTTCATGCGTGGTACGAGAGTCAATATTTAGAATGGCCACCATTTTAGAACCACCTTCGTAGATGTCTTTATTCTTCAGGTGTTGGGTATGAGCCAGTACGTAATTCTCCCTGAACAGCGTACTGGCATTGTTAGTATAGTCATCACCATTTTGAGTAATAACTGTACGCCAGCCGCCACGCGCGATATCTGAAAAGCCGATATGAAATCCTGTACCACGACGACCGGAAAAGAAAGTAATTCGAAAAGGCCGCTGAGCGGGTAGATCGTCAGTAAACTCCGTCCCGAGCTCTTCCAGATAATGCGGGTCCAGACGAAAACTCAGCGCGTGTTTTTCAATAACAAAAAAGTTACTCTTGAGGCAATTTTTAATAAAGGAAAGTGCGCAACGAAAAACCGTTCTTCTTAGATCATCTAATATTCTTCGGCCTGAGTTAAAGTTCTCAACCAGGTTTGAAACACTCTCAAGCTTTGCTGCATACGCCTCTTCCCTGTTTGTGACACCGGGATCGAAGCGCGCGTAGAAAAGTTCAACCAGTTGAATACTCACACCAGGGTTGTTATGAAAAGCCCGGGCGATATTTTCACGATCATAAATTTCCGGGGCATTATGCGCCAGATTAGTATGGCAAAAGCCTACAATGGCCGATATCAGCGTGGAATCGGGCCCGCTCATAATACCGCTCTTGATCAGGGTAGCGTAACTGGGGGCCGTAGTTGAGGTAATTTGCGTACTGTATAATTCACGCTTTAAATTTATATACTGTGAAGAATCTTCGCTCAGCTCTGAATCATCTCTTGATTTTACGTAAAAATTAGCTAGAAAGTAGGGCGTTAAGCCGTTTGTTACGCTTAAATGGTAGGCTCGCTTGACCCCAATTTCCAGGCGCTGAAACACTTCGAGCACTTGCTGTAGAAAACCGGCATGGGGTGGATTAGTAACACCAAAGGAAACCCGGGTTTCATTAAATTCTGTCGGCTCAACGTTAAGATGAATACCACTGTTAATTTGAGTGGACACAAAATTTCGCATTACTCTCGCCACTCTTTCCGGGGGCGAAGTCAAAACATAATCCAAATTACTGTCACAGAACACCGAAATGACACCATCGATGCGCTCCTGAGTAAAATCGGGGAAGTCCTTTTTTACAAAAGCCGCAATCTCATTTCGTGTCGCATCAGACAGAGCCGCCTGATCGTCCTCTGCCCCGTTCGATTCATCGGCTAATCTATAATCGTAACGCAATACTTCCAGTGCATAGTCACTGTCCGGCATTGGTTTAAACGACGTCGTAATTTCTGCATATCGCAGGGGCTTGTCCGGCAGGTTATGAATAGTCCGATAAATTGACCCCGCCGTTGAAAGCTGAGCAATCACCAGGCGCTCTTTTCGATCAACAAGCGTTACCTTCTCCAGTGTTTCCAGCTTGTCCAGACTCATCGTCAGCAGCGTCAGTGCTTCGACCTCATCTTTGTTCAGATTTAGAAAATAGGGACTCATTTCCTTTTTGATCCAATCAAGATTCGCGTCTGCCTGAGCACGATAATCAGTGAGATTGGTCAGGATTGAATCGGCGACGGAGATAATTGAACTAGACATAAAAGTTTCCCTGATTTGTCATTCCGGATAGTTTACTTTACTTTCGAACAGCAGGCGTCTTAGGGCTCCGTTAAGAACCTTATCATTCTAAATTGGAATGAGTAAATTAAATTGATATCCCTAACTTAATACAAAGGCTGCCTGTTTCAGTCCCGGCAGCCACAATCAATCGAGCATTTCTGCATTTGGTTCACATTCAGCCGCTCTCAGCCAAACTCGCAAGACGTCCGGCACCCCTTGCCCACCATGAATAACACATGCCCTGTAACACCCGGCACGCCTGCACGTCGGCAATCATCGCAGAACCACTCGAACGTGTTACTTCCGACCGGCTCAGGACAGATTCATATAACCATATGCTAAACGAAAATGAAATTAACCGTCTCTGGTGTTTTAAACCAGAAAACTGAGGCGCGGGCACAACTACCTAGCGAGACACTACTGGAAAAATCACTCTTTCGATTCTTCCCTGCCGCTACACTCTTTTGTCTCAGCAATCTTCTGTCACTCTATCCCCGGTGCTGTCCCACAAAGGTACCCTTGTGAGATCACCCTGTATAACAAGGGACGCGAACAGTGATGTGAAAGTCTGATCATCACAGACAGCAGCATCTGGCAGCAGCATCTGGCCTCGGTGAATAATAAAATGAATGCCACATCCGTGCCGACTAGCGCACACACTGGTGATCAATAGCGAGTATCGGCTGGAATTAATGCCAGCTCGTCACCGGTTGAAGGATCGCCAAGGCAGCTGTGTGAATGCGGGCAGTTGTTTGATTATGGCCAGTTGTCTGATTACCGGATTGAGCCGTTACGCCTGAGCCAGCAACCCGTTCCATCTTTTGTACTTGCTCAGGTAATACCGCGTATATCTGCATTCCGGTACTACTTTCAAACCCTGGGATTCAATTTTTTCCAATACCGCTTCCATCAACACAGCTCCATACGATTGGCCCCGCAGTGATGCCGGAACTTCTGAATGTTCAAGGTACCGGATTTTCCCTTCTTTCCGGTACTGTACAAAACCGCTTTCCGCTCCGGTTAATTGCACCGTGTATCGGGCGTTTTCAGTATCGTCCGATGCAACGGCAATTGTCACATCACCGTGATCGACACCGCGCCCTTGCAACGCATTGCTGATCAGGCTCACCGCCTGCTTAAAATCGATATGAAAATCGTTATAGATAACCCGGTTAGTTTCATCAAGAATGATAAACCAAGGGGTACCACCTGTGCGATAGGCGGTCATAAGTGCAGGCCTTGGCCGCCGTTCATCGTGCGCGAACGGCACACCCAACCGATAGCGGCGCTGAGTTTCAAACAAATGTTCGACGGTATTTGACTCAAAACCTTCGAATACAGTTTGCACCACGCAGGCAGCAAGCTTTCCCTTATCAGCTTCTTGTTTAAAGTGCTTGAGTAATCGTTCAAGGGTCGGGAAACCCGAGCTGTGACAGCTGGGACACCACGACTGAAAACAGTAAATGATTTTCACTGCTCCGCCCCACTCTGAAAGGCGCACGGGAGCGTCAAGACGTATGCCATCGCGGTACCAGTCTTTTAGAGTGAGCTCAGGGCCTGCCGCTCCCAGAATACCGTAGGGATTTTGACTCATAATCTTCTTAATTTACTGTTTGGAATTACGCAGATGTCGCCGCAGTCGCCAGCCCATCGAGCGCTTTACTCATATTGTCGAAAATCTTTTCGCACTCCTCCACCTGATGAAATTCTTTCAGGTGCAGTGGATCCATCCAGCTGAGCGTCACCTGACTGTCGGAATCTTCGGAAGCCAGCATTTTTAACGGCAGGTCCAGTGCCATGCTGGCCGATTTCAACATTAACGGAGTACCCGCTTTAGGGTTGCCAAAAATCAGCACCTGTGTAGCCGGCATACTCATATCAACTTTTTGCGCATTAGCTGCGTGATCGACCCGGCCAAAAACACCCAAGCCTTTGTCTTTGAGAATCGCCTCAAGCCGGTCGAGCGTAGTGGAAACATCGTGTGCGCTATTTTTTGAATGTATTTTCGGATTCGAGAACATGAGATTGCCATGGTTAAAAGGGTTAGCAAAATAACGTAAACATCCCACCCCTGTTTTTCAGATAGTACAGCAAACTACGCTAACGTATGTCCGGCCGCACCTGTGCGGCCATCCATCCGCTGCTGCTCCTCAGGTAATGAATAGATTCCCTGCGAGGGCGTCTGATCCAACAACATCGGTAGCAGCATCAGCAAATCCGAAAACAGAAATTTGACTATCTCATCTGGCACACTGCTGCCGGTAAAGTTCACCGGAAATCCCCGATTAACCAGCAATTAGGTTTGTCGATCTGACATCCTGAACGCTTCGATGTGCCGTTCAATACAATTTATAGATAACATGAATACTACCGGTGATAGATAGTTTCTCCGGAAACAATAGTTTCCACAATCTGCAAATCGATTATATTCTGCTGCGGTGTGGTCGGGTCTCCACTGAGCACAACAAAGTCAGCAAACTTTCCAGGCTCAATTGAACCGCGTGTTGCTTCCTGTTTCATCTGCCAGGCTGCATCAATTGTGACAGCTCGCAGCGCCGCCAGAACAGACACTGTTTCATTTTCCCCGAGCAGGCGCCCGCCTGTTGACTGCCTTTCTACCGCGCTGTTAATCAGCCGAAGCGGGTTGATCGGGGTTACAGGTGTATCTGCATGGATGCTGTAGCGCAAACCTGCTCTTTCAGCACTGGCTGCCGGACTGATATTGCTCGCACGTTCCGGCCCCATATGCAGCTCAAAGTGCGCATCACCCCAATAGTAAACATGGTTACTGAAAAAACTTGGCGTGATCCCGAGCTGCTGCATACGCTCTAACTGATCGGTACGTGCCATCTGCGCATGCACCAGAATCAAGCGAGGGTCAATATGCGGATGCTGCGCCTGCGCGTGCTCGAATGCGCTTATGATATCGTCTATAGCTGCATCACCATTACCATGTATCGCCATTTGCATTCCGGCCTCATGGTAGTGCTGAACCATCTGCGTAAGTACTTCCAGGCTATAAGCCGGGAAGCCGCGCGCATCCGGTCTGTCCGGCGGGTTGGTATGATAAGGCCGTGTCAGGTACGCGGTACGCCCCTGCGGGCTGCCATCGGCCAGAATTTTTATCGGGCCAATGTGGAAGCGTTCATCGTTGTACCGCTGTGGTTCAATTTCACCACTGTGAATTGCACTGCCCAGCGCTTCGTGTTTGGGCCACACATTGAGCCTGAATGGAAGAAGCCTGATCAGGCTAGCCACTTTCATTGCTCGAATCATTGTCAGGTTAGCACCGCCGGTCTGCGCCGTGGTAATCCCGCTGGCAGCGTAGTCGTCCACTGCGCGACGCACAATACGCAAATAATCGATATAGGAAATATTACCTAGAATAGTGGACGTTGATGGTGCAGCCGTCTCCTGCAGCAACCCGGTGGGTTCGCCGGTCTTTGTATCACGCACAATTACACCACCGAACGGATTTTCGGTGTCGGCATCTATACCAAGCAGCTCCAGTGCCCGGCTGTTCGCCACCCCCATGTGTCCGGAACTGTGCCACACATACACTGGTCTTGTTGTCGATATAGTATCCAGCTCCGATCGATTCGGGTGGCGCCGCTCGGCTATGGATGAATCATCGTATCCGTAACCGATTACCCAATCATCCGCATCCGGGTTTTTCCGTTTAATATAATCGCGCATCCGTTGCAGTAAAACCGGTATGCTTGCGGTATCACCGATCGGCGGCGGGGCAAGGTCGACGAGTACCGCTTGCAAACCACTGGACGGAAAGTGACTATGGGCATCGATAAAACCCGGTAGCAAGGTGGCGCCCTGCAAATCAGAAACCAGGGTACCCGGTTGAATCAACCGGCGTATTTCATCATTGCTGCCGACCGCCTGTATATTCCCGGAACTGACAGCCACGGCCTGATAACGGCTATCGTCGACATCCATAGTGATCACATTGGCGTTTAAAAATACCCGGTGTGCCGGCACCCGGTTATCTATCACCCGGTGCAGCAGCAATAACGGTAACAACGCTAAAATCACAACCAGCGTACGGCGGATCATGTCGCTGCTCGATCCCTCTTACGCGCGCGGTGGCTCCGATACAAATAGACGCAGATAAAAATTGCAATCAGTGACAGCACACCGGTTAAAAGCCATTGACTGCGCGCGTCAACCTGCAGCCCCCTTCCAATAAGAACGAATACCGCCGTTTGAGGAATAAAACCCAGCAACGTTGCTGCAGCGAACACACGCGTCGGCATACGGGTTGCACCGGCAGCCAGATTAGTCAGCATATTGGTGCCCAGTGGTAAAAATCGTATAACAACAATCTTTAGAAAAGGCTGATTCAGCGCCAGCGCCTCTAGCTGTTTTACAGCATCCGGAAAGCGGCGTCGCACCAGCGGACGCGCAAAAAAGCGTGAAACAGTAAAAGTAATCAATGCTCCTGAGGCCGTACTTAACACTGCAATCAACAGAGCGGGCAACAACGCAAAGCTGATGCCTGCCACCAGCGACACCAGTTGCCGCGGCACACCGATTGCCGCCGCGGCAGCACCGGCCGCCATAAAAGCAATGTAGCCTGCGACTCCGCGATCAGCAACCCATTTTCCGATCAACTGTGGGTCGACAAAACGATTGAGTAACTGCGAGGGTGATCCGGCAAAGCTAAGCCAGAGCAAGCCGACGCAGGCGACAATAGTGATGACCGTTATAGTGCTGTGCCTACCGATGTGATCTCTTCCCGAAAACCGGATGTATTACACCCTGATTCCAGCCTCTGTCTTTTACTGTTTCCAAACTGTCGGGATCTGTGCGCTCGCACATGGCGGTATGTTCCAATCTTTACCCGGCTTCTGCCATCAGCCTGGAAACAAAGGCACTATAGTTATCTTTCACAGGCAGCTGCAAATCCACCTTCAGGCGTTTGCGCGTAGCAGTGACCCTTTCACCTGTCTTCGGATTGACTGCCTCTTTGGCATAGAACTCACGGTATACACCAACCCCGCGCTTATGCCATAGCGGGTGGTCGTTGAAGTTTACTCCACCAACCTTAAATAATAATTCATTTTTCTGCGAAACTGAAAGACGCATTAACTTGTCATTTGATTCCTTTGCGCTGGCGCCTTTCCTCAAGACCCAATAACAATGAGCATTCAGTGCATTACGACTGGCATCTTCACTACGCCACTGGAAGTAGTCCAAAACTAAATCAGAATCAGGAAGCTCTGAAATCCGGCAATCAAAGGTACCGACACTGCCGAGCAAGAGCGAAAACTTCGCACTCGCCTCACCCGCCAGAATCGAGTTGTGTTTTCGTAGCGTTCTACCGAAACCATTTTCCTCCTGGTGAAACAGGAGCGAAATCTCATCACTCTGTGTGTAACCGAATACAACCCTGCATCCACAATCCATAAAGTGCATAACAGTGGCCACCATGAAATCACGAAAGCGAGAATCGTACGGTGACTCAAATTTGTGAACGTCTTTCGTCAGCCGCGTAAAGGAGCGACCGTCAAGTCGCGCTACGATATAGATACCCGGCAATACATACCGATCGTTTAGAGTTTCGAATACTCTGAGTTTTTTGTCCAGCTCATCAAATTTCATCTGACCACGGCTCTACGATAAAGCCCCCTGCTCGGGCAATACTAATATACCAAAGTCGGGTAAATCCCTCATCAATGGAGGGCATCTCCAGCTTTGCATGCGTGTTTCTCACTCCAATATCAGGAACACTCTCAGCCTCGGATCGACTGGAGTTACGCGACAAACAGGGTTCTATTTTCGATTGAAAATAACAGCCGGTAAATTCGTATTGTGGCATCAGTGATATCTGATTAATATACCGACGTCTATCCTTTATTGTCAGATTGGTATTGTCAATTACAAACGCCATCTCTGTATTGAGGCAGTAATCGAGCAGTTTTTGCTCTCTTCGCCTCGTGCGGAGCAAATCCAGGCTTATGCGAACATGAGTACGAAAATACCGATCAATATAATAGGTACTTTTTCCGCTAGCCTGTGCTCCGGTAAATATGACTGCCTCAGACATACTGATAGTCTTCTTCTAACCACAAATCGACTGGAACACACGCGCACAGAATCGAACCATGCTGTTTATTTCTGTTTCGATATACCAATACATCCCGCTGATATACTTTTTCTAATACCGATCTGACCTCATTACGTCGATCAGCTAAGCACTTGTTTGTATTGATCCAATAGAATTATACACACGATAGTGCTGTGCAGCACAAAGCAAATCACCGGGAATTCAAAACCAAAGCTAAAACCCAGGGCAAACCGGTCAGGATCGAAGCCATCAAATTCACAAGCGCAATAGTATCCAGCCCTTTTTTAAGTTCGAGACAAAACATGATCGTGGCTTACAGCTCCAATTTCACAAATTTCTCAGAGCTCAATCTTCAGACACCGCATAAAACCCTCATCTACCAATGGGCCACTTAAGCACAAACTCCCTTTGACTTTTTTCAGCAACCTCAGATGCAAATACGGATTCCGGATCTCATCCAGATCTATCCTATTGATTTTCATATAGTTAACCAAAGTTTACAGAGGTACAGGAAAATATTAGAAATTCGGGATAATTAGGCCGGAACCAACACCTTGCCGCCGCCTCCAATCCGTAACTCTAACAACAATTGAAAATTCATACTAAACCCTGGCGCTGCATAAATTTTCCAGTCCGGGAACTTATGCGAAACCACGGTTAAGCTTTAGTAACAGCACAGTCCGCCAGCACTATAACAGTAGTCAGGATATGCGCTAAATCCCAAAAGGAGAATCACGTGAAACTACAGAAATTGAGAAGCACACTTGCAGCTCTGGCCGCTGTATTTGTACTCACCGCCGTTTTTGCAACACCGGCTTCAGCCAACAAATACTCATATCACTATAAGTTCAGTAACGGTAAGCACAGCCAGTATCTTCA
This sequence comes from Chromatiales bacterium (ex Bugula neritina AB1), assembly GCA_001730015.1. Classification (GTDB taxonomy): domain Bacteria; phylum Pseudomonadota; class Gammaproteobacteria; order Granulosicoccales; family Granulosicoccaceae. The sequence continues at coordinate 2,461 of MDLA01000139.1, read as the reverse complement.
TCAGGGAAAACTGTCCGCTCCCGAGGATTTAGCAACAGCTACCATCAAAACAGGACTCGCGGGCATCAATCGCGCAACCATTCTCTCCACTATGGAAGCGGGAATCGATACCACAGCAGGATTCATCAAAGACAACAGCATCGCTACCGGAACCAACACCGCCATAACCAGTTTGTTGGTAAAAAGCACTACATAGGAAACAACCTCGCCGGTACGTTTATTGGCGGCACCGTTGTCTATAAATTATTCAAGTACTAACAGACTTACTCTTGAATACAGGATCCGCCGGAATTCAAACCGGCGGCGTATTGTTATTGACACCAGGTGGCGCCACTGTGCCGCAATAAAGGCCCCACATTATAAGGATACCAAGCTGCTGGCAAGCTAGCATGGCACTGCCTGCAAAGCTGAGCCCCACCTTAACTCCATACAATCCGGCCTTGCAGTTTACGAGTTCAACTTTCACATTTAACATTTAACATTTAACATTCAGGGCTACATTCAGCCGTGCTGAATACAAGCATTATTATCTGTTTATCTGTTTATCTGTTTCCGTACAATCTTAAACACAATAAACAGTGTGCATCCATCCATTAGAACCACCAAAATTCACGACAATAACAATCCGGATACTGGGCTAGGTGGCAACGCGGTTCCAGATAATTACTTATCTATATATCCTAAGACAAGTAAAGGTAAGACACATCTTACCTCGTGCAGTTAAGTACGTTCAATCAAGAACCAACGCATTGTAATATTTTTCAATCCTGCCGTACCAGAGCGATACCCGCCATTGCAACAATGATATTTTTAATATCCATCACTACGATGCCAACCTATGCTGTTGGTTACAGAGAAGTACCTTACTAGGAAACAGGCGCTTTCAATTGTAGAATTTCCCTTGCCTGGCTCACTGTTGCCACCGAGCCACCTAACGAACGTATGATTGAAACGGCCTTCTCCACGAGCGGCCGGTTACCCGCACATTTTACACCCTTCTCAAGGTAGACCGCATCCTCCATTCCGATTCTGCAGTGGCCTCCAAGCAGATAGGCCTGAGCCAGCATCGGGAACGCCCATCGGCTTGCACCAAAAGCAGCCCACTCGCATCCCGTTGGCAACAATGACTTTGCATATAACATTGCTTCAGGTCCAGGTGCAAACCCGTATTTAACACCAGTAACGATTTGAAACAACGCCGGCTCATGCAGCGTACCTTCCTGAATTAATTCGCGAGCAAGTTGAATATCACCACTGTCAAAGACCTCAAACTCGGGTTTTACACCAGCCGCATAAATAAGTGCAGCCATTTCCCGCAGGCTTTTCGGACTGTTAATAACGGCCCCGCCTCCAAACCACATTGTATTAAGATCCAGAGTACAGATTTCTGGCTTAAGACGGACAATATGCTCCGTTCGAATTGCCGCGGTAGTTAACGTCGTCTCAGGTGCGGCAACCGCTGGATTATTATCTGCGGGTACGTATCGACCACCAGGGCCGGTGGTCAGATTAATAATAAGATCAGTATCACTTGCACGAATCCGGCTGACAACTTCCTCGTAATAGCTGTACTCCATAGACGGCTTTGCGGTATCAGGGTCTCTTACATGGATATGACAAATTGCCGCACCCGCCTGAGCGGCCTCTATACAATCTGAGGCGATCTCAGCAGCTGTAACCGGCAAGGTGTCATTATGCTCCGGAGTAGTAAATGTGCCGGTAACAGCGCAGGTCAGAATAGTAGGCTTCATGATTCAAATCTCAAATCGAAAAAAATAAAAAATAGTTGCAAGCACGAGAAATAGAACGCCCGGGATTATATCAACCAGATCCCGTTCGAACAGCCCCGTTCAATTGGAAGTATTTCAAATCACTTCAATCCGGCGGATCAACCTCGCGGGTGACGAAATTTGCAGGAGAGACAACTTCAAACACCTCGAAATCGTCAGAGCATGCAATTTCACGATTTTTTATATAAGGCTTTTGCAAGATGGCGTCGCCATTTCGGATAGTCTTTTGCCACATGTTTTACAGTGGTTTCAGGAAAAAGACACCGTTATTTTCTGTGAGTTCATATCCCGATGGCCAACGTTCTCACAGGCCAAAGGTGCTCGAAGCTCCACCCTACTGAAGTTCTTCAATGAACACAACTCTCGGTATGTTAAAGTCAACGAAAATCGCATGGCAGCAATTAGCAGCGCTGTCCCCCTGACTGAAGATAGCGGCATTATCGAACCCAATGGAATCATGGTCGAAATACTGATAAAACTACTGCGAACATTGCTCGATGCCGTAGAACAACTCGACAAAGAGATCAGGCAACGCTACCGTAAGCAGGAAGATAGATTTAGCTTTGACAGCCTCCGCGGTGCCGGCCCCCAGTTAGAAGAAAAGATTTGGGGTCAGTCCTATTATGCTATCTCGCTACTATTGCAGCAACTTTTCCACCCTCCTGTAGTCT
>MDLA01000138.1 GCA_001730015.1 Chromatiales bacterium (ex Bugula neritina AB1) | reverse complement strand
GGTTGCAAGGATTAGCCGCGCAGGGGTTGCAAGGATTAGCTGCGCAGGGGTTGCATGGATTGGCCGCGCAGGGGTTGCAAGGGTTGGCCGCGCAGGGGTTGCAAGGGTTGGCCGCGCAGGGGTTGCATGGATTAGCGGCACAAGGGTTACACGGGTTTACCTCTTCCGATCCCGTCTGCGACAGACTGGCCGCATTGGTTGTTTGCGTCGTACATCCGGTCGTAGTAACAAGTGTGGCAGCGCCGGCCATCGCCAGTGTGCCAGTGATAACTGCTCTGTAGAGAGGGCTTCGGGCGAATTTACGCGTAACCGGGTCTTGACTCATCTATGTTCTCCTTAGTTGGCCGGGGCCGGAAGCTGACCAGAGTTGAGGTCAGGTTAGTTGTGTGGGTCGCCCAAGCCGATTGCGAGGACCACGAGGTTTGTGCGTTGAAAGCGTGTTATCAGGTAATATTTTTCTGATTCCAATCGACTCGTGCGTACAATTATTCTATTTTCGGACACAGGTAGCTCGATTTAGTTCTTTAGCTTTGAACAATTTTTAATCGCGGTAAGCTCTAGATTTTTCCGTTGATGATACAGGCGAATTAAATTCGATCGAATCGACGGCAACCGAACGTGAAGTGCGCGCACGGACAACGTACAATGACCGCCCAGAGTCCCACGAGGTTTTCGCCAATTCGTGGTTACTGATCATATTCAAATTCAAATACCGGAGTAATCCGGTGAAATCTCTATGGAGAACCTTACGTGGCCGATGTTCGCAAGTTGACTGAAAATTTATTTGTAGCCTCGCAGCTAACCGCGGCGGACGTGGCGGAAATAGACGGTGCTGGGTTTCGCGCAATTTTATGTAACCGGCCTGATGGTGAAGAGGCTGGTCAACCGGAGTATTCCCAAATCCAAAAGCAGGCTGATGCTCTCGGTTTGATGTGCGAATCGCAGCCGGTGAACGGTTCTCAGATCAGTGATGCCGATGTCGACAGCTTTTCAGATGAACTACAAAATTTACCCGGCCCGGTGCTAGCCTATTGCCGGACAGGAACCCGCTGTACAGTGTTATGGGCGCTGAGTCAGGCGGGTCACCGGGCAACTGAAGAGATTCTGCAAATCGCCGCAGCGGCAGGCTATTCTCTGGATGCCCTGAAACCAAGAATCGAGGAAAGAGCAGCGTTGAAAAAGTCGTGAAATCAGTGACTGTGATAATTTAGTGACCTTATCGTGCATTATCCAGAAGGTACGGGAAATACTTACATTCAATAGTCAAATAGCCGGTATTTATTCGAACAGTATTTACCGGTGCTAATTATTTGCCAGTGCTATTTAAGTGAGCACTGCAGATTGGGCGGCAGGAATCAGGAGATATAATTATGGTCGATGCTTCAAAAATATTAGGTGAATTGCTTGGCGGTGGTAATCGTGGCAGTGGATCCCTTAATACTCAATCCGGCGCGAAAATGCTGGAGGATTTGCTTGGCGTGGGTTCAGATCGTCGTTCTGACTCAACTGGCGGTGGCGTTTTCGGCGGTGACAGACCGGCACAAAGTGGTGGCTCGGTCAGCGGTGACCAGTCCAGATCCACGACTTTCGGCAATGGTCAGAAGCCTGCGTCCGGTGCCGGAGGGCTTGGCGACTTATTAGGTAAAGCGTTGAAAGAATTTACCAGAGCGCCCTCAAGAGATAATGGCCGGACAAGCGGCGGTTTTGGTGGCGGCCCTGCACAAACTGGCAACAAGCGGGCTGGCAGTGGTCAAAACCCTTTTGAGGTTCCTTCTCTGGAACCGGCAGTGGGTATAGACAAGCAATCCGAGGTTTACTTGCGCGCTATGATTCAGGCGGGCCTCAGTGACGGCAGACTCGATGAAAAAGAACAGCAGGTTATTATGCAGAAGATCGGTAATATTGGAGCGGAGGAGGCAGACTTCATTCGTGCCGAGATGGCCAGGGGGTGTAATGTAGCGACTTTTATTCAGACAGTACCCAGGGGTATAGAAGAAGATGTATATGCTATCTCTCTGACAGCCGTTCAGCTCGATAACCAGAGAGAGGCGCAATACCTGGATGCATTGGCGAAGGGTCTGCGGATTACGCCGGAGCAATCCAATGCAATACATGATCGTCTGGGAGCCCGGCGTTTGTATAGATAGCCGATTTTTCGTTCCCGTACAAGCTCCGGCCGACCTGTACTAATGCTCTTCATGTGTGCAGCTGAAATTAACGACATCAACCACGCGCTTACCAATTATAAGCGTCTGTAAGAATCCGCAGGTATCGAGATTGAACTCAGTAAAAAAAATAAAGCGAATTTTAGTAGCTAACCGAAGTGAAATTGCCATTCGGGTATTTCGCAGTGCCCATGAATTGGGGCTGGTGGCCGTTGCGATTTATAGTCACGAAGATCGCTATGCATTGCATCGGTTTCAGGCAGATGAATCGTATCAGGTCGGAGTAGCGGGTGAGCCGATTAGAAGCTATCTTGATATAGAAGCGATCGTTGCCATAGCAAAAAAACAGAAGATCGATGCGATTCACCCGGGTTATGGATTCCTGTCCGAGAACCCGGAGTTTGCCCGTCGGTGTCGCGAAGAAGGCATTATCTTTATCGGACCTCGTACCGACACACTCGATGCACTGGGCGATAAAACATCGGCGCGTGCGCTGGCAGAGAAAGCAGGTGTGCCGGTATTGGGCGGCAGCAAAAAAGCAATCACCTCAGCGGCCAGTGGCCTGAAAGATGCGAAAAAGCTGGGTTTCCCGGTAATGTTGAAGGCGGCACATGGCGGTGGCGGCCGTGGCATGCGCGTGGTGAAAAAAGAGAGTGAGTTCAAACAGGCGCTGGAAGCTTCTCAGCGTGAATCCCATGCCGCGTTTGGAAGTTCAGATGTATTTATTGAAAATTTTGTTGGTAATGCCCGGCATATAGAAGTACAGATACTCGGTGACAGCCACGGCCAGCTGGTACATCTTTACGAGCGTGATTGCTCCGTGCAAAGGCGCTATCAGAAGGTTGTGGAGATTGCCCCGGCGCCGAACCTCGCTTCAGATCTGCGTGAAAAGATCTGCAATGCCGCCTGTGCAATTGCCAATGAGTCCGGCTATGAAAATGCAGGTACCGTCGAGTTTCTGGTTGATGCAGACAGCGATAAATTCTTTTTTATAGAAGTAAATCCGCGAATTCAGGTCGAGCATACTGTCACTGAGGAAGTCACCGGGATTGATCTGATCCGTGCGCAGATTTTGATTGCCGAAGGTGAGCGTCTCGATGGTGAACTCGTCGGTATACAAAATCAGGATAGTATTTCCATTGTGGGTTTTGCCCTGCAGTGCAGGGTAACCACGGAAGATCCTGGTAATAATTTCACGCCGGATTACGGACGAATCAATCAATATCGATCAGCCAGTGGTATTGGTATCAGGCTCGATGCGGGTAGTGCGTTTGTTGGTGCCGTGGTCACACCCTACTACGATTCAATGCTGGTGAAAATCAGTGCACGGGGAAAGGGGTTTGAGCGCGCAGTTGCCAGAATGCAGCGCGCGCTGAACGAGTTTCGGGTACGGGGTGTGAAAACCAATATCCCGTTTTTACTCAGGTTGCTCGACGAACCGGTCTTTCGTTCGGGACAATGCGATACCCGGTTTATAGACAATACGCCGGAGCTGTTTGATTTTGTCGATAAGCCCAGCCGCGCCAGTAGAGTGCTGGCGTATCTGGCCGATGTTGCGGTCAATCAAAACCCGTTGGTCGTTGATCGGCCAGAGTCGCGTCGGCGCGACCCGGTACCGTTGCCGCAAATCGATACCGGTGCCGGGTTGCCTGAGGGTACACGCGATATCTATAAACGACTTGGCGCAGAAGAATTCAGTAAGTGGATCTCCAGGCAGAAACGTTTGTTGATCACTGACACCACATTTCGCGATGCTCATCAGTCTTTGTTTGCAACGCGAATGCGCACAGACGATATGCTGAATATTGCTGATGCCTACGCTCACAATTGCGCCGATCTGTTTTCTATAGAAATGTGGGGCGGTGCAACATTTGATACATCCATGCGTTTTCTCAGGGAGGATCCCTGGCGTCGTCTGGAGCAATTGCGGGAGCGAATTCCGAATATTCTGTTCCAGTGTCTGGTGCGATCGTCCAGCGTGGTTGGTTATGTTAACTACCCGGATAACATTGTCAGGGAATTTATCAGGCAATCTATTGATTGTGGTATGGACGTATTCCGTGTATTTGACGCATTGAACTGGGCGCCTAACATGAAAGTGACCATGGATAGTGTTCGAAAGTATGGAGGGTTGTGTGAAGCCTCTATGTGTTATACCGGAGATATCCTGAATCCCGATCGCAGTAAGTATACGCTCGAATACTACGTAGATTTAGGCAAGCGGCTGGAAGACATGGGAGCCCATATAATCTGTATTAAAGATATGGGAGGGCTGTGCAAGCCGGAAGCGGCAGTTATGCTGACTAAAGAGCTGAAATCCGAGCTCAGTATTCCGGTGCATTTTCATACCCACGATACGGCCGGCATTCAGGCTGCAGCAATAATGAATGCCAGCGGAGTCAAACTCGATATAGCCGATGCAGCGATGGCACCGTTGTCTGGCGGAACGTCGCAGCCGAATCTCAACACGCTGGCAGAAGCGCTGCGGTTCAACTCCAGAAATACCGGCCTTGATACGGTAAAGCTTGATGAAATAGCTGACTACTGGCGTCTGGTGCGCGATTTCTATACCCCTTTTATGAGTGAAACCCTTCCGGCAACAGCCGATTTATATCGCCACGAAATGCCGGGTGGGCAGTACACTAATTTATACGAGCAGGCACGTGCATTAGGTTTGGCTGATCAATGGACAACCGTGTGCGATACCTATGCGTCGGTTAATCAGTTGTTTGGTGATATCGTTAAGGTAACACCAACATCAAAAGTAGTAGGCGACATGGCTCTTTTTATGGTCGCCAATGATCTTGGAATCGAAGAGGTTATGGATCCGGAACGTGAACTGGCTTTCCCGAATTCTGTCATCGATCTGTTCAAGGGTATGATGGGAAAACCGTATAAGGGTTTTCCTAAAAAAGTGCAGCAGCGTATATTGCGGGGCGAGAAACCGCTTCGCAGCAGACCTGGGAAATTGCTGGAATCAATAGATCTGGATGCCGAAATAGCACGTTTGGAATCAATCGGTCGACACCAGCCCGATCGCAAAGATGCTATTGCCAGCGTACTATATCCGGCAGTATTTGAAGAGTTTGTCGCACATCAAAATGAATTTGATGACACCAGTGCATTGCCGACACCTGCGTTTTTCTATGGTTTGCGAGCCGGCGAAGAAATTGTTATCGACGAAGACAGAGGGCAGGCTCTGATTATAAAATATCTGACAGTAGGAGATGCACACGAAGATGGCCGGCGTACCGTATTTTTTGAAGTCAACGGCCAGCCACGTGAAGTTACGGTTGCCGACTCCAGCCTGATGTCTACCGTGGTGTCACATCGACAAGCGGACCCGCTCAACGACGAGCACGTCGCAGCGGCTATGCCGGGTATGGTTGTGGCGGTCAATGTTGCCAGCGGAGACAAAGTAGAGAAAGGGCAGACCCTCATGGTTCTGGAGGCGATGAAAATGGAATCCACACTGTATGCAGAGAAATCAGGGGTTGTCTCTGAGATTCTGGTCCACCCGGGGAGCCAGATCGAAATTGGTGAGCTGCTCGCCGTTATTAATTGACGCATAGTTTAACCCGCATTATGCATGGGGTGGTGACGATATCGGGTGGACCTTATTTGTTCACGGCAAGGGTTTTCACAGTGGATTTTCTTCTTGCGTCGAATACTTACTGATATTTGCAAGAGAAAAAATTCTCTGTGGAATCAAGGGTCAAGTAAGTTTCTGTCAATCCCGTGAATAATGCGGGTTAAATCAGGGTGTTTCGATGGATAGGTTTGTTGTCAGGTCTTTCACAACAGCTGATACAAAGCGGGTAATTCTCTTATGGAGCGAGTGCGGGTTGATTCGACCCTGGAATGATCCCGAGCTCGATATACAAAGAAAGCTCGCAGATGGAAGTGATCTGTTTCTGGTCGGTGAGCTCGATGGCGAAATAGTCAGTAGTGTGATGGGCGGTTATGACGGCCACCGGGGCTGGATGAATTACCTCAGTGTTGCGCCAGCGGTTCAGGGGCGCGGCTGTGGCACAGCGTTAATTGAGGTTCTTGAGGAAAAACTCATCTCTCTCGGTTGTCCGAAGCTGAATCTGCAGGTGCGAACGGAAAACAAGGCCGTGATTCAGTTTTACCAGTCACAGGGTTATGTTGTTGACGATGCCATCAGTCTCGGGAAACGATTGATTGCCGACGATGCAAGTGCTTAATCAATCGTTTGCAGCGTAGTGGAAAGTGACCGCTGCTTGTTCTATGCCAGTATGGCTGGTTTTTCAGTTCCGGGCCGCCGTACAGTAAAGTTGCAGGCAATTTCACGCTCACGCAATTGAATTGTCAAACCGAAACATTGCTTGCATAACAATTGCACAGTTGCGGGTACAGGTTCACTGGCGTCGGATGCACTCATTTGTAGCACACCCGTTGTCGTTGTTGTTACCAGCCGCAAAACCTGCCAGGCAAACAGGCCGCGTGATTAAATAATCACGCACACTAACTGCAGCTCACACTAGGTGAGCTGCAGTCTTTTTCGAGAACTCTTACTGCATCGCAAACGATAGGGAATCGCAGTGGGTCGCTGCAGCGAATGCCTTGCAGATATCTCTGACTGTTGAACTTTTAACCCCGAGTGGCAGGTAAAAGCGATACTGATGGCCGTTGTCATCACAGCACGGCTCTCCTCGAAACCACACCCAGACTGCGATTCCGCTCAGCGGGTCTGGGCACCAGTCGTATTCCAGAGCGAAGCGGAATTGATCAAAGGAAATTTCAGAGGGGATTGCAGATGTTGCCTGGCTCATCATCAATCTTCGGTTTGACTTGTCGGTATGCCGGAAGTCTGAAGTATAGACAAGCGTAGACAGAAAACCGGCAGGATCAGGTATTTCGCCTGAATTCACAGAGTTCCTGGCCTGCTCAGGTGATTATCGTTCTTCTGATGGCTTGCCGATATTGTTCATGGCGCTGACAGGTTGTTACTATGAGCAGTACACTTACTGCGTTCGGCTTTTTTCCAATGAGCGAATATCGTAGTGAGGCCTGCAATCGGGTGATTCAGAACAGGTGACATTGTTGGGTATTGAAACTACTGAGGGTTTTTTGCTATCCAGACAATGGCGTGACCTGACATCCGGAGTCGATCTCTCTTACTGGGCCTGCACTGCTGATGGCCCGCTTCGAATCCATATTCCCGCCCAGCGCCCGGTCTGCTTTGTAGAACGGAGTAAAAAAATAAACCTGCCTGCCGGTGCAGAGCGCAAGCCATTGTCGCTGGCATCGCCAGACGGAGCGCCTGTGGATGGCATCTATACAGTGCGTCAGCGCGATATGACGCACCTGAATCAGCGCTACGCTACTGATCTTCTGGAGAGTGATATCAAACCAACTGATCGCTTTTTGATGGAGCGGTTTATCAGTGCAGGTTTTACCGCGGAGGGCGAGCTTCATCAACGCCACGGTTACCGGGAGATAGTAAGTCCAAAACTCAGGCCTTTAGTGTACAAGCCGTTATTTTCTCTAGCCTCGATAGATATTGAAACCGAAGGGCTGACCGGTCGACTTTATTCTATAGCGGTGCACAGTGGCGAGACCTCGATCGTATTGATGGTGGCTGAAGGTTCACCACCTGCAGAAAGCGATTTTCAATTGCAGTACTTTGATACCGAACACTCTATGCTGGTAGCGTTTTTCCAGCTGATACAGCGACTGGACCCCGATGTCCTGATCGGCTGGAATGTCATTAATTTCGATTTGAACTTTCTGGCAGAGCGTTGCAGGGAGCTTCGTGTGCCCTTTGCTATCGGGCGAGGTGGTGAGGAATCTGCGATTCTGCAGCCAGGGTCGAGTAACCAGATTCGTCTGGCGCGCATTCCCGGGCGCGCTGTGCTTGATGGTATAGATACCTTGCGAGCAGCATTCTGGAGTTTCGAGAGCTTTGCGCTTGAGCATGTGGCACAGCAGCTGTTGGGGCGTGGAAAAACCATTTCAGCATCTGACCGGCTGGCGCACATCAATGAAATGTATCAGCACGACAAGCCAGCACTTGCCCGGTACAACATAGAAGACTGCCGGCTGGTGACCGAGGTCTTTGCGAAAACCGATTTGATCAATTTCGCTATTCAACGCGCACAAATGACCGGGCTTGCGATTGATAAAACCGGCGGTGCGGTGCAGACCTTTGATAATTTGTACTTGCCGCGCCTGCATCGCAAGGGGTTTGTTGCGCCGGCGAGTCCCATTGATAATTCCAGCGGCAGCCCCGGGGGCTACGTGCTGGACTCGCAACCGGGAATCTATAAAAACGTAATTGTGCTAGATTTCAAAAGCCTGTACCCGAGTATTATCCGGACATTTCTTATCGACCCGCTGGGGCTCGCTGTTGCTGACGAAAACGGCGTTCCGGGTTTTGAAGGAGCCAGTTTTTCCCGTACGCAGCACATATTGCCCGAGTTGATCCGGGAATTGTGGAGCAAACGTGATGAAGCGAAAGCCAATAGCGATGCCGCTTTGTCACAAGCGATAAAGATCATTATGAATTCACTCTATGGCGTGTTGGGTTCAAGTGGCTGCCGCTTTCATCATCATCAGCTAGCGAGCAGTATTACCCGGCGTGGTCACGAAATTATTCTAGCCAGCCGCGAACAGATTCAGGCTGCAGGTTACACCGTCATTTATGGTGATACTGATTCATTGTTTGTACTTCTGGGAGACAATAAAAACGCGGCGCAGGCGAATAGTGCCGGGCTGGAATTGCAAACACAGCTTAATGAATACTGGTGTCAAGTGCTACAGCAGCGATACCAGCTACCGTCTTATCTTGAGGTGGAATTCGAAACCCATTACCTGCGATTTGTAATGCCGACAGTTCGTGGTTCAGAGTCCGGGAGTAAAAAACGCTACGCGGGCAAGGTAAGGAAAACAGACGGTAGCACTGAGGTGATTTTCAAAGGCCTCGAAGCCGTGCGCACAGACTGGACTCCACTGGCTCGTGAGTTCCAGCGTATTTTGTACGAAAAAGTATTCAACGATGACCCGGTTAAAGAGTTGATTAAAGAAACAACAGCAGAGTTACTGGCGGGTGAACTCGATGAAAAACTGGTTTATAGAAAGCGGCTGCGGCGCAGGCTATCCGAGTATTCGCGTAATGTACCTCCACATGTGCAGGCGGCGCGCAAGTTGTCTGGTAGTCCGGGTAGCTGGATCCACTATGTCATCACCGTAAACGGGCCTGAACCTGCAGATGAGCGTGTGTCTGCACTGGATTATCAGCACTATGTAGATCGCCAGCTTGCACCAGTGGCCGACGGGATTTTGCATTTTTTTGAGACAAGCTATGAAGCAATTACCAGCGCGCAGTTTGAACTCTTTTAGCTAAGATCTGCTGGCGTATATAAAGTGTAGAGTGCCTGCGGCAGCAGGCACCCTGTGGGTTATATATGATCAGCCGTCGTAGCCGACAATATCAACCATTTTAGCAGCGGTGTTCCGGTGCTTTGCAATTTCAGCCAGTGGCGTAGTGTCTTTTTTAAATTCACCCCACGACTCCACCAGTGCCGACCATACTACATCAGGGTTTGCCGGGTATTCATGGTTCTGCTCAGCGTACATGCGTTGCGCTTTATCACCAGCGAGATATTCCATCAGCTTTACAGCATTGTCTTTGTTTGGCGATGAAGCGGTTAGCGACATACCACTGATGTTCATATGGGTACCGCGGTCTGATTGATTCGGGAAGATGATTCGAACAGAATCGGCCCAAGGTGCCTGTTCTTCATTGGTCATCATATTGCCCATATAGTAGCTATTGATTATTGCCACGTCGCATTCCCCTTCCTTGATTGCTTTCACCTGGGCCCTGTCGTTGCCCTGGGGTTTGCGTGCGAGATTCTCCTTGACTCCGGTCAACCAGGTTTGTGTGGCTTCCTCGCTGCTGTTGGCAATAATTGAGGCGATGAGAGCAACCATGTAACCGTGCTTGCCGCTTCGAGTGCAAACCCGGCCTTTCAAGGCAGGTGAGGCCAGGTCTTCGTACCTCTTGACTTCATCTTCTCCAACCCGGTCTTTGGAGGCAACTATGATTCGCGCTCGGGAAGTTAATCCAAACCAGTGGCCATTCGGGTCGCGAAACTCTGCCGGAATTTTCTTATTCAGGTTCGCGTTGCTTATCGGTTGGGTTAGTCCAGCCTGCAATACGGCATCCAGACGGCCGATGTCGACAGTGAAAATTAAATCGGCCGGGCTGTTTCTGCCTTCTCTTTTGATTCGCTCTACGAGTCCTTTTTTAGCAAATACCGTGTTGACCTTAATACCGGTTTCACGGGTGAATGCGTCGAACATGGGTTTTATCAGGAAAGGTTGCCGGTAGCTGTAGACATTGACTTCCTCAGCGGATGCTGTCGCTATTGCTGCGACTGACATAACCGCCGCCAGTGCAACTGAGAGATGGAGTTTCATGGTTGTATCCTGAATGGTTGTTAAAAGTAGGTGGAGTTGAGCGTGCCAGACGACCTGAACTCAGGCCACGTCGTAGTTTATGGTTGTATTAAATTGAGTTACTGAATTGAATTTGTAGATACTTAAAGGACAACTGAATGAGAAAATTGATGTGAATAGGAATGATTCGCATTACGATTAAATTGTAGACTAATTTAGTAGGGTATTGCAAGCATCTTTGGTCTGCATTTTAAATGCGGGCGATTTTATTGATGATCGGGGTTTATAATCGTTGTCCGGTAAATCGACCCGGTCAGTGGAGCTTGTACGCATGACGAGCATTTTTAGACAATACGAAACGTTGCTGGTTGAGCGAATTAGCGAGCAGACAGCGGTAGTCACATTGAACCGTCCAGAGGTTCGGAATGCACTTAATACAGCGATGATGACTGATCTCAGAGATCTGTTTCAGGCCACCTATGTCAATACCGAAGGCCTGCGGGCGATAGTACTGACCGGTGCAGGTGACAAGGCGTTTTGTGCGGGAGGGGATTTAAAGCAGCGAAATACCATGAGCGATGCCGAATGGCAGCAACAACATGCTGTGCTTGAGCAGGCAATTCTCGCGCTAATGGCGACGCCGCTGCCGCTTATAGCTGCGGTGAACGGAGATTGCATGGGGGGCGGTCTGGAAGTGGCCCTGTGTTGTGACTTTATCTATGCTGCTGATGCCGCTCGATTCGCGCTGCCGGAAGGCAAGCTGGGTATTATGCCGGGTGGTGCCGGTACGCAGAATCTTCCTCGTGCTGTCGGCGAACGGCGGGCGAGAGAATTGATCATGACCGGCCGCATCTTCGATGCGCAGAAAGGCTATGACTGGCGCCTGGTAAATGAAGTTGTGCCCCGAAATGTATTACTTGCTACGGTTCTGGGCGTGTGCAAAGAAGTTGCTGCGCTGGGGCCTTTGTCTGCAATGCAGATAAAGAAAAGCATTACGGCATCGTCGGCTATGGATCTGGCGAGTGGCTACGGCTTTGAGATTGCAGCGTATAATCGACTCGTGCCGACTCAGGACAGGCTTGAAGGTGTGGCTGCGTTTAACGAGAAACGCAGGCCCGATTTTAAAGGGAATTAACCCAGGCTTGTCAGTAAGGTATTCTTTACTCGATCAAGCCTATATTCAGTACCGGAGAGTTTCCGGTACAGCGAGTTTGCTAGTCGTCTTTTTCTACGGTTGCAGCCATTTCGATTCCTTCCAGCAGTTTGTCATCCTGTTCGGGAAGTTCAGTTGCATCGTCTACAACGGCGGCTTTCAGTTTTTCCAGATTTTCGCTCGACACTGTTCGCAGTTCCCGGTAGTGCTCTACCAGCTGTGCACTTTGTTCCAGCAGTGTCTTTCGCTCGTCGAGCTTTTCCTGAAGTTCCTTCTTTTCTTTCTTTAGGGTTCTTACCGAGGCTTCCGCGGCTTTACGAGCTATATTTTCATCAAGCTTTTGCTTTTTTAGCGTTTTCAGCTTTTTTACGACGTTTTCAGGGGTATCGGCCAGAGCTGTATTTATTGCCTTGAGCTCACGGTCTTTGCGAGCGACTTCTTCTTTAGCTTTTTTCAGTGACTCGGAATTCATTCCGCGGCCCACAATAAGCGCTTTTTCTGCGGCTTCCTTTGCGGCAATGGCGTCATCTATGGCGCCAACGGCCGCAAGGCGGGCTTTATCAGAGATTTTCAGCTCTGCTCGTAGAGCGGTAATTGCTGAATCAGCACGTTGTCTTGATTCGCGAATACTGTCGTCCGCGTGCTTTGCCCGGTCGATCAGCTTGTTAAGCGAATTTTTTAAGTCAGCTGCTGAGCAGGTCGTGTCAAGATCAAGCGCCTTGATCACCTCGTTGGCTAGAAGTTGTTTGCTAAGTGCCAGGTCCTTCCATACCTGTAGTTGAATATCGTCTGTCGTTTGACTCACACAAGTGTCTCTCTGGTGTATTTGTGCATTTAAGATTTTGCGGGCAAAAATGTTTTTGCGTACACGCTGCTCCCGCTGCAGGCGTCTATGTATTTGAATATAAGGTGGTTGTCCACATAAACGGGAAATCTGGAATCAATGAATCCGGACTGGATTTATGTGCTGGCAATTCTGCTTAATCGCAATAAAACGATCGGGAGCCGTGAAAGGTGTAAAGCTATAGTGATTTAACCTGTCGATTGTCATGCTGGGTGGCGACGTCGTATGGTGCAGACATAACCATCGTGAGCGTTTGTCGATCCGAGCGATTCGGTGAAACATGCATTATAGTGATAAACGACCAATCTACAAGTCTAAACGCGGGTTTCAAGTGTGACCTGGTTAAATAGAGAGGTGTATTGTCGCTTCGAATTCAACTCATCATCATCGTTCCTAGCAATAATTCAACCAGATGTGATTTTTCCGGCACTGTCATTCACTGTTTCTCTGATGTAGATTTCGAAACTCTCTGACGGTCGTAATTAAGGTCCGGAGTTATTAACCCGCCTTATTCACGAGATTGACGGAATCTCACTTGACCTTTGATTCCACAGAGAATTTTTTCTCTTGCAAATATCAGTAAGTATTCGACGCGAGAAGAAATTCCACTGTGAAAACCCTTGACGTGAATAAGTAAGGTCTACGCGATATCTTCGCCACCCATGAATAATGCGGGTGTAAGTATGCCCGGCGGTACCGAATATGAGTTGGAGATCAGCTTTTACTTCGTTAAATTTGCTGGGCTGAATTAGCAGCTCTGGATCAGTAAAAAATGTTGCCTGTCTACGGAGGAGAATTTGCAAAAAAAATTTAAACTGCTGGAGGATGAGCTTGGCAAACGCATCATTGGCCAGCCGCAGCTGGTACAGCGCTTACTGGTCACTTTGCTGGCAGATGGCCATTTGCTGGTTGAAGGGGCGCCGGGGCTTGCAAAAACACGAGCCGTAAAAACACTGTCGAGTATGCTCGATGCAACATTCCAGCGTATTCAGTTCACCCCGGATCTGCTCCCTTCAGATATTACCGGCAGCGAAATCTTCCGGCCGGAATCAGGGCAGTTCGAGTTTCTGCCGGGACCGGTGTTCAACCAGCTTGTTCTTGCCGATGAAATAAACCGCGCCCCGGCCAAAGTCCAGTCAGCATTGCTGGAGGCAATGGCGGAGCGTCAGGTCAGCGTCGGCGGGCAGACATACAAGTTGCCGCCATTGTTTATGGTGATGGCGACGAGGAATCCGATTGAGCAGGAAGGCACGTACCGAATGCCGGAAGCACAGCTCGATCGTTTTCTGATTCAATTGAATATTGCCTATCCGGATGCCCGTTCGGAAAACGCTATCCTTGAACTTTCGCGAGCTGAAACCGCTGATCCATTGCGTGACGCGATCACGCCCCTGATCTCTGAGGAGGAAATACAAACAGCCCGCAGTGCGGTGATGAAAATACACATGAGTACACCGCTGCAGGAATACCTGGTCCAGCTGGTACAAAGTACCCGTCAACCGCAGGGTTATATTAGAGAATTGAATAACACCATTGCCCATGGCGCCAGTCCGAGAGCCACTATTGCGCTGGATCGTTGTGCCAGGGCCCGTGCCTGGCTGTCGGGTCGTGACTATGCCACTCCTGATGACGTACAGGCCTATGCGCATGATTGTCTGCGTCACCGATTGGTGCTGAGCTTTGCTGCAGAGTCACGTGGAATTGAACCGGATGCGGTTATTGATCAACTTCTTGATCAAGTCCCGGTTGGTTGAGATTTCATGGTTAATTGCAGCAGTGAGACGGGCAGCGGGATCTATGTGTCGATTGACGAATTGATTGCTTTGCAAAAACCGGGTGAGGGGCTTTGTAACGCGGTGGCGCATATTGTTCAGAGAGGTGGACCGGGTGCGATGAGATCGTTCAGTCATGGTCGCGGCTATGAACCTGACGAATTGCGAGGCTACCAGATTGGTGATGATATGCGCGCCATTGACTGGCGTGTTACCGCTCGATGCGGGCGAATGATGACCCGGCTGTTTACCGAAGATCGAGAGCAGCAATATCTGATAGCGGCTGATCAGCGCCCACCGATGTTCTTTGGTTCACAGACGAACTTTAAATCAGTGACAGCGGCGCACTGTGCCGCGCTTTTTGCCTGGGCAGCGTTTGCGCTGGGAGCGCGAATCGGAGGGGTTGTTGCCGGTGAAAATTTATCCGTTACTCGTGATCAGGCAGATCGCCACTCGGTGCTGAAGTTATTGCGCCATATCGCTGCAGTAAATCAATCGCTGGATATAGATAGCACCAGCGAAATCTCCCTGGTCGATATTCTGCAGCAGTGTCTGCAGAGTGCGCGTAGCGGCTCCATGATTGTACTGATCAGTGATTTTACTGCGATGGATCAGCAGACGGAGATGCTACTGGCGGCGTTGTGTCGACGCGGGAGCGTTTTACTGGTGCGTATCGTCGATCAGCTGCAGGAGCAGTTGCCAGTGGCGGGATCAGTCGGAATCGGCGATGGTCAACAGCGTGCATCAGTGAGATTAAATGCCGCAACCCGCGCAGCCTATAAAGAATCACTCACTCAAAAGAACGCGCACTTTACAAGGACAGCAGAGCGCTATGGCGCGTCGATGGTTATTGTCAGTACAATGGGTTCATCTATAAGTGAGTTGCAGGCAGCGATCAGCTGTGTTGGGCTGAGCGGTGAATGATACGGAATCTCTGGTAAACGAGTTTGCTCTGCAGATGCGTGGGCTACATCTGCCGGAGCCTGTTTCGTTCTGGCCTCCGGCTCCAGGCTGGTGGTTCTCGGGCATTATTATTACGTTGCTGTTTGCTTTGCTGTGTCTGGTTCTAATTCGCCGTTGCAGCAGAAACCAACAGACTGGCGGTGCCACTGTAGAATTAAACCTTTGTTTACGTGAGTGGCGAAGTGACTTTGATACCGATGCTTATCTTGGCCGTGTAAATGTGCTGTTAAAGCGCGTTGCTATAGAGCATCACGGACGCTCTTGTGTTGCGCGATTGTATGGCAGTGCCTGGGTAGACTGGCTCGACTCGAAATCTGCTGATCCTCTATCCGGGGTGTTGCGAGAAGCACTTGCAGATGGTTGTTACCAAGCCGGGTATCCGGTTGAGGTCGAAGAAATCCACAGAGAAATACAGCTCTGGTTCAGGCAATTTGAAGAGCAGTCCGTTGCTTAGCTGGCAATGGCCCTGGCTGCTGGTGTTACTGCCGGTTCCGTGGCTGCTGCGCCTCCTGCTACCTGAATACAAGGTGCAAAGAGCGGCGATAAAAGTACCGTTCTATCATTCGCTGCAGCGCGCTGATCGGCAAGTTGCGAGATCCGGGGCTGATCGTGGTACCGCAGTGATGGCCGGTTTGTGCTGGTGTTGCCTAGTGCTGGCGGTACTTCGACCGGTGTGGGTTGGAGAGCCGGTCAGCATTGCTAACAGTGGCAGAGATTTATTGTTGGCTGTCGATATCTCTGACAGTATGCGAATCGATGATATGCGTACAGGAGATACCTTTATTACCCGAATGGCGGCGATCAAGCAGGTTGCCAGTGAGTTTATAGAGAATCGCCGTGGTGACAGGATCGGTTTAATATTGTTCGGGCAGAGAGCCTATCTGCAAACCCCACTGACCTTTGATCGACAATCGGTTAAAACCCAGTTGCAGGAGGCTTTGCCCGGTTTTGCCGGCTCATCAACGGCGATCGGTGATGCGATTGGTAAAGCGATTTCACTATTGAGGGACAGACCGGCCAGCAGCCGGGTGCTAGTGGTGCTGACCGATGGAGCCAATACCTCGGGCAGTGAGCCACGCGAGGCACTGGAAATTGCTGTAGAGGCTGAGATAAAAATACATGCAATCGGTGTGGGTTCGGAATTTAAACAAATCACTGATGGTGCCGGCCGAACCCGTAATATCGATCCTTCGAAAGATCTTGATGAAGCGATGTTGCAGGATTTAGCTGCAGCTACCGGTGGTCGTTATTTCAGAGCGAGAGATCCGGCAGATCTGGTGGAGATCTATAAGGTTATCGACGAGCTGGAACCGATGCCGGAAGAGCAGGTCGTACGTCCGCAGTTAAGTCTGTTCCACTGGCCGTTGTCATTTTCGTTAGTGTTTTGTCTGCTGCTGTTGTGGCGAACCCGCGGTTCGTTTTTATGAGCTGGCTTGAATCGGTCACTGACTATTTTTTGAGGCCGGCGTGGTTACTTGCTGTGCCGGTTGTGTTGGTTTTTATAATGTGGCTGCAACTTCGCTCTGTTCGGGCGGGTTGGGGCAGCGCGATCAGGGCCGATATGCTCGCCATTCTGCGTATCCCGGATGGATCAACCCGACGAACAAAACCAGTATTGCTGAGTATTTTATTAATTGCTGTATGCATCGCTCTGGCCGGGCCTGTCCGCGAAACCGGACAGCGGCACCATGGCTATAACCGTCAGGCAACGGTGGTGCTGCTGGATCTGTCTCGCTCAATGCTGGCCGGGGATATTGCACCAGATCGCCTGACTCGCGCACGATTAAAACTGATAGACCTCCTGCGCAAGCGCCGTGATGGTGAGACGGCTTTGATTGTTTATGCTGGTGATGCACATCTGGTTGCACCGCTGACAGATGACGCGCACGTTATAGAAAGTCTGGTGCCGGCACTGGAACCGTCTATTATGCCGTTAGCGGGAAGTAATCCGGAAGCCGCTGTCGATATGGCGGTATCGCTATTTGCAGGTGCAGATCTAACACGCGGTGATATAATCCTGATTACGGACGGAGTTGATCCCGGTGCGATCCCGGTGATCAGCCAGAAGCTGAAAGGCTCGCGCTTGTCTATATTGTCAGTTGGTACACTGGCGGGTGCTCCGGTGCCTGATACCGATGGGAAGTTTCTTCTCGAAAAGAATGGAGAGCCGCGTATAGAAAAGCCAGATACCGCGCAGCTTAAATTACTGGCAGAGGGAACAGCAGGCCGGTTTGTCGAGTTAAGCAATGACAACCGCGATATCGACTACCTGACAGCAATTGTGCCACTGCCGTTCCGGTTTAAATTAGACGGTGGCGAACGTGAGGTTGACCAGCGTCAGGACTCTGGCTACTGGTTGATCTTCCCGATTATGCTGATTGGCGTTTTCGGTTTCAGGCGCAATTTACTCTGGATAGTTCTTTTGGGAGTGCTGATACCTCCCCGCAGCTATGCGGCCGAATGGCAGAACTTCTGGTACACGCCGGATCAGCGAGCGGCCAGAGCGCTCGCGCATGGTGACTCTGAGCTGGCGGCATCGCTATTTACCAATAAGCAATGGCGCGCAATTGCCCTGTATCGCAATAGTAATTATGAACAGGCAGCACGATTATTCAACAGTAGTATAAGTGCTGATGGCTTTTATAATATGGGAAATGCTTATGCTCTGGCTGGTAATATAAGTGCAGCGATTGAAGCATTTCGCGTTGCAATTTCCATAGACGTAAAACACAGGGATGCTGCGTTTAACCTGAAGCTGTTAAATTCGCTGGTGGAAGAAAATAACAGGGAAAAACAATCCGCTTCGGGTGGTCGAAATCCGAGCGGAGGTGATGACAGTTCAGTTGATAGTGGTGACACCGAGTCCGGCGTGGCTCAGGCGTCAGCAATGCAACAGTTGCAGCTGGGAGGAGTAAGCGCTGCAGCGGACTCTCTGGATCAAGGGCGCTTGACAGAGGGCGGTCAATCGGTTGCGGCAGATGCCGCAGACAGTGAATCGCAAAAGCTTGCTACCGATGCAAGTGCCGTTGATGACGCCAATGTGGCTGCACAATTGACCGAATTCTATGCTGGATCTGACGCTGAAGAAAACGCGCTTGCGGCAACCCCGGAGCAAAATAGCAATACGGTGCTGAACCCCTATAGCGAGCAGTGGTTGCGCAATCTGCCACAGGATCCGGGCGGGTATCTGCGACGCAAGTTTCACTATCAGGCGCAAATGCGACTCGAGGCAGGGGAATCAATTCCTGACTCTGTCCGGGAGCGACTTTAGTGCGCCGGCTGAGTCTGCTGTTATTGATATTACTACTCGACCTACCGCGGCTGAGTGCGCAGGATTTGACGGTCTCTATGCTGGCCGATCGCAATACTGCCTTTGTTAACGAACAGGTGTTGCTGACATTGACAGTCAAAATGGTGCAAAAAGCATTCAGTCTTACCGGTGATCAACCTGAAGTGACCGGCGTTGAGGTTTTGTCGATGCACAAGAGTGAGTCAATAGTTGTTGAGAACTCTATTGCCTACCGGGTTATTACTCGTGTTTTTGCCTTGTTCGCGAACAAGGCAGCTACCGTTACCATACCCGCGTTGCGATATCAGGCGGTATTGCCAGTGCCAAAAGATCGAACCGACGGGGCTGCTGGAAACCCCATGATATCGGCCGAATCGAGACCGTTGCAGCTTAATATTAAACCATCGTTGTCAGCCGGTACTGGAAGGATCTGGTTTGCAGCTGAGTCCGTTGAGATCGTTTCCGCCTGGTCAAAGCCGGATGATACCACTCGGGCCGGTGAGCCGGTGACACACACATTAACGGTGAACGTTCAGGGACAGCATGCAGCGGCTATTCCGGAGATCCAGTTGAAGGTGGACGGAGAGGCGCGCCTTTATCCGCAAGCACCGGTTCTGGTGTCGGGGAAATCCAGCACGGGTCTGGTCGGGAGTCGAAAACAGCTCACATCGGTTATCGCACCTGTCGCAGGGAGTTACCGGTTTCCAGAACTGGCAATAGACTGGTGGGATATTAATACGCGTCAGTGGCGAGTGAGCAGAATTGCGGCGCAGGAACTTAGTTTTCTAGAGGGGCTTGTAAATCGTTCCAGCCTTGATTCAGTGGCCTGGCTTAAGGAGCGATTCCGGTACCGGCTGAGCCTGGCTGTTATGTGTTTGGTTACTCTTTCCCTGATCATTTTCAATCTGCTTGCCTGGCACCGCACACGTCAGGCGCACATGTCTGTTAATCGCGTTAAAAACAAAGTGCTAACCGAGCGTCGAGCGTGGCGTCTTGTTAAGCGCTCGCTAGGCAGTACTGGTTCCGGAGAGTCTGGCTATATCAGAGCCAGAGCAGATGTGATTGCCTGGGCGCAGGTTCGGTGGCCGGAGCGGAATATCAGCCGCCTTGAGCAATTGGCAGCTATGGATCCCGAATGTTCCAAAATGATTCTGTCATTAGACGACATCGCTTTCGGTCAGCGTGTCCAATTTGACTCAAGGGCATTTATAACCGCCGTGAAACGATTGCGCGCCTCCACTGATCAACCCGACTCCACCATGCAGGAGTTGTATCCCGGGCAATAGTGGTTGTTACTGCGCCGGGTTCAGGTTAAAAACAGGTACAGATACCCAAAGCCCTTTTGTTATACCCTGGTGTTGCCTTGAATTCCGTCCCGGAATCGCTGCGCTGCTTCTATAGCAGCATCTAAGGCTCTGTACTCGTTTTTCCTGAATATCACTTAGATTGACTGGGCTCAATCCAGTAAAAACTCCGCGCAGCAGCTTTTATATTGCTCTATAAGCTCCTGTGCTCGAAATTTTATGCAACACCAGGGTATAGAGATGAAATAATGGTAAATTTACCGGACCCGGGCACTGCAAATGTGTACCGGGCGCGATCCTTGAGTTTTTGGTTTTTATTTAACAGGTGCGGGTATTAATTCTTCAGCGGCAGGACAAAAAGATCAACACGCAGCATCTGCAATGACCTTGCGTATGCTGTTGCCTTTGTTAATGGCGGCAGGTGTGTTACTTGCCGGTAACGGTCTGCAGGGAACCCTGATAGCGGTACGTGGTGCTGCTGAAGGAATCTCAAACGGCATGATCGGTTTCATGGGAACCGCGTACTATCTGGGCTTCATGGTCGGCTGCATTATGGTGCCTCGGTTGCTGCAGTCGGTGGGCCATATACGTACGTTCTCAGCATTGGCCGCCATTGCTGCCAGTGCCACTTTGCTGCTGGTGATGGTGATAGATGCCTGGGTATGGATCGGCTTGCGGTTGGTGCTGGGTTTTTGCTTTTCAGGTTTGTTCACCACAGTGGAAAGCTGGATAAATTCCGGCGTCGCCAATCGTGATCGAGGCAGAGTGTTATCGTTATACCGGTTGATTGATCTGGCAGCGGTTACCGGGGCGCAGTTTTTACTGCCGTTGTTCGGAGCAGCCGACTTTACTCTGTTCGGACTGATGGCGATCATGACCGCGATATCTCTGGTGCCTGTATCGCTGGCGGATCGCTCCAATCCCCGTCCGCCGGCCTCCTTTAAGTTTGACCTCCGCCCGCTGTGGAGTTTGTCTCCTGTTGCATGTATCGGGTGTATTTCCATTGGCCTGACCAACAGCTCGTTTCGTCTTGTAGGCCCGTTGTATGCGCAGAGTATTGGTCTGTCTATAACGAGCGTTGCTACGTTTATGAGTGCAGGGATAGTCGGTGGCGCGGTGCTGCAGTATCCGCTGGGCATGTTGTCAGATCGGGTTGACAGACGTATCGCACTGGTTCTGGCTACTGCAGGTGCCTGTCTGGCCGGTTTATATCTGGCCAGCGTGGCAGGAGATTCTGCGTTTCGCAATTATGTGGGTATATTCTGTTTCGGCGCATTTGCACTGCCGTTGTACTCGCTTTCTGCGGCTCATGCGAATGACCATGCGGGCGAAGGTGATTTTGTTATGGTGGCAGCAGGGCTGACATTTTTCTTTTCGATAGGTGCGATGGCAGGGCCGGTTCTGTCAGCGGTTCTGATCAAATGGACCGGTCCGCAGGCGCTCTTTTCCTGTACAAGTACAGTTCATCTGAGCTTGCTGCTCTATACCCTGTGGCGGATGCGTGCACGTGCCGCGGTACCTGTGGCCACCCGTAAGCGATTTGTCTCGCTGCTGCGGACCTCACCGGTGTTTATGCGTCTGGCCAGACGATCCTCCTTAAAATCCGGAAACAGTGAATAACCTAAGCGGGTGTATTACGACGGCAACCGTAAGGTGCCGGAATTGTGGAGCTATAGAGTATGAAAGCCAATGAAGATTGAGTCGCCTTATCCGTCTAGTGCACTTGAGCCGGATATTCATTCGCATCGGATAGATAATGGTAATGGCCTGATGTGTCACGTGCTTGAGGCCGGTAACCCGGGTAATCCCTGTGTGCTGTTATTGCACGGCTTTCCGGAGCTTGCATACAGTTGGCGCAAAGTAATGCTACCATTGGCACGGGCGGGCTTTCATGTACTGGCACCGGATCAGCGCGGCTATGGTCGTACCACGGGATCAGATAATCGCTACGATGGCGATGTAGCATCTTTCCGGCTGTTCAATCTAGTTCGTGATGCGATGGGCGTACTGTTTGCTTTTGGCCATGCAAAAGCGGCCAGTGTGGTTGGCCACGATTTTGGCTCGGCGGTCGCGGCCTGGTGTGCGGTGATTCGTCCCGATGTATTTAATTCAGTGGTTTTGATGAGTGCTCCGTTCGCCGGTACACCGCCTGTTCCCTTACCGGATTCTACTGCCGTAAAAGCGACCATAGATCACGATGCCCTGGCCGCACTGGTACCCCCGCGCAAGCATTATCAATGGTATTACTCGACGCCTGAAGCTAATGCTAATATGCAGCATTGTCCGCAGGGGCTAATGGCCTTTTTGCGGGCCTATTATCATCACAAGAGTGCCGACTGGGAAAACAACAAGCCGTATTCTCTTCAGTCGTGGAGTGCAGATTGTCTGGGCCGGCTTCCAACCTATTACGTTATGCACCAGGCCGCCGGCATGGCTGAGACCGTGGCGCCAGAAATGCCCGGCGCAGCTTTTATAGAAAATCATCACTGGCTGCCGGATCGGGAACTGGCAATCTATGCCAGTGAATTTACCCGCACCGGCTTTCAGGGCGGGCTCAACTGGTATCGCTGTGGCACTGACGGAAAAGACCATGCAGAGCTTCAGACGTTCAGCGGGCTTTCTATCGATATTCCATCTCTATTCATCGCTGGAGCTAGCGACTGGGGAATACATCAGAAACCGGGTTCGTTCGAGTTAATGCAAGGCACCTCATGTACGAATATGCTTGGCTGCCATCTGATTGACGGGGCCGGGCACTGGGTACAGCAGGAGCAGCCTGATCGTGTCACTGCGTTGCTTTGCAGTTTTTTAAAAGGTGTTCAGTCAGATAGGATTGATAATTCTATTCTAAACAAGGAGATCAAAAAGTGAACTATTGGCTGTTTAAATCGGAGCCGGATGCTTTTAGCATTGACCAACTGGCGTCAATGCCGGGCAAGCGTGATCACTGGGATGGCATTCGAAACTACCAGGCGCGCAATCTGATGCGGGATCAAATGAAAAAAGGTGACCTGGGATTTTTTTATCATTCCAGTTGCAAGGTTCCAGGGGTAGTTGGCATTGTAGAAATTGTCAGGGAGTCCTATCCGGATCATACCGCACATGATCCGGCGAGTAAGTATTATGATGCAAAAAGCTCCGATGAAAATCCGCGCTGGTGTATGGTAGATGTCAAGCTGAAACGAAAATTCAAAGAGGTAGTATCACTGCAGTCGTTAAAAACTATAAAGGGGCTGGAAGATATGGTGTTGTTGCAAAAGGGCAGCCGGTTATCTGTACAGCCGGTCGGGAAAAAGCACTGGGATATCATTGTTAAGCTGGTTGGAAAGTGATTCCGGCAATATTGTCAGGGGACTTAGTCCGGGCTGGACAGCAAAGATAATTTAACCTGCCAACCTAACCTGGATTACTCATGGGATTGATGGCATCTCTCTTGATCTTTGATTCCACAGCGTGTTTTTCTCTTGCAACTATCAAACAAATCTTGCAAATATCAAACAAACTATTGGACGCGAGAAGAAAATGCACACTGAAATCCCTTGCCGTGAATAAGTAAGGTCCGCGCTATGCTCGCCACGCCATGAATAATCCAGGCTAAGTGGTCTCTTAAATGGATAAGTGACGATGGTAAAAATATATTACTTGTCTGGTCTGATGCGATGTGTAATTCCGCTGGCCGTAGCCACAGTATGGTGGCATCAAGTAGAAATTGTTTTTACTACTGCCGGACATTTAAACTATTAAGTAACTCAACGGTTTTCACTGGAGGCCAGAGCATGGGGAAACTAAAAAACGCAGAGGTTGCCGCTGTGTACCAGAGTCTGCCTGTCGCTAAGCGTAAAAAGCTGTTGCAGTTGCGGGATTTAATTTTTGAGACCGCTGCAGACAATCCGGAATTAGGAGAAGTAGAAGAATCGTTGAAATGGGGTGAGCCGAGTTACGTCACCCCGAAGGGCAGTGCAGTGCGACTGGCGTGGCAGTCGAAAAAGCCCGACTGTTACGGTTTGTACTTTCATTGCCAGTCAAACCTGATTGAAACCTTCCGTGAGCTTTATCCGGATGAACTGACGTTTGACGGGAAGCGCGCAATTGTTTTTCACGAGAAAGATGTAGTCCCTGTTGAGATTGTCAGGCATTGTATTTTCCTGGCCCTCAATTACCATAAGTTGAAGAATTTACCCATGCTTGGGGTGTAGCTCTGTACTAAAAAATGCTCTGCTGACCAGACCAGAATTGCTGAAGCTGATGGTTTAATGTATCGGTATTATCGCAGTTAAGCAGATTCCAGTGTTGCGGGAATAAATTGCGGTAAAATGATTTATTGAACCGTTTATCGATTAGTACCACAACACCTTTGTCGGTTTCGGATCGAATTACTCTGCCTGCGGTTTGCAATACCCGTGTGAAACCCGGATAGCGACTGGCGTAATCAAAGCCATTCAAACCGCTGTTGTTGAAATCCTGTTCTATAAGTTGCTGTTCAAGTGAAATTGAAGCGAGGCCGGTGCCAACGATGATCGTGCCAATTAATTTGTCACCAGTATAATCAACTCCCTCACCGAATATACCCCCGAGAATGGCGAAACCCAGAGTGGCATTGCTATCATCGAACTGTTGCAGGAAATCCCGCCGTGTTGTTTCGTCGCTGTTACGCTGTTGTATAGCGGTTGGGATTGCCGGGTATTTTTTTACAAATGCCTGATGTACCCGGTTCATGAAGGCGTATGAAGGAAAGAATATTTGATAGTTGCCGCGGTGCGCTCGATACACATGGTGAGCAATTTCAACAATCGGTTTAATTGCCTGATCCCGTGCAACATAGCGGGTGTCCACCCAATCGCAAAACAGGCTGGCTTGTCGGCTGCTATCGAACGGTGACAGCAGGCTCATGCAGTGTGTGTTTTCAGGGAGGCCCAGAGATGACCTGAAAAAGTGTTGTGGCCGTAGTGTTGCCGAGAATGCGACGGTTGTGCGAAATTGCTTCATTAATCGCTTCAATCGATCAGTCGCATTGAGGCATTGTAGTTTTACAGTGATTGCCGGCAGGGATTTTTTTCCATGCTTTGAGAACTTTCGTGATTTTACGGTGATGGTCCGGTGCTGATCGCCAAACAGGTCTTCTATCACCAGATACCGGTATAGTTCTTTGGCGACATCGGCGATATTTTCTGTCATTGGCGTATTGTTTTCAGTAAGTTGCTGCATAGCATCTGTGCATTTACCAACGGCGCGCGTTATGGTGGCGGGCTTGTCCGTCTCTTCGCTTTCATCGCAATCCGATTTTCCTGACCAGCGATTTATAGAGTTGACAACGCCGGATAACTGCTTTGCTATTGGCGAGTTCTTATCGTCAATATCTGCAATGGCGCTTTTAATTTGCTCTCGATCCAGTTTTGCCGAGTACATAGATCGAGCACGATCAATGAGGTTATGGGCTTCATCAATGAGTACAAGAGTTTGATTGGCGTGGTCACTGAAGTGGCTCAACCGCACGAGTGGATCAAAAACATAGTTGTAGTCGCAGATCACTATGGTGGCCCATGGCAGCATCTGCAGCGTTAGCTCAAACGGACAGAGTTTATACTTATGTGCGGCTTCGTCGATAGATTCAGGACTGATAACACCAATAGAAATTAAATGCAGCTGTGCTGCCGGTAAACGGTCAAAAAAACCGATTGTCAACGGGCAACGGCCATCGTCGTTTCTTGTGCAAGTGCCATTGCTGCAATGACACGTTGTTTTTTTTGCTGTAATGGTGATTGAAGATATTTCAAGTCCGGCGGACTGCAATTGCGCAATACTGGTGTTGGCCGCTGTGCGTCCGGATGTTTTCGCAGTTAAGTAGATAATATTATCTATGTGTTTTTCACCAATACTTTTGACTGATGGAAATAGTGCACTAATGGTCTTTCCGATACCGGTTGGCGCTTCACACAGCAGTGATCGCCTGTCTCTTGCGCATACGTATATGCCGGCAGCCATTTCGCGCTGGCCAGCACGAAAATTAACATATGGGAATTGAAGATCGGCGGCGGTTTCACGCAGGCGTTTACGGTAGCTGTCGATTATCTTTATCCAATTTATATAGGTTTCCGCGGCACGCCGGGTAAATTCTTCGAGCTCGGCGAAGCCGAACTGTGCTTGCTCAATGGTTGTTTTGTTGTCGATCAGGTTGGCCCAGATCACACGTAGCGAGATACCTGAATCATCGTTAGACTGGTTCTCATTTGCTGCTTTTTGTAGCACGCAAAAGCCATATATTTTTAATTGTGCCCAGTGCAGTTCTTTTGTTGATGGCGGTATTTTTTCCGGCGGTACGTAACAGCTTTTGATTTCACCGATGGCTGGCTGACGGGTATTATCATCGAGTAGATCCACCCGGCCGGATATCAGAAGCTGATTATCGCCGATATCGACTGTGGCAGTAACTTTAATTTCAGCTTGCTCATTGCTGTTTCGAAGTTGTTGTAGTTCACGGTGAGCGCGCTGGCCCTCAGCTGCAGTGGGGCCGGCAGGGCCTGAACTCACAAGGTCTCCAGTGCGGCAGGCAAATTCGACCAGCTTTTTCACTGATATTTTGAATGTTTGTTTAGTACTCACGGCTTGCTG
Source organism: Chromatiales bacterium (ex Bugula neritina AB1) (assembly GCA_001730015.1). Taxonomy (GTDB): domain Bacteria; phylum Pseudomonadota; class Gammaproteobacteria; order Granulosicoccales; family Granulosicoccaceae. The sequence continues at coordinate 83,526 of MDLA01000138.1, read as the reverse complement.
AATCCAGTGAATACTCTATAAGTGCAACGGAATATTCTATATTACCCTGTTCAAAATGCTGCATCCAGCGTAACTGGTTTTTTTGCAGGCGGTCACCGGGCCCTTTTACCTCGATAAAGCGGTAGCCGCCGGTATCCGGGAAAAACACCAGATCAGGAAGCCCGCTCCGGTTGTTGCGTATATCTTTGCACAGGTAGTCAAACAGGTGTAACCAGTCTGGTGTTGAAATGCGTTTTAACGCCAGTGTTAACAGCTGCCTGTCGAGTCGTTGCCAGCTAACCAGCGGGTTGGCAATACCATATTTATAGTGGAAATTATCAAGTGCAAGTTCCGCTAGTAGCCCATTGTTAATCTGACTGAACCGTTTTTCAAATAGTGATTCCCGTTGACTATAAAAATCGCTTTCCTGAAAGTCTGCCGGTGCTGATTGAAATGGATGAAAAAATGCGCCGGCAATCGGTGCAAACAGTATGTCCCAGGTGGCCAGCCCGAACATACCACCGACCAGGGCATTCTCAACGTAAAAACACTTGCCTTCTTTTGCGTAGTGCAGTGCGCACTCAAGTTCTACCGGCAGTGATAATTTTTCAAGTTTCAACCGCTGCATTGGTGGCTTGACGGTTGTTTCGCCTACGTAATTTATAGAGCCGGTTTTCGCAAGCCTGGTGCTGAATTGCTGTGCGAACATCAGCTCTTCTGCATCGCCCGGATCAGCCTCAATCTCCTGGCACAGTGCAAAAGCCTGTGCCGTATTGCCACGTTTGTGCGCTATTCGAGCTAGACGCTCCCGTGCCGGCGGCCGGCGGGTGGTACGGTATATTTCGCTTGCTTCGTCGAGGGCATTGCAGCGTTCCAGTTGCCGGGCGATCCGGTTCGAGAGCTTAGCGAGTCGACGCGATAAGGTTCTGTCATCTGCCTGCAGTAGTGGAAGTGAACGCTGTATTTCTACCAGTGCTTCAGTTCCTTGTGTTTTAACTGATTCATATACATCACAGCAGTGATAATAATGCAGGTACGCTTCTATTTGCCGACGGCTGGTAAATGGCAGATTGGTGTGATCTATAGGGTAGGGTTCGTAGCTGCGCTTGCCAAGATCCCGCAAAACGAAGGCGCTGAAATCCTGTTGCAGATTGCCAAAGAACAATAAACGATAACACTGCAGTGTTGCTCTATAGCGGGTTTTCACTATTGTATGGTTTGCCATCAGTAGTGCGAGCGGACTTTGCCCGAACAGGTCTTGTGCCTGCAACACGCTGGCGTCCACCTGCTTATCTTTCAGGGGAGCAGGTAGTACTTCGGCGAGATCCGCACGGGTAAATATCGATACCCATTCGCTCGCGTCGGATGCTTCTGCTATTGACAAAAAACCACTGTCGATCAGATTGGTAACCGTTTTTCCGGTTTGCTGAATCTCGGGGTAGTGCAGTGATTTACAGCGAATGAACTCGCTGCTTCTGGAGGCTAATCGGACATACAGGCGCTGACTGTCTGTGACCAGATGATTGAACGCGTGGTAGAAGTGCCGTTCTTCTTCATTCAGCAGATGGCGATAGTTCGAGAAGACAAAGTCGAGAAGCGTATTAAAGTTCTGTAAGTAGTAGTCTGCTGGAAGCTTCGGTGTTGAAGGTACGGTTCTCACTGGTGGCCCATTTGCCGGTAATTCACCAGTGAGCAGTTTACCGTCTGGTTTGCGGTACTGGAACTGTATTTTTTTCTGCGACCAGTCGTACCTGGATCAGTGTGTTGCCTCGTCTGTTGCTACCGAGTAGTACTTCGGCGTTGCCATTTTGCTCGCATGCTGCAAGAACTGTTTCAAGTTGACGGGACAGTTGTAACAGAAATGCCTGTTGCTGGTCGTTCATGGGTGATCTGCTCCTAAGTGGGTCACGGGGAGCAGTGCATCCTATCTTTAGTGCTGTTGTTATGTACAGTTACAATTGCGGTTGTCTGGTTTCCATCTGGTATTGACACAAATTGTGATAGCCGTTGTTAGTGGTGCGCAATGGCTATGAGAGTGCGCGCCTTACAGCTTCGCCCGCATGTATAGCGGTGGTATCGAATAGCGGAATACCGGTATGCTGTTGTTTTACCAGTAACACAATTTCAGTGCAGCCTTCTATTATTCCCTGTGCTCCCTGCTGAACCATTTTATCCATGATCTCAAGGTAGGCTTGCCGTGATTCATCTCTGACTTTGCCGAGACAGAGTTCATCGTAGATAATGCGGTGAATAGTCGCGCGATCTGCCGCTTCGGGGACGACCACATTCAGTCCGTGCATATCTTGCAGTCGACCTTTGTAAAAATCCTGCTCCATCGTGAATTGCGTGCCGAGCAGACCGATCGTTTCAATATTCTGTGCTTTAACTGTTTCGGCAGTGCTGTCCGCAAGATGCAGAACTGGTATATTAATAGCCTGCTGGATTTGTGGCATTATCTTGTGCATGGTATTGGTACAGAGCACCAGAAAATCCGCACCGGCTGCCTGCACCTGTTTCGCCGCAATAGCCAGGGTTTCTCCTGCCTGCTGCCATTGTCCCGACAATTGAAGCGCTTCAATTTCGCTGAAGTTGACACTAACCATGGCAATTTTTGCGGAGTTTAAACCACCGAGTTCTGATTTTACTTTTTCGTTGATCAGACGGTAATAAAGCTCTGTACTCTCCCAGCTCATCCCGCCAAGCAGACCGATTGTTTTCATTGCATTCCTGTATCAATTCCAAAGAAGAGAGGCACCCGTTTGAAGTGCCAGGCGAACAACTGGAGTCGAACGGCTTTGCGATATTGCCGGAATACCGGTTGGTGTGGCACTCGGGATATTCTTCTGAATAACGAAAGTCCGTTGACCGTGGTCGCCATTTTACCTAATCTTGCGGTTACTAAATGGTTGTGTCCGACGGTGTCGCTGACGGCGTTGGTGATGGAGCGATACTGAAAGGATAGCTCATGACAGTTAAACGTTTTGATCACATAAACCCGGCGGAACCTGCGGGCGGCTCTCTTGTTCAACTGTTTTTTCACAATCCGAATGGAATTAAAATCGAGTTGAATCTGCGTGACTGAACCTGATCCGCGGCAGCTGGTACAGCTCTGTCCGAAACGTCTTTGCGAGTATTTGAGCCGCGTATTTGTTGCTGCCGGGGCAAATGAATCTGAAGCGCTGGCTATTGCTGAAAATCTGGTCGATGCGAATCTGGCAGGCCACGATAGTCACGGGGTGGTCAGAGTTCCCCGCTATTTAAGAGATGAGCGGCGAAAGCACGTAAAGTTCGGGCAATCCGTTGAAATGGTGATTGACGGCGGTGCGTTTACCTTGCTTGAGGGGCGCTTCGGCTTTGGTCAGGTACTCGGTCGCCAGTCGGTTGAAATTGGTATAAGCAAAGCATCGGAACACGGCGTGGCTCTGGTTGCTTTGAGGAATGCGGGGCATCTCGGGCGTATTGGTGAATGGGCTGAGCAGGCAGCTGATGCGGGCTATATATCGATTCACTTTGTTAACGTCGCCAGAAGCATGCTGGTAGCGCCGTTCGGTGCTGCAGAGAGGCGGATGTCGACAGCGCCCGTGACCATTGGTATTGCCAATGGCACCGATGATCACTTCATACTCGATTTTGCCACCTCGCGTATCGCAGAAGGAAAAGCGCTGATTGCATTGCAAGGTGGTCCGAAACCGCCATTTGGTGGCCTGGTCGATTCAAAGGGGTTGCCCACGGACGATCCGCAGGTACTTTATGGCCCTGTCGCCGAAGGCGAGGTGCCGAACCCGCGCGCGGGTCCCGGTGCGCTGGTGGCCATGGGTGATCACAAAGGCTCTGGTTTGGCGATCGCATGCGAGTTACTCGCAGGAGCACTGACCGGCTCGGGTACCACCGGACCAGGAGAGGGGCCATACAACGGCATGTTTTCTATCTATATAGATCCGGCTGTTATCGACGATGGTCATGGAGCTGCTGCATCAATCAGTAACTATATCGATTTTGTACGCCAGGCCAGACCGGCAGATGGCGTTGATAGTGTCATGGTTCCGGGAGATCCGGAGCGACGGGCGAGGCACTTGCGGCAACACCGGCTGCCGTTGCCATCGGATACCTGGCAGCGGTTGATTGAAGCGGGTGACTATTATGGAGTGCAAGCTCCGGCCTCAGTAACCGGACCCTGACTCCTCCCTGTGCTGGATTAAAACGGGTTCGTAAATATATTAAGGCGGCACCAGACTCATGGATCGAATCCAAACAGAACTTTTTGACCAGACTGCTGACGGGCAATCTGTCTATTTATATACGCTGACCAACGCAAATGATGTAACGGTAAAAATAATCAGTTACGGCGGGATTATCCAGTCACTAACAACACCCGATCGGCAAGGTAATATCGACGACGTCGTGCTCGGGTACGACAGCCTGGCGGACTATGAGGCCTGTAAGCGCTACCTTGGTTGTATAACCGGTCGATACGCAAATCGTATAGCCAATAGCTGTTTTACTCTTGACGGCGTCTCCTATGCGCTGGAAAAAAATCTGGGGGAACACCATTTGCACAGTGCAAGTGCCGGGCTCAATAAAGTTGTGTGGGAAGGCGTAGCCAGTGATGACTCAAGCTCTGCCAGTGTGGTGTTGAGTTACGTCAGTGCTGACGGGCACGGGGGCTATCCCGGGAGGCTGGTACTTGATGTACGCTATACGCTTAACGATGCTGGCGAGTTGCGCATCGGCTATCGCGCATCAACTGATAAAGCCACCGTACTCAACCTGACAAATCACAGCTATTTTAATTTGCGTGGTCATCAGTACGCAGGTCGCGACGGAGTGCTTGACCACACATTGCAACTGTCGGCAGAGGAATTTATCCCGTCAAATAATCAGGGCATCCCATTAGGGGTTTATCATAAAGTGGCCGCTACACCGATGGATTTCCGCAAACCTCACAGAATCGGCGAACGGATCAGCGACGATCATCCGCAGTTACAGGCCGGGCACGGCTATGATCACACCTGGGTGCCGGCTAGCCCGCGTTCCGCAAGCGACTGGGTGGCTGTTGTGCATGAACCGGTTAGTGGCAGAACCATGCGAGTCGGTACATCTCAACCCGGAGTGCATTTCTATTCGGCAAACCATGTGACTGAAATTACCGGCAAGTCCGGCGTTGCTTACCGCAAACGCGGATCACTGTGCCTGGAGACGCAGCATCCTGCAGATTCACCCAATCAACCGGCTTTTCCATCGACGGTGTTGCGCCCCGGCCAGTTATGGGAAGAAGAAACGATTTATCAGTTCGACGTTAAATAAACGCCAGATCCCGGATGGTTGTAACGATTAATTGACATTTAAAATGCTAATTGCCAAGTTGAGCACGGTAAGTGTGGGTACGACTGTGGATAATAGCCGGATTGACAGAGGCATATACCGAGTAATAAGACATGACAGCAGTAATCGCATGCCTTTTCATATCGATCGTTACGCTTGTTGCTGTTTCGCGACGAGGCATGTAACTCCGGCCGGTTTTCCAGGCTGACTATATGACAGGCTTATTTTGAAGAGTTTAAAAACTAAGAAACGACAGTAAAAGACCAGTGGCCGATAATCTTTCCGGTTAGTGCCACCCTGAAACACGATTACCAGCGTATTCCAGAGGCGTAGGTAATCGTTTTTTTTTGTGGGTCTTACTGTCACCGTTGTATAGATTCCAGCTGTTTGTTAGATTGATTCGGGCGACTGTCGAGACCGGGTCATGAAGAAAAAAGTTGTTACATCAGGGGATGTCGCCCGCAGAGCCCGGGTGTCTCAGTCTGCCGTGAGTCGAGCTTTCACTGACGGGGCGAGCGTAGCGCCTCAGACTCGCGAGCGAATTATAGAAGCCGCTGCTGAATTAGGCTACCGGCCGAATGCCCTGGCGCGAGCGATGATCAGTGGTCGATCCCGCCTGATTGCGCTGATGGCAGCCTATCTGGATAATCAATTCTACCCTTGGGTCATAGAGCATTTGTCTCGACGATTGCAGGACGAAGGGTACAACATATTGCTATTTATCACGGATACCGGAAAGCAGGATAAAGTCGTGCAGCAGATGATGCAGTACCAGGTAGAGGGTATTGTTATGGCGTCGGCAACATTATCATCGACTCTTGCCCGACAATGCGAAGATGCCGGTATACCGGTTGTTCTGTTCAACCGGTTTGTACCTTCATCGCCCGCAAGCAGTGTGACCTCGGATAACGTGCAGGGCGGACGATTAATAGCCGAATTTCTGATTCAGGGCGGGCACAGCCGGATTGCTTTTATTGCCGGAGATGAAGACGCCTCGACTAACCGCGACCGTGAGGCAGGCTTTTATCAGGCGTTCCATAAGCATGGCCGAACAGTATTTGCACGCGCTGTGGGAGGGTACACGTTTGAGGGCGCTTCCCGGGCGGTAAGGGAGCTCTTTAGCCGCCGTCCAGCGCCCGATGCGTTGTTTGTAGCCAATGATCACATGGCGTTCGCTGTTATGGATGTACTTCGAGACGAATTGAATCTGCGGGTACCGGAGGATGTATCCGTCATTGGCTACGATGACGTACCGGAGTCTGCGTGGAAGGGCTACAACCTCACAACGGTTTCACAATCTGTCGACGGAATGGTCGACGCTACGGTTTCGATTCTAATTGACCAGATCAACAAACAATCAGTTTCAAGACGCGCGGTTGTTATGCCGGCTCAGATAATAATACGAGGGACTGCGCGTATTCCCGAGTGACGTGTGGTATCCGGTGCTATGGCTCTACCAGCTGTTTACCCAATAGAAAAGTGCCATGAACGCTGCGGCTAGCAACAAGAGTTTGAAACCCACAATAGCTGCGTCTACTGTGAAGAAAAAACCGGGGTAGCGCGGCTGATTAAAGCGTTTGAACCGTCGGTATCTTGCAAAAAGGGTATTCATCTTCCTTTGCCTCCCTGGCAGTATGAAAATGAGCGTAACACAGATTGTTTGGTCTGTAACCCGCTGACGAGTACATTTCACGCCAGGTTGGCTGGGCATAATCATCAGTAATATGTTTTGTTTCTTGCACTAAATAACTCCGGTGAACTAAATTATTGTATGTTTGTTTGAGCAACCCGGATTGCCAGGGCGCTGGCAAGATATTCTCGCGTAATTCTCTGGTAATCTTAAAAAAGCCCCGTTTAGTGCACAGAATAAAAGATTGCGAAAAACACAACTCCCAGAGCGAGCAGTTTACTACTGCCCAAAGCCATATCCAGGGTAAAAAAGAGGCCGGGGAAGTAGGGTTGGTTGTTGAACCGGAATCGCCGGTAACGATTTTTCATCTTTTTTAACATCGCACAGAGTCCTTCGTTTTTCTTATGCAGTAAAGGTATAGCAGGTTTTTTTCTGCTGTCAGAAAATTGTTGTCATTTTTTGAATCGATTCCGGACAAACTCTGTTTTTTGATTTTGGCTGCGTTGCTGACCACGCGTTTGCTGTTTTTTGGAAATGACGCACGCGCGCGGTTAATTTATTATGCGATCACTCGTACTGCCCGGCGAACCAAAATCACCCAGGAGAAGGTCATTCTGATCAATCAAATTACTGTTCATTTAAACCTGGCTACTGATCGGCGGGTAAGTGTCAGCAGGCTGCCCTGGATTGCCGTTATTGTCTCGCCTGAGTGTTGCTAGCAAATGCGTTTGTTTATTGCCGAGAAACCAAGTCTCGGGCGTGCCATTGCTGATGTACTGCCGCGGCCATTGCGCCGCAGTGAAGGGTATATAACTGCGGCTAACGGGGATTGCGTCAGTTGGTGTATCGGTCACTTGCTCGAGCAGGCAGAGCCTCATGTTTACAATCCTGAGTATAAGTCGTGGCGTATGCAGCATTTGCCGATTATTCCGGAACAATGGAAACTGCAGCCGAAGCGCGAGACAAAATCGCAACTGACCGTACTGCGAAAGCTGGTGGCTGATGCCGGAGAAATTGTGCATGCGGGAGATCCGGACAGAGAAGGGCAATTACTCGTTGATCAGGTTATCGCTTATCTCAAAGTCAGTGCAAAACGCCGATCAGCAATACAGCGCTTGCTGATAAGCGATCTGAATCCGGCAGCGGTGCAGCGCGCCTTGTCACGGCTGGAAAAAAATACCGATTACGCTGCGTTGTCTTCGTCTGCGCTGGCGCGTGCGAGAGCTGACTGGCTGTACGGAATTAATATGACACGAGCCTATACGATACAGGGGCGCAAGGTCGGATACGACGGCGTGTTGTCGGTGGGGCGGGTGCAAACTCCGGTGCTGGGGCTGGTGGTGCGTCGCTGTGAGGAAATAGAGAATTTTGTCTCAAAGCCGTTTTACGAGGTTCTGGCACATCTAACGACGCAGGCCGGTGAATCATTTACTGCCAACTGGCAGCCGAGTGAAGCGTGTCAGCCCTATATGGACGATGCCGGTCGGGTGCTATTGAAAAAACTGGCAGAAAACGTAGTGCAGCGAATAAGCGGGAAGCAGGGGTCGGTTCAAAAGTGCCTGAAAAAAAATAAGAAGCAAGCACCTCCTTTGCCGTTTAGCCTGTCAATTCTGCAGATAGAGGCGGCTCGGCGTTATGGTATGAACGCGCAGCAGGTACTAACTGTTTGTCAGTCACTCTATGAAAAGCATAAGTTATTAACCTATCCGCGATCAGATTGCCGCTATTTACCCGTTGAGCATTTTTCGCAGGCTGCAGCTGTGGTCTCAGCCATTGCACATAATCATCCCTCCTCTAAACAGGCGGTGGCTAATGCTGATACCCGTCTTAAAAACGCGGCCTGGAATGACAGTAAAGTGACTGCACATCATGCGATTATCCCCACGGCACGTAAGGCAGATGGCTCCGTCCTGAATACCAGTGAGAAGCAGGTCTATGGTTTGGTTGCTCGACAATATCTGGCGCAGTTCTACCCGGCCCACGAGTATGCAGACACACGTGTGGAGATCCTGCTGGAGGGGGGGCTCTTTATCGCGAATGCAAAGACAGTATTAAAGGAGGGATGGAAAGTACTGTTTGCGCGTGAAGTGCAGCCCGGAAAATCTCAGCCCAAAGAAAAAACACTGCCGGTGTTGATCAAAGGGCAATCGCTTTTTTGTAATAAGGGGGAGCTGCTGGAAAAAAATACCACTCCGCCAGCCTATTTTACCGATGCGACGCTGCTGGCAGCAATGACCGGTATATCCCGCTTTGTGAGCTCAGCCGAAGTTCGAAAAATTTTAAAGGAGACAGATGGTCTTGGCACGGAGGCCACGCGAGCCGGAATTATAGAGCTGTTGTTTCGTCGTGGTTTTATGGTCAGGCAAGGCAAGCAGATTCACGCAACTGATGCGGGAAAGGGATTAATAAGAGCGCTACCTGAAGTGGCTTCGCAGCCTGACATGACAGCACACTGGGAATCTACACTTGATTCAATCAGTCTTCGGGAAGCGAGCTACGAAAATTTCATGCAGCCTCTGAATGTGCAGCTTCACAATCTAATAGAGCAAAGCGGGAAAGGATCGCTCACCGCATTGCGCGGAGTTTCCGCGCCGTCGGCAACTACTGAACGCAAGCGGGGTGGATTCAAAAAAAAATCGGTATCGAAGAAAAAAGCGCGTTCAAAGAAAAAAATCAGCGTCAGGAAAAAACGCAGCGATTAATGGTGACGAGCGCGTGTTCTGTAATCTGCGCGAAACTCCGGTCGACGCGGTTGCCGTCTGACCGACTGGCAGTACACATGCATCGATGGAACCGATTGTTTTGTTATATGCTGATGTTCGATGAGCGGTAGCGTTGCGGTATTAAAAAGCCAAAGTGGAGAGAGTTCGTGAAAAGCGGTGGTGAACTGGTAGTAGATGCACTGAACAAGTTTGGTGTTGAGCGCGTATTCTGCGTGCCTGGAGAGAGCTATCTGCCAGTCCTTGATGCGCTGTTTGACAGCGGCATTGAGACGACAATCTGTCGTCAGGAAGGAGGTGCTGCAATGATGGCTGAAGCGTGGGGCAAAACTCGTGGCGTCCCTGGTGTGTGCTTTGTCACGCGCGGCCCAGGCGCTACCAATGCCTCTGCAGGTTTACATATCGCCGCACAGGACTCATCACCAATGATCTTGTTCGTCGGTCAGATTGCGTCTACAAGTCGCCATCGTGAAGCATTTCAGGAGCTGGACTATCAGCGGTTTTTCGGTGGTATGGCCAAATGGGTTGCCGAGATAGATCGGGCCGATCGCATTGCTGAAATGGTATCGCGAGCCTGGCATGTTGCCAGCAGCGGCCGACCCGGACCGGTAGTAGTCGTGCTGCCGGAAGACACGCTGACAGACAAGGCAGAAGAAACACCACTGTCGCCCTGGCAGCAAACGCAATGCTGGCCCGGAGACATTGAAGTTCAGCGTTTTCTAAAGATGCTGTCTACCGCGAAAAAACCGCTGGCTATTCTTGGTGGCAGCTGCTGGAGCGAAAAAGCCGTACTGCAGTTTACGCGTTTTGCCGAGCGATTCGAGCTGCCGGTGGCGTGCTCATTCAGACGGCAGAATCTGTTTGATAATTTGCATGATAACTACGCCGGTGACATTGGGTTGGGTTGTAACCCGGCGTTGTTACAGCGTGTTCGCGAGGCCGATGTATTGCTGCTGCTGGGCGGACGTTTTGCTGAAATTCCTTCACAGGATTACACATTATTAAAAATACCCGAACCGGATCAGCAACTGGTGCACGTGTATCCTCAGGCTGAAGAATTAGGCAAGGTCTACAAACCAACCCTGTCTATACTGGCAAGTCCGATTGCGTTTTGCGAAATGCTTGACCGGGAGACCCCTGAATACAGACCGACCTGGAGTGCAGCGGCAGGGGACGCCCACCGGCAATACCTTGATTGGTCATCTCTCGATAAAACACTTCCGGTTGCAAAGACAATGCGTGCAGTGATGCAGCATCTTCAGGAAACCGTTCCGGTTGATACCATTATCTGTAACGGCGCGGGAAACTATACCGGGTGGATTCATCGTTACTGGCGCTATCGCACCTTCGGTTCGCAACTGGCGGCAACCAGCGGATCAATGGGGTACGGGCTGCCGGCGGCTATTGCTGGTAAGCTGGCTAATCCCGAAAAAACAGTGCTGGCTTTTGCCGGTGATGGTTGCTTCCAAATGACGATGCAGGAATTTGGTACTGCTGTGCAGGCGGGTGCAGGCGTGATCGTCTTACTGTTAGACAATGGAATGTATGGAACTATTCGCATGCACCAGGAGTTGCATTATCCGGGAAGGGTTTCAGCAACTGATCTGGTTAATCCGGACTTTTCCGTCCTGGCCGGATCCTATGGTGCATTCGCCGTTACAGTGAACAATCCGAATGAATTTCCTGACGCAATGGCGGCAGCGCGTGCTGCGACAGCTGAGTCCGGCTGCCCGGCGCTTATACATATCAAGATTGAAGCGGATGCGCTAACGCCAACGCTGTCATTGTCATCGATTAACTCTGCCTGAGCTGCAACTATATTTCCGGTACTTCCATGTCTAAAGTAAAAGAACTAAACAGTCGACTCTACAGGGTGCCACTGGCGGAAGTGCTTCATGATGCAAAGCACGGAGCCCACTCGCATTTTGAGCTGATTACCGTCACGATTAAAACCGATGACGGTTTTGAAGGTACGGGATACACCTATACCGGTGGTCGTGGTGGTGCCGCGATACTGGCAATGATTCAACATGATCTGCAACCGTTGCTGATCAATCGGGAATCCAGCGAAATAGAATCTCTCTATGAAGAAATGCTGTGGCACATTCATTATGTAGGGAGAGGCGGTGTCGCAAGTTTTGCTGTCTCGGCAATTGATATAGCGCTGTGGGATATCCGCGGTAAGCGCACAGGTGCTCCGCTATGGAAAATGGCGGGTGGACATTCTGATCGATGCAAAGCGTATTGCGGAGGTATTGATCTGAATTTCCCGCTGGAAAAACTACAGGCCAGCGTTGCGAGCTATCTTGAGCGCGGGTTCAATGCGGTAAAAATAAAGATTGGTCAGCCGACGCTTGCTGAAGATGTCGCACGGGTAGAGGCTATTCGCAATTTGATCGGTCCCGACATTAGCCTGATGGTCGACGCTAATTATTCCATGAGTGTTGCAGCAGCAATTGATGCGGCGGTGGCGTTTCAGCCATTCGATATTCTATGGTTTGAGGAACCGGTTATACCGGACGACTACGATGGCTATGCGAGAATTCGTGAGGCAACCGGCGTACCGCTGGCCATGGGCGAAAACCTTCATACATTGCACGAGTTTGAATTTGCGTTTGAGCGATCAAAGTTGTCTTTTATTCAACCGGATTCATCTAATTGCGGGGGAATTACCGGCTGGCTGCAGGTGGCCGACCTATCACGTAAGTATGGTATTCCGGTGTGCAGTCACGGTATGCAGGAGTTACATGTCAGTTTGCTGGCCGGGCAATCGAATGCGGGGTGGCTTGAAGTGCATTCTTTCCCGATTGATTCCTACACCAGCAGGCCGCTGGTGGTAGAAAATTGTCTGGCCATTGCACCTGATGTACCCGGTACCGGTGTCGAATTTGACTGGCCGCTTCTGGACTCTGTTGATGATCAGCGCAATTGAATCGAGGATGGTCTAAAAAACAGATAGGTGTGAATTTCCGGCTAGAAGTGATTCCGATACTGGAAGCCAATACTGGAGTTCGGTAAATCATTAGAGAGTGTCTTTACACTGCGGTCGTGGCTTAATTCAAGGCTTAACTCATCATTGCCCATTACCCTGAACCCGGCTCCTGCCTGCACTTGAAACGCAGTTGTTTCAGATTCCCAGTTGTGTCCCACCCGGGCTGATAAATGGTATCGGGGTGATGCTGTTTGCGGGTAGTCTGAATTGATGCCGCCTCTGGATAACGACGCGCTAACGGATAGCTCCTGTTTTTCGGTCGCTAGAATATTATTGAAGGTCGAGCGGCTGGAAAGATCGCGAAGACTGGCTGGCAGTTCATCTTGTAAATCGTTTTTCTCGCCGGTGGCAATGATTCCCATTGTCCAGCTATTGCTGCCGAATGAGCCTCTTGTTCCCAATTCCAGACTGGCGCCCAGACCACGGGAAACCGGTGTGTCGTTATCCCGTGTGCTGATTTCATTGTATTTGCCGATCAACTTTATATACTCACTTCGGCCAATACTGGATTCATAGCTGACTTCTGCCCGGTCTTGCTTAGCACCCAGGCGAAATTCAGCTGAGCCTCCGGCAATTTCATTGATTCCTATTTCTGTAGAAAGGAGATGATCTCCATCCAGGTCACTAAGATGAAGACGGCCGGTAGCATAGTTGAGGTCACTTTCACTCTGGCTGTTTACACCGGTGGTAATGCTGCCTCCAGTTAACCGGTCGCCGAAAAAGGCGGATACGGCGATATCGTCTTCGTCTGATTCATCTACCCGATACAGGTTTGACGTAAGTTTATTGTGACTATAGTCCAGTTCGAAACCCAGATCCCTGGATGACAGTGTGTTGCGCAGTGATAAACCTGACTGTGTGATGTCCAGCTCCCCGATTTCCCGCCGCGCCATTTTTCCTGTGTAGTAGCCAGGACGATTGCTGCGAAGCGAAATGATATGCTTCTGTGCAATTGAATGATCGGCGACGCTGCCACCGGCGGCCAGGGCAGACGTAGCCAGATCAAACGCTTTGCGATCATCGCCGATGGTCCGCAAGGCAAGAATACGATCGCCAGTCGACAGTCTTTGACCCGTGGCGAGTATTTCTGAAATCGACTCTATATTGTTATCAGCGAGAGCCAGTGCCAGCTGCTGCCAGGCCGGTGACTGGATGCGTCTTTCATGCGCTTTGGTCATTAGTAGCCTGGCGTAGTCACTGCGCTGGGTTGCCAGGTACCAGGAGGCAGCCATCTCACGTCGCCATGATGATTCCTGTGCCGAGCTTTCGGGAAGCTCATCCAGCAGACTCTGGGTCCAGGCTTCGTTTTCACTTGCGCTGCCGTAGGTACGAAGCAGATCAACGTAGTTGCGAGTGAGATCATCAGCGCTGGGATCGGTAGTGTCGGCGATCAGTGGTCGCAGTTTGGCAAGCGCGTAGTTGCGAACCTTAAAGGCGTGAACCGGATCGCCGGTTTGTTCCAGAGCATCCGCGAAACTCAGCAGAATATTATAATCGTGATCGTTTCTGATCATCAGTTTGCTGAACCAGCGCAAGCTCATATCAGGCTGGCCGGCGGTGGTATATCCGACGGCGAATGGAGCCCATAATTCAGGGGCTCCGGTGGCGGTAGCTTCGTGCTTTTCCAGTGCTGCCAGTAGCTGGATATTGCCGTTATCGCTGCCAATTAGAGTCCATATCAGCCCGGCTACTGCATTGATGCTGTCGGGTTGCATCCTGAGTGTATTTTGGTAAGTTTCCAGTGCGGCCGGATAATCTGCATTGCGATTATGGTAATCAGCGATCGTCAGCCAATAGGCCGGAATCTCCCGCAGCCCCAGCAGATCTTCATTGGCATCGAGGTAGCGCTCCAGGTGCGGATAGACATTTTCCTGCAGTGCCATTTCCATTGCAGTAAGCAGAAACTCGAGTTGTCCTGTCGAGCGCCACAACTCTTCTGAACGTTCAATAGCATCGTTGAACCGGTGCTGGTCTGCAAGTGACTGAATGGTACGGCGGCCAAGTGTGAGCCGCTCTTCATCAGCCAGATCAAGCTGATCTATATAGGGGGCCGCTGCCAGTGAAATTTCGGGTTCCCGATAGCGCCAGCCGAGCTCGGTAAGCAATTTCAACTGGTATTCGGTTGCATTACTCAGGTACTGTTTATTGATCTCCCGTGCTGCGGTTAATGCGTCGAGCGGTTGTTGTAGCCGCCAGTGCAGTTCCATACGGTTAATTGATTCCTCGTCAGATGATCCGAATCGCTCCGCGAATTTTTCCCAGGCGGCCAGTGATTCCTTGTACTTGTGATGGCGTTTGTGCAGGGCTGCGAGTTCCCGCAGCAGTATTGCCTGTTGCTCGGTGTTGCCCATCATCTCCTGAAGTGCGAGCGCTGCGTTATCAGGACGCCCGTCCTGCTCATAGAGTCTGATCAACTTTTGAATATTCTCGGTGCTTAACGGGTCGTGGCGGGCAAGCCGTTGTAGTGCGGCGGCTGCTGCACCTGAATCCCAATTAAGCTCTGCCAATCGTATTAGCTCATGCTCGTTTTTTATTTCCGGGAAATTATCGGCCAGCCACTGGCGTTGTTTCTGTGCGTTCCGGACGTTGCCGTTCCACTCTTCCAGTTGAGCGAGCTTGGTGCGGTGCGCTCGATTATCCGGTTCGACCTCAACCAGGCGTTGTACCCAGGTTAATGCATCGTCCAGATGTCTGTAGGCTAGTGAATAGTCGATCTGGCGTTGCATGGCTAGCGTGTCTTCAGGGCGCAGGCTCAGTAAAATCTCGTTCCACTCCATCGCCTGTGCAACGAGACCCATGTTGCTGGCGATAGTAATCCCTTCGATGAGAAGCTCCGGGTTGTCTGGTTGATGCGCAATTCGCTCATAGACGGTTTGCAAGGCGTCGTCATTGCGACCGGCTGCCAGCAGTAGTCGCTGGCGCCGTGCAGCCAGTGGCGCGCTGTCTGTTTCGTCACTCAGGTTGGCGATGTTGTGTACATACTCCGCAGCCAGACCTGGAAAATTCGACGCTTCCGCCCAGCGGGCTGCTTTTTCAAGCCACATAATGGCACGCGCTTCATCAAGAAGTGATAATCGGGCAAACAGCGGATAGGCGAGGTCCGGTCGTTCTGAAGACAGGGCCAGACTGGCCAGTTTTTCCAGTTGCTCAATGTTGTCTGGTGCTGTCACGACGAGCTGATCGAGCTGGGCATTGACAGAAAGTTTATCACCCGTTGTGGCATATAGAGAGGCCAGGTGGTACTTCAGCTGGTATATCTTCTGGTCATCGGTGCTTCTTGCGATAGCCCCCTTGTAGCATTGTACGGATTGTCCATGCATATTGTGGTGCGAAAGAATACGTGCGCACTGCTCAAGCCAGTGAGCTGCATTTTGAGGTTCGGCATTGGCTAGTAGCAGGTGGTAGGAAGCGGCCAGTTCCGGCTGGGCCAGTTCCGTACTAATTTGCGAAGCGCGTTTGAGTGTATCGATATCCTGCAATGACGGACTGTCCAGCAATTGCGTCATCATTCGGATCAGGGCCGCTTCATAAGTCGCGTTGCGGGCGTCGTTGTCAGCGTCAAAGAATCCCGCTGTAGCAGTTTCCAGTCGCAGCAGAAATTGATCCGTCCGGCTAAGCACAATCTCCGGACGCTGCTCTATAAGTGCGCGTGCCTGCTGCCATTTCTGGCCGCGAATCATGGTGTGAATGACACGGCGCATTTCGTCGCTGGACAGATCCCCTGCCGCATCTCGCGCTTTGATATAGGCAAGGTCAAGATTATCTATATCCGGTGTGTTGCCGGGTGATGTAGTGGCTGCTGTGTAAGTGAATGCATCCCTGGATGGCAACAGAGCAATGAATGATACCGCCAGGAGAAGGGCGATGCTGACCAGATAGACCGGTGGTATCAGGCTTTCACGTTTGACAGTCGATAACCGCATCGCCGGTATCCTTCTTTGAGAATTCGTAGGTAGTGTTGCCGTCTGGATTTATCCGGCCGGGAACTATCACGTCGTTGCTCTGCATCTGGCAAAACCGTCTGTCTCCACTCAAGGTGAGGACAACAGGTACCTGACCGGACAGCCGAAAGCTGATTTGACCGTTGCGATTTTTCCGCCAGTGGTCAATTCTGCCGTTAGCTGCAACCAGGTGAGGTTGTGCTGGTTGTGTTGACTGTGTTCTAAAGCTGAATGTATCGGTTCCATCCGTGTGTATGTAAACGCCATCGTGTAGCGCACGTGCACCGGTCACCGCACTACTTGAAGTGAGGTCCGGCCAGGCATTATTCTTCAGCGTTCTCAGTGATCTGATTGGCCCAAGACCACTGATTTTCCAGCGACCGTCAAGGTACCGCGCGACTCCGGCGCTGCGAAAGTGTGGGACTTTGACGAGGTAATCACTGGCAAATACCGGAAATATCTCCTGTTTAACAGACCAGTTATAAACTTCCTGTAAGGATCGCAGTGACGACATTTTTGTGCCGATATAGAAATGGTAGTAGACATTAGCCGGCTTTATCCGGCGGGGTTTATCCGTCAATTCCAGTGTTTCAATTACGCGCCTGAATCCATCGAACGGCCCTGTCCATTCGTTGGTGAAGATATTTTCATTCATGATAGGCGCGTATATCTGCAGATAATTTCCATTAGGTAGAGCACTGGGAGAAATTGTGGTAACAGTGGGTCTGGCCTTTGATATCACAGTGTTCCCACCATTCATATTGACGAGCCCGAGTTGCTCGACCATTCCGAGTGCCTGTTGCGGCGCTATTGCGGTTCCGGTCCAGAGCATAACCTCAGTCTTTTTCCCCGGCGGAGCAAGTGTTTTATCAATGTATTCGACAGAGCCCTCGATTTCCCGCTGTAATCGAAAGCGATAACCCGGAACCGGCAGGTTGTAAGCGCCGCTTTTGGATCCTTCTTTAAGGGGTGCCCAGTCGAATGGGTGGCTATAGGAATGTGAAGCTATTTCTACATTATCGAGAGCGAACAATTCTCGAGCGGTTTGCACCATTAATTCACGTCGATCCTGGAACTGATCCAGAGAGTTTATTTCGGCTTCGACCACAGAGACGGTGTGCGGCAGATCGTATGGGACAATGACTTCATCCAGAATCACTTGCGATCCTAAACGGCGCCCGGGCAACTCTGCCCAGGAGGGCATGGCATCACCGTCAATATGTGCAAACCAGAGTCGCTTGCCATTTTCAGTGGTAATATCAGGCATGGGAGCATCGGTGAGCTTTAAGGATTTTTTCAGAAAAGCAAATGGATCGATAATCCAGTCCTGAACTGAATCGATGTTGGAATCCAGTACGGTCGGGTGTAGTGCAAGACCACCCCAGGGGCCGGTAATGACGGTATCGATTCTAGTGTTGTTGCGGTCTTCAAAGCTCAGGTGAGTTGTATTTAACGAACTTGTGCTCCGCAGGCCCATAGAAATCTGATCAATACGTGGTGGTACGGGAGCTTCAAAGGATATCAGCTCATCTGATGATAACGGCGTTAATGTCAATTGATCGATGCCGGCTACCGTCTGCAGGCCGAGTAGGTCGGTTAGAGTGGCACTTAACTCAGAACCCAGTGAGCCGATCATCGCCAGTGGCATTTGATCAATGAGTTGCTTATGCAACCACTCCGGGTACCCGGCCACATTAATAGTTCCTCTGTTCCAGGCAACTATGCCGGCATAGCTGCCTTTTAAAACCCCCGATGGAAGCCCTGCCGTGGCAATGTCGTGGTACTGTGGTACATAGCCCATGTATTCAAGAGGCATGGCCAGCAGCATGTGCACTTCAGCGGATACCAGGTCGCCGGTTTGTCTGCTGTCGTACAGCATAATCACATCCCGGGGGATTACCTCCATAGAACCCAGTCCGACATAATCCAGTGAAGGGTTCGCTATCCATGGAATAAAACCGTGACCGGCAATCTGCGCGGCGGTATCGCGAGCGTCGCTGCGACGTGAGGGTGGCAGGTAGTCAACAATAATTATATCCAGATTGTGATCGAGGCGTATCTGCTCAAGTTTTCCCTGCAGCCAGGTTCGATCAGCAATCGGAACGGGCAGGTATTGCTGTTCCGCATTGTTCCAGCCGGCATACAGTGATTCAGCGGCAACTGCCTCAATATAGGGGCTGATTTTGTCCATCACCTCGAAACCGCGATTGACGATCATCCGGATATCAGGGTGCTGGTTTTTAATTCTATAGAGAAGATTGGCAAGACTGTCCTGTTGAGCCTTGCGCTGCTCATCCGTGGTCACTGCCAGCTGGTAGCTGTCCATGGTGTCAAGAAATAAACCATCATAGCCAGCGTTAACCAATTGAGTAACACGCTGCAATAAAAAGCGTTGCCACCTGGCGCTGGTCAGATCCATCACCTTGGTGTTCCAGTCCGGGTTATCAGCCAGTATTGCGGCTTGAGGAACCGTATTGAACCAATTGCGATGAGGGCCTACTTCGCCGACACTGAGGTAGGCAAAAGCAGTGCTATTGTTGCGTTTCAGATCTTGTAGTTCGTCCGGCTTAACGTTTTCCGATTCAAGTATGAGTCGATCAAACTGTGAAAGGGCATTAACCGGAGGGTTTGGCCCATAGAAAAAGGCGACGCTTTTTCCATTGCCAGCTTGTGCAGTTAAAGTTGCCAGCATCAGGGTTGTCGCTAGCAATACCAACAGCGAATGGCCGGGTGGCGAATGCCATGGGTTTTTATTCATCAATCTATACCCTGAATCTTCAAAGGCCCAGTCACTGAGTGCTGGCGCTACGGGGACGCATAAACGTTCTGAACTCAATATTTTCCAGCTCGCTTGAGAGCAGGTATATACCGACGAAAGCCGTTAAAGACATCGATAAACCAAAGCCGTAGCCGTAGTACATCGGGCCGAGTTGCAATGAAATCCAGGTAAAGCTGCCGTTAGTCACCAGAAGTGTCAGAGTCAGCCAGAACGCATCTCGCAGACGATCCAGATAGAAAAGAACATTAAGTACGGCGAGCATCAGAACTTGTGCCGATACGCCAACAAGGTCGATGTAATATAAATGGATAAACTTATGCGAGATACCGAGCCAGGTAACGATTTTCGGCCCAAGCATATACATGATCAGTACGGTAATACCCTGAACTTTGATAATTTGAAATATGCCCTCTCTTACCGCGAGAATCATTTCGTTGCCCAGCGTTTCGATTTCCGGCAAACTGGCATTGCCCCTAACCGCATTGAAAAAACCGTCGTAAGCTTCAGCAAAGTCGGTCTCGATACGCAACAGGAAAACAGCCATACCCGGAATAATTGACAGATACGCGAGGAAAATCGGCAGGTCGTATATAAGTGAGGCGCGCAATGGACCTATCACAGCCTCAGAAGTACCCGGGTATCCCCAGAAAATAAATTTGTCAATCCATATTCCGAGGTTGTAGAACACGCCTACAAAAATCAGCACCGGGAAGATCTCTTTTCGTTTTAGAAAGTCGAGTCTTACAGTCTGCTCCATAGGGTATTCGGGTATTACTACGGCAAGCATCAGAAACAGCAAGAGTGCATGGCCTGCTAGTAAACCCGTAAGCAGCCCGGCAATACCGTAAGGCATGAGTAGCATCGACAACAGTACTGTTGTTGTGTAGCCAAAGAAAAATGAATGTAGAATGACTTTAAATTTCTTTAGGCCTGCGACAAAAATCACCAGAATCCACACATTGGACAGCGTGACAAAATTTGCGACCATCAACACCTCGTAGCTGAAAGATTCGTCAAACCACTGAATCATCGCAGCGGTTGCCAGTGCCCCGCTGACTAGTGTGGTGCACAGTAGCGCACCAAACAGATTCGGGTTGATCAAGTGATCGCGCCCTTCAAACAATCGATCAGCGATGTAACGCGTGAAGACCAGTTGTAGTATTCCGGAGAGAATGAGGGATGTTCCCATGATCCAGGTTACCGAGGTGGTAAACTGCTCTACCTCTCTACCCCCTACCTTCTGTGATATCGCAACGATACCAATTAACATAACTCCGAGAATAGACAATACCCATGGCCCGGCACTTATAAGGCCGGCAAAGCCATAAGCCTTCAATGTGCCGGTGAAAGAATCTTCGTTCAGATATTTACGAAGCTCGAACCCAATTCCCGCCATATCAGAACCCTCCTGCTTGCTTGAACTGCTGCTGATCTTCTATGGATCTGGTTATATTGTCGGTATAAATTGCACGGTAGTGGCTTAGCATATCCTGCGCATCGTAGTATTGTTCTACACGGGCAATGGCAGCATCACGCGCTTCCCTCCATTTATCCGGATCCATCAATAGTAGTAGTGCAGCCTCGGCAAACAATCGAGGATTCGATATCGGCACAATGGCTCCGGCCTGGCCCAGGGATTTATCTTCTTCTGTATTACCATACAGCAGATCGCTACAACTTCCGACATCCGTTGTAATTGCTGGTATACCTGCGGCGAAGCCCTCAAGTGTTGTCAGAGGTTGTCCCTCTGAGACTGAGGTTAAAACAGTCAAGCCGATTTTCGGGAAAATCTGCTCCAGTTTTTGAAACCCCATGAATTTAACCGAGTTTTCCAGTCCGAAGCTTTTTACCAGGGCTTTGCACTCTTTAACGTAGTCCGGGTCTTCATCTTCGGGACCCACCAACCAGCCCTCAGCGTGTGGAACTTGGGCACAGATGATTCGCATGCCTCTGATGAATGTTTTGATATCCTTGATCGGAACAATGCGGCCAATTAATGCCAGTACTGGCGGTATAGGGGCATCGCTATCGCGTCGTATCTGACTCAATTTCGCCACATCAACGCCATTGGGCACGATCGTTAGCTTATCAACTGGAGCGCCATCCGCGATTTGCCGCTCTCTGTTACCGTTGTAGAGTGTGTAGATTTGATCTGCCGAGCTATATGACATCCGCCCCAGTGACTGGAAGAAACGAATCCAGGTTTGCCTGAGATAGCTCATGCTGTCGTCCAGCCCGACCCGATACGGGTCCACTTCCTCTGGAATCCAGTCTACATGTGCCAGGTCGATTTCGCGTTCTTTTGTATAGATCCCGTGCTCACTGATAACGTACGGTGCGCCTGTCTTACTTTTTAGCATCGCTCCCAGATATCCGGCGTATCCGGTGGAAACAGAATGATAAAGGTCCGCTGAGGGTGGATTTTTTGCGATGTTAGCTAAGGTAAACAGAGGACTGTGCATTGTGCGTACGGTCCAGAAGTAATGATTGAAATCCAGGCCCGGTGGTGCCTCCAGATACTTTTCCCGAATAGACTCCCAGGCCTCATCGCTGTGGAAAAGATCCGTCCGGCAGATTCCATTCTCGTTGCTCAATAAATTGGTGAAGTCTCTGGCAACTTCGCTGCCTATCTGGTTTTCGGTATCAGACAACATATTGTGGAGTTGCGTATTCCGGTCAAAAAGTGCCGCTTTGTCTGCTTTGCGCTTCCAGAACTTCTTTTTGGTAGAAGGTTCTTTGTCTGAGCCAATGAGAAAGTGATTCTCTATGTGTACAACATTGGGAGGTATATCGTATGCGGGGTTATCGTACTCGTCCGCTTTGCCGCCGAGAAAAACAATAGAGAAAGTCAGTTCCGGCATGCCTTCGATAAGCTGCTTTACCCAGCTTGATACGCCACCGCGTACATAAGGGAAAGTGCCTTCCAGCAAAAGACAAACATTTGCATGTGTACCGGGGCTAAACTTGGGTGATTTACTCATGCCCAGTACTCTATGACATTTGAAAATGGCGGGTAGGTTTTGAAGGCAGGGCTTACCTGATCGAGTGTCGTGCGAAGTTTTACAAAATCACGCATTTTATAGGCGGCTTCCGCGATGTAAGGCAGTGCCTTGTCTTTCGAAATTCCGAGTGATATAGAACGTTCAAACGAGGCGATCGCGGATTGGCTGTCGCCTTGTTTAAGATTGATTTGTCCAATCGTGAAGTGCACATTGACATTTTTGCTGTCGAGTTCGGCGGCCTTCAGTGCGTGTCCATGCGCTTTGCCCAGTAGTTCTTCACGTGCGATTGGCTCATCTTCTTCCAGAGTTAATAGTTCCCAGTAATTATTTGCGATTTGCAAGTGTATATTTGATTTTCCAGCGCCTGATGCAGCACGAGCGTCTGATTCCAGCCGCTGTATTTCCCGATTAAGTGTATTAACTTTTTTGTCCAGCATTTGATAGGCGACAAGTCTTATTCGATCATTTTCGTGTCCCACTGCCTGCTTCAGGATCGGGCCAGCCTGGCTATCGCGAATGTGTCTTGTTCCGGCAACCTTTTTATAGAGCTTCTCGGTCTCTGGATCGAAGGCAAGCTGCTCTATAAACCCTCGACTATCCAGTTTGGGCAGCGGGCGATCGATAGGTGCGGCAAATGGCAATTCGGCATTGCTGGTGAATTGCCAGAATTCTTTCTGCTGATGGCGACCCCGTGCGATGATTGCACCGAATGTTATTGAAAGCCAGATCCCCAGGGCTCCGATAAAAGGCAGGAAAAATCCGGTCAGAAACAAAAAGAAGAGCAGGGGTACGCGCTTTCCCGGTACCAGTTCTTTAAACAAGATCGACGTGCAAAACGCTGCGAGTGCACTAGCCATCGTGTGGGAAAATAACCAGGCACTCATAGTGATTGACAGACCGAGATCAACCACCAGCTGAGCACTGAGAATCAGTTCAGCGGTTAGTGCCAGGCATAAAACCGGGATGCCGAATAAATTACGCAGCACGTTTACGCTTCCTTTTGAATTTACCTTCCTTGGGTTTGCCGAAACCGGTAACGTTGTTGACAAACGTCAGGCAGGTGTCACGGGTATCGCGCTTCATTATTTGCTTCATGCGAACTTCGGCGGCAACGTGCGTCAGATCAATTTTAGTTTCATCAAATAGTTTTTTTGAAACCCGCTGCAGATAAGCTTCGCACTGGGCCTTGTTCATCAGCGGTAGAAGAATAACAACCGTATTGCTGCCGGAAGCGGAGTGCGGTTGCCATGAGCTATCGAGGCTTCGGATATTACTGCCCAGATAATCCGCGACAAACTGCGTCTGGTCTGTAGTTTTGAGCTTGATGGTGAGCAGCGCTGATTGAACGCGGTTGGTTCGGGCAAACCTGATCGCATTGTCGAGCTCGGCCAGAAACCAGCCACTGCGTGATTCGCCGATGCTACGTGAACGCGTCAGCATGTCGCCGATATAGCTACCCAGTAAGGCAAGTACATTTAGGTTTTCCTGTTGGAAAGCCATAAAATGCATGTCTTTGATCGCTAGAATTCCGTGTAGCTGATTGTGCGAGTCGATAATCGGTACCACTGCCAGGAGCTTACTATCAACCGTTTCGCTGGCGTGCGCTTCGAGTTTCACACTGACCAGCTGACCACTTTCTATAGCAAGTTTAACCAATGGATCGAATAAATTCAGTGCAGGCATATCGCCATGCAATGCAATGGGCTCCGGGTTTAAGCGGTTGTTTGCCTTCATGCCATAGAGACCGGCCACCTGTACCGCACCAAACTGGGCAAAAACAGCCATAAGCTCATTGCCCGCTTGTAGAACTTGTTTGTTTTTGTTACCGGATGTTGTCAATAAAGGCTTTAGTTGCTGCAGTGCTTGTCTGACACTGATTCGCTGGCCGGCCATAAATTCTTCCAGCTGCCCATGAGATACCTTCAGGATGTGGTAGTCCTTGGAAAATTCTTTCAGGCGGTGTCTGAGGTATTGATTCTCGGCGTGTTCCTGCGCACTTTGTTTTTTGCCGGAAGAGGCATAGTCACCGACAATAATACTGAGGATCACGGTACCGACACCGAGGGCAAGTAGATCGGAAAACTGGGTTGAGTACGCGAGCCACGGATATGCCAGTGAAGCTGTGCAGGTGATAGCACAGAGAAATCCCCACAAAGCGCCATAGCGTGCAGCGAAAACAACCGGAGGAATAATGAACCAGGCAAATCCGCTGTTCATGCCTACGGGGTCGTGTTTGAAAAAGAAAAAACCGATACCAGGAACGGCTATAGAGAAAACCAGTAGCTCCAGGATTTTATGGGACCAGTGCTTAGTCGGCCCAGTATTGCTCCAGGAAAAACCTGTTTTATGTTTCTTAACCGCCGAAGACGGCAGATTGAAACTGATCATCGGTCGGTTACTTCCTTGTTTGTATTTTCAATCATAGAGGGCAGAAGTGCAGGCGGGTCCATTACTTTTGGTGGTTTTGCCGCTGCAATCTCAGGTTCCTGCTCGCGGGGAACCAGGGGCATAGGCTGAATTCGGGTTGTCACAGCGGGGGTGGCCCGCGGGATAATCGGGCGGTTGGCCGCGATAACAGGGCTGGTATCCGGTGCTGTGCTTTTCGATGGTTTGAAACGGACTTCGGCCAGCAACTCTTTGATAGTTTTACTAGCAACACTTGATAAGTTGCTATAGCCCCAGCCCGTTCGCGAGGCGGATGCAACCCATAGAACCTCGTTGTTATAGAGATCGAGAAATTTAAGCGTCATGCCAACAGAGGGTTCGTTATCCAGTCCGTTCTTGTATTGCCACTCCTGAACGTTACCCGTCACGGCGAAGCGATAGCCGTTGTCCCGTGCCCATTGCTTCCCTGCTTCCAGCTGTGCCGCATTGTCTAGCAGCGACAGAAGCGATTGCTCACTAGCGGGCTGATAAATGGCGAGGTTGGTTACCCCGTTTGCGTGCAGATGAGTCTCGACTAGAGATCTCGCGCGATCACCTGCCAGGGGAGTTTGAGATAGATTTTCGAACGGCAGCAGAGCCCAGCCAATGCTCGTGCTGATTGCGAGCCGCCGGGAAGATGTCATGGTTTCGCATGCGGTAAGTAGGGTGCTTGTTACAACAAGCACGCAAGCAAGAATTTTTAAGCGCATGTTCAAGTTCCGATTCGATTCAAAATTAAAGTTAAAACTCGTGTCTGTCTGGTTTCTGCTGCTTATTGCATCAGTAGATTTCACTTTGTGTGGTAATGCAGTCTGTGGTGAAGGATGCGTCACAGAAACCGGCCGTTTAGAGAGCAGGAACCGTTCCATTGCGTACACGGAGGTTTATTCCTGTGGTAATTGCGACAGTTTCAACCCGAATGTGGCGTTATTCGTTATGCTTGCCGGATGCCTGACTGGATCAACAATCTCATTGCTATGCTGAGAGCAGACGCCGCTGTGACGCTGGTCACCGTAGTTCGCGTAGATGGTTCTGTTCCCAGAGAAGTCGGTGCGCGTATGCTGGTGAGTCAGCAAAACGTGTCCGGTACCATCGGCGGTGGCAATCTCGAATACCAGGCTATAGCCATTGCACGTGACAGATTGTTGTCAAGTGCGGCAGTCGAACGCCGGATGTTTGCGCTGGGCCCGGCGCTGGGTCAATGCTGTGGCGGAAAAGTAGAACTGCTGTTTGAGCAAGCGGTTGCCGGTATGGATTGGGTAAGCGGAATATTACAGTCTTTATCGCAGGATCACGCGTCGCAGGAACTGTGGCCACATGGTCAGTGGCTATGTCGATGCGTTGAAGCCGGAGCGGCGGGCAACTATGAAATAGTCGGTAAAGAATCGATCGGTGTATCCGGGCCTGCGCAAAGCCTGTCAGCGGCTTCCAGCCAGCCACAGCTTGTCAGCCACGACGGCTTGCTGTGGTTCTGCGAGCCATTGTTTATTCAGCTGCCGCAAGTATGGCTGTTTGGTGCCGGGCACGTAGGTAAGGCGGTCGTTGCACAACTGGCTTTGCTTCCCTGTCGACTAACCTGGATCGATGAGCGTGCTGAAATGCTGCAATTACCCGAGTCGCTCGAAGCTGAACCATCTATAGTTATCCATGAGACTGAAGCGTGTGCTGATGAAGTAGCGGAAGCACCCTCCCAGGCCTGCTACGTGATAATGACTCACAGCCATGCGACTGACTACGACATCTGCCAGGCAGTGATTGACCGTGGAGACTTTCGCTATCTCGGGGTTATCGGCTCCGACAGCAAGCGACGGCAGTTTACCCGACGGCTGCAACATCGAAACCGGCCGGAAACTTTGATTAAAAGTATGCGATGTCCCATTGGATTAGGTAGTATTCGGTCGCGCCGGCCGGAGTCAATTGCTTTGAGTCTCGCGATGCAATTGTCTGTGCTGTGGGAACAGACTGACTGAGCTGGTACACCAGACCTTCCGATCGATGAATGCAACATGCCAGTAAGTAAAGATAAACTGATACGCGGAACCATAGTGCACCTGACGGCCGACCCTTCGGTTGCCGGGGCAGATGCACTGGAGGTGGTTGAAGATGGCGCATTGCTGATTCGCGATGGCCGTATAGCGGCTGTTGACGGCGCCAAAACGCTTCTCGCAAAACCAGATTGCCAGCAGGCAACTCAGTATGACTACCGGGGCTGTTATATCTTTCCGGGTTTTATCGATACCCACGTGCACTATCCGCAGGTGGACATGATCGCAAGTTATGGTGCTCAGTTGCTGGAGTGGCTGGAGCGATACACATTTCCGGCCGAGATAAAATTTTCCGATCCCGTTCATGCTGCGGGTGTCGCTGATTTTGCGTTGTCGCAGTTGTTTCGCAATGGCACCACAACCGCGATGATGTTTGCCACCGTACACCCGATCTCGGTAGATGCAATCTTCGAGGCAGCGTCACGCTGCAATATGAGAATGATTACCGGCAAGGTGATGATGGATCGCAACTGTCCGGAAAAACTGCGTGATACCGCAGAGCAAAGCTACCGGGACAGCCAGGCGCTGATCGATCGTTGGCACGGTACGCAAAGACTTAACTACGCCATTACTCCCAGGTTCGCGCCAACGTCCAGTGAGAAGCAGCTTGAGCTGGCCGGTCGATTATACGCTGACAACCCAGGGGTATATGTGCAAAGCCATGTAGCGGAGAATCAGTCTGAAGTTAAATGGGTGGCTGAGTTGTATCCCTGGTCGCGCAGTTATCTCGATGTTTATGACCATTATGGCTTGCTCGGTGATCGAGCGGTTTATGCGCACTGTATTCATCTGACGAGTGAAGATCTAATCCGCATGCGGGAGACGCAGACCGTCGCAGCGTTCTGTCCGACCTCGAATCTGTTTCTGGGTAGCGGTTTGTTCGATCTTAATGTTGCCCGGGAAAGCGGGGTGCGCACGGGCATGGCAACGGATGTCGGGGGTGGCACGAGCTTTAATATGCTGGAAACCGCATCTGAGGCCTATAAGGTGACACAGCTAAATGGAAACACCGTCAACGCCTTGCAGTTGTTGTATGAGATCACTCTGGGTGGCGCTCGCGCGCTATCGCTGCAGCAACATATCGGGAACTTCGAAACGGGAAAAGAGGCCGACTTTGTGGTGCTGGATCCACAGGCCAGCGAATTACTCGGGCGTCGGATAGAGCTGGTGGATACCATCGAGGAAAAGTTGTTTGCCTTGATCATGCTGGCTGATGATCGGCTTACTCGTGCTACGCATCTGATGGGCGAGCGTGTCTATAGTAGTTAGCTACATATGGTAGGCGAAATCTCACGCACCTGAGTGACCCTCGCTACGCCCCGTTTTACGGACGGGCACTGGCTAGCGCCCATCCATAAACCAGCGCTACTGCGGGTCCCTCAGGACACGCGATCTTTCATCGACCACATGTAGTTATTTAGAATGACTAAACGCCCACATATGGTAGGTGAAATCTCACGCACCTGAGTGACCCTCGCTACGCCCCGTTTTATGGATGGGCACTAGCTAAACAGGCTACTCGTTTTGATCCGGGCAGATTAATTCTGCCAGGATCAAAACAGCAGACTGCACGAGTCTGCCTAGCTCGGTTGATTGTCCGGCGATGGCTTCGTTTCGACCTTCTGAAGTTTCGCACTTTCTGAAGGTTGTGCAGACCCTGTGCTGGCACTGTTTGTTGACGGTCCGGTTGCAAGTGAGCGTACCGAACTTTTCAGCTGGCTTGGCTGCATCGCGGATACCTTTGCCTTGCTTTCCGATGCAAGGTTGCTGTTTGCTACCGTTTCTACCTGTTTCAGCACTGCTCCCTGGCTCTTTGCCGCAGCGGATTCAGCCACTGGAGCTTTAGGCTTGGAGGCCGGGGCTGTATCAGCGTTGTCACTTACACGAACATGAGTAGGAGCCGACGATTGCGAACTGGCGGCATCGGCGGCCGGTGAAGGCGCTGTTTCTGTTTTCGGGTTTACAACGGTGTCCGAGCGCTGTTTTTCTGAACCTTGCTGCGTTTTTTGTGCTCGCTGAGGTTTCCGTGCTGGTCGTTTGCTCTGAGTCTGTGCACTCTGCGCGCTATTTTCCGGGTTTCGAGCAGGGTTGTCAGTGCTGGATTCCGGCGCATTGGAGCCTGTCTCCTGCCCCGTATTAGTACTGCGATTACCCGGTTTATCTGCTGCCTGAACGTTGTTTCGGTCGGATGTAGCGGTGGTATCGGGCACCGGGCTGGCAGCTGCAGGCGCTGTTTCAACCTGGCCGCTTCCGGTTCCTTTGGTGACGTTATCACCAGCAGGCTTTCGGCGGCGTCTACTGTACCTGCCACGTGGCCCGCGATTGCCATTATTATTGCGGCTGTTACGACTGTTTTCTTTGTCTCTCGAGGGTGCCGCGGCAGTTGTTTTCGTACCAGTGCTACTCGTAGCATCCGTTGTTGTGGCCTTTTCTCCCTGAGTCGATGGTTCAGTAGATGACTGGCCCGATGTTGCGCTCGATGCTGCAACTGGTGTGGCCTGAGCCGGTGTATTTTCCACCGTTCGTTCCGGTGCAGGATTAGTAGCCCCGCCAGTCTGTTCTGAAGCTACTTCAGGTTTGCCTGATTCAACACGCGAGCTTTCGGCACTGACCGGGTTGCCGGCAGATACTGCCTGAGCGCTTTTCCCGGGCTGTTCTGAAGCTTGTGGCGGTGCTTCAGCGCCGAATTGCGGTGCTGCGGGCTGATCACTAATCTTTCGATCCGTGCTCTTATCCGCAACCGCAGTAGTTGTGTTGGCATCGGTCGGGCTTTGTGCCTGATCCCGGTTTTGGCTATCCGGCTTGTTCTCGTGTTTGCTTCCGGCTGATCGACCACGACGGGAGTTGCCGGCCTGGCGACTCGTTTGCCGTTCGCTGCGTGATTGATTCGTCTTGCCGTCATTCGTGCTGCTTGCCGCGGTGTTTGCCTCTGCCTGCTGTACTGCAGCCTGCGTTGTTTGTGCCTTTGTAGTCTGCGCCTGAGGGGTTTCCGTATCGCTTACGCTTTCCAGGGCAACGTCAGTGCTTGATTCGGCTGATTTACGGCGTTGGCTGTCGTTGCGGTTATCGCGTCGTTGCGGACCATTGGTCTGTTGTGAATTCCGGGTATCCTTTTCAGCGGCTTTCTCAGTGTTCTTTTCACCGGCTTTCTGCTCGTTGTTTCTCTGGTCGGTGTTATTCCGACCTCTATTGCGCTGATTACGGTTGCCAGAGCGATTCGAATTCGACTTTCTTCGAGAATCGTTTGCGCTGCCGGTCTGGTTGCTATCGGCACTGCCAGTCTGAGGTGCGCCGCTATTTTGGGGCTGACGAGAAGAATCAGTCTCTGCCTGCTTCTGCCGGCGATTATCGTCGCGAGCATTGTCTTTATTCTGGCTGGAGCGGTTATCCGGCTTTGCTGATTCTGCGTTCTTCGATTGCTTGTTGTTGCTGCGGCGATTTTGCGACTGATTATCCCTCTGGCCGCGCCCGTTGCGACGTTGCTGGCCGTTTTTCTGCCCGCGATTGCGATTGTTGCTATTACGCTCGCGCGCCGGTTTGGCAGGCTTGGCCTCTTCCTCCTCTTTATCTCCGGTAAAAAATTCAACAATGCGCCCCAACAGCCCTTTTTGATTGCTGTTGTCACTGCCAGACCCGCTGGATATGTTTGTCTGAGCCGGAATGGGACTTACAGGTACAACGGTCTGCACCGCTGCTGTTTCAGTCTGCACAATCTCGGCTTTGTCTACCGCCGGAACATAGTTTGTGGCAGTTTGCCTGATCAGCTCATGTGAGCCCAGCTGCACGGCTTCATGGTCATTTTCGGAGTGCCTGATGCGCTCTATCTCGTAGTGTGGTGTGTCCAGATTCATGTCCGGAACCAGCAGTGCACGCGCGTTGTTGCGCTCTTCAATTTCACGAATAGCTTCGCGCTTTTCATTCAACAGGTAAGTGGCCACCGGCACCGGCATTTTTATCAGCACTCTGCCGGTATTTTCCTTTAGGGTTTCCTCTTCCAGTAACCGCAGCAGTTGCAGTGCAAGAGACTCGACAGTGCGGATAGTGCCCTGACCCACACAACGCGGGCAGACAATTTCGCTGGTCTCGCCAAGTGAAGGACGCAGTCGTTGTCGTGACATTTCCATCAGGCCGAATCGAGAGATACGGCCGATTTGCACACGAGCGCGATCAAGCTTGGCGACCTCTCGCAGGCTGTTTTCCACCGCACGCTGGTTTTTCGGCGACATCATGTCGATGAAGTCGATTACCACCAGCCCGCCAAGGTCGCGCAGGCGAAGTTGCCGACCGATCTCGTCGCATGCTTCGAGGTTGGTATTGGTTGCTGTTTCTTCTATGTCGGCGCCTTTGGTTGCACGGGCCGAATTGATGTCGATAGAAATTAATGCTTCTGTGTGGTCGATAACCAGCGCGCCCCCGGACGGCAGGCGGACTTCGCGCTGATAGGCAGACTCGATTTGCCCTTCAATCTGGTACCGGTTGAACAGCGGTACGTCGTCGGTATACATTTTAAGTTTGCGAAGGTTGTGCGGCATATACTGCGACATGAACGTATGTGCCTGATTGTGAACTTCAGGTACGTCGATCAGTATTTCGCCGATATCGCTGCGGAAATAGTCGCGCAAGGCACGAACGATAACGTTACTTTCCTGGTAGATCAGTGCCGGTGCTTTTTCGTTTCCACCAGCGCTTTGAATGGCTTCCCAGATCTTTACCTGGTAGTCGAGATCCCATTGCAGCTCTTCGGCAGTGCGGCCAACGCCGGCAGTGCGCACAATGATGCCCATACCATCCTGCAATTCGAGTTCATTCATCGCCGCTTTGAGCTCAGAGCGCTCATCGCCTTCAATGCGGCGGCTTACGCCACCAGCACGAGGATTGTTCGGCATCAGGACCAGAAAACGGCCGGCCAGACTGACGAAAGTAGTGAGCGCAGCGCCCTTGTTGCCGCGTTCTTCTTTCTCGATTTGTACAAGAATTTCCTGGCCTTCCCGGATACCGGCTTTAACATTCGGTCGACCGCCATCTTTCAGGGCGGCGTCAGACAGGAATTCTTTGGCTATTTCTTTGAATGGCAGAAAACCGTGGCGCTCGGCACCGTAGTCAACAAATGCTGCTTCAAGACTGGGTTCAACCCGGGTTATTTTCGCCTTGTATATATTAGATTTTTTCTGTTCTCTGGTTTTATTCTCTATATCCAGGTTGTCTAGTTTCTGCCCGTCCACTATTGCAACGCGAAGTTCTTCGGGTTGTGTGGCGTTTACTAGCATTCGTTTCATTGAGGTTCAGTCCTGTTAGGGGACGGCACCTTTGGTCAATTTGAACTGCTGAATTGTTCTGATTTTTTACGCTATGTTACGCGAAGTGAAGCATCTTTCCTTTCATAGTATTGTGCCCCTGCATGTCAGCAGAATTGTCCATCTTGTATGTTGGGTGCCGAACAAAAATATTGTCGTACCCGACCCAGGAGTTCGTTGGTCCTTTTTTCAAATCCGCGGTGCCTGTTGTGCAGGTCATGTCCGCGGCCAGCCGACAGAGTTCCAGTCTGGCTTAACGTATCTTGGGACGGGAGAGTGTTGTTACGCGAGATCCCTCTGAGCGGGCTCGAGTAGCTTGAATCTGTGTCTCCGGATTGCTTTGGTATTAAAAAGTTTTTCTGCAACCCGACGTGTAATATAGCAGCCATCAAAGCTTCCTACAAACCACACCACTGACATTCTTTCCATGCCGGCTCCGGATCAGCAGTTTCACCAGGTGCAACATGTCACCGTTTTGCCCGAACATTCAGGCCAGAGAATTGACAATTTCCTGATGAGCCTGTTTAAAACAGTGCCTCGGGGGCTGGTATATCGCTTACTTCGCACGGGTCAGGTCCGGGTGAATAAAGGACGTATCAAACCGGCGTACAAACTTTCTGTCGGGGATGATATTCGTATTCCACCAGTGACCGTAACCACAGAGGTCGGTGTTCATGTACCTGCTGCTGTAATAAAGCAGGTTGAAGCGTCGGTAATAGCAGAGAACTCTCACTGGATCGTTCTGAACAAACCTGCTGGATTAGCGGTTCATGGTGGCACCGGTGTCAGGTTCGGAGTGATTGATGCCATCCACAAAGCGTTTGATAACACTTCGATCAGTCTGGTGCATAGGCTCGACCGCGAGACCAGTGGTGTATTGGTGCTCGCAAAGAACAGGCCATCGGCAGTGCATTTTCAGGACTCACTGCGTGCCGGAAAGGTGGGGAAACAGTATTCAGCGCTGCTCACTGGTGAGTTTGAGAACACAGTCGCAGTCGATGCCCCGCTGCTGAAGGGGCAGCCTGAGACGGGCGATCGCATGGTGACAGTTGATCATCTGGCTGGTAAACCGGCCCGAAGCCTGATTACATCGATTGAGGCCGGGCCGGTCTGCTCGCTGGTTGACGTGCAGATTGATACCGGTCGCACGCATCAGATCCGGGTGCATGCCGCCCATACCGGCCACCCGGTTCTGGGTGATCCGCGCTACGGGGACCGGACGGTAAATCGACTGGTGAACAATCTTTCCGACCGGTCACTGAGTAAAATCGAGCGGCGGCGGATGTTTCTGCACGCCCGTGAGATCGTTTTCCCGGGGATGCCTGATCAGCCCGATCCATCGGTGGCGCCGGATGATCAGTCGGTGTCAGCAGACGATCATAAGAAGAAACTTGATTGTTCCGCTAAAACCCTTATCTTCGCCGCACCGACGGACCCTTCATGGCAGCGCGTACGACATGAGCTAAACGCGAAATAGTAGACTGCCGGGCGGGATTCTGAGGGTACAGCAGTTGCATTGATTGCTTTGTTTTGCCGATTTCATGCCCTTGCAGCCAGAAAGATACAAAATAATGAACAATGATCAGCGATGGGCACGCGGAGAGCGTGTCAGACCGGAGCAGGCTCCTCGGTGGGAGCGCAGCGTGATTGAGAAGCTTGCAACGGAATCGATCAAAGAGCAGCGTCGATCACGCCGCTGGGGTATTTTCTTCAAGTTGCTCGGATTCGGGTATTTTGCAGCGGTTCTGGTACTCGCATTCGGTAAAGGCTTGTTGAACTTTCCACTCGGTGAAGCTGAGAAACACACTGCAATTATCGATGTCAGCGGGCCGATTGCCATTGGAGAGCCGGCCAATGCGGATCGCATTGTTGCCGGCGTGAAGGCGGCGTTTGAAGATGAAAATACTGCTGGCGTTATTTTAAGGATAAACAGCCCTGGAGGCAGTCCGGTGCAGTCCGGCCGCATTTTCGACGAAGTTCGTCGACTGCGGGCCGAACACAGTGAAACACCGTTGTATGCTGTTATTGAAGATCTGTGTGCGTCCGGAGGCTACTACATCGCAGCCGCTGCTGATCAGATCTTTGCTGATAAAGCGAGTCTGGTCGGTTCGATCGGCGTCCGCAGCGGC
Source organism: Chromatiales bacterium (ex Bugula neritina AB1) (assembly GCA_001730015.1). GTDB lineage: Bacteria > Pseudomonadota > Gammaproteobacteria > Granulosicoccales > Granulosicoccaceae. Next base: position 49,269 of record MDLA01000138.1, on the reverse strand, counting down.
GGTTTCGGGTTTGTGGATACCATGGAGAAGCTCGGTGTAGAGCGCCGACTAATCACCTCTGGCAACAATAAAGCATTCCTTGACCCGTTTTCACCGTTGAAAGACGACGAAGTCAACCACATGGAATCGCTGCTTGCCGATATTCACGAGCAATTCAAAAGTGTGGTGCGTGAAGGGCGCGGTGATGCACTCAGTGACGATGAAGATGTTTTCAATGGCCTGATCTGGACAGGTGAGCAGGCAGTTGCAAATGGTCTGGTTGATAAAATCGGTAGTGAAATGACCGTTGCACGTGAGATATTCGACGCTGAAAAACTGGTGAATTTCACGCCTCAGGATGGCCTCTTAAGCCAGATTACTGATGGTGTCGGGGTGAGCTTTGCCAGTGGTCTGGTAAGCCGGCTGAGTAATCTCAATATCGGCTATTAATAGTACATAGCCGGGCACAGCTAGTGGTGCGGCGAATTCGGTGGCCCATGGGTAGCATTGTTGAGTTAGAAAAATCACAACAGCCTGTTTTTGGTGAGGCAGCAATGGAAACAGCTGGCGCGGAACTGGCTCGAAGCCTGAGCAGCGCCGATGCCTTGCGCGGATCGACCATTGCGCTGAGTGGTGAATTGGGCGCTGGCAAGACAACCTTCTGCCGTGGTTTTATTCGCGCCTGTGGCTATTCGGGCAGGGTGAAAAGCCCGACCTACACGCTCCTTGAGCAATACGAGCTCGACGCTGCAACCATCTGCCACCTCGATCTCTACCGGCTCGTTGATCCCGAAGAGCTGGAATTCATTGGTTTTCGCGATTTGCTGCAGGCCCGACCGGTTCTTCTGGTGGAATGGGCTGAGAGGGTTCCCGAGTTGCAGCGACTGGTCAACCTGCGGGTTTCGATCGAGCACAACGACAACAGATCCCGCTTATTAAGTATCACCCGGTCGGAGTGAGTCCGTTCCATTTGTAAGGTGACAGAATAAAAGCGTTACGCAAAGGACATTCCACGAGCTACACTGTGAACTATCACTTTAAATTTGTGTAGTATATGATTAACTTTGTTAGAAGATTACCGCGATCAGGAAGGTCGTCGGACTGTAACAAATTTGTATCATAATAACTGACTTTTAACGGGTTTCAGCGTGGCTTCACATCTCAATAACGATCGTCGGCAGTTTTTGACTGTTGCCGGCCGAGCCGTCTGTGTGAGCGGAGGACTGTTGCTGGCGCCAAACGTTGTCCAGGCAGCTGCAACTCAGGTTATCGGTGTTTATTTCCACGAAGACCGTGGTCGAATGAAGCTGCACCTCGATCTGGATACGATCCCCACCGGTTATAAGGTGTTTACACTGGCGAATCCAAACCGGATTGTGATTGATCTGGCGTCAAGTCGGGTGTCAACACTGCTGTCGCGGGATCTTAAAGCTCGTGGCACGGTGCGCCGCATCCGCTACGGCAAGCGCAATCACGATGATCTGCGCATTGTGCTTGATGTCAACGGCGCGCCTGCTGACGTATCCAGCCGCGTTTATCAGTTCAAAGGAACGAACCGCAAGCGCCTGGTCGTCGATCTGGGCATGGCTCCGCTAACTGCAATCGAAACGGACACCCCGGTCGACGCAGCGGACTTAAGAGATATCGTCATTGCGATAGATGCCGGTCATGGCGGTAAAGACCCGGGCGCGATCGGGCATCGCAAAACTCAGGAGAAAGACGTCACGCTGAAAGTTGCGCTGTCGTTGCATAAGAAATTACGGCGACGAAAAGGCTTTAAGCCCGTGCTGATTCGACGCGATGATCGCTATCTGGCGCTGCCGGAGCGGGTTCGGCGGGCCCGTTCAGTCCGAGCTGATTTACTGGTTTCGATTCATGCAGATGCATTCCCGGAAAAATCGGCCAGTGGCTCATCAGTTTTTGCTCTGTCGAATAAAGGTGCCAGCTCAAAAGCAGCCGAAGTGCTGGCGCGCACGGAAAATCAGGCCGATAAGCTTTTCGGTGAAATAGAAGTAAGAGACAGCAGTGCGGCGTTGTCGCGCACTTTGATCGATCTGGCGCAAAACGCGGTACTTGAATCGAGTATTGAGTGCGGTAGTGTGATTTTGAGTCACCTGGCCAAGGTGAATTCCCTGCATAAAGCACAGGTAGAGCAGGCGGGCTTTGCTGTTTTAAGAGCCCCGGATGTCCCCTCGATTCTGGTCGAAACAGCTTTCATTTCCAACCCGCGGGAAGAGCGCAAGCTGCGATCAGGCCGTCATCAGCGCAAACTCGCCGGCGCACTTGCAGATGGTGTGGTTGACTATTTTATGGCGAACGCACCACCCGATTCAGTGATTGGCAGCCTGGTTAGCAAGCAACGCGGCTAAGTAGCACTGGCACAGGGATTCACGTTCCCCGTGTCTCTGCGTATGATCAGTTACACATTACTTTTCCGCAGCCCCCTGTGTGTCTGCGTGAGGTAAACTACCGCATTGCTCACCGGAAATGCGGCATATGCCAATCCAACAACTTCCTGATCATCTGATAAACCAGATTGCCGCTGGCGAAGTGATTGATCGGCCCTCCTCGATAGTCAAAGAATTGCTCGAAAACTGTATAGATGCCGGTGCCAGCCGGATCGAAATAGAACTGGAGGCCGGCGGCGTTCGAATGATAAAAATTCGCGACGACGGCTGCGGCATAGCAGTGGATGAGTTGCCGTTAGCCATGCAACGACACGCCACCAGTAAAATTGCTTCACTCGATGATCTGACAGCCGTTCGTACTATGGGATTTCGCGGAGAAGCGTTATCGAGTATTTCGGCGGTTTCACGTATGTCTATCTGCACCAGACCGGAAGGACAGGACCATGCGGTGGAAATCAGTTTTGACAGCAGTACCGGAGAGACCCAAACAAGGCCAGCTTCGCGGCCGGTCGGAACAACGATAACCGTAAACGATCTCTTTTTTAATGTACCCGCCAGACGCAAGTTTCTGCGAACCGATAGAACAGAATTCAATCACATAGAAGCTGCTGTGCGCAAAATTGCATTATCAGCATGGGATGTCGGCTTCACCCTCACTCACAATGGCAAGCAGGTGCTGAGCTGGCCAGCTGTTGCGGATGGCGATGATGGCAGCCATCGAGTACACGGTGTGCTGGGGAAGGAATTTCTGGACAACGCAATGCCGCTCATGCGTGAAGCAGACAATCTGAGCTTGAGCGGCTGGATTGCCAAGGCGACTTTTTCGCGCAGTCAGGCTGATATGCAGTATTTTTACGTTAACTCGCGAATGGTGCGTGACAAAACGGTTGCCCACGCGATAAAGCACGCCTATTCCGATTTGTTGTATCACGCGCGTCAACCGGCCTATGTACTGTATCTTGCAATGGAGCCGCGTGATGTTGACGTCAACGTGCATCCGGGCAAGCTGGAGGTACGCTTTCGGGATAGCCGGAAAATTCACGGATTCATTTCAAGCTCGGTTTCGCGGGAGCTGGCTGCCGTCGTATCTGATGGTGCGGCAGCTTCAGCCGTCGGTGAAAGTAATGAGGCATTGCAGGCGAATGAACCGGTCGCTCCTTCTTACGAACCGGCACAGGCGGCAATGCAGTTGGACTATGGCTCCCGGGGGCAGGGTAGCGGCAGCGCATCAGCGGAGCCTGTGGATCCGGCATCATCAAGCCAGCGCGCGGGTCAGCTCTTTCAGCCGCAGGCAGGCGAAAGCAAGCATAGGCAGCAAGGCCAGCTTTACCGCAAACTGGTTGGCGCTATAAATGATAATGATGCGGCCAATACAGATGCGGCAGCTTGCAATGATACAGAATTCCCGCCGTTGGGGTTTGCAATGGCACATCTGCACGGCGCATTTATACTTGCCCAGAGCCATGAGGGGCTGGTGATGGTAGATGCGCATGCCGCGCATGAGCGTATTTCGTATGAGCGCTTGAAAAACGAGTACGATAACGGTGCGGTTAGAGCACAGCCACTATTGCTGCCACTGACAGTGCATGTGAGTGAGCAGGAAGCTGAATTAGCCGAACGACATAGTGATATGTTTTCGAAAATCGGTATGCAGATTGATCGACGTGGCATGAGTCAGCTGCTTATTCGATCTATACCGGTAGAATTACAGTCAGCCGATGCAGAGCAATTGTTGCGCGATGTGTTGTCAGATATCGCTGAACACGGCTACAGTTTTCGTATTCGGGAAGAAATTAACAAGTTGCTCTCGACCATGGCCTGTCACGGATCCGTTAGAGCGAACAGAAAACTTACGGTAACAGAGATGAATTCACTGCTGCGCTCTATGGAAAACACCCCTAACAGCGGGCAGTGCAACCACGGGCGACCGACCTGGGTTGAGTTGAGTATGAAGCAACTCGATGGGCTGTTTTTGCGCGGACGCTGAAAATCTATAAACAGCCCGTGCAGGTGAAAGTGTCTAATGGCCGATAAATTACCGGAAAAAAATGATGTGCTTTGTCTGCTGGGGCCGACAGCAGCAGGTAAAACCGGATTAGCGGTAGAGCTTTGTCAGCACTACCCGTTTGAAATTATCAGTGTTGATTCTGCACTAGTTTATCGACGCATGAATATAGGTACAGCAAAGCCGGACCCCGCGACTTTAAACGCCGCTCCTCACGCTCTGATCGATCTGGTGGAACCGTGGGAGAGCTATTCTGTTTCCCGGTTTTTAGGCGATGTTGAATCCGAGATACAGCGAATAATTCAGCACAATCGGATACCGCTGCTGGTAGGTGGAACCATGATGTATTACCACGCGTTGTGGTTCGGATTGTCTGAGCTGCCCGAGTCTGATTCAAACACTCGTGTCAGGCTCCAGCAGCGGGCCGATGAAATCGGCTGGCAGAATATGCATGAGCGCCTGGCAGATATAGATCCGGTTGCGGCAAAGCGTATTCACCCGAACGATCCGCAGCGTCTGTTACGGGCGCTTGAAGTGTTTGAACTGAGCGGAGTGCCGATATCTACACTTCAGCAGCGCAAACCGCCTGAAAATTACCGGTTCTTTAACGTCGGGATAATGCCGGCTGATCGAAGCCTCTTGCACAAAACTATTGCCGCTAGATTCGAACAGATGTTGACAGAGGGTTTTGAACGCGAAGTTGATGGCCTGATGAACCTGCCTGAAATGCATGTCGAGCTGGCATCGATGCGATGCGTGGGATACCGGCAGATGTGGGATTTTCTGGCTGATAACTGTACGCGAAAGGAAATGATTGAACGCTCGCTTGCCGCCACGCGACAATTGGCAAAGCGACAAATAACCTGGATGCGGCGAATGGAAAATCTACACCTGCTTGATGTAGCACCACGCATAGACGACCTTCGCCATGTTGCTGAGTTTAATCAATTGATTGATCGTCACCGTTAGAACTTTACTGTTGTTTATGGTGGATAGGCAGTTACACTGATAGTCGCTTTCAATACCGGAAAAATAGAGATGCTAAAAACACTCGCGCAACAGATTGGACACACACGTCTGTGTGAACTTCAGCGATTGGGTGCAAATGATCGCGGTAACACGATAGTGGCCAAACTTGAAGGCGATAATCCAGCCGGATCAGTGAAAGATCGACCAGCAGCGAATATGATTGCGGCGGCTGAACATCGGGGTGATATCAAGCCGGGTGATACCCTGATCGAGGCAACCAGTGGTAACACTGGTATTGCTCTGGCTATGTCTGCCGCGATTCGCGGTTACAAAATGAGATTGATCATGCCGGAGAACCTCAGCGAAGAGCGAAAGCTCACCATGAGCGTCTATGGAGCAGAGCTAATATCGGTCACTAAGGAGCAGGGTATGGAGTACGCACGTGACCTTGCGCTAAAAATGCAGAGCGATGGTGAAGGTATTGTACTTGATCAGTTCGCTAATCCGGACAACCCGGCAGCGCACTACATCAGTACCGGTCCGGAAATCTGGCATGGCACCGATTATCAGATAACGCATTTTGTTTCATCAATGGGTACAACCGGTACAATTATGGGGGTGTCACGTTATCTGAAGGAGCAGAACCCGGATATCACCATTGTGGGCGTACAGCCTTCACCGGACTCGGAAATTCCCGGTATCAGACGCTGGCCGGAAGCCTATCTGCCGAAAATATATGAACCGGATCGTGTCGATGAAATTATTGATGTGAGCCAGCGTGAGGCCGAGCGTTTTGCACGTGAGATGGCACGGCAGGAAGGAATTTTTTGCGGTGTATCGTCGGGCGGGGCAATGGCCGCTGCGCTGCGAATTTCAGAGCAGGTAAGTGACAGCCTGATAGTGACTATTGTTTGCGATCGGGGAGATCGATACCTGTCGACTGGGGTATTTGGCTAGAGCCCATGCATAAACCGGTTCGTCGCGAGGGTCATTCAGGTGCGTGAGAATTCTCTGCCGCATGTGGGCGATTAGTTAATCCAATTCAACTCAATCGCTGTAGCCGACCATAAAGATCGCATACGCGGTGGATTGTTCATTCCCGGACAACCACCTGGATCTCTACCTTCCTGAATAGAAATCTTGGCGGACTGCTCTTGATGTGGGGTTGTGCTATTTTGGTGAGATACTAAAAACCAGCATAATTTTTCATGCCTCAGCTTATTGTCACAGCCGAAACCGGAGAGTCCCGCTCACTGAGTCTGTCAGCGCAACTTATTTCTATCGGGCGTCGACGGGATAATTCATTGTGCCTCCCGCATCTGTCGGTGAGTGGTCACCATGCTCGAATAATCGACGACAAAGGATGTCTGATTCTCGAAGATCTGGGGAGTACCAATGGCACCTCAGTCAATGGCAGGCGCATTGAAAAGCATGGGTTGTTGCATAGTGATGAAATTAAGATTGGCAATTATATGCTGCGTTATTCAGAGACCTACACCAGTAATCCTGAGCCCGTCGCCGAACTCCAGAATGTAACGCCGTTACGCTCAATTGAACCCATTATCGATCCCGATCTGGAACAGATAATCTCTGAGGTTGCAGCGCTCAAAGTTTCATCCGGGGAAAAAGCTGGCGCGATTGTGCCACTCGACAAACCCGTCACAACAGTAGGCAGGAGTGGTGGTGACGTCGGCGCTATAGCAAAAAAACCGACCGGCTATTACTTTTTGCCGATGAGTAATTCTTCAAATGCAATCAAGCACAATGGCGTTGAGCTCAAACCGAGAATCGAAATAAAACTGGCCGGCGGAGATTTAATTCAAATCAGTGGTGAGCAGCTGGAATTCATCTATCCATATTATGGTCAGGGGATCGGGATGCGTAGCAGCTGACCGGCACTTACCCGGTTTTTATGCCATAAATCGGGATTCCACTTCTTAACCTCGTGCATTCGCAATTGAAACTTTTCAGCGATAGTAAACAGGGTATCTTCACTGGTCACGAGGTAGTTCAGGGTCTTGGTCGCCGTTTCACTATCGTCAGTTAAGTAAGCCACCTTGAGTTTTCTGCCAAGCTTGAGTTTTTCCTCTTCGGACGATATTCCGTTCCAGGTAATCAGCCGGTTTACGTCTACTCCCATAGATCGCGATAAGTCCCACAGGTTATCGCCCTGTTGCACCGTATGTGATTTGTAGTGGTAGGTTTTATAGGATTTAAATTTTCTATAGGGTTGCGGCTCTTTGTGCGTGCCGGGGTGGCTGTTATCCGGATAGCCTGTTGTTTTCGGGTTACTGCTGTTGGTATTGATCAGGGTGCCGACCAGCGCGTGGCGTTTTGTTTTATTAAGTGCCGTAATCAGCGGTTTTACCTGTTCAACAGGTATGTTCAACCGATGGGGTCCGCTTGGTGGTGTCCTGTCGGCGATGAAAGCAAGGTTATGTCTGCGTAACTTATCCGCCGGAATTTTCGCGAACACAGCTGCCTGCGGAATCGAAATTCTGCGGCCGATAGACAGTGTTTTCAATCGCGGTCGGTTATCTATAGCGGGCAGGGTGAGACCATAGCGATCAGGATGCTCAATAAGTCTGGCGGCTGCGATTAAGCGCGGAACGTAGTTGACGGTTTCTGCGGGAAGTTTCAAATGCCAGAAGTCAGTCGGTCGCCCACGTTTTCCGGCTTTTCTTATTGCCGATTGTACATTTCCAGGGCCGGCATTATACGCCGCGAGTGCAAGTAGCCAGTCACCATCAAATAGTGAGTGTAATCGTTTCAGGTAGCGTATTGCCGCATGTGTGGACTCTATTGGATCAAGACGTCCGTCGTACCATTTATTGATTTTCAGGTCGACAGTTTGCGCCGTGGCAGGCATAAACTGCCATAAGCCTAATGCGCTCTGTGAGCTGCGCGCGCCCGGATCAAAAGCACTTTCGATCAGCGGGAGCAGGGCGATGTCCATGGGCAGGCCTGCTTTTTCAATTTCTTCTATAATAAAAAATAGATAAGGCTCTGCTGAAGACAGATTGCTGTTGAGAGATCGCAGTCCGGAGCGAAGGAAGTCGATTTGCTTATCGATTGCCGGATGCCTCAGCCTGGTGAGCTGAAAATTCTCTCTCATCCGTTGCCAGGCATCGTCGTGACGGATTGCCAGAGGGGACAGGGTCGGTGATCCCGCGAATGCTGTTGGCGGACCAATGCGTGAGCTGACCGTACTGACCTCCTGCAACAGAGTGGCGTATTCCAATGCAGTGCCAGCAGAAGGTTGGTTCAAACCGGTATTAAGGTCGGTTGTAGGGTTTTCTGTGTGAGTTGAATCAATACGATTTGCCACGGGAAGCGGGGTTGCCGGGTCAGCGTAGGCCGCTGACTGGCACGCAGTAATCAGGCTGAAAACAAGTGAGCGTGATAGCGGTTTGCGAAAAACCGGAGGGTAAAAGGAGGTCAACAAAAGTGTGATTGCTCGGCAGAGAACCCGTAGAATAATATCGACGAGAGCGGGATTGACGGTACGGAAAGAAATTGCAATTTAGAGTATATTAAGTTTATGCGAAATTTCAGGAAAAAGACGCCAGCCTGGCTGGAAGCGCAGCCTGCGTTGAGGCAATGGTACGAAACCTCTCTTGGCGAAGCGTTACTTGATACCGTGTCTGCCAAGTTTGAAGAGACATTACCGGGGATATTCGGTTATCAAGGGGTTCAGGTTGGCCAGATCGCGCCAAAGCGTGAGCTTCTGTCAAGCGCCGGGCTGCATCGCCGGATAGTTGTTGACAGCTGTGCCGAGTCTTCCGGGTCTCATATTTCAGGAGAGCTGGAGCAGCTGCCTATCAGCAGCAATTGCGTAAATCTGGTTTTCTACCCGCATTCTCTGGAATTTTGTGAAAGTCCACACGTGGCGTTGCGGGAAGCCGACCGGGTATTAACTGCAGACGGTCACTTATTGTTAATGGGTTTCAACCCGTACAGTCAGTTCGGTTTACGGCGTGCAGTCGGCCGGTCGGTACCCTGGAGCGGCAATACCTACAGTCGCAGGCGCCTGGTTGAATGGCTGTCTGTACTTGGTTTTCGCGTCGTCTCAGCCGAAACAGTTTTTTTGCGCCCGCCGGTTAATCGACAGCGAATTCTTAGTGCTACCCGGTACGTCGAAAAAACGCAAAAGTTACTCGGTTTCCTGGGCGGCGTCTATCTGATTCATGCGCGTAAACAATCTGTCCCGATGACCCTTTCGCGCCAGCAATGGTTGCGTCCGCGGGGACGCCTGGTTACTGGCGCGTTTGCACAAACAGCCAGCCGGTCTGCATCTGAAGTAGCGCGTAGTAAGCTGACCAGCGACGACAAATAACCCGGTAATCCGATTGCCGTAAACCCCTGCTCTAACTCGATTTGGAAATTTAAATTGGATACAAAACCGTCTCTTCGACAGATTGTGCTCGACACCGAGACAACCGGACTGGAAGTGGCGCTGCAACATCGGATTATTGAGATAGGAGCGGTAGAAATTGTCAACCGCAAGCTGACGGGAAGGCATTATCATCAGTACATCAAGCCTGACCGTGCCATTGATGCCGGTGCTCTGGAAGTTCATGGAATTACGGAGGATTTTCTCGCAGATAAACCGCGCTTTGAGGAAATAGCTGACGAATTTCTAGCGTTTGTGGAAGGTGCGGAAGTGGTTATTCACAATGCGGCATTTGATGTGGCCTTTCTCGACCATGAATTTAAATTGTGTCGTGCAAATACGCGAATGGAGTTGTGCTGTGAAAAGGTCACCGATTCGCTGGCGCTGGCGCGCAAAATGTACCCGGGGCAGCGCAACAGTCTCGATGCGTTATGTCGTCGCCTGGACATAGACAACTCCCACCGGAAGTTGCACGGCGCCCTACTCGATTCCGAAATCCTGGCTGAAGTCTTTTTAATGATGACAGGCGGGCAGTCTGCACTCAGCTTCGATGTGGACACGGCTCTGGAAGAGCTTAACCCGGAAGCATCTGTAAAAATAGATCCATCCCTGTATCCATCCATGCATGTTATCTCAGCAAACCCGGAAGAGCTCAAAGCCCATGAAGAGTGGATCGGCAAGCTGGAAAAAGAAGGCAGTAACGGTTGTGTATGGTCCAATCTGGCTTAGAGACCGCCACAGATCTTTGTCATCTGCTTGTTACCGACGGCTGGTCCGATTCCCGTTGCAGTTCTGGATAACCCGGATTAAATAGCCTTGCGGGTTGGTGAGTCCTCAGGAGCCTGCCCGGGAATGAAAATCCACTGTCAAATCTCTTGATGTGAACAGATCAGGTCGGCGCGATATCCTCGCCACCCCATGAGCAATGCGGGCTAGCCGTGTTTCATTATTCTGGCTTTTTCCCGATTCCAGTCTCGTTCTTTTTCGCTGGCTCGTTTGTCATGGTTTTTCTTGCCTTTGGCTACCCCGATTTCAAGTTTTACTTTTGCGCGTTTCCAGTACAGATTCAGCGGTACCAGGGTGTAGCCCTTGCGCTCAACCTGACCGATCAGTTTGCTGAGTTCGGATCGGTGTAACAGAATTTTCCGATCACGCAGTGGTTTTGCAACGACATGTGTTGATGCAGACAGTAATGGCGTAATATGGCAGCCGTACAACCACGCTTCACCGGCGCGCAGCATCACGTAACTTTCGGTTAACTGTACCCGGCCGGCACGCAGGCTTTTGACTTCCCAGCCTTCCAGGACCAGCCCGCCTTCGAATGTATCTTCGATCAGGTAGTCATGGCGTGCGCGCTTATTGGTGGCAATCCGTGAGGAATTGTCGCCCTTCTTTTTCTTTGGTTTAGCCATAGACTTACGAGTATACCTCTTGCAGCAGGAAAAACTTCATTATGCCAACGATTGAGCGATCGGCGCTGGTTCCACACAGCGCTCAGAAAATGTTCGAATTAGTTGACGACGTTGATTCATACCCTGAATTTTTGCCCTGGTGCAATGGTGCTGCAACACTTGAGCGCAGTGCGAATCACCGGGTAGCGCGAGTCGATCTAAAAAAAGGCCCGCTCACCCAGCATTTTACAACGCGCAATGATCTCACTGAAGGCAGTGAAATCAGAATGTCGCTGGTTGAAGGCCCGTTTCGACAGCTCAATGGCCAGTGGAATTTCAAGTCGATCAGTGATTCAGGCTGCAGGGTGAGTTTTCACATTGAATTTACATTTGCGGGATTTTTATTGCAGAAAACCCTGAGTCCGGTTTTCAACGAAATCTGCTCCAGAATGGTCGATGCATTTGTTGAGCGTGCGAACAAGCTCTATGCCTGAGGATGATTTGCCCAATGCTCTGCACATTGAAGTCGTGTATGCGTTGAGCGATCGGCAAGCGGTTGTCTCGTTGCGAATGACCGATGGTGCCCGTGTACGCGATGCGGTTGCCGAGTCCGGCATTCTTCAATCCTACCCCGAATTGGTGCTCAACGAGACACCGGTCGGCATTTATGGTGTGCGTGCAGAATATTCCACACCGTTGCGCGATGGAGATCGGGTTGAGTTGTACCGGCCGTTGTTGATTGATCCTATGCAGGCACGGCGCGCCAGAGCCCGCAGTCAGGCGGAAACGAAGCAATAAATTTTGTGCGGCATTGCGCTACAGCGATACTGAATTTATGAATCCTGGCCCGGTTCTTCAAAGCCGCTCGATTCCAGCTTGCTGACGCGGTCATCATCAAAAAAAACGGTCAGGCGTTTGCTGTCCGGTGCGTCACCGGATCGATTTAAACTGAAGATATAGTCCCAGCGGTCTGCGTTGAACAGGCTGCTTACAACGGGTTCCCCCAATATTAGTTTGACCTCTCGGCGTGTCATGCCTTTCTCAACTTGTGAAATTGATTCCAGTGGTAAAATGTTTCCCTGCTGGATTTCAATCTTGTGTGCACGTGGCAGCCACCAGACGCCGCAGCCACTGATGACAAGCGATGCGGCAAGTATGCCGGGAAGCAGAGCGCGGGACGCGATGTTGGTTGACACAGATAAGAGGGTCAAAATCATTCCGGAGAGAGTGCTGTAGTGGTAATTCTAGCCTCGGCAGCTCAACTAAAACATGCTTTTGCTGTTCCGTAATCAGTGATGACTGCGTCACTTTGCACTGGATCGAACGGATTGTCAGTTACTTTCAGGTTCCTGAGCGGTGTTTGCAGCGATCAGCATTTCGCGCGCATGTTCCCGCGTGCGCTTGGTGATTTTCACACCGCCCAGCATGCGGGCAATTTCTTCCAGTGATTGCTCGTCGGTCAGAGTATGGGATTCCGCCAGTGTTTTTTTGTCACTGGAGCGCTTTGATACCTTGATATGGTGGTGTCCCTGAGCTGCCACTTGCGGCAAGTGCGTGACACACAGCACCTGGCAGCGATTGCCGAGCTGGCGCAATTGCTGCCCGACTGTTTCGGCAACCCCTCCGCCCACACCGGTATCCACTTCGTCAAAGATCAGTGTTGGCACGCGGTTGCGTTCTGAGGCAATTAATTGCACGGCCAGGCTCAGGCGCGATAGTTCACCACCGGAGGCAACGTCGCTCATGGCGCGCAGTGCGGCCCCGGGGTTGGCACTGACTTTAAATACAACTTGATCGATCCCGCCTGGGTGCGGGTGTTCGAGCTTGCGCGAAGTAATTTCGATATCAAATTTTCCGCCTTTCATGCCAAGCGTCTGCATTGCCCGCGTTAGATGTTTCGATAGTTGTAGTGCTGCTGTTGTGCGTTTGGCACTGAGTTTCTCCGCCGCCTTGTTGTAATTTGCAGCTGCCGCTTCGACTTCTCTATGGAGAGATTCGATTGATTCATCTATCGACTCCAGTTCGTTAAACTCGGCCTCGAGAGTTTCGGCAAATGCTGCAAGTTCGGGGAGTGAAATCCGGTGTTTTTTCGCCAGCTGGTGGGCAGTGGAAAGTACATCGTCAAGATAATGCAGCCGTTCGGGGTCAGGCTCAATTGCGCGATTATAGTGTCGCAATGAGTCTGTTGCTTCGTCGACCTGGATGCGTGCAGAGTTCAATAGCTCTGCAATTTCTGCTACTGAGTTGTCCTGCTGGCATAAAGTCACGAGTATTTTTTCAGCTTCTGCCAATTGACTCAGCGTGGAGCCGGGGTTGTCCTGCAACAGATCCATCGCATTAATACACAGCTCTTTCAGTTGCGTTGTGTTGGAGAGTCTCCGGTGCTCCTGGTCGATTTCGTCGAAATCTATACCGGCGAGTGAAAGCCTGGCAAACTCCTGTAACTGATATTTCAACGTATCGAGTCGATCATGGCGTGCTTTCAGTCGCTCCGTGATACTGCCGAGTTCGCGGTGTTTTAACGACCACGCCGTAAAGGATTTTTGAACCCTGGTCAGTAGCGCCGTGTTCTTTCCGAAGTCGTCCAGAATTTCGCGCTGGGTGTCGGGCAGGGTGATCAGCTGGTGATCGTGCTGTCCGTGTATATTGACCAGCAGTTGTCCGAGCTCACGTAAATTTCTGACAGTAACCGGTGTGCCGTTGATGTAAGCCCGTGACTTCCCGTCTCTGGTTACGACTCGTCTGAGAATGCACTCGCCGTCATTGTCCATTGAATGATCCGACAGCCAATTACTCACCGAACTGATATTGTCGATATCAAACAGAGCGCTGATATCCGCGCGCTCGGCAGTATCCCGAACGGCGCCGGGTGAGGCCCTATCGCCCAGAACCAGCCCGAGCGCGCCCAACAAAATAGATTTGCCCGCTCCGGTTTCTCCGGTCAGGGTGGTCATGCCCGCTTCCAGCTCCAGCGAGCTGTGGGTGATGATGGCGAAGTCTTTTACCTGAAGGGCAGTTAGCATGGCTGTGGTACTCGCGGAAAAACTATCACTTGGATCAGAACCGGGAAGATTCCGAATTGTATTTCAAAATCGTTTCATGGTGGAGCAAAGCGGCTCTGCTGTGTGTCACTAGCCCCAGTTCAGTTTTTCCCGCAGTATGTAGTGATAGTCGTAGTTTGACGGATGTAGAATTCGAATACTCCGGTTGTGCTTGCGTACTTCGATGACATCGTCGTTTTGCAGATCATTGTATATTTGTCCATCACAGACCATTTGAGCGTATACGGGTTTTTTCTCGGTCACCAGTAAGCTGATTTCCGATTCGGCCGTAACCACCAGTGGGCGGCTGCTCAGTGTGTGTGGGCAGATAGGTTGCACCACCAGTGCATTGAGGTTCGGATTAACAATCGGGCCACCGCTTGACAACGAATAAGCGGTAGAGCCCGATGGTGTTGCGACGATAATTCCATCTGCCCGCTGGCTCAGTACGAAGCTGCCGTTTATTGCTATTTCGAATTCAATTATCTGTATAACGTTTTTGGTGCGCATCACCATGTCATTAAATGCGAGTGACCGGTGGATAACTTCTCCGCCGCGCAACAACTCGCAGCTCAGCATCAGCCGATGCTCTTCTATGTATTTGCCGTTAATGATCTCGACGAGCTCGTGAAGTTTTCCATCGGGTGATACATCGACCAGAAAGCCGAGTCTGCCGCGATTAACGCCCACCAGTGGAACATTGGTATTGACCAGTTCACGGGCGGCCCGCAGCAAGGTGCCATCGCCGCCAATCACGATAGCCAGGTCGCATTCGTTACCGATGACATCCATATCCACTGTGACCGGTCCGCCCAGCAGGCCTCGTGTGCTTGAGTCAAGCAGTACTTCCAGTCCTAGATTCTGAACCAGCATGTAGACGTCATTGAGTGTTTCGGAAACGCTTAGATCACTGTTTTTTGCGATTAAACCTACTTTGTTAAATTTTGCCATCCCCTAAGGTATCACGATAGCGGTTTTTTCTCATTAACCGGGTTGAATTTAACCGTTCAGGAGCCGCCTGCAAGCAACGCGGACTGACCGATACGTGTTGGTTATTTCAGTGAATTAAATCAGTGAGTTTATACAGGTGTTCCAACGCTTCACGCGGGCTGACGTTATCGACATCAAGTTTCTGCAGATACTCTTTGACGGGGTGTTCTTCCGGTGGAAACAGGCCGAGTTGCTCACAGACTACCGGTGCGGCCGGCGGACTGCTTGTGCTGGCTTCCAGTGCGGCCAGTCTTTCTCTGGCATGATCCAGCACGGTTCCTGGCAGCCCCGCCAGCTTGGCCACTTGTAAGCCATAGCTTTTACTGGCTGCGCCGGATTTGACGTTATGCATAAATACAATTTCGTCGTTGTGTTCGACCGCGTCCAGGTGAACATTGCCAATCGCACTTTGCTCTTTTTCCAGCCGGGTCAGTTCAAAGTAGTGGGTGGAGAACAAAGTGAAAGCCCGATTGTTTCGCGCCAGAGCGTGGGCACATGCCCAGGCCAGGGAAAGGCCGTCGTAGGTGCTGGTGCCACGCCCTATCTCATCCATTAAAACCAGGCTCCGGGCGGTGGCGTTGTGCAGAATATCTGCGGCTTCAGTCATTTCAACCATGAAGGTTGAGCGGCCGCTTGCCAGATCATCAGAGGCGCCAATACGGGTGAATATGCGGTCGATCGGACCCATTTCGCAGGCGCTGGCGGGCACATGGCTGCCAATATGAGCAAGCAATACAATAAGCGCAGTTTGCCTCATGTAGGTTGATTTACCGCCCATGTTGGGGCCGGTAATCAGTAGCATGCGTTGCTTCAAATCCAGGTGAAGATCATTGGGAACAAACTGGGTGTTGAGCGAAGCTTCTATCACAGGATGGCGCCCGGCATCATAGCGAATGACGTGGCTGTTGGTGAAGGTCGGACGAGTCCAGTTCAGGGTGACGGACCGCTCTGCCATGTTCTGCAGTACATCGAGCTCCGCTATAGCCTGAGCACATTGCTTGAGTGCGGGGAGGTTGGCAGCCAGATCAGTGAGGAGTTTTTCGTAGAGGTCTTTCTCGCGCTGCAGTGAGCGCTCGCGAGCAGACAGAACCTTGTCTTCAAATTGCTTTAGCTCTTCGGTAATGTATCGCTCGGCGCCCTTCAGGGTCTGGCGCCGTGTGTACTCCGGCGGTACTGTGCCTTTGCTGGCTTTTGATACTTCCAGATAATAGCCATGCACCCGGTTGTAACCGACTTTAAGGTTCGCATTACCGGTGCGCTCGCGTTCTCTGGATTCAAGATCGGTCAGGTAGCTGTCGGCGTTTTCACTCAGTGAGCGCAATTCATCCAGCGCTTCGTCGAAACCACTGCGAATGGCGCCGCCGTCTTTGATCAGGGCGGGTGGTTCATCGGCGAGTGCTCGATTCAGCAATTCGCGTTCTGTCTCAAAGCCCTGCAGGCAGTCGGCAATGCTGACAAGCAGAATTTCTTCCTGCTCTGCGATAAGCTGATGTATCTCTGGCAGCAGACGTAATGTGTCGCGCAAACTGATTAGATCTCTTGGTCGGGCAGAACCAATAGAAACACGCGCAAGAATTCGTTCAATATCAGAGATACTACGCAACTGTGTTGCGAGACTGGCTGCCAGGAGGGTGTCTGCGATAAACGCAGCAATGGCATCCAGCCGGGTGTTGAGTAGTTTGTGATCACGCAATGGCCGGTTCAGCCAGCGGTTCAGCAAGCGCCCCCCCATGCTGGTGAGTGTCTTATCAAGCAGTGCACGCAGTGTTGCGGCAGGCTGCCCGCTTAAGCTGGTGTCGATCTCAAGGTTGCGTCTGGTGGTAGCGTCGAGCGTTAGCGCATCACGTGGTGTCTCGGTAGAAAGCCCGGCAATATGAGGCGGTGTACCGCGATGTGTTTCCCGAACGTATTGCAGGACGCATCCGGCTGCACCGGTCGCATGAGGCAAATTATCGCAGCCAAAGCCGCGGAGATCTTTGGTGCCGAACAATTTGCACAATTGCTCAGAGGCGCTGGCTGGATCAAAATGCCATACCGGACGGCTACGCACGGTATAAGGCGCAAATTCATCGGCGTCGGAGAAATTTTCGGGTACCAGTAATTCTGCCGGTTTTAGTCGGGCAAGCTCGGCCTGCAGCATTTGCTGTGATTGAAATTCGGATACGGTAATTACACCAACGGCCAGATCGATACTCGCCAGGCCATACCAGTGTCCATCGAAAGAAACAGCGCTCAGCAAGCACGGCTGGCGATCATCCAGTAAAGCTTCATCAGTAACAGTGCCGGGAGTCAGTACCCGCACAATTTTCCGTTCAACCGGACCTTTGCTGGTGGCAGGATCGCCAATCTGCTCACACAGCGCGACTGATTCACCCTGCGAAACCAGCTTCGCCAGGTAACCTTCGACCGAATGTTGCGGGACACCGGCCATCGGGATTGGCTCGCCACCCGAATGACCGCGGGCGGTAAGGGTTATGGAGAGTAACTCGGAGGCGCGTTTGGCGTCATCGAAAAAAAGTTCATAGAAATCCCCCATGCGGTAAAACACCAGGGTGTCAGGGTATTCGGCCTTGATGCTGAAGTACTGCCGCATCATCGGCGTTTGCTTTGCAGTTGCTGTCATAGGGCCGCATTGTATCCAACCACTGTCAATGATGCTTGAGCAATGCAGCGAAAAAAATTCCGGGATAACTGTCGACTTCAAAGCAGTTGATTGATAATCGCCGGTATGAGTCGGCTGGTCGTCTGCGTTAAGATTAATGGCTTGCAGAATAACTGGAAAACCCATGAACTCAGCACACACTACACTTGTGCAAAAGCTTGCAGGGCAGGCGATAGCAGCTGATGTGGTCATCGCCACAGCGGAGTCGTGTACCGGTGGCTTGATTTCGGCGGCTTTAACAGACATCGCGGGCAGCTCTGCTTTTTTTGACCGCGCATTTATTACCTACAGTAATGATGCGAAAATGGAGCTCCTTGGTGTGACCGATGAAACGCTCAGTGAGCAAGGCGCAGTCAGCGGCGCCACGGTTGCGCAGATGGCTCAGGGGGCTTTGGTTCGAAGTAACGCAACATTGGCTGTCGCCGTAAGTGGTGTGGCGGGCCCCGATGGTGGCACAGATTCCAAACCGGTCGGCACGGTATGGATTGCATGGGCCAGTGACCGAAACGCCTATACCCGGCATTTTTTGTTTGCCGGTGACAGAGCCTCGGTACGAGAGCAAACTGTTACCGAGGCACTGAGGGGGTTGATCAGATGTATCGAAACCGAAGCAATATAGAAGGCTGAAGATACACTGATTTATTCCTCGTAAAAGCTGTGAAGGATCTCACCAGTATGAGACAATTGGATAAATTAACACTACCGTCGACCCTAACAGACGTACCCAGGAGTCAGATACCAAATGAATGACAATAAAAAGAAAGCGTTAAGTGCAGCCCTTGGCCAGATCGAAAAGCAATTCGGTAAGGGGGCGGTCATGCGGATGGGAGATTCCCAGATAGGCCGCGATGTAGAAGTTGTTTCTACCGGATCACTAACGCTCGACATAGCGCTGGGCATTGGTGGTTTGCCGAAAGGCCGTATTGTGGAAATCTATGGACCGGAGTCCTCCGGTAAAACAACACTGACACTGCAGGCAATTGCCGAGTGCCAGAAGGCTGGTGGTACTGCAGCATTCATTGATGCCGAGCATGCACTGGATCCGGGCTATGCCGAAAAACTTGGTGTAAACGTAGACGATTTGCTGGTCTCGCAACCGGATACAGGCGACCAGGCGCTGGAAATTACCGATATGCTGGTTCGTTCGAGCTCAGTTGACATCATCGTTGTCGATTCAGTCGCTGCACTGACGCCGAAGGCCGAGATCGAAGGCGATATGGGAGACACCCATGTTGGTTTGCATGCACGGCTTATGTCGCAGGCGTTGCGTAAACTGACCGCCAACATCAAGCGATCAAACACGCTGGTTATATTTATTAACCAGATTCGTATGAAGATCGGCGTAATGTTCGGTAGTCCGGAAACCACCACCGGTGGTAATGCGCTTAAATTTTATTCATCTGTGCGTCTTGATATCCGGCGGATTGGTGCAATTAAAAAGGGCGATGAAATCATTGGTAACGATACCCGTGTGAAAGTAGTCAAAAACAAAATGGCACCGCCATTCAAGCAGGCCGAGTTTGAAATTCTGTACGGCGAAGGTACATCCTACGAAGGTGAGCTGATCGATCTCGGTGTGAAAAACGATCTCATCGAAAAATCGGGTGCCTGGTACAGCTATAACGGTGATCGCATTGGTCAGGGAAAAGACAACGTGCGCAATCACATGAAAGAGCACCCCCAGATGTCGGAAGAACTGGGCACCAGGCTGCGTGAAAAACTACTGCCCAGAAATCAAGAGACGGAAACCGCTGATGTGGCGGAAACGGAATAGGCCGGATAGCGGCACCTCGAAAAATCATACCGGTGGCAAGTGCCGCGAAGAAAGCGGAGAAGATTCTGTCGAAGCAGAAGCAGAGGCAGTATCGGTAGCAGTTGTTCGCGACAAGGCCATGTTTCTGCTCGCGGGGCGGGAGCATGGTCGGCTTGAATTACGGCAAAAGCTGGTGCAGCGGCAGTACCCTCCACCGCTGATTGATAGCGTGCTGGACGAACTCGCAGAGCGTGGCTTGCAGTGCGATGTACGATTTGCTGAATCCTACACCCGGATGAGAGTCAACCGCGGCTATGGAGCAAACAAAATTCGCGCTGATCTGCAAGCCAAAAAGCTGACGCGTGATATTGTAGAGCAGGCAATCATTGAAAACGATGCCGATTGGGACGAAAATGCTCATGCAGCGTTGATAAAAAAATTTGCTGTTTCCGACTGCATTGAAATGCCGGATAATTACAAAGAGAAAGTGGCGTACATTGGCAAAATGACGCGATTTTTGCAGGCACGTGGGTATGGATCGCAGCAGATTGCAGAGGCATTGAAGCGAGTCAGCACCAGAACGGCCTGATTGTTCTGTAGAAGAATTCTGGCACGTCGGCGTGTAAGGCTGCCATTTTCTCCATTTACCCCAATTCTTCCAAACTGATGAGAGACTTAGCTAGAATATAGGAAAGCTCGATTTCCCGTGATTTGAACCGTGTATACCCGATGCTGGTCCATGAGTACTCATGAGGTATCGATTGTGGCTTTTCCAGCTCGGCCAAGCTATTCACCGCTAGCGTAAATTACCTACCAGGTAAAAAAAACCATGTTATCCACATCTGAAATAAGGCAGTTATTCCTCTCGTTTTTTGAGAACAAGGGGCATGAGATTGTTAAATCGAGCCCTTTGGTTCCGGGAAATGATGCAACGTTGCTGTTCACCAACGCGGGAATGGTGCAATTTAAAGACGTATTTCTCGGCACAGACAAACGCAGTTACTCACGTGCAACAACCTCGCAGCGCTGCGTACGAGCAGGCGGCAAACATAACGATCTTGAAAATGTGGGCTACACAGCCCGTCACCACACGTTCTTCGAGATGCTCGGGAATTTCAGCTTCGGTGACTATTTCAAAGAAGACGCGATCAACTACGCCTGGGAGTTCCTGACCGATACCTTGAATTTACCGGCGGATAAATTATGGGTAACAGTTTTCGAAGAAGATGATGAAGCCTATGAATTGTGGGCGAGGAACATCGGTGTGCCCGAGGAACGGATTGCCAGAATCGGTGCCAAGGATAATTTCTGGCAGATGGGTGATACCGGGCCCTGTGGTCCGTGCTCTGAAATATTCTTTGATCACGGTCCTGAGGTATTTGGTGGACCGCCGGGCACCCCGGATGAAGATGGTGACCGATATATAGAAATCTGGAATCTGGTTTTCATGCAGTATGATCGTTCTGCGGACGGTACACTCACCCCGCTTCCCGAACCCAGTGTTGATACCGGCATGGGGCTGGAGCGGATTGCGGCCGTGCTGCAAAGTGTGCACAACAACTACGAAATAGATCTGTTTGCAGAGATATTGAAACACGTCCGTAAGGTCACAAACACACCAGACGCGGAAAGCCCTTCACTCAACGTTATTGCTGATCATATTCGCTCATGCGCCTTTATGATTGTTGATGGAGTATTGCCCTCTAACGAGGGGCGTGGCTATGTGCTGCGCAGAATAATCAGGCGTGCGGCACGTCACGGTCACAATCTAGAAACCACAGAACCTTTTTTTCATAAGCTGGTTGAGCCGCTCGCCACGCTCATGGGAGAGGCTTTTCCGGAACTCAGGAAAAATCAAACACTGGTTGCCGACGCGTTACTGGCTGAGGAGCGGCGATTTGCTGAAACTCTGAGTCAGGGCATGAAAATTCTGGAAGCGGACTTTGCAGAGCTGCAGGGGGATACCGTACCCGGAGAAGTTCTTTTCAAACTCTACGATACCTATGGCTTTCCACTCGACCTTACGGCAGATATTGCCCGGGAAAGAAACCTGCGGATCGACGAGAAAGGGTTCGAGGTGCAAATGGAGGCGCAGCGCTCTCGTGCACGGGCGGCGAGTCAGTTTGCGGCAGGCGATACTGCATCGGTGACAAGTACTGCGCGTAGTCAGTTCAGTGGCTACCGGCAGACGGAAGATAACGGGGTTGTCGTAGAAATATTTCGCGATGGCCTTTCAACCGATAATATTGAATTGGCATCGCTGCAGGGTAGTGAGGATAAATCGATCGCTATCGTCCTCGATAACACCCCGTTTTACGGTGAGTCAGGCGGGCAACTCGGTGACAGCGGCTATTTGCGTAGTGCTGGTATGGAGTTCAGTGTAGAAGATACACAGAAAAGCGGTACTGCCCTTGTTCACTACGGTAAATTATTAAGTGGCTCTGTATCGGTAGGCGATTCACTGGTAGCCAGTGTCGATGCGAGTCGCCGTTTGGCAACCGAAAGCAATCATTCCGCAACTCATTTGCTGCATGCAGGTTTACGGCAATCACTCGGTGATCATGTGCACCAAAAAGGGTCGTTGGTGTCCGCTGGTCATCTGCGCTTTGATTTCTCCCATGGTGCGCCGGTGTCGCATTCGCAATTGATGGAAATTGAAAGCTGGGTAAATGTACAGGTACGTGTGAATAGCCCGGTTACAACCTCAGAGATGAACATGGATGATGCAATTGCTAAAGGGGCGATGGCGCTGTTTGGTGAAAAGTATGGCGATATTGTTCGTGTGGTTGAAATAGGGGATCATTCCACTGAACTCTGTGGCGGCACCCATGTTGATAGAGCAGGTGATATCGGTCTGTTACGCATTCTAGGCGAGACCGGAGTTGCCGCTGGTGTTCGTCGTATAGAAGCAGTTACAGGAGCCGCGGCAATTCAGTACACCGCGCAAGAACACCATGTGCTGCGTGGTATCGCAGCCACACTAAAGGCACCTGTAGAAAAGGTAGATCAGCGTGTTAGCCAGTTAACGGAGCAGAATCGCGCGCTGGCAAAAGAGGTAGATCGGCTAAATTCCAAACTTGCAGCACATGCGGGCGACAGCATGCTTGATCATGTTATAGAAATTGAAGGTGTAAAAGTTCTGGCGGTAGAGATGGATGGCGCTGATGCAAAAACACTGCGTGAATCTATAGATAAATTGAAGGATAAAATGGGCAGGGCAGCTATTGTTCTAGCTGCGAGAGATGGCGAAAAAGTAAAATTGATAGCCGGGGTAGCAAAAGAATTGACGAGTACTATAAAAGCCGGTGATCTGGTGAATCATGTCGCCCTGCAGGTCGGTGGTAAAGGTGGTGGACGTCCGGATCTGGCACAGGCAGGTGGCACCAGAGCGGAAGGTCTTGAAGCTGCGCTGCAAAGCGTATCGGGGTGGGTGTCGGAACAGATGAAAGCCTCATGAGTTTATTGGTACATAAATACGGTGGTACTTCGGTCGGTTCCCCTGAACGTATAAAGGCAGTTGCTGAGAAAGTAAAAGCTTCTGTTGATGCAGGCAATCAGGTTGTTGTTGTTGTCTCTGCGATGTCGGGTGAAACCAATCGCCTCATTGCACTTGCCGGTGAAATGAGTAAGCGTCCCGAGCCTAGAGAGCTCGATGTACTGGTTTCAACCGGCGAGCAGGTATCTATGGCTTTGCTGTGTATGGCATTGTCAGAGCTCGGGCAGGAGTCTCGATCCTATACTGGTGCTCAGGCCGGTATCCGCACAGACATGAGCCACAACAAGGCGCGTATTACCGACATCGATACCGAAAAGGTACTGGCTGATCTAAACAAGGGCCGTGTGGTGGTTATAGCCGGGTTCCAGGGTATCAATGCGGATGGCGATGTGACAACGCTGGGGCGCGGGGGATCAGATACATCAGCTGTGGCGATGGCTGCGGCGCTAGAGGCAGATGAGTGCCAGATCTACACCGATGTCGACGGCGTCTACACTACTGACCCTCGAGTTGTACCGAATGCCAGAAAATTGGCGAAGATTACGTTTGAAGAAATGTTGGAAATGGCAAGCCTTGGGTCTAAAGTGCTGCAAATTAGATCAGTGGAGTTTGCCGGTAAATACGGTGTTGCGCTTCGTGTGCTTTCATCTTTTGCTGACGGCGATGGCACATTAATTACAACAGACGAGGAAAATCCTTTGGAACAGGCACTGATCTCTGGAATCGCGTTTAACCGTGATGAAGCTCAAATAACCGTGTTAGGTGTTCCGGATACGCCCGGTATCGCCTATCAAATAGTTGGTCCGGTTGCTGATGCGAATATAGAAGTAGACATGATCGTGCAAAATATATCCGGTGATCAATTTACTGATTTCACTTTCACGGTAAATCGAACTGATTACGAGCGGACATTTGAAATTGTTTCAGGTAAAGCTAAAGAGCTTGGCGCGGTTGATGTATCAGGTAGAACCGATATTGCCAAAGTTTCGGTGGTTGGTGTCGGAATGCGGTCACATGCCGGAATTGCGAGTGTTATGTTTGAAGCTCTGGCGAAAGATGCAATAAATATTTTGATGATTTCTACGTCAGAGATTAAGATCTCTGTAGTGGTGGATGAGAAGTATCTGGAGCTGGCGGTGCGAACTCTGCATGAGGCTTTCGAACTATCATCGCCGGTAGAGGTCGTTTAATAGTAAGATGTGTCGTTTTTTGGCGTAATGAGACCAAAGGGTCAATATCATTGAACTCTGGGTGACGTGCGTAGATATCCAGACATATAATTAGGCATTGTAAGCTTCGGCGGCTGGATTTATTGTCGTTGAGGCGGTAAATTAAAATTTGTGTGTCTTAGGTCGTGCAGCTGGTGTTTTTGGCGCGATCATAGAATATAGTTCATACTACTGTGCAACAAACTGCTCGGCGTCGTATTTGAACGTTTGTAAAAGCTAGATTATGAAAAAACTAATTGCGGAGCAAAAATGCTGATACTTACCCGTCGAGTCGGCGAAACACTTATGATCGGAGACGAGGTAACCGTCACCGTTCTTGGCGTGAAGGGAAATCAAGTGCGCATTGGTGTGAATGCACCAAAAGAGGTAGCAGTACATCGCGAAGAGATCTATGAGCGCATCAAGCGAGAGCAGGAAACGGCTCATATTCCGGCTGATAGCCGGTCGCCGGATGTTGCAAGTGATGATCTCAGTATTACTGACTCAAAAACGCTTGATTCACAGACGGGCTAAGGCCGTCTGAACAATAGGCGGGGTATCCCGCCTGTGCAATTCTGTCTAAATGGAAACGTCCAGCAGGGCGTTTTTTTGTGTGTTTCCGGTTTCACTTTAATGTGGCACAATATAAGCTCAGTGTTGTTCTGATGGAGAGATGGCCGAGCGGCTGAAGGCGCTCCCCTGCTAAGGGAGTATAGGGTTTATAGCTCTATCGAGGGTTCGAATCCCTCTCTCTCCGCCATATTTATCATTGATCAGATGACTTTGAAGAGTCTTATTGCTTGACGCAGGCATTGTGACTCCTCATACTTAAACAGATGCGCCCGTAGCTCAGCTGGATAGAGTACCTGGCTACGAACCAGGCGGTCGGAGGTTCGAATCCTTCCGGGCGCGCCAATTTAAGTACAGCACGCAATTGTGGCTCATGGCTGGGAAGGATGGCTGGGAAGGTATGAGCAGAAGCAAAAAGTGCGTTGGAGCATTTCACAGGGATTAACCTCAAGATGGTATCTGTATTCATCTGTTTTGCCATAGCAGCTATTTCAATGGCGATAGTAACTCGCAGAAGCACATAGCTTTAATTCTGCACAGCAGGATTAAAGCTTAGCGTGATCGAGTTATTCCGGTGATCCAGCGCAACAGCAACGTCTGAACGTTAGATTGATTCTGGGGCCGACCGGAGTTTTTGTAGCCGGAAGCGAATGTTCCCACCGGATCTGAGTCGCACCTCGCATCAATAACAGGCTTCCGCCCGCAAGATTAATCGCAATTTTGTTTTTCGGTTTTAATTTCTCGCGCAATAAAAATCGCCGTGTTGAACCCAGGCTTATTGAAGCTATTTGCGGTTCCGGCCCGAGGGATTTTTCGTTATCACGGTGCCACCCGACTCGATCTGCGCCACAACGGTACAAGTTCGCTAATACACTGTTAAAACGCAGTTCTGTCAACCGCTGCAGCTGGCTTTTTAATTCCGAAAGTTCCGTTGTCAATTCCCGGGCGGCAAATTGAGTTCCTGAATACTGGTAAGGTTGATCGCCGTACCACGCGTTCAGGCGGGGGATTGCATGCTGCTTACCGAAAAGCGTAACGGTTGAGCGTTGCCACAGCAGTGTTTTTTGAAAAAGATCGAACAGGGAGTCAGCACATTGCCTTTCGAGGAATTCGGAGTAGTGAACAAGATAGCAGGAATCATCCAGCCAGATTTTTTCAGACGTCCCTGTCATGGTGAGTTGACTGATCCGTGCTGGCTTCCGGGGTAGATGCTGTGATCCTGCAACAAGGATTCACAGAGTGCCTGCAGTGCAGATGCACAAGGTAATGCGACCTTCAAATCTGTCAGATCGTCGGCCCTTGTCACGCCTTGATTAACAATTGCGATCGGTTTACTTTGTTTTTCTGCCGCGCGACAGAAGCGATACCCCGACATTACAGATAGTGATGTACCGATACAAAGCAGGAGTCCGGCTGTGTCAAGTTGATCCATGCAGTAGCTGACGCGAGCAGAGGGAACATTTTCGCCGTAAAAAACCACGTCCGGTTTTAATACCCCCTGACATTGTCTGCAGCTAACCACGTTAAATTCTTGCGGGTCCGGTGTTTGGCCGGATGCCACTGGTGTCGCATCTCCGTCTGCAGCCGGATTGAATTTCATCTCCAGAAACCGGCTGTTCGATTGTTCCAGTCGCTGTTGTAAATCCAGGCGCGGCGTAAGCTCTCCACAGGATAAGCAGATAACCTGCGCAAGCGACCCGTGTAGCTCCACTACGTTTTTCGAGCCGGCTTTCCGGTGCAGGCCATCGACGTTTTGAGTAATGACGCAAGATACAATACCGGCCTGTTCCAGCTTGAACAATGCATCGTGCGACGGATTTGTCAGCGCCCGATGAAACCGTGGCCAGCCCAGCATGCTTCGTAGCCAATAGCGCTGACGCACCTGTGGATTCCGGCGAAAATCCTGTGCCTGGACGGGTTGCGGTTGAGTCCAGTTGCCGTGCTGATCACGGTACGCGGGAATTCCCGAGTCGGTACTAATACCAGCGCCTGTCAGTACCAGCGCTGGTGAGTTATTGCGAATTAACTCGATCAGTGACGAGAGGTTTGCAGCAGGGTCGGTGCTTGTTGGGTTTGTACTCATTCAGCCATCGTATGGGCAGACGGATACGAATAAAACAGAAATTATTTAAAGGTCGGCTGGGTGTCGTCGCAAATGACCGAGGTCGGAAATTCTCCCTGGTGTTGGAAGAAGTCCACAGTTAACTGCTTCGCGCACTCGCTCTGGAACCAGATGGAGTGTCCAGCACCGGGAAAAATAACCGTCGCAGTCCGTCGGGAAAAGTCATCTGCCGAGCTGTTGATGTCGCTCTTATTAATTACCGGATCGAGCCCTCCGGCGAGAAAAAGTGCTCGCGGTGTAAACTGCTGTTTCGGCAGCAGTGTGTACGGACCGGTGGCTTTCCAGAGGGTGCACAATTCGGTGTGTGCTTCTAACATTGCTTTTGAATTGCGCGATAAGCTGTCGATGACATCAGGGTTGCTGCGTAGATAGCTCGATTCCAGTGGCAGCCTTTCTTTGCAGTGAATTGTCAGGTTCAAACCGTCCGCGAAGTCGGCGTTTACGCTCTGGTACCAATACGTTTCGGTGAAGCTTTTTAACGCGTGATTATATCCCTGGTGAAACCTATGGATCGTTCGAGGTAGCTCAGCAATTGACTTGTTGGAGTAGATAGCGGTGAGGAAAATCGATAGCAGACTGCTGTTATCAGCGATTAAGGTCTTCTCGTGAGATGCCCCGTCGTTGTAGAGACGAATTTTTATTTTGTAGGGTTGGTGCCTGGCCTGTTCCAGTATCGAGTCGAGTTTTTGCTGCAGATCCGCATATCGGGATTTACATTCGGCTTCCCGGTTGCAACGTTCTATGATTTTGACCACCGCCTGATACGCCACCTCGTCAGTCATGGGCTGCTGGTAATCGAGTGGCACCGGCGAATCAAGCACAACGCGATCAAATGCCTGCGGTTTGAGCAACAACATCGCCTGTGCCAGTACCGTAGCGTAAGATGTGGCCAGCGTTCCCCACCAGTGGTATGGCAGCGCATCCATTACAGCAAGAAAATCCAGTGCGGACTGACGTGAATCATAGCTATTGACATCGATGCTATTGTCCTGGAGTCGTTGGCGGCACTGCAGGATAGATGTCCGGTAGCTATTGATTTCCTCTTCGACAGTACGCGAACGCACGATCAGGTTTTTAAAGCTCTCAATGGTTTCCGGACAGTGCAGAGCAGGGCGGGCTAACCCTGTGCCGCGCTGATCAAGAATAACCACATCAAAACCGGCCTGCAGCAGTGATTCGTACGGTTTAAGATATTCACCACTGGTATAATTAAAGCCGAAGCCGACTGAACCACCGGGGCCACCGCCGCCGGGAATCAGTATTGCTTTTTCCGCAGTGTGAATTAGAGTACGCGTGGATTTTGCGATCAGTATCGGTATGCTTACGGTGTTTTCGGTTGCAGCTTCATGATGTTCAGGTAGTTTGACGAAGCCACAGGTAACCCGTGCCGGTGACTCATTGATAAATTCTTTGCAACTGGCCTCGGTAATCGTTGCGGCCACAGCAGATGAATGCACCGTTGAACAGAAAAATACCAGTACGAACGCAAATAAACAAATCATTGAACCCGCGTGCAGGCAGGCACAGAGTGACACCGGTGCATCGTTGCATGGTCCATCCTTTTTGCCGATGCGCTCGTTCAATTATTTTCCGGTAAATGAGTGGTTTAAAGCGAAAAATTGTTTCTACAGCATTTTAAACATAGCGGCAGTCACGTCGATAGATACATTGAATTGTTGCTTAGTCAGAAACTTAAACGGGTGATTTAATGAAATGCCTCGCGAAGATGTGCGAAACCATGGTCGAGTTCTGAATATTGTCGTTAAATCAAAAGATAGAAATAACCGCTGGCTATCATCATACCCTCGGTGCCACCTGGGATGGTGCCGGTGTTAATTTCGCACTGTTTTCGGCAGATGCCGAACGTGTGGAATTGTGCCTGTTTGATGATTCCGGTCGCCGTGAAGTGTGCCGATTGTCCCTGCCCGAATGTACCGACCAGGTCTGGCATGGTTATGTGCCGGGCTGCCAGCCAGGTGATCTCTATGGTTATCGTGTTCACGGTCTATACGAGCCATCACAGGGGCTGCGGTTTAACGCCAACAAGCTGCTGATTGATCCGTATGCGCGGCTCCTTAAGGGTGATTTGAAATGGTCCGATACGCACCTGGCCTACCGTGGCGGCAGCGGCAGGCTCGACCTCTCTTTTGATCGACGGGACAACGCCAGGCTGGTTCCAAAATGTGTGGTTGTTGATCCGTCCTATCCCTGGGGCAGTGATCGGGCACCGGCGATACACAGCGCTGACAGTATCATCTACGAAACTCATGTGCGTGGTTTTACGCTGAAGCATGAAGGTATTGACGAGTCGAAACGCGGTTGTTTTGCCGGCTTGAGCGACGCAAACTCGATAGCTCATCTAAAGTCTCTAGGAATCACCGCGGTAGAACTACTGCCTATACAGCATTTTGTTGATGATCGGTTCCTTATCGAGAAAGGATTGAAAAATTACTGGGGCTACAGCACGCTCAATTACTTTGCTCCCGAGCAGCGCTATATGTCGGGAGGCGGGCTGCACGAAGTCAAATCGATGGTGCGTACACTGCACGATGCAGGTCTCGAAGTCATTCTCGATGTTGTCTATAATCACACCTGCGAAGGTGATCATCGTGGTCCGACTCTATCCTTTAGAGGTATTGATAATCGTTCCTACTATCGTTTGCTCGAAGAGGATCCGCGTTACTATATCAATGACACCGGATGTGGTAATACACTGAATGTCAATCACCCGCGAGTACTGCAGTTGGTTATGGATAGCCTGCGTTACTGGGTAACTGATATGCATATCGATGGCTTTCGCTTTGACCTGGCATCCACTCTGGCGCGTGAAGCCAATGGCTTTGATACCCGTGGCGGGTTTCTGGATGCAGTAAGACAAGACCCGGTTCTCTCTAGAGTCAAGCTGATTGCTGAGCCCTGGGATATCGGGCCAGGCGGCTATCAACTGGGTGCCTTTCCCGCTGGCTGGTCGGAATGGAACGATAAATACCGAGATACAGTAAGGCGTTTCTGGCGCGGCGATGACGCCATGCTGCCAGAGTTTGCGCGACGTATTCATGGCTCCAGTGATCTGTTCGATCACAGCGGGCGTGGTGTCTGGTCGAGTGTGAATTTTATTTCCAGTCATGACGGCTACACGCTGGCAGATACCGTGATGTACCGTGAACGGCATAATGAGGCCAACGGCGAGAACAACGCCGATGGTCACGATGCGAACTACACTGAAAACTATGGTGTAGAAGGTCCCACAGACGATCAGGCAATATCCTCTTTCCGAGCCCTGCAGCGTCGCAATTTTATGGCCACGCTGATGCTGTCTCAGGGGCTGCCGATGATTCTCGCCGGTGACGAGATGGGACGAACGCAGCAAGGTAATAACAACGCCTATTGTCAGGATAATTCGCTCAACTGGGTGGATTGGTCATTGCCTGATACTGATGCCGTTTTTTTAAAGTTCATGCAGACATTGATCGCATTCAGGCAGAGCGAGCCATTGCTGCGCAGTCGACGATTTGTCCATCGCAGCGACGATCAGCCTCAGGCAATCCAGTGGACGGATCCGGCCGGTAATGAAATGGTCGGGCATCAGTGGGATGAGCCCGCTGCGCGTTGCATCGGATTGCTGCTGACCGATCCTCCATCAGCACGGGCAGTTTTTATGGTGTTTAACGCCAGTAGTGATTCAGTCGAATTCCGGTTGCCCGATAACGGTCTGTCGATGCTCTGGACATGTGCCCTGGATACCGCCCAGCCAGAATTCAGAAGCTCAGGGCCGGTCGGTGAGTCAATTTTTGTAGCGGCCAATTCCGTCACAGTATATGTTCCGATAAAGTAACCCGGCCTGATGATTCCGGCCTAGAGATTTCCCATGAATAACCTGACACCACTATCTCCGCTGGCAATGGACAGTTCCGCTATTGACCACGATTTCCGCCGTCACCTGAGCCATACGCTGGGCTCACTGACCGAGTCAAATGACCAGCGGGAACAGTATGAAGCACTGGCCCTTACGGTGCGTGACCGCTTGATGGAGCGTTGGACGGCTACCAGACAACGGTATCTGAAATCCGACTGCAGACACGCGTATTATTTATCGCTGGAGTTCCTGATGGGACGTGCGCTGGGCAATGCAACGCTGAACCTGAAGCTGGAAGAGTCTGTAAAAGAAGCGTTGTATGCAATGGGAATTGATCTGGAAACATTGCAGGAACAGGAGGCAGATGCAGGTCTGGGTAACGGTGGTCTGGGTCGTCTGGCAGCTTGCTTTCTCGACAGCTGCGCCACACTTGAATTACCCGTAACAGGTTACGGCATTCGTTATGAGTACGGAATGTTCCGCCAGCAGATACACGACGGTGCCCAGATAGAAGAGCCCGATCACTGGCTGCGTGAAGGTTACGTCTGGGAAGTCAAAAGACCACAGGATACCCGCCGGATTAAATTTGGTGGACGCAGCGAATTCTATGTGACGGCAGAAGGTGCTTCGCGGGTTCGATGGGTTGATACGGAAATTGTACTTGCTGTGCCTCACGATACCCCTGTCCCCGGCTTTGAAAACAACACCGTAAACACATTGCGCCTCTGGAAGGCAACCGCCTCTGATGAATTCGAACTGGGTGAATTCAATGCAGGCCGTTACACTGAATCTGTCGCGTCGAAAAATGAAGCAGAACATATTTCTATGGTGCTGTATCCGAACGACAGTAGCGAAAACGGCAAAGAGCTGAGGCTGCGCCAGCAGTATTTTCTAGCCTCAGCCAGTCTGCAGGATGTATTGGCAAAATGGGTGGCAACGCATGGAAATAAATTCGATAACTTTATTGAAAAAAACTGCTTTCAGCTGAACGATACCCACCCGAGCATTGCTGTTGCTGAATTGATGCGCCTGCTAATGGACGACCACGAACTCAGCTGGAACCATGCATGGGAAATTACCTCTCAGACCATGGCTTATACCAACCATACATTGCTGCCGGAAGCACTTGAACGCTGGTCAGTTAGTCTATTCCGTCATTTACTCCCGCGTATTGTTGATATCATATTTGAAATAAACGCCAGATTTCTACACGAAGTAGCGCTGAAGTGGCCGGGTGACTCCGATCGGCAACGTCGCTTGTCAATTATAGAAGAGGGTGCTGAGCCGCAAGTCAGGATGGCGTTTCTGGCTATAGCCGGTAGTTTCTCGGTAAATGGTGTTGCGGCACTGCACACCGATTTACTGAAGCAGGGTTTGTTCAGTGAGTTCTATGAACTATGGCCACACAAGTTCAACAATAAGACCAATGGAGTGACTCCACGCCGCTGGCTGGCTGGCTGTAATCCGGGGCTTCGAAGCCTGCTCGATCGCACCATTGGACAGAGCTGGGTGACCGATACACCCAGACTCAATGCGCTCTGTGAAAAAATTGATGATCAGACATTAAGACAAGAGTGGCGGCAGATTAAGTTCGATAACAAACGGCGACTTGCTGAACTGGTTAAGCACGATTGCGGTGTCGAATTCGACATCGAGAGCATTTTTGATGTTCAGGTAAAAAGAATTCACGAATACAAAAGACAGCTGCTTAATGTATTGCATGTGGTGCATTTATACGCGCGAATAAAAAACGGCGATACCGATAGCTGGACACCACGCAGTGTGCTGATCGGCGGCAAGGCAGCGCCCGGCTATTACATGGCCAGGCAGATTATAAAGCTGATCAACAATGTGGCTGGAATTATTAACGAAGATCCCGATGTTGGCAGTAAACTGAAGCTTGCTTTTCTACCGAATTACCGTGTAACTGCTATGGAAGTCATTTGTGCGGGTGCCGACTTGTCAGAGCAGATTTCTACGGCCGGAAAAGAAGCGTCCGGCACCGGCAACATGAAGTTCATGATGAATGGTGCCGTGACCATCGGTACACTCGACGGTGCGAATATAGAAATAAGGGAAGAGGTGGGAGATAGTAACTTCTTCTTGTTCGGGCTGACAGCATCTGAAGTAGAAGCGCAGCGGGCAAACTACAATCCATCGGCAATAATCGATGCCGATGCTGATCTTACACAGACAATGGCACTGCTTGAGAGTGGTCACTTCAATCAGTTTGAGCCTGGAATCTTTGATGCTATTTTTCAAAGTATCCGTAGTCCTCACGACCCGTGGATGGTTGCCGCGGATTTTCGTTCCTACATTGATGCCCAGCAAATAGCAGCAGACACTTATCTAGATACTGAACGCTGGACATCCATGAGTATCCTGAATACAGCGAAAAGCGGAAAATTCTCATCGGATCGGACTATTGCTGAATATAATAATGACATCTGGTTGCTCGGGCACAAAAGATGAAGCACGGTTTTTCGGTGCTTCTACCCTGTTTATTGTCTACCTGACCGGAAATGGATTCCTGCATTACCGACTTTTTACTATCTGGAGGATAGTGTTGTGCACAAATTAACTGAACTGCCGGCGTGGCGGGATCTGCAGTCTCATTATGCCGAGGTAAAAGAACTACAGATGCGGGATCTGTTCGCACAGGATGATCGCCGCTTCGATAACTTTTCAGCAACTGCCTGCGGAATATTGCTGGATTATTCCAAGAATCGCATTGTTCAGCGAACAATGGATCTTCTGATCTCGCTTGCCCAAGCGCGCAATATTGCCACTGAAGCGAACCGCATGTATTCCGGCGAACACATCAATGCAACGGAAGATCGATCGGTGCTCCACACGGCTTTGCGAATGCCTCGCGGTGACCGGCTTGAAATTGATGGCGTCAATGTGGTTGATGCAGTTCACGAGGTCGCAGCGCAGTCGGCACAGT
This sequence comes from Chromatiales bacterium (ex Bugula neritina AB1), assembly GCA_001730015.1. GTDB lineage: Bacteria > Pseudomonadota > Gammaproteobacteria > Granulosicoccales > Granulosicoccaceae. Next base: position 15,479 of record MDLA01000138.1, on the reverse strand, counting down.
TCACCGATAAAATCCGCAGTGGCGAGTGGCGGGGTTTCACCGGCAAACCCATACGTCATATCGTCAATATAGGAATTGGTGGATCAGATCTCGGGCCACTTATGGTGTGTGAAGCGTTGAAGCCGTGGCAGCAGCGTGAGTTGCAGATGCATTTTGTCAGCAATGTTGATGGGACTCATCTAGCTGAGGTTCTGGCAGCGGTCGATGTTGAATCCACGTTGTTCATTATAGCGTCTAAAACATTTACAACGCTTGAAACGCTGGCTAATGCACACACCGCGCGCAACTGGTTTCTCGACTCACAAGCAACAGAAAAAGATATAGCAAGTCACTTTGTCGCTGTTTCAACTAATAAAGAAGCCGTATCTGAGTTTGGTATCGATACCCGCAATATGTTCCGTTTCTGGGACTGGGTCGGTGGTCGATATTCGCTGTGGTCGAGTATCGGTTTGTCGATCCGGCTGGCAATAGGGAATCAGAATTTCGATGCCATGCTCAATGGCGCGCATGAAATGGACCGGCATTTTATCGAAACGGATTACCGCAGCAACCTGCCGGTGATTATGGGTTTGCTGGGCGTGTGGTACGGCAATTTTTTCAATGCACGAACCTGTGTTGTGGCGCCATATGATCAATATCTGCATCGGTTCCCTGCGTATTTGCAGCAGCTGGATATGGAAAGCAACGGCAAGAGTGTGGCAATGGATGGCAGCTCGGTTGAGTATTCCACCGGTGCTGTGCTGTGGGGTGAGCCCGGAACAAATGGCCAGCATGCATTTTTTCAGTTGATCCATCAGGGAACCGATTTGATTCCGGCCGATTTTATCGTTCCTGCGGTTTCACAGAACCCGATTGGCGGGCATCACAAAATGCTGCTGGCGAATTGCATTGCACAGACTGAAGCGCTAATGAAAGGCAAAACACTGGAGGAAGCCAGGTCGGAACTCGCCGCATCCGGCCAGAGCCCTGCTGCTATCGACGCTATTGCGCCACATAAAGTATTCAGTGGCAACCGTCCAAGCAATACCTTATTACTGGAAGAGCTCACGCCGGAAACTCTCGGTTCGCTGATTGCGCTCTATGAGCACAAAGTGTTTGTGCAAGGGAAAATCTGGGGCATTAATTCTTTCGATCAGTGGGGCGTGGAGCTTGGCAAGCAATTGGCGTCCACCGTGTTACAAGAACTCGAAACGGGTGATATTGGCAGCCACGACAACTCAACCACTGGTTTGTTGCGTTATTGTTCCGGGTTCCTTGATTGACTGGCGTTTTCTATGCGGCGCCGTGCGTAACCTGAGTGGTCCGGCATTTAACAAACCCGCTTAAGTTCGCCGATTGAAATTGCCTTAGGGATCGATTGCGTTCCTACGGCAAGGTATGTCGTCTGAAGTCTTTTTTCATCGAACGCTCTGCTGCACAATCTTTGAACAGCTATTGTATACAGCCTCAGCTGTTAACGGGTTAGGACGGGAAATGAAAACAGAAACACAAGCGGTAGTAATTGGTGGTGGCCTGGTGGGTTGCAGCATCCTTTACCATCTCACCAAGCTGGGCTGGACTGATGTCATGCTGCTTGAAAGAGATGAGCTGACTTCCGGCTCCACCTGGCATGCGGCGGCGGGTATACACGGGCTGCACGATAACAACAACATTTCCAAATTACAGTACTACACCATCAAGATCTATAAGGAGCTTGAGGCCGAGACCGGTCAGGGCTGTGGTATTTTTCAGCCCGGCTCAATCTATCTTGCACAAACCCGAGAACGCGAGCATCAGTTGCGGATGCAGGCGGCCAAAGCGCGTTACTTTAATGTTGAATTTCATGAATTGTCGCTCAGTGAAGCCCGCGATATGCACCCTCTGCTGAATACTGACGGCATCCGCTGTGCGATGTTCGAACCCGATGGCGGCAATGTTGATCCATCGGGGGTTACCCATGCCTATGCCAAGGGAGCACGCAATAACGGTGCGGAAATACATCGCTTTACGCCGGTCGTTGAAACCAATCAGCGACCCGATGGCACCTGGGATGTCGTCACCCCCGCGGGTAATATTCACACTCAGGTTTTAGTAAACGCCGCCGGATTATGGGGCCGTGAAGTTGCTCGCCTGGCCGGGCTGGAGTTACCGCTTATTCCAATGGAACATCAGTATTTTGTCACGGAAGATATCCCGGAGATCGTCGAAGCGGGTCGCCGGTTGCCATCGATAGCCGACCGGGATGCAGAATTTTATCTTCGTCAGGAAGGCAATGGCCTGCTGGTTGGTGCATACGAAAAAGACGGGCGATTCTGGGCCGAGGACGGCACACCGCTGGATTTCGGTCATGAGTTACTACCCGATGATCTAGACCGCATTGCAGACAATCTGGAGAGCGCTTGTGATCGCATACCTGCCCTTGGATCAGCCGGAGTTAAGCGAGTAATCAACGGGCCGATGATCTGGTCTCCCGATAGCGCGGCCTTGTTCGGACCGGTACCTGACTTGAAAAACTACTTTTGCTGCAACGGAATCATTCCGGGGTTCAGTCAGTCCGGTGGTCTTGGGTTGTTGCTCGCACAGTGGATTGTCGAAGGCGAACCGGAACTTGACCTCTTCCCCTGGGACATCGCCCGCTTTGGCGACTGGCCGAATAAATCCTACACGCGGGCCAGAGCGCTGGACTGCTATGCAAACCGGTTCAAAATTCATTTTCCCTACGAGGAACGCGAAGCTGGTCGACCGCTCAAAACACGTCCGGTCTATGAAAAGCAAAAAGCGATGGGCGCTGTGTTCGGCCTTAATTATGGCTGGGAGCATCCGCTATGGTTTGCGGCAGAAGGGGTGGAGCCGGTTGAAGGCTACGGCTTTGAACGTCAGGACTGGTTCAACGCCGTTGCTGACGAATGCGAAGCACTGCGCTCATTGGTGGGCATGCTCGACGTATCAAATTATGCCAAATACGAGGTTCAGGGCCCGGGGTGTGGCCAGTGGCTCGATAAAATTATCGCCAATCACGTACCAAAAGAAGTCGGTCGATCCTGTCTCACACCAATGCTCGGTGTGCGTGGCGGAATTGCCGGTGACTTTACCGTGACCAAACTTGCCGAAGATCACTTCTGGATTTTCGGATCCGGTATGGCAGAGAAATACCATCAGCGTTTCTGGCAAATGGTGCCGATGCCCGACGGAGTCACGCTGGAATCTCGAACTGATGACTGGTGTGGCTTCAGTATAGCGGGGCCGAACTCGCGCGAGATGTTGCAGCGCATGACTAACGCAGATTTAAGCAATGAGGCTTTTCGATTTATGCGGTCGCAGAAACTGACTATCGCAGGCATTGAAGGTCTGGCAATGCGAGTGTCGTTTACCGGTGATCTGGGGTGGGAAATTTATGTACCTACCAGGCATCAGGAAGCGTTGTTTGACGCACTGCTGGACGAAGGCAATTCGTTCGGGCTTCGTCTTGTTGGTGGCCGCTCGCTGTTGAGTTTACGGCTTGAAAAAGGATACGGTAGCTGGGGAAGAGAGTATTCTCCCGAGTACTGGCCGCACGAAGTTGGTTTGGAACGGCTTATAAAAATGGACAAACCCGAGTTTCTTGGTAAGGAAGTCTGGGCAGGGTTAAGCGAAAAAACAGCCCGTGAAAAGCTGGTGATGCTGTCCATTGATGTCACTACAGCTGATGCCCACGGAGGAGAGCCGGTATTTACCAAAGACGGCACTCCGGTCGGACGAGTCAGTTCGGGTGCCTACGGCCACACAGTCAAGCAGTCACTGGCCCTGTGCTTTATAAAATCCGAGTATGTTGTACCCGGTGCAGAGTTCGATGTTGCTGTGCTGGGTGTGGAACACCATGCCCGGTTGCTTGATAAGCCGCCGTTTGACCCCGAAGGTCAAAAGCTCAGAAATTAACCGTATTCCGGATTGCAGGGAGATATCGAAAATTTTTATAAATGGCAAATGGCTGGATTCAACCGCAACGTTTCCGGTCTATAACCCGGCCAACGGCGAAGAAATTGCCAGAGTAGCCGATGGCGGAGCCGCTGAAGCTCGGGCTGCTTTCAAAGCAGCGGCAGAAGCGTTTAAATCGTGGTCAGCCAGTACAGCACACTACCGCTCGGCAATTTTATATCGTGCCTGGCAATTGATGCTCGAACGCAAAGATGAGCTGGCCGCTTTGATGACGCAAGAGCAGGGCAAGCCATTAAAGGCTGCTGCTAACGAGGTGCAGTATGCGGCAGACTTTCTATTGTGGTTTGCCGAGGAAGCGAAGCGCAACTATGGCGAAACCATACCGTCGGGCCGCGCTGACCAGCGCTTTGTCGTGCAGCATCAGCCGGTTGGTGTGGTCGCCGCTGTAACTCCCTGGAATTATCCGGTTTCCATGATTACCCGCAAGGTGGCCCCGGCTTTGGCTGCCGGATGTACTATTGTGCTGAAGCCTGCGGAATCCACTCCGCTTTGTGCCATCGAGGTATTCAAAATCCTGCAGGAGGCCGGAGTTCCGGATGGTGTGGTTAATCTGGTTACTGCAAATGATCCAGCCCCTGTCGGAGAAGAATTCTGCAGTAATCCGGTTGTTCGAAAGCTGACTTTTACCGGTTCAACCGCCGTTGGAAAAAAGCTCGCCAGAGATGCTGCCGGTCAGCTGAAGCGTGTATCGATGGAGCTCGGAGGTCACGCACCTTTTATCGTCTTTGAAGATGCCGATCCGGTTCATGCAGCGAAAGGCGCAGCGTTAGTCAAGTTTCTTAACACCGGGCAAGCGTGCATTTGCCCTAACCGGATATTCGTCCACCGCAATATCGCCACTGCTTTTCTCGAAACCCTGACAGCACGAGTCGCGAAAATGCGCGTTGGCGCGGGTAATGAACCGGGAGTGGCTATCGGGCCCTTAGTCAACGAACAGGCTATTGCTAAAATCGATGCGCAGGTTACCGATGCTTGCAGCAAAGGAGCAAAGGTACTGGCTGGCGGCGATCGACTGGTCGACGGCGAGTTCAGTAACGGCTACTTTTATGCGCCCACCATACTTCACGGTGTGACAGAAGAGATGCTTATTTATCGCGAAGAAACATTCGGCCCCGTCGCGCCGGTGGTGCTCTTTGATGACGATGACGATATTCTCGCCATGGCGAACGATACAACATACGGTCTGGCCGCCTATGTTTATACTCAGAATCTGTCGTTAGCGATGCGCACGTTCGAAGGGCTCCAATTCGGTATAATCGGCATTAACGATATCAATCCGACCAGTGCTGCTGCGCCTTTCGGCGGTATGAAAAACAGCGGCCTCGGGCGTGAGGGCGCGCGTGAAGGAATGGTGGAGTATCTGGAAACCAAGCTGGGTGGTTTTTCTGTGTAAGCCCGACCGGTTAATAATCAATTGGCATGCAATACAGGGAATACTGCCGTGTTGAGAAGATCATTCCGTTTTGCAGGCTATCCAAAAGCAAAAATACCCGGTACGCCGGGCACCTGTTGCGGTAGCTAACCCTATGCAGAAACTACAGGATCTGGCCGCGCAAATACTGGCTGATTCATTAGGCCGTTCGCGCTATACCGTCGCGATTGCCGGGCCGCCCGCGTCTGGCAAGTCCACTCTAACGCAAGAGCTTGCCGGCCTGATTGCACCGCATACCAGCGTTGCAGTGGTGGCGATGGATGGTTTTCATTTCGATAACAACATCCTTTGCCAGCGTAATCGACTGCAATATAAAGGCGCACCCGATACCTTTGATGTGACAGGCTTTCGTTTATTACTTGAGCGACTGATGCATCAGGCAACAGAAATAGCAGTGCCGGTGTTCGATCGGGTGTTGGATGTATCCCGCGCATGCGCCCAGATAATCAGTCCGTCAGATCATGTGGTCCTGATTGAAGGAAATTATTTACTGGTGCAAATTCCACCATGGGATATCCCAAAGGAATACTTTGATCTTAGTGTATTTCTTGGGCCGCCCATAGACGTGCTTGAAGAACGATTGGTTGATCGATGGCTAAAGCACGATCATACACAAGCAGAAGCGGTTGAGCGGGCGCATCGCAATGATTTACCCAACGCCCGATACGTACTAGATCATTCCCGTGTTGCTGATATAGTGCTGTGAATTAGTAGTCTTGCTGTAGTATCGTTTAACTGTTTGTTCTAAATTCTGTAATCCTGATGTGCGCGCCGGGCTTGCAATCGTTCCGGCTCATCTGGATGATAAAGGAAAAAACAGGAGAAATATCATGGCAGATCATATCGACTATTTTTATACCTCTACGTCACCATTCACCTGGTTTGGTCATCAGGCTTTTTCGGCAGTTGCTGAAAAGCACGGAAAAAAAATAAATTACAAGCCCGTGAATCTGATGGAAGTGTGGAAAATATCCGGAGCGGTACCACCGCCACAGCGCCCGCCGATGAGGCAGCGTTACCGGTTGCTGGAACTGCAGCGGATTGCAGAGTTTCGGGGGCTGAGTGTTATACCGCAGCCTGATAGTTTCCCCGCGAATCCGGAGCGTGCTGACTTGTGTTGTGCGGTGCTGGCAATGCAGGGAGATGATCCGGGTCCGTTTCTATTTAGTGTCGGTGAAGCGCTTTGGAGTCAGGATCGGCAGATAGCAGACGAAGCCGTGTTGTCGGAATTGCTGGATAAAGCCGGCCACAATGGCGAGGCAGTAATCACAGCGTCGAAAGAACCGCAGATGGCGGAAATTCGCAGTGCGAACTCGCAGGACGCCATCGCGCTGGATGTCATTGGAGCGCCATCTTATGTGTACGAAGATGAAGTTTTCTGGGGACAGGATAGAGTCGATTACCTCGATAAGATGATCGAGTCCGGCAGGGCGAAATTAACAGGTAAGTAATTGTTAAGTCAGTAAATCTGCCTGCACACCGGATAACAAGCCCCTATGAGTCAATTTAAAGATGTTGAAATTCTGGCGTTTGATACTTTTGGTACCGTAGTTGACTGGCACGGTTCGATAGCGCGTGAAGTTCAAGCATTGAATCTTGCAGCAGACCCGATGGAATTTTCCCGTGCCTGGCGTGTCGGGTACAAACCTGCCATGGCAAAAGTAATGGCGGGTGAGCTTCCGTGGACTCGAATTGATCATTTGCACCGGCAGATTCTTGATCAGGTGCTTGCAGACTATGGTATAGATTTAAGTGAGGCTGACCGGGTTCATCTTAACCTGGCGTGGCACCGACTCACACCCTGGGCAGACTCGGTTGAGGGGTTAACAATTCTAGCCAGGCACTATACAACGTGCACGTTATCCAATGGCAATTTGTCTCTGCTGGCGAATATGGCAAAGCACTCAAAACTCCCCTGGGATCTCATCCTGTCTGCCGAGGTTTTTAAGGCGTATAAACCTGATCCACGAACCTATCTGGGCGTGGCAGAACTGTTTGAATTAAAACCGGAGCAGGTTATGCTGGTTGCGGCACATCATGATGATCTTGCTGCTGCAAGAGCGTGCGGTTTGCGTACCGCCTATATTGAACGGCCGGAAGAGTTCGGCTCCGATGCAATTAAAGATGTATCGCCGCAACCCGAAAATGATCTGCACGCCGAAAATTTTATCGAGCTTGCCAGGTTACTGGAAGCCGACAGAGGTAAACGGTTATAGAGGCGCTCTGCTTCGCCGCGTTGCGTGGGCGATCATTATCAATAAAAATATATCAAGTAGCAGAAATGAGCCAGAAGCTGCCTGGCGCGGGTCGCCCTCTATCTCTGGTGGATCGGTATAACCGGAACTCGATGTTGTTGTAACCGGTGGCGGCAGCGCACGCCGGTTGCCATTGATATCGTTCGATACAGCGTTGTTACTCCCTTCTATATCGAGAAATCCGACCGGCGTAACCGATGCCACTATCGTATCGGAATCTGACAACGGTGTGCTCGTTGCCACGCTGAATTGGCTGACACTATTGGGAGCCAGCTCGCCGATACTACAGCTGATACCGTTCTGTATTGCTGTGCAGTTCGGCGGATAGTCGGCTTCGGCAATAAATTTTCCTGTGATTGTGGCGGTTGCACCGGAAGTGATACGAAGATTGTCATTGTTACTGATTGTGATGTCTACCGAGTCCTCACCTACGATCAGATCAACGGAGAGATCCAGTGCATCAAGGAGGCAGCTACCACGTTCAAGTACCTGCCGTACTGAATCCCGACTGCAGCTCGAAAACTTGTTGCGGGTTTTATCGGAGAGGTAGGGCCACATAATCCGGGTTGTCTGGTTGCTGCAGGCAGTGTCACTATCGTGTGGAGCGCCAAGTGTGTGGGCGATTTCATGGGTAGAAAGCAGTTCGGCCAGTCGGTAAGGTGTCACCACGCTCACGTCGTAGCCATCGGTTCGGCAGGCGGCGCCAATCCAGGCCAGCCCCAGGGCCGCGTCATTATTTTTATTTCCACTAAACAGCGTTGCCAGACCAATGTCGCTGCCAAGCTCGACGCTGTCGAGCCGGTAGTCGCGAAAATTCCGCATCATCGCTTCCATGGTCACGCTACCAAGATTCATCGGGTCGTTGTCGCGGTCATCGATCAGGACAATGGTGTCAATCATGATCGCGAGCCCGAACTCTTCTCTGAAAATACCGTCGGTTGTATTTAATATAGACAGCGCTTGCTGAATCCCGCGACCGCCGTGATAATCGTTGAATTTGGAGTCGATCAGTACACCGATCGGAATCGCTGAAGTGACTGTGTTATCGGAGAAGGCGGTAGCAGTTTCAGCTTTAATTGAGCGCATATAGTAGTCGAATGGAGTTTCATTCTTAGGCGGATGCAACACATGATCAGGCTCCGGTGCCTGTACGCCATCGATATCGCCGAGCAGCAGCGGATAGAAATCACTGAGGGTACCACCACTTCGTTGCGGGCTAAGTTCAATCCTCTGTCCGTAAACCGATAGCGTACCGCGTAGGTTGTTGTCTTTCAGGGTAACTCTGGCCCAGGAATCCGGTTCGCCCTCAACTTTTCCGGCAAATGCGTGCGTGTCCATCATCTGCAATCTATCGCCGTTAGCGTTCAGTAGCGTGGTTGACTCCAGTACCGGGCTTTTATTAAGCAGCAACACGATGTCGTGTCCGTCGTGGCTGATAGTGGCACGCCATCTGAAACCGTGCTGGTCAATTGATTCCATACTGATCAGGTTGGCTGCGCTGTGCTGGTGGTTTTGTAAATAGTCAATTCGTTGTGTGGCGCGCTCATACCAGAGTCTGGATAAATATTCATCGCGTGGCCAGCTGAGCGCTGCCAAGGTAATTCCAGTGTGGCGTGCCTGCAGTTCAAGCAGATACTCCAGGGCAGATTGAATATTACCCAGTTGTTCCTGGGCGATTGCCTGCGAGTAAAGCGCTGTGTCGTAGTAGCGGCTGTCCGGGTAGAAAGAGCGCAGTGTATGGAGTGTGTCGTACGCGAGTTGAAAGTTGTAGGAATCCATCATTGCGATATAGGCGCGAAGGTAAGTCGCGTCATCAATGAGCAATCCGCTCGGGTATTGCGTTTCGATCTGATCCAGCAGATCGACAGCCGCGCTGATATTTCCGTCGGCTCGTGAATCCAGGGCAGACAGATACAGATATAGATCCTGATCAAATCCATGGGATACCGCTTCCTGCAGTACTGGCAATTTGATTCGGGCGTGGCGTCTCTGTGCGCTTTTCGCCGGCCCGGTTGCAAAGTACTTTCGGTAGGCGGCAACTGCCCCCTGATAATCACCAGCGGCTTCCAGTTGCTGAGCGGACCGGAGAAACATTTCGGTATCTGTTGGCGAGCTTTGCGCAAAGCCGGTGGAGGCCAGAACAAATAGTCCCGCTGCCATCGCGCCAAGTCGTGCAAAAGTGCGAGAAGCAGATTTGGCCAGTAGTGCTGGGTTGAATCTCACGTGCACCACTATCGTGCTGGTATATCAGAGTGACTGAATCGATGTATCACAGGAGGCATTTGGCTAGCCGGTAAATATCTGACGTACAAAGCAAAAAGATACATAATCAGCCTTAAGGAATCTGCAGTATATCCGTTGATTAAGCATGGCCTGCGTCCATTAGGTCATGAGTGTGGTACCAAAAGCGGGTTGCGACCGTTGAGGCAGCCCCTTCACAAATGGCATACGTGTTCCATGCGTGTCATAAGGTTGGCGGCACTAATCCGGGGATTCTTGATGAACGGGTGCTCGATAGAACAGCTGTTGATTCGCAGGTGTGATGGAATTACTGATTTGAGGCGACTTATTATTTTCGGGTTAGGGCCGGCTCTTTGCTTTCGTCTTTTTGTTCTGCCTGGCCTGAACAGTTATAGACTGCTGATCGCTGTAGCCGTGTTGTGCATCAGTGTCACCGGAGAGCTATACGCCAGTGCAGGCGCCGCCGTGCCTGAATCAAATGTTCCGGAATCCTATGTAGTAGAGCAGATTGTTGTCAACCGATCGGCTATATACGATCAAAGCCAGCCTTCCGCTGGAATAATTCAGCAGTCGGTTAACGCCTTGCATGTTACAACACGCGAAGCGGTAATTATGCGTGAAGCCGGCGTTCAGATCGGTGATAAACTGAGTCTTGCCGAAGTCGAAGAGATCGAGCGTATTTTACGGCGTATGGGAATTTTTTCTGACGTGAAAGTTGTGCTGGCACCCGTGCCAGGCTCTGCTGGCAAAGTGCTTCGTATAGACACCAGAGACAGCTTTACCATAGTGGCGGGTGCCTCCGGCTCATTTGTAGGTGGCGTAGGTGAGTTTGGTTTTTCCATCGGAGAGCGTAACGTTGCCGGGCTCGGAGATCGCCTTCTATTCAGTTACTCGGGCAATACTGACGATGAGCTGCGTGGTGCATTGTCCTATGAAGATGTGCAGTTGATTGATGGACAGCATAGAGCGTTATACAGTATCGGGCGCACTGAGGACGGGCCGTTTTATGGTTTTCAATTGTCCAGACCGTTTAAGGTGCAGGCTGACCGGCGCTCGTGGTCAATGTCGGCGCAAAATGCAAGCCGCGAGTTTAATTTTTATGAAGATGGTGTTTCGGTTTTGCAGATACCGGAACAGCGAGACTTCCTGGCAGTTGATTCGAACTGGCGATTAGGAACGGGTTCGCGAACACAACGGCTCGGGTTATCGCTGCGCTATGATGATCGCGAATTCGAGGAATCAAGGGGTCGCCAGTCCCAAACCATTACCGCACCCGACAACTCAACATTGGTTCATGCGAGTTTTGGGTTTGCTGTTGATCAGCGCGATGGATATTTGAAAGTCCGGGGAATTGATACCCTGAATTATATACAGGATCTGTCTTTAGGCAGTAGTGCAGAAATCAGAATCGGCTTGTCGCACCGGCGGTTCAGCGCTACATCAGATACCGAAATTAATCCGGTTGTGTCGGCACGCCTGTCCAGAAGCTCACGCCGTGGTGCTAATCATTTCTACCGGTTAACGTTAAACGGCAGCACAACATTAAATGCAATAGGTGACACAACAGTTTTTGATCGTGCATGGTCGGTATCCGGATCAGCCAGGTTATTCAGCCGGATTGCAAAGCGACATACACTGGCCACGCGAGTTGATTACGTGGTTGCAGAAGGCGGAGACAGTGCTCTTCCTGTGCAGCAGACATTGGGTGAAAATAATGGCCTGCGGGGATACGCTTCCCGGTTGTTGTCCGGTCGTGAACGAGCCAGATTGAATATTGAAGATCGGATCAATACAAACTGGCGTCTGGGTCCGATGGATATCGGTGCAGTGGCGTTTTTTGATCTGGGCTGGGTAGGTCGGGAACAGTCCGCTTCTGAGCATCGACGATCGACGGGGGTTGGTCTGCGTCTTGGTTCTAATTCGTTGCTGGGGAGATTGGTAATCCGGATGGATGTGGCTTTTCCACTTGATACTGACGACCATTCACCGCTGTTTTCTGTATCGACAGGGCAGGTGTTTAATTTCTAGCTGCATTTTCAACGTGTGCAATTCTGCCGCACTTATTGCCCGGCTGCTAAAGCATTGAGAATCTTTACATACCCTTCAATACCTTGCGCACCGACATGTAGTTCCCGCTGATCAAATATCATTGCCGGTACTCCCTGTATGCCGGAACCAATTGAAAAACGCTCGCGCTCCCTTACTGCATCGGCGTATAGCGCGCTATCGAGAACGTCCAGAGCCTCCTCATAGGGCAGGCCAGCCTCAACAGCTGCGTTCGCTAGAACCTCGTCGTCGCTGATGTCGCGATCACGGTTAAAATAGCAGTGAAACAGGGTGATTTTCAGCTGATGCTCACGACCATTTAATGCGGCCCAGTGCAGTAGTTGATGAGCCTTGAATGTATTCAGCATTCTGGATTCTTCGTTGAAGGCGAATCTAAAACCCAGTTCGGCGCCGAGAGCTGTTAGGTTCTTGCGGTTTTCCAGGCTTTGTGACCGGCTGATACCGTACTTGCGTATTATATGGTCAGTCAGGTTTTCACCTTCCTGCGACATTTCAGGGTTGAGCTCAAAAGGTTGCCAGTGAATCTCGGCAGTTGTACCGGTTTGCTGTAGTGCATACTCAAGCTGCTTATAACCGACAATGCACCAGGGGCAAACGATGTCGGAAACGATATCTATACGCATACAGTGGTTTGATCCTGTGGTGTAAAGTTAATACAGTTCGCTGCAATGAATGGCCACTGGAGCGGAGCGCACAGCAGCCGTATAGAACCCGGGGTGTTAATCACGGTTGTAGCGGATTAAGCCTTCCTGCGCAACAGAGGCCACCAGCTCGCCCTGTCGGGTAAACACACTGCCGCGTGAAAAACCACGTGCCGAGCTGGCGCTCGGGCTTTCAATACTATAGAGCAGCCAGTCGTCCATCCGGAAGGGGCGATGGAACCACATAGCGTGATCAAGGCTCGCTAGAAATGCTCTTTTCCTGGTGAGAGTTTTTCGATGAGGAAGTAATGCAGTCGCCAGCAGGTTGTAGTCTGATACATACGCCAGCGCCACCTGATGCATCCGGTCACTCGCAGAAATAGATCCGCATGCCTTTATCCAGATATTCTGGCTCGGGCTAACTGTATCGCTGGTGTACAGTGTTGCCCCTTCGGTGGGGCGGCATTCTATCGGGCGTTCCAGCCTGGTGAGGCGATAGAGTTCCGGTACCTGTTCACGTAGTGCCTCACCAATTTCCCGATCACTTTGCAGTGTCTCAGGCGGTGGTACTTCAGGCATTGGCAGATGATGACTTGGCCCGTCCTCCGGAATCTGGAAAGACGCTTCCATGCTGAAAATAGTGCGGCCTTTTTGTATAGCCTTGACTCGTCTGGTGGTGTAGCTGCCACCGTCTCGCACACGTTCTACGTCGTACACAATTGGCAGATCGATATCGCCAGCCAGTAGAAAATAAGCATGCATGGAATGCAGGACTCGATAATCCGGTGTAGTCAGCTGGGCGGCATGGATCGACTGTGCCAGTACCTGGCCGCCAAACACCCGACCCCAGGGGGTTCGGTAGCTCTGTCCGCGGTAGAGGTTGTCTTCTATTTTTTCAAGCTCAAGGAAAGCCCGTAACTCGTTGAAATCTTGCATGGTCGTAGCATACCACTTGTGCGTGCCGGGTAGCGAAATAGTCAGCTGGTGCGGGTGTCGGGCGTGTCAGTCATTGGCTAAAAATTCCATCGTGTCGCGCCAGCCGGTTTCAGCTTTGCTGCCAGCTGACGAGAAGACGTTTTCAAGCTGTACCAGTTGAGTGCCGGTTAATCGTGCCTCCAGCCGCTTGCCGGAATCGGTTAGCCGAAGCTCCCGGACCCGGCCGTCAAAAAGCGATTTATCGTTGCTGATCAGCCCCATGCTCACCAGCTGCCGCAAAGGCATATGCAGTGCCTGTTTGCTTATATCAAGCACCTGCAGCAGATCTTTCACAGACAACCCTGGCGCACGCCCGACAAAGTAGAGAATGCGGTGGTGTTGTCGATTGAGGCCGCGTTTGGCAAGTATCTGATCCGGGCCACGAGTGAACGCCCGGTACGAGAAAAACAACAGTTCAATCGCCTGCCGCAGCTCCGCTTCGCGATCAGTCTGGCCGTGTTTTGCTTTTGATTTTTTTAAGTCAATCATGTTGACACATTAGGCGGGCTGCGACAGACTGTCAATAGGTCAAATCTATTGACTTAAATAACCGGAGCTATTTTATGGATACTTCAAATGAGAGTTCTCGGTCGGCACAATTGGTGGAAAAGCCGGTCCGTCGGGAGCCGAAAAAAATATCGCTTAATAATAATGGTAGTGCATTAGATAAAGCGGCCTCGCGTATCAAGCGACTCACTCCATCGCCTATACGTGAAATTCTGAAGGTTATTGATAAGCCCGGTATGATTTCATTTGCCGGTGGTCTTCCCGCCAGCGATAGTTTTCCGGATATATCCATCGGTGAAATTGATCCCGCACAGTTGCAGTACGGAGCAACGGAGGGTGATCTCGAATTGCGTAAATATATAGCGCAGGATTTACGCGATCGATCTATGGTGGTAGATGTCGAGCAGATTCTTATACTGTCGGGTTCGCAGCAGGGAATAGATCTGGTTGCCAAGTTATTTATTGAGCAAGGTACCCGGGTTGCGGTAGAGTCCCCGTCCTATCTGGCCGCCTTGCAGGTATTCAGCTTGTTTGGTGCAAAATATTTGAGCTTCACCCCGGAGTCGCTAAGTCAGCTCGAATCTGAATCAGATATTGCATTAACCTATGCGGTACCCACGTTTCAGAACCCCACCGGGCATTGTTACACAGACACCCAGCGCCAGTCTCTGGCAGCAGCCTGTGATGCCACAGGCTGTGTGCTGTTTGAGGACGATCCCTATCGTGAGCTCTGCTTTGATACCTGCGAGCGGCAACCGGTGTGCAGTCGAATAGAAAGCACACAATGGATTTATCAATCGTCGTTTTCCAAGGTACTGGCTCCCGGGTTGCGCCTCGGGTATCTGGTGTGTTCGCCTGAACTCTATCCAGCTCTGGTATGGCTTAAGCAGGCTGCAGATCTGCACAGCAATCGTCTCAGTCAGCACATCGTGTTATCACAGCTAAAGCGTAGTGATGCTGCGGCGCGAATGAAAAGCATCAATGCTCTCTACCGGCATCGGCGCGATACGTTTGAGCAATCATTGCAGAAACACTTTGCTGATCTGGCCACCTGGCAGGTCCCGCATGGTGGGCTGTTTTTCTGGTTGAATTTGAAAACCAGGCAGTCGATCGATACTGGAGAACTATTAAGCAAGGCGTTACAACACAATGTCGCATTCATGCCCGGTGAGCCCTTTTTCCCTGATGCCAGTTGCAATGCCAGTTGTCTGCGGTTGAATTTCAGTCACGCCACTGAGTCACAGGCGGATAAAGGTCTGGCTCTATTATCACAGCTGATCAGGGAGATGTTGTAATCGTTGGGATTGCACAAGCTTGTGCCCATCCATAAACCGGAGCGTAGCGAGGATCATTCAGGTGCGTGAGATTTCGCCTACCACATGTGGGCGTTTAGTCGTTCTAAATAAC
>MDLA01000137.1 GCA_001730015.1 Chromatiales bacterium (ex Bugula neritina AB1) | reverse complement strand
CAAACCACCTGCGCCGTAGAATCGACCGCCGCCGCTTAGTGTCACCGTAAAGTCTTCACCATCGGTTGATGCCCCGTTCAGGCTCATGTTCATCGAGCTTGCAATGACTTTTTCTCCAACAAACACACGGTCAGTAAAACTTCGAGCAAGGGACAGTCGTACTTCTGTGGCAGACCCCAGGGATGACTGACTTGTGCCACCAGACTCGTATCGTCCTGTAACTGCAAGACTCCACGATCTAATCCCACGGTCAAATTGCTCGACTGTACACGTTTCATAGTCATCTATTTCATCCACGTCACGATTAAGACTTAAGCTTGCAGACCTTATCCGGGACTTTGTTTTGCCCACAGCAGTAGATCACAACCCTCATGCTTGTGCTGTATCTCCCCGCTCGGCAAAACACAGATAGTCACCTTGCGTAAGCAGTTCTTGCTTTTGCCGTTACTAGATACTTTAACCTCAACCACACCGAACGCACCCGGTGGATAACGGAACTGCCATCCGCCCGCAATAGGCACTAACGAGCCAAACGGGTTAACCTGTATTTCACCACCTGCAGGCACCAGGGTTTCATCAGTGATATCGATGTTAGCGAACTGGCCGCTCGTGACTACGATCTTCTCATCCTGTAGCTGGTCATGATCATCGATAGCATAGGCCGGTATCTCCATCGTGCATTCAGCACGCCTGCCATCACACTGAAATACATAGCGCAAAAGAATGATCGCAGACTGTGGCCTATCGATGTCAGGATCAGGCGTCCAGATGAATCCAGTATTCCCTGACAGCGCAGCAGTTCCGTCGCCGATAGCTTCCACTGACCGCACGGTGACAATCAACTCTCCAGGGTAATCGCCTAAAAAGTCAGTCACCTGATTGACCGGTGATTCCTGACCAATGAACTGCTGAATAGCACAACCTTGCGGGACTCTTGCTGGCGGGCACTCACCACAGACCAGCGGCGCTACGTCGCATTCACCGATAGTCTGTATGGCGAACACACAACTGGCATCACCTTCTGAAATAACTGTGAAGTCACAGAAATTTCCTAATACATTAGACGCTTCTGTAATAACTGGGAAGCTGCAATTCAGTCCGGCAATGTCTCCAACTTTTCCAAATTCAGTGCCATCGCTGATAAAGCCAATGTGATCGAAAGTGACTTCACCGACTGGCGTATCATCATTCGGATTATCATCAACCCCCCACATCTCCATACCGATTTCCATGCCAGATACCACCATTGCGGTATCAGGTCGCCTCAGACCTTTAGGGAATCGTGGGTGTACAGCCATGTCCTGGCCGATAGCAATCGTTTCAGGATCAAGCCAGACCTCAGTAAAAAAAGTGCCAGGACCAGTGTTGTTGCTCAGTACCCAGTCATGGTATGCCTTGTAGTCAAGATCATTTTCTCCTTGCAGACTGTTCCCTACGCCATCACCTGGCGTGTTTTGGTAGACAAATGCAACGTATGCAAAATTATTATCTTGCACGTCTTCGTGTTTGACGTAGATATCGACCGGCTTACCTGGTTCGATTTCTATTCCTGTTGCTACAAGTTGACCGCCCGTAGCTGATGCAGCTGTCATTTCTGGCGGTACTCTATGCCAGAAATTAAAGTTCCACATTGCTGACGGCTTAACATTCATGCCGTTAATCGTATTCTGCAATGTGGCTATAGGGTTGCCGTTGGGATCGCGAGGCAGGTTATTAAGCGTAGATACGTCGTGCCAGTATGTGTCAGTAAAGATGTTATAGCGTGCGTCTTGGCCTGTGTCTCTCCACTTTACAATGACCCTGCTTTCATTGGGTATTGAGCCCGCAAATGCAGGAAATCCTGTTGCATTCTGAGCAGGCTGCAGGTCGTAGATGGTATCGACATTGCCAGCGTCTCTGGTGCCTGGCAATAATTGTTGCGCCTGTCCGCACGCAACGCCCCATGTTTCGTTCCCGCCTGAACGACTACCCAATACAAAGGCAGGATATCCTCGAACCCCATCAGTTCGCGTATAAGGGCCAGTAAACCGGAACTTAACTTCACCTTCTGCAATACATACAAAAGGATCGCCATCATAACAGGCTCTAAAAGGTGCTAAAGTATCAGGAGCGGTTTCTATCGGCAGGTCAAGAGTTACAGTGACACCATTTGGAGCGCCACCACCATTAGCGCCGCCCGCAAACAGATTGGTCATAGCCACAATGCCTAGCCACTGATAAAAGTGGAAGGCTGAACTATTTGTTGCTAAGCGAGTGCCCATTTTTTAAATCCTTATGCCGGAATTTACCACTCGGCCAACACAAGTGGCATTACTACCATCAATCAACATGGTGTAGATGCCATTGCCTCTATACTGAGTAGCTGTAACCTGAAAACCTGTGGGCAAGTCCCAACTGAACCTTAACTCATTTGCTGGCACATCAATTGGATTACCGTCGTTATCGATCAACTGGATATCATGTTCTGATGCTGGTTGTCCGCATCGAATAACAGGGTCAGGGCCAACCCAACCAGATGTGACACAGTTGAGGTTATAATTTCCACCGCCACCGCCACCGCCACCGCCACCACCACCGCCACCGCCTGTGTCTTTGTTGACTACCATCTCAGCAGTGCATTGCTGGCCAGCAGCATTTTGCATCAAGATTTCAAAAGTATAGTTTCCATCCGGTAGTTCAGAATCGATAATCAAGTTGCCGTTGTTAGTGGACAACGAGTCTAAAATATCCTGATTCCCTGCCACCGATGTGCCTGCAACAAAAGAGCCTGCACCAGCTAACTGAGTAGACGTAACCGTTGTATCGATATTGTTAGTGATATTAACAGTGATATCGTTACACGTTAATGGCGCAGTATCATTACCGCGAGTCAAACTGAATCCGCACTCGCGAGTCGTGGTGCCGTCGCTCAGTTCAATATTGTAGTTGACTGTCTGTCCGACATTAAAAGACGTTACTGCGAAACCAACCGAGCGCCCGTCAGTCGATATAACCGCGCCCGTAGTTGGATTGACTGCAGTAATGGTAGCGTTAGCCGGTGCATCCTGAAGTATTTGATTGATGCTCAGAACAATATTGCTAGTTTCAGTTCGTGGAGCCAGGTTACTACATAATAGTGTATTGGCCACATCGCCTATAACCAGTCTAAATGTCTGACTGCAATCGTCAGAGGCATTACCTTGAGCATCAGGCACAATGGCGTCGTAGTTGATTGTGACGACATCTCCCTGTTGAGCGAGAGGGTCAACTATATAAGTGATTACGTTGCCGGTATTACTTGTTTCTGATCCGCCTCGATCATTGAGTTGGCCGTTATTCCTGTTATAGACGACAACACCGTTAGCGTCTTCGACAATATCTCGAACAGAGCTGCTAAAAAACACGTTGGCACCGGTATCATCAACAATGCCAAGCTCTTCTTTAGTGATGGTAACAGTACTGCCAGGCACGAAAGGCCGGCTTATCGTTCTGTTACCTGGGCATATAATAGCCATTGAAGTTTATCCTGTTGTTGTCTTTGTTATGATGATGGAGATAATAATCCATCTAATGGTGCCGCATACCCTGCACTTTGGCTCGACCCACAAGATGCTCTTGCAGATCACTAACCATAACGGTCTAGGCAAATGCTTGTGTAGTGGATAGTTGTTTATTATTTTGGGCACAACTTTCCATCCGTACCTTCGGTAAGCCCGTTTATAAATGTCCAGGTTTTTCATTTTTACGTCACAACACCGTTTATAGCTATGGTGAATTCACAAGTTAATCCATCAGTTAGTGTTACCGTAATTTCGTGAAGACCAATCTCATTAGAAGTGCCTTCCACAAGCCCCGCTTCATTAATGAAAATGCCGTTGGGCAACCCTGTCGCTCCAGATACTGGAGCTTGAGAGTAGATTACGTTGGGTATTGGTACAGGCACGACGTTGATAATGATCGGGCTGAAAAATACAGCGCCATCAGCTTGTCGCTCCATTATGCCTTCAACGTAATGACGGCCAACAGGTAAGTCTTCCAAATCAATTGTTCGATTTGTCTGGTAAACCATTCCGCCCGTTTGTCTTCTCATGCCAATAAGTCTCCACATAAGAGACAAGTTATCACCGGCCTGCAGAGCGTTTAGATCGGCTTGTATAAAAGCTTTCCAGTTAAGCTCATGCAGTCTTAATGCGGCATCGGTCGATAGCGTATAAGTAGGCACGTAACCCATGACGCCACCGCCTCTTGTATAAGCGGTAGACGGAACACGGAATGGATGCACGCTTCCTTCGTTCCTGGTTTGGTATCCCTCGTCTCGACTTACAGCAAGATTGACTGCATTTATCTCTGAAAAGCCAAAAGCAGATGTTGCGCTGATGGCATTGTGGTTCATAAGTCCGTCATCGAAATGGTAATTACATCCACAGACACCATCTTGTGGCACAGAGTTGCCTGTATTTTCATCAAGCTCGAATGTGCCTGCAAGACCACCAGCAGCTAACCATGCTGCATTGCCCTGAGCACCAAGATAGTTGGCATTGACGCCATCAGCAGTATTGGCAACCGGTGTCAATGTGTCTAGCTGTCCAAGTATATGTCCGATTTCATGTACCGCTGTACGGTACACCTGCGTCTCACCAGACAGTACCCTGATATTGCCATCCAACAGTGCGTCGTAAGCTGCTCTGTTATCAGGCCACCGAATACGCGCATCTCGTGCAGTATTGGTATCTGCCCAGCGTGTCAGTGTGATTGCATCTGCCAGCGCATTTGTGCCTACATTATTCTCGACCGAAATACTGATAGGTCGATTTGTGTTTGGAAAGAACTGCTGCCAGTACAACACTGCATATTCCATCGCCGGTCCAAAATCACGTTCAATGGTATCGTTGATGTACCTCAGCGTGATATCTATACCGGTGTCTGCCATGTCCAGTACCGGACGGTCGTGCGGCATCATCTGAAAAATACGATCACCCACGTCAATCGTGATATCGCCCACAAAGTCAGTAGGCGGCTCAGGTGGCTCAGGTGGCTCAGGTGGCTCTGGCGGCTCAGGTGGCTCAGGCGGCTCAGGCGGCTCAGGCGGCTCAGGTGGCTCAGGCGGCCGAGGGGCCAAAGCAGATCGAGTACAGTCCAACGTCCAGATACGCCAGTTATTCTCGACCAGTGACGGTTCACGCGCATCACCGAGCTGATTACTGGCAGCCGTTGATCTTTGACGGAATGTCGGCTCACTAATCAGTTTGTTCGGCGGAATCGGGGTATCACCGCGGCGCATTTCAAGCACGGGTTGTAGACTCAATTGACCGCCCGAAAACCCATCGATCACAAATATCACTGCACCTGGGTGCCCACCTGCCCCTGACCCTGCCCGGAACCGCTGGTATGCACCACCCAGCTGACCATCTTCACCGTTGGTGATGATGTCAAAATCAGGATCCAGGTTATAGCCATGAGCCAGTAGCACAACGCCGCCACCGCCTGATCCACCGGACCCACCCTCAGCGAGCAATGTCGTATTCTGATACGAGGCACCACCCTGGCAGCCGCCTACGCCTGATACTTCCAACCCTACCAGGTCGCCGGGGGAGATGAAGCTTTGGTTCTGTGGCAACCCTGCTGTGTTACAGGTGTGGCCGACCAGCGGAGTGCCCTGGAAACTACTTCTCCTGATCTCTTCGCCACGTTCAATCCTGATGAATTCCTTGGGCCGGACACAAACACCTCCGGCTGACTGTGTTCTACCAACACGACTAGGGACTCCCCGGACGATTCCTGAAGCACAGCTCGGATCGATGCTGACGGGTGCTCCACCTTGACCCGTTGTGTCGATACAGGCGTTTGGCGAGCCCGTAATCACACCCTGCACAGCCAGATTGAACGTGCCCGGTGTAGACAGTCGAATCTTGCCATTGATCTGCAAATCGCCGAGATGCACATAGTTGCCTGCAGGCAGAGTCAGATCGTTGATGACATTATCTACCACACCAGGCAAGGCTACCCTACCCTCTGGGTAATTTGTCCCGCAGGGCGCGTATCTGCCCAAGCAATTCAGCCTCTGAACCTCAGTAGCAGGCTTAACCGGAGCTGACAACTGCAAATCGACAGTCCCGGATCGGAAATCAGGCGTTGATGAGACAACTTCCATCACTCTGTCAAACCCAACTCCCGTATAAGGATCGGTCAGCAGTTGATTTGGCAATCGAACACGCACTTTGTCGCCGGGCCTCAACCAAGCGCAGCTGATTTTCGTGGTGATCGGCAGTTGCAGCGGTGGACTGGCAAGTCTTGCCAGCGATGCACACATCCTGGACAACACAACCTGTGCTGTCGTGTAGTTCGATCGAACCCCTTCAAACTGACACACCAACGTGTTTTCATCACGGCAGCGCTGCTGAATGCGTAGTTGCTCTGCCTGTCGGAAAGTCTGAGAGCACGGGTCGCGGTCCCACACCAGCGTCAACACGGTATAAGCTGAGTCACTGTCTTCAACCAGATCGCTGCACGACACGATGTCATCCACCGTGAGCGTTTTATCAACTGGCGTACCTTCGAGCGGGTCGGTATGCGGTGTCAGACACAACTTCCCTTCACAATCGATCAGGAAGTAGGCATCGAGCCACTTCAGTATTTGCGATTCCCAAAATGCCTTGGCATCACCGGGTGTCGGTGCAATAAATTCCAGTGTCTGATTCACCCAGTCGAGCGGCGTGCTGGTCAGACACGAGATATCGATCCATCGGTCATCGACATCAGCATGGTATCCTTCCGGTAGTACCTCGGCCCCGGTCAGTGTTTTGCCGGTCATGATCATGTACAACACTTCAACCGGCGTACCTGAGATATGAGGTACTTGTTCTACTTTCCGGTCGTTGGCGTAGACTTCTGCTTGTGAGTTTGTTGTGTATGTGGTGCCGAGTACCGCATGGTCGAGTATTCGGTATGTATGGCCTGACGCACCGCTGCGAAACGGTGTCTGCACTGTGCCGTCCGCGGCGAGCACTTCATCAATCGGCGGTTCGGTAAAATTACCAACATACTCCACGAGCATCAGTGTCTGATCAATCTTGAGTAGCATAGGCTCATCGTTTGTCACGACACGGCTGTACTGAGGATCAATCTGATGACCAGCGATGTACTCAAACCGCTCTGTCTGCACAACCCTCAACCGATCATCGTTGCCCTGGTCCCATATCAATACGTCACCAGTCGGGTCAGGGTTGTTACCAGGTAAAGCGTCAAGTGCATCTCGATCATAGATAGAATCAAACAACTGACCGCTAATCGGCTCAAAAATATCAGTTTTGCCGAGCCTTGATGTATCTCTGGTTCTGAACTTTATTTCTTTACCTTTATAAGAAACATTGTTGATCAGTTGTGTGGAGATACATGCATAATCGCTTGACCCTATTGACTGATCACCGATGAAAAACTCGATGACTGATCCTTGCAACCCACATGTTTCGGCTGCTCGCATGAACGCGCTAAATTGTCCGCTAAAGTCAATGATGCTAAAGCTGAAGGTGCCGATACTGGTTTGGGCTGAAGTAAAATCGACTTGTAAGGGGATGCCGCCTGACAGGTTAGAGATTTCAACATCATCTAAAACATCTCCTATAGTGACCGGATCAATGTTGATGTCGGGATGCGATCTAATGACGACGGTTTCATCGTCACAGTTTGTCAGCCTGAAATAAGCTCGAAAGCTTCTGCAGTTTTGGTCCAGTACTGACTGCATAAGCTGTGAGAACATTTTAGAAAGCTCCGATTAATTGACAGGCACGCAAAGTGAATGATACAGAAACCAGATGTTTAGTTATATTTGTCACCTGTGGAGAATCAGGCTCAACCGTGTAAGCTTCATCTCTGACCAGGCATTCTCCCGGCAAGGTAATATCGCTTACCAGACGAATTTTTTCTTCACATGAAGTGCTTCTGATAAATTCCCACCATTGAGCCTCTTGAGATGAGCACACCGGTGATGTATTGAAAGAAACAGTAAGCTCTTCAAAGTTTTTGTTTGTGCATCTTCTTCCGCTTAAACTTGTAACCGTACTTGAGTTAACTTTATAGCTAACGCTCGGTGCGGAAGACATTTTGAAGTTTAACGATACTGGTGTTTCATTGATAAAATTACTAACGTGACCAGGTATGACATTGAGCTTAGGTACATAAATAAGTTGAGCCATTAACTGATAACCCCTGATCTGTTGACAACAATGTCTTCAGGTCTTATTAAATCATTTCTGACAGCTTGTTTTAATCCATTAGCCAATGCAACGGTGAATCCACCTTCATCTAGTATTCCACCAAGCACAGTGACATTGACATTGCTCGCCACGTTTTGTTGTGGAGCCTCAGCCTCACGAGCGTTGCTGACAATATTATTTGGTACGCCAGGTGTGTTGACAGAGCTATCTCCAAACTGCCTGTCTCGAATCTGGTTTACAATACCGATAAATGTTGATAACTGACTCAATCCCTGAATAAAACCAAAAAATCCACCTTTACTTATTGAGTCAGACAATCCAACCAGTAAATCATTAGCTGCCAATGATGCATCAAGTAACTTTGATACGTTAAAAATCTTTTTACTGTTATCAGTAAAATTAGCAAGAAGCTCTGAACCGGTTTGAGCGGCAACCAATATTTTCTGACGCTGAGTCAACTTAAAGTTTTCCAGTTCTTCTGCATCAGCAGCTTTGATAACCTCAAGCACTCGATCACGAGAGAGTTTAGCCAGACTTTCCTGCTCGGCATAAAGATCACGGATAGCAGCCGCTCCCTCACCACTTCCACCAGCCGATATAATTGACCGAATTGCTTCTAATCTTGCATTGAAAGTAGATAAGAACTGCTCAGGGTTAGCAGTAGCATCATTGATATCTAACAGATTTATTAGTCGTTCAAGCTGATTGACCTTGAATTCATCTAGCTGAGTATTGTTGAAGTTCGCTGAACTCAGTGCAAGCTCATTAACAGCATCAATAATATTACGTAAACCGTCAACGGCTGGATTCCCAAGATCAACGCTAAAGCCAGATAGAAAGTTTTCCTGTGTGATACGTTGAAGCCTGGCTAATTCAGGTGCAAGCTCATCATTAACAGATTCAAGCTGCGATCTAAATCGTCTGCGCTGGGCAATAAATTCATCTTCAAACTGAGCGACAGGATTGCCTTCATTGAATCCGGCATCAATCTCACTGGAAATAAGGTCATAGTAACGTGTTAATTCACGCCGGCTAAGTTCAGCGACCAAATCAATATCGTTTGGTTTAATCCTCAATGCCTCAGCAATACGCCTGGCTCTTTCTGCCGCCTCTTCCTGTGCTCGCCTTGAGCCATCCTGAATGATCGGATCGCCAATAAAATTCAGAAAGATATCGCGCAAATTCTGCTGAGCAGCGGCAGTTAAGTTAGTGCCGGCAAAATCAGCATTTAAAGCGGGTATTTGAGTTAGGAATCTTTGGTAATCAGATACTGCATTAAGTAACTCACCTCTAAAGCCCTCCGCCGTTCTCCGAGCTTGTTGAAGCAACCTTTCCTGTTCTCTTCGTGCAATATCTGCAGACTGAGCATTATTGAATTTCAATAGTGCTGCTTCTGCTTTTTCTAGTTCCCTTGTGAGTTTTTCTGTTTCGTCCGCGCCGCTCGCTATCTCGGCTCTTATGCTTTGAATAACATTTTTAAGTTGATCTTGCGTAGTCCTTCTTTCTATCGTGTTAGTCTGTCTGCTTATAGTATTTGTTAAATTTACAAGCTCTTTTACTCTATCAGTCGCAACTGTACTTGATTCTGCAAGATCATCGATTGCTTGAATATAGTTTTTTCGTAGAGCGTCCCTTGCTTCAAGCGCTTCAGCTCCTATAAGCTGATTGTTTAATCTCTGTAAGTCAGATGTAATGCCCTCAAGTTGATTCTCTCCTACGAATATTCTAGCCTGAGTTATCATGTCTGCAAAAAATCCACCTACACTTGATGGTGTACTCTCTAAAGTTTCATAAAGAGTTTTAACTTTTGACTGAAGCGCATCAACAGAACCTTGCGTTGCATCTATCGCTGATTTTGTCTTATCAATTCCAGATGCGCCTTGCTCAATATTTATAATATCAGCTAATGCGTTAAGATTTCTTGCCAGACCTGCTGAGAATCCAGTAGCCTGATCAAGATTCTGTATGGCAGTCCCTAATGACTCATTGAATTTTTGAGTGGCAACATCAATGTCATCTAAGCGCTGTTCAAGAGCCCCATCAAAATTAACTGCACCAATATCTCTAATATAACCAGCAATTTCTTGAGCGCTGTTTCTGACCTCGGTTTCTAGTCCACGAAAAGTAAAGATTGTTGTTTCCGCTCTTCTTTGAGCGGTAATGCCAAGCTCTTTAAGTCTTTCGTTTTCACCGGTTACAGCATCGCTTACTGCCTCTATCACTTGTTGCAGGGGCTTGCCTAAAGATGTTGCTAAGTCAGCGAAATCTGTTATAGCACCGATAGAATTATCAAGACCGAAATTCCCTAACTGTATGTAAGCCTGAGCAAGCTCCCTTGTTGTGAGAGCCAATCCTGTTGCTTGCTGCCTTAGTCTTTCAAAAGTTTCTGAGGCCCGGTCAGAGCTTCCTTCTACAACGGTTAGTTGAGATTCAAGCCTTTGGAATTCAACAACGCTTTGTATAGCAGCGCTGGTCATATTTGATATAGCTCTTGATGCCTCAAACGTCACAAAAGCTTTTAAAATATTAGTGAATGACGCCCACTGAGAAACAGCTTCTTTCGCCGCAGATGCATTGCGTCCAACCGCTCTTGTTGCTCTATTGGCCGCCTGAGCAGTATCACCAAATACCTCAGCAGTCCTTTGCTGAGCCTTGTTCAAGTCATTTAAAACAGTGCGCAGAGCACGAAGCTCTGGCGGCACAGGGCCGGATTTTAGATTTATCTGAGTATCGACAGTTGTTGTTGTCATAATTATTCCTGCGGCTTACTCTTTTCGTTTAAGTACGCATTAAATCCGGCATGAAGTATTTTCTCAGTCTCATCCCATGCATGAATCTCATCAGTGCGCTTGTCCATCTCACGGGATAGACTGAGAACAAAATTCAGGTAGGGGTGCTCCCCTGAGATGAGGGCTCCTTTACTTGATCAGGCGTCAAGTTAATCCTTTCAAGAATATCCCCTATTTCATTGGCAACTCTTTTAACAACTGACGGGTCGCAGCTCAGTTGCAACTGATCGACAGACTCACGCATCTGTTTACGTTGCTCGTCAAGACTTAAGGGGTTACCGTCTTCGCTTACGGTGTCGTAGAAAATCGGTTTGCCAAAAAAGTCATACGAGCAGGCTACAATCATGCCTGCATAAGTTCGATTCATGTCCTGCTCAAGAGTAGCTTTTTCAATCAAGAACAAGGTAGGACCGGATGGTTTTTTGATAAAAATCTTATAAGGCCCGGCATCTTGTCCTTCAGTCTCTCCCCACTCAGGCACTAATACCTCAGGTGACTCTCTGCCAATTACTTTTGACCAATCGATTTTGGCCTGTTGGAAAATTAAATCTCTGCTCATCTTGTTGTCCAGGTTGTAGAAACGAAAAAAAGCCCGACCAGACCTCCCGTGAGATAGAGGACCGGTCGGGCTAGGTTGTTGGTTAAACTGCCAGCTTACTAGCGGCTCTCCTTTTTATTTGCGCGCATTCCTTTTAATGGAAGCAGTTTAGAAACTCAGTATTGGCACCTTTCAGTGTCAGTGACGTGGTGGCTGTGGCGTTATCCGTCACGCCGCCAGGGAATGTCCTGTTCTTATCGCCGACCTCAACATCCGTAGCATCCAGCAGCTGAATCAACTGGTTATTCGCTGTCAAGCGATACATGCAAAGGTCCACCAGAGTATCGCAGGCCAGTTTCTGTTGTGCAACCTGCTGAACCTGGTCAATATTGTCAGGCGTACAGTTGGGCAAGCAATAGTCATACGTAAAGTCGAGCGTGTGAGTACATGCTGTGCTTGAATTACAAGCATTCGCATAATAAGGGCCGGTATTCTCTTGCCCTGGAAAGGCCCATCGACCATCACCGGCAATCAGTGGTGCTGACTGATCAGCAGCCAGGGTGCCAGCCATGTAACTGCCCTCAGAATCCTCTTTCGTGGTGTTGAGGGTTGCCTGCGTTATCAGGCCAATAGGCGTCTGTACGACATTGCCGTTAGGATCGGTTTCTTTTAGCGCAAAGACCAACCGGCAGCCTTTCACTAGATTTTGTTCTGACATCTTTTTTTTATTCCTATAGGATGTTGGTGGTTAAGCGACCTGATCAGGGTCGGAAAAATCAAAGTCATATGTCCACTGGTACGTGATAATCTTTGCATAAACATCTGACACAGAATTATCGCCAGTAGCTCTATCAATAAAGCTGGTTGAATAAAAAACGGAATGTTTAGATAAAGGGGCCAGTATTTTTTTTACTTGTGCTGAAATATCTCGAACAACCTTGTCAGCACCGGTTTCATGCTCAGCAATAATTTCCACTTGAATGTCTTGCACCATGACGCCTACGTCGCTTTCCATAATAGTATTGTTGACGAGTTTGCCATCAACAATCTGAGCGTTATGATCAATGGTGGTTGTTTCCTTTAGTCTTTGAGTTACCTCTTCTTCTGCAACCCTCAGCACAACAGCCGGTAGCTCATACTCCCTGAATTCATCAAATCGCTCTATCTGTATGTTTTCCCTGTCCATACAGTCGTTCATGTTTGCTTGTAGAAGCATGAACATTTCAGATATCAGATGTTCAACCGCTTCAGTTGAACCCGATATCGACATTCTTCTACCCGACTTACGGATATCGAAACTTGCGTCTACTGGCCTCTGCTTCATCTCTTGCCTTTTTCGGTATCTTTTTCAATTCCAGGTGAACAACACCATCATCAGAAATTTCATATGATCTGATGTTAAACCTTTCGCCCTGTCCGCAAACCTCTACATCAATTTGCGCGTCATCTACTTTATCTTTGATCAAGATGAAATTATCGATCATGAGTCTGAGCTTGACAGTTTGCATAACTACCCTGGATTCACCGAATCTTTCAGGGAAAGCGTCGTACCATATTGCTCTGCCAGGTAATCGGTAAGTGTCTCGACCGACGTGGAATTCGATATCGCTCCAAAGGTGCTTTTCTACCGCTTTGGCAATGAGCCCTGGAACAACCGAGTCGAACAGGCTCATAGCATTTTTGGACTCTTGACGACAGGTGCGTGCCTGATGGTTCTTTCGATATGCTGAATTTGCCTGATGACACGTCTGTATTCATCCACAGACTCATGCATATCTGGCATCTTGCCGATCTCATCAAGTGTACTGGAAGATTTTATAACGTCACGCCAGCTAGTAGATTCATCATATTCAGTTTCAACACAAGGAACTGATGTGAAGCTTTTGTCGGTCTTTACGACTACTTCGGGCCATTCTTTAAGAGATTTATTAAATAATTTCATGCGCTGATCAACCGGCAGGAAACTGTATAAAGTTCTGGATTTAAAAACTTCAATCAGCGCTTCCTCTTGAGGAGTCATGCTGGTTTCTTCAGCACGAAAAATATAGACCGCATCGAAAAGCCTTGCTCTCATAGATTTAAGCTCAGGCGATAGCACATAGAACATAATCGGCTCATATTGAGAAAACGCTGCCTTTATATCAGAATGGAATTTATTGGGTGCTATTACTGCAAAAACATGCCCATTTGGGCAGGAAGAATTAACTCGCATGACTTCCTCAGCCAATAACTCGAAATCACTCATGCCTGCCCATCCATCGGTAGTGCATCAATGACATCATAATAGTCAGCATCGCCCCACCAATTATCTCTGTATAAACCATACCCATAAGGTGCTTCAAATGACGAACGAATCATCTCAGCCATCATTTTCGCACCCATTGGGCCAAACCTGCCGCCAGAAGATTCCTGTAAAATGCCTATCCATAATGGCTTGTCCGCAAGGTTTCGTGCGAGCGGTACAGATGACAACATGCCATCACCATCCTTGTAGAACGGATGCTCCAACACATCACCAACGCAGTACACGCGAGAGTCCATTGAAGCGTTAATATTCCTGTCAATGATGCTTTGCGGGTCTGTCTGATGGTGCATCTCAGCCATCGACGGTGCGCAACCCAAGCCCATCGATCTCGACGGCTGCCATGCCAGATCGCCCCAGTTAAACTCCCGTGGATTGATACTCATGTCCAGAATACCCCGACCGTTATCATCCATGATAATCCGCTCAGGAATTTGAGTGTGCATGAATCGGGCGAATGCCATGATGCATTCAAGCGAATTGACAAAATCACCAAAGTCATTGGCCTTTAGCACATCTTGGTCTGACTTGAAATATGGGTAAGTCAGCTTTCGAGTGATGTGCATGAAAAGTGACATGAGAAACGATATCGTATCGTGTTTTGATTTCTCAAAATCACCGTTATTCTCAACCATCCGGTAATTATGAATCCGATGTGCTGCCAGATGAGCTGCAGCCAGACCTCGATTCTCTGTCCCTCGCTCAAGATCAGCAACCAGGAAGTATGGCTTTTTGTTTCGGATCATATGGAGCAGACCCAAATCAGGATCGATCAGGAAGTAGCCTCTACGATCAAACAGTGGGTGACTGTTAGACCTTAGCTGAGACGGATACACCCCTTCACCCTTGAATGCTCGACCAGCATAGGTGTTCTCGAAACCGCCATCAGCCGTTTTCCTGGATGCCATTGTCATGTGGATGTACAGCTGCATGAAAATAACATCAGCCGCGCTGATCACATCGCTGCGAATGTCATCAATGCTGGCGTTATCATCGATATACTTGTCGCAGTCGGCATTGGTCATCTGCGGCTGTTTTTGTGTGTCTGGCAGATCAAAAAAATTCTTTAGCTTCATATCCAAGCCTTTAAAAAAGACAAAAAAAAGGCCCGCTGTCTAGCGAGCCGGTCCAGACTATTAAATCTGACCTACATCAGGCAGCAGCTGATTCCAGCTCTTTGATGTACACATCCCTTGCTGCTGCAGCTTCTTTTAGGGCATCCACAGCATCGTCAAATTTGCTGTTAGAAGGGTCTGGCAGCTTAGCCGCCATGCTCACAACTTTCAGATGCATTTTGGAAAGCTTATTCGCAGCCTTCAGCGCCACTTTGTTCGGGTTAACAGGTTTTGCCATTTTGATTTGTCCAGGATTATTGATGATGGAGACGGCATACGGAATTGAACCGAAGTACGCGGCTTTGCAGGCCGCTGCATAACCACTCTGCCATACCGTCAATTTGAAGCCAGCGACACTCTTGCTTGACGCCAACCGACAGGAGGACACGCAAAAAACATCAAGCAAGAATGCCAACTGGTGACAGAAGTATAAATGCGTCATTTCATTAAATCAAATTTTACGTCCAATTGCTCTGTAAGCAACTGACGCCATCTGCATCTTCTTTAAACTGTCGCTCGACAGCCTGGCATCCGTTGAGCCGATAGAAAATAACATCCACGTCCTGTGCGTTAAAACCGTTCGTGGCATTCACTGACAGTGATCCGCCACTGAAACCAAGCAGTGGCATAATGGGCGTAGTCTTTGTTGCAACACCGCCCATCTCGACTTCTCCGATCCGATCACCATTACCAATGTCCAACCACACACTGCCACCTGATCCGCGAGCGGTCATTTTGGCGTAATACGACACCGGACAAGACTGATCGCCCAACGATGGCAGGCTCACCGACCACGGACCTGACCCGGACAAATTGTTCGCCCGACTGATTTCTTGTAGTTGATAAGGTGCGCCGTATTGTCTAATTGAATTCATGCCCTCGTAAGTAATGACCTGCCCATCCTGACGCCACAGTGGTCGATCATCCTCGTCAGCTTGACGTGGTGGCGATGCGGTCGCTCGAACCGTGAACAGCGACAGAATGTCCTCACCCCGGTTAAACGCTGAAAAATCCAGAATCGGGCTCGAACTGTTATGCGATAACTGACATGTCAGCTCAATTTCTTCATCGTCGTATTGAGGCGATGTAGGCGTCAGATTGACTGCCCGGACGCAGGAATTGTCACCAGAAGAATCCAGATAAACCGCCCACATTTCCAACCCCTGACCGCGCACCAGATGCACACCATTGCCATCGTAGCTGAAAGAACTGATGACTCTGCTGCTCCACCCTGAACCATTCCACCAGTAATGATGCCACTGCCGCGAGCCGCCACCAGCAGACTGAGCATGAGGCACCAGTCCGTGAGGGTCGCCGTTCGCATCAACAGCCGAACTAAACAAGTTGACCAGGTTCAAGTCGTTCGGGTGCGGCTGGGTGTTGCGGATCAAGTTGGGAACGGTTCCGATGTTCAGGGGAAGTGAAACAGTGGAGCCTGGACTCTCCAGCTGTCGCCAGGTTTGCCCCTGATCATCGGAATACATGTGCCAATAGTCCTCGCTGTTACCAGCCCCAGTACCTGGGCCAGCATCATCGCGCCACATGGCAAATAGATGAATCCGGCCTGTGCTGGGATCAACCGATACAGTCGAAATATAAAGGCGTAGCTCAGTGCCGGTATTTAAGTCCTGTCCGCGTTTCTCCCACTGCTGAGTCGTCTCGTTCCATGCATACACGAGATACCTGAACCGGGACGGGCTGACCTCCTGCTCTCTAAAGAACATCAGCAGATCACCACCGGGCACCTGAACAAAAGCAGGATACGTTACCCGGTTCTCGTCTGAGCTTGAAACAACTGGGCTTTCGTTTGTAAAACTAGAACAGTCCCAGGGCTGATCACTGATAGCGAAATTAAAAGGATCGACATGGTGATTACTCGTAATGTGGATATATCCATCTCGACTGACAGCGACAGCCGGCCAATTGTGAGAGTCAGGTTCAAGCTCATCACCGCCTAGTTCGTCGTGAACGTCTACGAGCTTGTCGAACGCGCAATGCGGATATTCTCTTCGCAACAGCTTTGCGCGTTTGTCTGCGCCGTACACCATCAACAGTTGATACCATTTGCCGTCTCGCGGGTCTTGATACGACCACATGCCTGACTGGTTGCCGTGGTTCTGGAGATACCGGTACAGGTTGTCAGTGGTTATTGGTGTTTGTGCTATCGATTTGTTCATTATAATCAGCCATAGAACGATACAAAATCAAAAGCATCAGCAACCGTAGATAAAGGAACTCCGAATATCTCCAGCGTCTCAACAGAGTCGCTAAAGTCAATTCGATCCGTATCAGGTAGACAGCCAAAAGCATCTTGCCAGTACTGACCGTAGACAGGATGTGCTTTTAACGGGTTGGAAATGGCAGCACGATCACTATTTGTGGGACCAACAATCTGAAAGTCAGCAGTTCCGGCCCCAATGCCACTTGAACGATTACCGTCAGCAATTTTTAAATAAGTGACGTTGTTCTGGAGCCATGACAAGTCACCTGATCCACTATTGTTTTCATTGGTAGTGCTGTGCTGAATGACAGTTACAAATTTAACCAAATCAGTTTGCGGCCTTAATTGCGCTACACGTTCATACAGATCGCGAGCAAAATCTACCGGGCCGCCTTCAGCATGAAATACCTGTTGACAGTTATCGATAGCCTGGACAACCCTGTTAGCAATAGCGGCCACCGCAGATGTTCGAGCGGAGCCAATACGAGCATCATAGCTGTTTGTGTACATCTCATTGACGAGATTGTGAGCCACTTGCTGCAAGCCTGTCTGCACTGCTGACTCAGCACCACAAACACCGATCAAGTCAGACTCAGGTACGTTGTTATTATCCACAATCATCCGGCTGGCTACTGCTGCCTGACAAGCATCACGGTCATTGCTGCAGTCATCAGATATGATGACAAGATCACCTGGCTGATAATTGTTATGTCGGTTAACGTCATCACAGTTTTGCGGCGGGTTAACTACGTTTTCACTCCATGAAGACTGAGCGCAATTAACGGGTGTATTATTACTATCACCTATTTCATACACGCCTTCATCTTTGCTCAGCCATGCAGAGTTGAAATCACAAGCATCCTTGTTCCAGATGATGACACGATCAACTTGCATCTTGTAAGATCGGTTCATGATGTAAAACGTATGCTGACCAGGTGTCAGCCGTTTACAGAATCGCGAACCTGTACTGGGTCTAAGAACTTCAATGTTGCCGTTCTTTGTGCTGAAGAACTTCCAGATATCATCACCACGGGCGGTTTCACCAGAAATGTCCGACCCACTTGGCAAGTGGAACCAGACATCATTGGCGTTATCACTATCCTGGTTAGGGTCATAAGCACGACCAACAGCAAGAACCTGATAGTTGCCTGCAACCGGCACTGAAAAAGTGAACGGTATCCTTGATTCCCATATTTCAGGCACAGTGTTTTGAGCGTATGCCAAGCTTCTTGAATTGCCTAAACCCCATTGCCCCGATCCGCTGCCCTCTGGATTGGAAGTGTTCAGCGTTGACGCTTCGAGCAGTGTTTCGCCATTGTGGTTTTGTACGCTCCACCGGCTGGATGGAAAACTTCTGCTTTCAGACTCAAAAATAATGTGATGACACATAAAGGTTTAATTCCAGAGTGAGTTTTCGCAACTTAGCGTAGGGTCAGGATCGTTTCTAACATTTATTGTACACATGGCTGTACTGCAGATATCTGATGAATCAAAATCTGGCCCGGCCTCGATATCGATGTTATTAGGCGTCAGTGGCTTGTCTAGCCACTCTTGATAATCGTAATCAATATTAAAAGGCTGAACGTTTGCAGAAGACCAATTAGCTTTTCCTTCAATAATCTCCCCATTACCACCTGTTGTAATATTCCCCGATCCAATTAACGGCGTTGTAGACCATGAGTTATTAGTGATTTGACGATAAATATTCCCGTCAAGAAAAATCTGACCGGCTTCAGGGCATGCTGCGGGTCTTGCGGCAGGATTTGCAGGCGTGACGAACGTGCCATCATCTGCCCTTATTCCTGATGCTGAGACTACCGTATCAACCAGATCAAGGTAACTGCATTCAACAATAGCTTGCCCACCTCTGCGAACGACTAAACCAGAGAGCCTGCTGCCTGCCGGCGTGTCGTGAAGCCAGCACTGGATCAAGTGAGCCATGCCACCGCTCACTGACGGGTTTCTTTCCTGCGCTGCAAACTCTGTCTTCAGAAATGTGATACGACCTTCCCTTTGGTCCGTGGCATCATATCCGTGTACTGCAGGGTCGTAATCAGGATTGCTCGCACAACTCGGCCCATCCATGTTCATGACAGCACCTTTCGCTGCGCGAGCGCCCGCAAGATCAATGACTTTATAGCGAGATACTGTTATTAAGTCAGCGCTGTCTTGTCTCTGAGCGGGGTTAGTACTGTTGGGTAAACCAAATCCCAGCGTATCATCAAGCGAAGGAGCGTGAATGCCAAAGTTATCAAACCAGTAGTTTTGGCCAGTGCCAGCGCCAATAGCGGTCGCCTGGTTCTGATCGTTATCAATATAAATGTTACGCATAATGCCATTGCCGTTACTCCAACGGATGACACTGCGAAAATCTGTGTTGCGGCTGCGTAGCGTAACAAACTGGCCGTTAGGCAATGCCCCACAAATAGTAACATTCGCCGGTGGACGGGCGTCGTTGTTGTTACTCCAAAAAACATCGTATGTCGTCACAGAACTTGATGGATCGAAGATTATAAAATCTCCGCTCTGTGCGTTTTTGAGAATGTCTTCAAATGTGCCAGGACCGGTCGGAGCAGGGTTGGTAACTATTTTAAACTGATTTGTACCTCCTGTAGCTGCTCGACCAAAGCCCATCCGGTGGCGATCTGATAATGTCCATTCAACTCGATTATTGAGTGATGCAAACGGATCATAGCAAGCGCTAACATTAACCTCAGTCCTTTCAGAAATAAGCTGAGAAACAGAAGCTCCTTGCTGTTGAGACCCATCAGGAAAAGTCCAAACAAACTCAACATCCGTTAGCGATCCGTTTGCATATTCTTCTTGGAGGTCCGCGACAAGTGATGTCGAACTGTTCGCATCGACAATCGCAGGACATTGTAGCGTGAGCATTCACTGACTCCATTGGCTCTGTGAGCATCCAAGCTGACTGCACGCAATTGGCAGATCATAGCTCGATGTAATATCCAACCCGGTGGCATATCTCAGCGGTGACGAATCTCGCACTGTGGTCTGAGGGGTGTCGTTCGGGTCGAACGGGTTTTCTGTTAGGTTTTGAGTGTTCTGAGCGTTTTTTGTGTACCAGCCAAGTCCAGCCGCACCCAGCTCATGAGCCAATCGCTGACTTTCGATCATGACTTGAAGACTGGGCGTTCTACCACCGCCATGCTGAAAAAAGTTGGTCGTGTGTAGTTGACCGAGATAGTGTACCGGCGCTATTGAATTGAGTAGAGGTATACGATCTATCAGTTTTTCTTCAAATGATTCATAAGTCGGCGAGACCATAGGGTACAAATCGTAAAAAGTAAAATCAGGTACGCGCAAACTATTTACTAAAGGTTCGCCGTTCACTTGCAAGTAGGTGGGTGCGTGACCAATATGCCAGCCAAGCTCGCAATCAGGCGCAACCTCTTTAATGTATCCTGTGACTGTATCCCACAGCTTGTTAAAGCGAAACACAAAAACATTGTTCCATAGCGAACTAATCGAGAGGGTTTGAGGTGGGTTAGGATAATTCTGATTGCCGCTGCCCCAAAACTCACCTCCGCCTTGAGGGCTGTGGTAAATCGATGCTTCCTCAAACAAAATGATCTTGCAGCGTTGTGGCTGATAGGACTGATAGAGGTCCACGATATCGTGGATCGAATTGCGCAGCCTGTTTGTTGAGTTAGAAAGCGCCAGCGCATTCCAGCCAAACTCGTTATCATACAGACGCATTTGCAGCCAAACCTCAGTACCGTGTACCTGGGCCACCTGCATAGCATTATCGATGTAGTTGAGACGCTGCGTTGATTCCGGTCCATCGCCTACCGTGGCATAAACAATAGCGGCGTGATTATGCTCGGCCATATCAGCCATAGCGCCATTCTTGTAGGTGTCACTGTAAGTAGACTCCAGATTGTATGCATCGTACATAGCAAAGTTTCTTATGACTGCAGAGTCACATAATTCAGGAGACATAGCGAACCCTTGAGATGCGGAGACAAAGAATGTCACCAGGAAAGCAGTGATTTTCATTTATACATATTACCTGTTGCGCCTATTCGGTCATTCAACATACACTGGCCCGAAGATTCAGGCCAGTGCAAATATCACATCAATAAACAGACAACAGTGATGTTTGTATCAATTAAAAATCAGTGCAGCAACGAATAATCGGAATGGCTACTTGTAGCTGGTACTGGTTCAAGTTGATTTCACCAGCATTCCACTCACTTTTAAGGCCCGGATTCCACCACAACGAAACCATGTTAGAGCCTTGCACCAGATTGCGACCGTAAAAACCGAAGTAGTAAGGTTTTTCGTCCAGTGATGGACGACCCACGGTATCAAAAACAATAGGGCCATTAATACCAACCAGACCACCGCCACCGAGTCCGTCTTGATTGCCGTTGACCTGAGCGAAAAAAGTACTCTGAACAAATCCGTCAAACCGAATAAAATTCGTTGGCCCGCCACGCATGTGTAGTTGACCCATAATAAATGGTCGAACACCGCCGCACGGCGCATTAATTTCAACCTCAGCTACTTTTTGCGGCACGCCAACGATGGCATCCCATCCAGATTCATCCAGCTGAATATTAACGTTGCCTGCTGCAACTTCACGCAGCGTGTCGGCTGTTTCTACAATTACCCGATCTGGCTTGCCTTTGCGCTTAAAAGTAGTGCGAGCAAGACCGATACGCGGTTCGTTACATTCACGGATTGTTTCAGATGTCGGACACTGTATCTGTGTGTGCGTGCCACCGTTGTCCTGAAATACATAATCAGGCGCAGTCGTCGATGTATTGCCGGGTACAGGATTGCCATCGGCGTCCACTTCACCATCGACTGCCGGTTCGTTATATACATACTGCTGACCTGTTTCGCCGTTACCGTTGGTATCGATCCAATCCTGAATTTCAGCAGAAGTAGGATTGAAAGGATCAGCGAATGCTTCATCCGGAATTTCAATGACTTCTTTTTCGCAACAGCCTTCTGCAGGCGACTCAACATTATGCGTCCCAGCGCCCGGACCATTTGATTCGTAAACGTAGTCAGGATCACCTGCAGGCGGTGGGTCTTCACCATCAGCAACCGGCAAATTGTAGTAAAAGTGTTGGCCGATAGGCGCATCAGAATGATTAGCCGAGACCCAAGCGTCTACCTCAGCTTGTGTCGGTGATGCAGGGTCTGCAAAAGCCTCAGCCGGAATCTCGACCGGTGGTCTGCAATCCTTGCCGGGTGACTCGATGTTATGCGTGCCGGCACCGGGACCATTCGACTCGTAAACGTAGTCTGGGTCGCCTGCGCTTCCTTGACCGACAAAATAAAAATGCTGACCGATAGGTGCATCAGGATGATTGGCAGCGACCCAGACATCGATCTCTTCCTGCGTAGGCAAGTCTTCAAAA
>MDLA01000136.1 GCA_001730015.1 Chromatiales bacterium (ex Bugula neritina AB1) | reverse complement strand
AAACGCCTACATGTGGTCGGCGAAATCTCACGCACCTGAATGATCCTCGCTACGCCCCGGTTAATGGACAGGCACTAGCTACAGAAGTTCCTGCTGACAAAAACTCATACACTATAGGCTTCTGTTATTGGTGCAGAGGGTCATCTTTGGTAAACACGATCAGAATTTGTATACAATAGCTGCCTCCAGCCAGGCGAAAAAAACCTCAATCTACAACGGTACACGAGCACTTCAAACAGATGAGTAAAAAAACTGCATTGATTATAAGCGCCCATTCGGCTGACTTTGTCTGGAGATGCGGCGGCGCTATCGCTTTGCATGCAAAGCTTGGCTACAACGTCACCGTAGTGTGTCTGTCGTACGGTGAGCGCGGTGAGTCTGCAAAGCTCTGGAAGAAACCGGGTATGACTCTAGAAAATGTCAAGTCAGAGCGGCGGCGCGAGGCGGAAAATGCCGCAAACGCACTGAACGTACACGATATACAATTTTTCGATCTGGGCGATTACCCGCTCGATATGGACCGCGAGGACAAATTCCGCCTGGTCGATGTGATCCGGGCAGTACAACCGGCATTCATGATGAGCCACTCACACTACGACCCCTATAACACCGATCACTCCTACGCAACCAAGGTAGCAATGGAATGCCGCATGGTGTCTCAAGCCTGGGGGCATAACCCCGGTGAGAAAATCCTCGGCGCACCACAACTGTATTTATTTGAGCCACACCAGACAGAGCAAATGGGCTGGAAGCCCGATGTGTTTCTCGATATCACCGACGTTTGGGAGAACAAACGCACGGCCATTGAATGCATGGAAGGCCAGGAGCATTTATGGCACTACTACACTAACGTCGCTGAAAACCGAGCCAACCACTTCCGCCGCAATTCAGGTGGTATGGCTGGGGGCCGTACGGCAAAATACGCAGAAGGGTTTCAGTCTGTCTATCCGCACACGGTAGACGAACTGTAACCTGGATTACTCATGCGGTGGCGAGCATAACGCGTACACCTTACATATTCAGGGCCTTAGTCACGGTCTTAATCACGGCAAGGTATTTCACAGTGCATTTTCTTCTCGCGTCCAATAGTTTGTCTGATATCTGCAAGAGAAAACATTCGCTGTGGAATCAATGATCAGGTGAGATCCATCAATCCCATGAAAAATCCAGGCTAATACAAACTACTTACTAATCAGACCTGGCAACCACCGCCGTCAAAAAGCAGTTAAGTGTTGGCTCGCTACGGCAACCACCTTATTTTCCCGGATCAGCAGGGAATAGATCTCGATTGTCACCACGGCCATCACCATCTGAATCCTGTGTTTCCCGATTATCATCAGGAAACGCATCTGCCATGTCGGTGACTCCGTCGTTGTCGTCGTCATCATCTATATCATTGGCAATGCCGTCTTTGTCGGTGTCTTCGGTCCGGTCGTCAATACCGTTTCGATTGGCATCAACCGCGCCATTACCATCGGCTTGATCAATTCTGCCGTTGCCATTTGTATCTAACACCGAATACTCACCAGACTGTATATCAAAGGCGGTGCCGTCATTAGCGGCATTATGACTCTCGAGATCAAGGTAATCTGCTATGCCGTCCCGGTCGCTATCAACAGGGGCGGATACACTGCCCTGCGCGTCGGGGGAATCAACCATCAGATTACCATCGAGATCCAGACCGCCTGCTTCTATGACGTCCGGGATGGTGTCGTTGTCGCTGTCGAGATCGTTCGCATTACTGATATTATCAGCATCGCGATCCGGATTTTCTCCCAACCTGGAAAACGCAAATTCACTATAGCGAACCGCCCCTCTAAAAAACGCGCTGTCAATATAAAAGTCCGGTACACCGCTGTAGGTCGCGGTATACACCACTTTACCGTTAACCACATAACGCATTTGTCCGGAGTCTGCTTCCAGAGCGAGCTCGGTCCCAACCTCAACACGACCCGCGTAGGCGGTTTTTATTCCTCTATCGAAACAGAATAGATTGCCCGCGCTATTGTAGAACGCATAATCTATGTCACTCCACTCTGTAGAAGACTCCACGACACCCAGACCAATCATCTGATTGCTTCCAGCCGGCGAAGAACTGACTACCCAGCTGATACGATAATTGTCGAACAGATTGTAACTCGACATCGGGACTGAATTTGCCTGCGCGGTCCAGCTGTTGCCACCTTCGGGGGAAGTCAGATTGTCCCCTTCAATAACCACACCCGATGAGACATTAACCCATTGTGTAATCGCGCTCGCTGGCGGCGGTGGAACTTCCTCTACGGTATCTGCAATGCCATCGTTATCAGCATCTATATCCGCAACGTCTCCAACTCCATCGAGGTCCTGATCACTTACCTCGGTCGGGTCTTCAGGGAAATAATCCGAGTTATCCCCGACACCATCGTTATCAGTGTCACTCCAGTCCAGCGGATCCAGTGGAAATACATCGGTATTGTTACCTGTGCCATCGCGGTCGTCGTCCAGCGACTCAGTTGCATCGAACGGGAAGCGATCCGTATTGTCCCCCACACCATCGCCGTCACTGTCAGTACTTTCGGCTGAATCAAACGGCAGATCATCATTGCCATCGAGCACACCATCGTTATCATCGTCAGTGTCAATAATATTAACCAGCCCGTCGCCATCTATATCTTCCAGCCGATCATCAACCCCGTTGCTGTTCTCATCACCAAGTCCTTCAAGGTGACTAAGCCGGCCGTCGTTGTTGATGTCTTCCTGTGATAACGCCGTTCGGTCTATATCGTATGCGAGGCCTTCATTCTGCGCACTGTGGCTTTCCAGATCGAGAAAGTCCGGAATGCCATCGGAATCACTATCCGGCAGCCGGGTCACACTGCCCTGCTCCGCCCGTGTATCAACCATGTAATCGCCATTAATATCGGAGAGCCCGGCTTCGATAACATCTGCAATGGAATCATTATCACTGTCCAGATCGTAGGCGTTGGTTATTCCGTCGCCGTCAATATCGACTACATCGTGCAGTCGCACCAAGCTGATATCACCAAGTTTAACCGCGCCCCTGAAAAAAGAGGTATCGATATAATAATCAGCAGATTCAATAGCTGTCGTGGTGCTGCGAACAACAACACCATCAATGATATAACGTATATTCCTTCCATCTACTTCCAGAGACAGAATCGTTCCCTCAACAGCGCGCCCAAGCTCCCCGGTATTAACCCCGGATTCATAACCATACAACCGCCCTGAACTGTTGTAGAACGCGAATTCGATATCATCGAATGCGGCACTGCTTTCATCAATGCCGAGGCCAATCATCTGAGTACTACCCGTTGGCAGACTGTCTACCACCCAACTCAGTCGATAATGATCAGTAAAACCATACTCGGAGAAAGCAACCGAATTCAACTGGGTGTTCCAGTTGCCTGAACCTGCCGGTGATGCAAAGGCGTTGTTAAATACAATAATCCCGCTGGATACGTTGCGCCATCGATCAACTGCTACCGGCGCTGGTGCCGGTGGCTCTTCCAGTATATCGGCGATACCATCATTGTCAGTGTCAAAGTCGCTATTATCGCCTACCCCATCTCCATCCAGATCGTTGCTTTCTGTGGCATCAAAAGGCAAGGCATCGTTGTAATCTGCCACTCCATCGTTGTCGTCATCAGGGTCAACCGCGTTAGCCAGCCCATCACCGTCCGGGTCTTCTGTGTGATCACCGACGCCGTTTAAATTCTCATCAGCCCCGGCAACACTGTCTTTAGCATTCAGCTGGCCATCTGCATTGATATCGAGTTTCGCAAACGCACTGTTGGCTATGTCGTAGGCACTGCCATCATTGGCGGCATTGTGACTCTCCAGATCAAGGTAATCGGGCAGGCCATCAGCATCGCTGTCGGGCGGATTCCAGACACTGCCCTGCGCATTTAAAAAGTCGACAAGGGAATTGCTGTTGATGTCCGATAATCCGGCCTCTATAACATCGGGAATGGTATCGTTATCGCTGTCAAGGTCGAGAACATTCGCTATGCCATCGGCATCAGCGTCATTGAATTTATCGAGAGCCGCCACAGTGAACCCGGTGAATCCTGTAGCTCCTCTAAAAAAGGAAGAGTCAATATAAAAGTCCGCACCGATGGTGTAGTCCGTTATACGTACAACACTGTTATTAACCAGATAGCGGATAACTCCAGTACCTACTTCAATACTCAGGGTAGCTCCACTGTTAATTGATCCAAAGGCGCCCTCGTACCGGCCTGCTTCATAAATAAGCAACTGACCGGATCGATTATAAAAAGCATATTCTATATCGCTAAACTGCGGTCCGGTTTCAAACTGCCCCAGCCCGATCATCTGGTTCCCCCCAATCGGTGTAGTGCCAATCTGCCAGCTAACCCGGTAGTTATCGCTCAGACCGTAAGACGACATCGGCGCCGAATTAATCTGTGAGTTCCAGTTGGCACTACCCGCAGGAGAGGTAAATCCGTTCTCCGCAACGCTTACCCCGATGGAAACATCCGACCACTGATTTATCGCTATCGTTTCGGGGATCTCGAATTGCTCCACCGCATCAGGTAAGCCGTCGTTATCGGTATCGATATCGCTGTTGTCCCCGACCCCGTCGGCGTCACTGTCTGCCGAATCCGATGGATCGAAACGCAGATCGTCGTATACATCGGGTACACCGTCGTTGTCATCATCCGTATCCAGTGTATTGTGCACGCCATCCTGGTCAGCGTCCTCCGGGTAGTCGGCCAGGCCGTTACTGTTGGTGTCCAGTCCACCTCTTCTGTCCTGCGTATTCAACTGACCATCGCCGTTGGTGTCGAGCACTCCAAATACGGTATTGTCTATATCATAAGCGGTACCATCGTTTTCCGGATTGTGACTCTCTATATCGAGAAAATCAGGAATACCGTCCCCGTCGCTGTCGGGTGGCACGGCGACACTGCCCTGTGCAAAAATTGTATCAACCAGCAGATCATAATTCAGATCAGCCAGCCCGGCTTCTACTATATCGGGTATGGTGTCGTTGTCGCTATCAAGGTCACTGATATTGGCAATACCATCTTCATCTATATCATTGAGGTCAGGTTCGGTTAACTGAAAATCAGCATAGCTGACAGTTCCTCTGAAAAATGACGCATCGATATAAAAACCGCTATCGCCACGATGAGTAGTGGTATAAACCGTTTTATTGTCTATCCGGTAACGGATAGAGTTGTTTTTCAGCTCAATCGAGAATTCAGTGCCGCTGCTGACTGTACCGAATTGACCAACAATTCTGCCATCCCGATAGGCGA
Organism: Chromatiales bacterium (ex Bugula neritina AB1); assembly: GCA_001730015.1. Classification (GTDB taxonomy): domain Bacteria; phylum Pseudomonadota; class Gammaproteobacteria; order Granulosicoccales; family Granulosicoccaceae. The sequence goes on along the minus strand of MDLA01000136.1, from coordinate 22,920 downwards.
AAATTCTGCCGGCATTGTTGTGAAAAGCGTATTCGATATCAGACCATCCGGGCCCTGATTCATTAACCCCCAGACCTACCATCTGGTTCCCGTTCCCAGGCGAATCAGCAATGCTCCAGCTGACCTTAAAATTGCCATCAAACCCGAGCGTTGACAGCAGCACCGAATTTATCTGGGCGCTCCAGTCAGTGGTGCCAGCGGGCGAGGTAAATCCGCTGCCATTGATTGCAACGCCTGTTGACGCATTAACCCATTGCGTCAGCGGTACCGGCTCCGGCATGGGCTGAAACTCTGAGGTATCCGGTATACCATCGTTATCAGTATCGATATCGCTGCTGTCGCCTACACCGTCTCCGTCACTATCGACGCTATCAGTCGGGTCATAGGGTAAGGCATCAATGGCGTCAGGTACGCCATCGTTGTCGTCATCGGGGTCAATATTGTTATAGAGTCCATCGCGATCAGGATCTTCCTGCAGATCATCAATTCCGTTTGCGTTGGCATCAATACCGCCATACTGATCAGCCGAATCAAGTTTGCCATCACCGTTGCTGTCAAGCACTGCAAACGCACTAGACTGGATATCATACAAACTACCGTCGTTCAGGGCATTGTGACTCTCAGCATCCAGGTAATCGGCAATTCCATCGCCATCACTGTCGGGGGCCCGGCTAACACTTCCCTGAGCCGACCGACTGTCTACTTGCAGATCGTGGTTTACATCAGCCAGACCGGCTTCAATCACATCGGGGATGGTGTCATTGTCACTGTCCAGATCTATGGAATTGACGATACCGTCTGAGTCAGCATCGGTGTTGGCCGGCAGTTCAGATACGGCAAAATCTCCATAGTGTACAGCACCTCTGAAAAACGATGTATCGATATAGAAATCAGTTCCGTCGTTATTTACCGAGGTATGAACGACTCGGCCATCTACAAGGTAGCGAATACTGCCAGCCTGCACCTGAATTGCCAGTCGGGTACCCGCGACCACAGAGCCGAAACGGCCAATCGAATTTCCCGACTCATAAATCAGCAGCCTGCCTGCGCTGTTGTAAAAAGCAAAGTCAATATCATTGAAGCCGGCACCAGACTCGATTAACCCGAGACCAATCATCTGATTACTACCGGCTACCGGACCAGCCACACTCCAGCTGACCTCAAAATCCCCGCTAAACCCTAACGCAGACATGCGCACGGAATTAACCTGAGCGTCCCAGTTACTTACACCTGCCGGTGAGATAAAACTATTACCGCTAACGTTAACACCGTCTGAAACAACCACCCAGTCATCAATGGGAATTCGCGGTGGCAGCGGTGGTTCTTCCAGCGAATCTGCCAGCCCATCGTTATCCAGATCAATATCCGTGTTATCACCGACACCATCTCCATCACGATCAGTAATCTCGGAAGGATCAAGCGGCAATGCATCGACCGCATCGGGTATGCCATCGTTGTCGTCATCCGGATCCGCTATATTGTTTATGCCATCCTGATCGGCGTCTTCCAGTAAATCATCAATACCATTTGCATTGGCATCATTGCCGCCGTTCCGATCAAATGCGGTAATAGCGCCGTCACCATTGCTATCGAGGTGCGCAAAGGCTGTGTTTGAAATATCGAATGCAGTTCCGTCGTTCAACGGGTTAAGACTCTCCGAATCCAGATAATCCGGCACACCATCTCGATCACTGTCCGGCGGATCTGTTACCGCACCAGGCGTGGCGTCTACATCTGCTTTGTAGTCCCGGTTGTGGTCAATCAGTCCAGCCTCGACAACGTCTGCAATGCTATCGTTATCACTGTCCAGATCATAGGCATTACCGACACCGTCACCGTCGACGTCCGGGTTTGCGGGAATTTCTGACACATTGAAATTACTGTAGTTAACAGATTTTCTATAAAATGAGGCGTCGATATAGAAACTTTTCGAATCACCTGCGGTTGTGCTTCGAACCAGATTGTTATCGAGGAAATAGCGAATGTTGTCGCTGTCGACCTCTATTGCAAAGGTAGTCCCGGCTACCGCGAACCCGACCTGCGCCGCCTTTCTTCCAGATTCATATATATACACTCTGCCAGAGCTGCTATAAAACGCGTACTCAATATCATCAAACCCGCTCCCAGACTCATCAACACCAAGGCCGACCATTTGATTACCGCCCACCGGCGATGTAGCCAGCTCCCAGCTTACCCGGTATCGGTCGCCCGCTATATAGTTTGAAATTGGTGCAGAGTTAATCTGCGAGTTCCAGTCACTGACAGCCTCCGGTGTGATAAACCCGCTACCTGCCACGGTGACCCCCACAGACAGCCGAGGCCAGTCAGCAATTGCAATTTTCCGAGGGCTTGCCGGCTCTTCAATTACATCAGCGATACCGTCATCATCGGAATCGACAACACTATTGCCGGTTTCACCGGTGATGCCAGCGGCGTACGCCGAACTGATGCGGATGGTGCTGAAAACAACTATACATAGCATGGCTACAGCAGGCTGCAGCTTACGTCGGGATTTCACGTTGCTTCCTGGTTATCTGATTAATTACAACAACATAGAAACCGCTGAAGAAAATCACGGTATAAATCTGCCCCGATGCGACAAGGCAGTCCAAAGCAAATTACAGAATGCTCCCCTTTTAGTCACAAGCTCTTATGGTGTGACACCTCTCATACTATTGTGGCGGCAGAAAAACGAAAAACCTCGATCACAGCACAGTGAGCTGTATTTTATAGCGGGTATATAGTGTTATGTTAAATCATTGCATCAACTTTGCTGTACGTTGCCATTTTCAATTAAATAAGCCCGGCCGTTGATAAGTGGTTCACAATTTGCTTTGCAGCCGGCTTGTTCGTGAGCACAGTAAATCTCATCTTGAAACTCGACAATTTGCAAACTATTGTCCTGTATGTCGAAATTACACGGCCACCTGAAACCTGTCCGAAAACCCACGGCTTATTCGTTAATGGACTATCAACCCAGAGTTGCATCAGCAGGAGTAGTAGTATTCGCTCTAGGGGCGATGCTGGGTGGCTACTACTGGCATAATAAAGAATACAATTATTACCATAATCTGGCTGACGAAACGGTTGTCGAGATGCGCAACTCAATGGTTGCCATCATTAGCGAGCTCAGATCCCTCGGTGCACTTCACCAGACTTCATTCGGCGGGTTCAATCACCTGCAGTACCAGCGGTTGTCGCAGGGTCTGATTGACCGGATACCTCTGGCACAGGAAACTGCCAGGTACGAAATTATCAAGCACAAAGATCTGGATAGCTACCGCAAAGAACTTCAGTACCATGGCGTATTCGAATTTCAACCTAAATTCCTTGATTCCAAAGGGCAATTAATCCCACTCGACGAAAGGGAGTCCTATACAGCGCTAATCGACTACTACCCTGCCAACCCGATTACCCGGAATAACATCGGGCTTGATCTGAACCAGTTTCAATCGCTGCACCCGGCCGTTATGGAATCCGTTTCTAAATACAATACTATTGCAACAGCAGTTCCTGAACACTGGCCCGGTCAGGCAGATACTATTCTCATGTTTCCAACCTACCTTGGCCAGACAGTTCCTCTCAGCCCTGTCGACCGACAGCGACAAACTGACGGCGGCTATCTTCTTACTTTGGATATAGAGCAATGGGTGACCACACTCATTCCACAAAATTGCGGCTTTAGTGCATCTATTGCGGTTTTACACGATAGCTCAGATCCGCAAGACCTGTTTTCATTTACCGCGAGTCTGCTCCCGGACCGGATTCTGCACCACCAGTTTAAACCCAGGCCGTTCCAGTACAAGATAAAACTGGGCGCCACACCTGCGCAGCTGACTCTGGCTCCACCATCCGGCATTTATCTGGTCACACTGATGAAGGCCATTCTCCTGGGTGCTGCTCTGCTGGCGCTTTATATTTTGCTTTCACTCGCCTGGTCCGCCAGACGTGCAACATCCGGAATCAGGGAACGCGCACTGGTCACGCTATGCTCAATTGATGATGCTGTCATAACCGCAGACAAACACAATTGCATAGATTATGTGAATCCTGCAGCGCGCAGATTGTTTGGTAACCAGCGGTGTCCGAAAACAGGTTCCGATCTGACAGCACTGATAAATAGATTCAAGGAAATAGACCCGCCTGAATTTACATTCAGACCGGAGATCGCGGGCGCATACCGGCTGTCATCACGGGCCAGACTGGCAATGTTAACTGACCCTCTGAAAGTCGTTAAGGTGAGAGTATCTCCACTCTATGACTCGCACTCAAACCAGGTAGGCACGGTACTCGCCATGAGCGATATCAGTACCGAGCATGCACTCAGCAAAGAACTGGCATATCAGGCAATGCATGATCCCCTGACAGGCATTGCAAACCGCAGACAGTTCGAGCACATTGTCAACGAAGCATTGTGCGATACTCTTGCTAGAAAGCAGAAAAGCCACGCGGTTGCCTACATCGATCTTGATCAGTTTAAATTGATTAATGATACGGCAGGTCACGCAAGCGGCGATAAACTGCTGATCAACCTGGCCACTGAAATCCAGAGCCTCCTCGATCCCGCAGCCGGGTTCGCCAGGCTTGGTGGAGATGAATTCGGCTTATTTCTGGCCGCGGAGTCCGTAGCAGATATTAATCGTCAGATACAAGCCGTATATAACTTTTTTCAAAGCTACCACTTCCAGTCCGAAACGCAGCTATTCAAGGTACGCGCCTCTATCGGCCTGGCTCATATTCGCGACGATCACAAAACAGTGAACGATGTCTTAAGCGAAGTCGATCTGGCCTGCTACGCCGCTAAAGACTCCGGCCGTAACAATCTGTTTATCTACGATCCGGAAAACACAGACACCAAAGAACGGCATGGCGAAATGCAATGCCTGCCAATTCTGCAGGCCGCACTCAAAAACAACAGTTTCAGCATTTATGTACAAGCAATTGTCAAAGCAAGCTGCGATGCAGCCGAGCCCACGCGATTTGAGTGTTTACTACGCATCCCTAACCAGAAAGGTGAACCGGTAGCACCCTATCGATTCATTCTCGCCGCCGAACGCTACGACATGATGCGCGACATCGACCGATGGGTTATTGATGCAGTATTCAGGAACATTGCGCATCTGGATGACACCCCGGCAGAAGCCTATTCATTTGCTATAAACCTCTCCGGCCAAAGCGCGACCGATACCAGGCTACCGGCCTATATTGACAGTATGCTGATCAAGCATAAAGTCTCCCCGAAACGTATTTGCTTCGAGCTGACCGAAACTGCCGTTATCAGCAACATGGCTCAGGCTCAGGAGCTGATCCGTTACCTGCGTGCAGGCGGATTTTCAATCGCGCTCGATGACTTCGGGTCAGGCGCAAGCTCGTTCGGCTACCTCAAGCATCTGCAGGTTGATTACCTGAAAATAGACGGCCAGTTTGTCAAAGAGATCACCACCAACCCGATCGATCTTGAAATGGTGAGGTCGATCAATAATGTCGGGCATGCGCTCGGTATCAAGACAATTGCCGAATTCGTTGAAACCAGAGAGACAATGAAAGCACTGGAAGACCTGTCTGTCGACTACGCTCAGGGCTATTATATAAACCGCCCCTACCCCATGTCTCAGTTGCTCGAACTCAACTTAACCGAGGTTGCATAAGTTGCTCATTCAGCCACTCCCTGAATGAATTAATTAAACCGGACTTTACCGGGTCTCTGGAGTTTCGCTGTAGCAGATAATAATTACAGTCTTCGTTTATCGCCCGATCCGACGCCGGCACCAGTAAGTTATTTGCCACATCGGCATGAATTATATCCAGCGGACACAACGCCACCCCCTGACCAGATAAAACCGCAGCCCGCAACAGGTTGAAATCTTCGAATACCGGCCCCGGTAAGTCCGGACCGGCGTCCATCCCGCCCAGCTGGAACCAGCTTTTCCAATCGTCTATATCAGAATCATGTAGTAGTCCGGCGTCCAGAATTGCTTCCTGACTATCGGCACCGGCGAGTTCCCGACTAAGCGACGGACTCGAAACCGGCACGCTGGAACCCGAGGCAAACCAGTGGCAACACGCCCCCTTTACAGAAGGCGGGTGCCTGGCAAATACAAAAGCGATATCAGTTCGGGCAAAGTCTATATCGCGCCCGTGCATGGCGTAATTTACACGGACCGTAACACCGGGGTATCTGCTGCGAAAACCCGCCAGAGCCGGAATAATGCAGCAAACGGCCAGCGATGGAATGGCTGCAATCACCAGTGTATGCAGCTCACTGCTCTGCTGAACCCGGCGACACGCGGCGGCTATATCGAGAAACGGTTCGCCGAGGCCCTGCGCCAGTTCCTCGCCCACCGGTAACAGCCTCGGACGGTTGCCGGTGCGATCAAACAATGATCGGCCGAACCACTGCTCAAGGTGCTTTATCTGATGACTGACTGCAGATTCCGATACACACAGCTCCTGCGCCGCCAGCCGGAAACTGCCGCAACGCACAACTGCATTAAAAACCCACAGCGAATTAAGAGGTAACCCCGACAATCAGCATCGCTCCATATTAGCTTGAGAAAAACTCAAGCATGCATGAAAAATGATCTTTTGACCACCTGCGCAAACACCGGCAACCTCCGCCCTGAAACGACCACAGATACCGCACATTCAAAGGCAACCACCATGCAGCGAGATCGCATACAGGATTATTCCGGCAATGGCGTTAAAGCGAAGCAGACCTTCTCAGAAACTGAGATGCAAAACCGTCAAACCCGGATCCGGCAGCACATGAGCCGCAGCAACATAGACGCCGCGCTGCTCACCTCATTGCACAACGTAAATTATTACTCAGATTTCCTCTTCTGTGAGTTCGGCAGGCGTTATGGAATGGTCATTACCGCCGACTCCGCCACAACGATCAGCGCAGGCATCGATGGCGGGCAACCCTGGCGACGCACGTTTGGTAATAACATTACCTATACCGACTGGAATCGCGACAACTATTTTCACGCGGTAGCCGGATTGGTCGGCAACGCAAAGCGCATCGGTATCGAATTTGATCACGTAAATATAGACTTACTCAATCTGCTTAAGCGTGAGTTTCCGACTGTCGAATTTGTCGATATAGCAAACGCCGCCATGAACCTGCGTATGCTTAAATCACAAGAGGAAATTGATCATATCGCCACCATGGCGGCGATAGCCGATATCGGCGGTGCCGCCTGCGTTGAAGCCATTTCTGTCGGAGTCAGTGAGGCTGAAGTGGCGCTGCATTCTACCTCGACAATGATTCGCGAAATTGCAAAGACCTGGCCCGAAGCCGAGCTACTCGACACCTGGACCTGGCTACAGTCGGGCATTAATACCGATGGCGCCCACAACCCGGTAACCAGCAGAGAGATCAGCAAAGGCGATATCCTGTCTCTGAACTGCTTTCCAATGGTTGCCGGTTATTACGTCGCGCTGGAGCGCACCCTGTTTGCCGAGCAAGCCAGCGACGAGCATCTGCGACTGTGGGAGTTCAACTGCAAAGTACACGATCTGGGTAAAAAACTGCTGATACCCGGTGCCAGGTGTTCTGATATCGCACGTGAATTAAATGAATTCTATGCATCTGAAGATCTGCTCCAGTACCGCTCGTTCGGCTATGGCCATTCCTTTGGTGTCCTGTGCCACTACTACGGTCGGGAAGCCGGACTGGAACTTCGCGAAGACTGCGAAACGGTTCTGCAGCCGGGTATGGTGGTATCCATGGAACCGATGATCACAATTCCCGAACACCTGCCCGGTGCAGGTGGTTATCGCGAGCACGATATTCTGGAAATAACGGACGATGGCAATCGCAACATGACCGGATTTCCCTATGGCCCGGAACATCTGATAGTAAGCTGAATATACCCTGGTGTTGCGTAGAGCTATTTTCACGCTATTTGTTGATAAACCCGTCTATTACCCGGGCAATATCACGATGGCTTTCCTGCACGGTTTTCCCGCTGGTATCCACATGGGTATCAGCGCGGGCGTACAACACCTCGCGACTGGCCAGAATCGCCGTTAGCTGCTCCATCGCTTTAGGGTTGCCGACCATCGGCCGTTCATCACCCTGAGCCCGCACCCGTTGCATGTGCTCCTCGGGCGCGGCCTTAAGCCAGATGGTATAGAAATGCGTGCACAAGTACACAAAGGTATCGGGTTCGGCAACAATACCACCGGCTGCCGCCAGCAATACCCGTGATCTACTTTCTACAATGCGCTCCAGTGCCTGGTGTTCGAGATCGCGATAACCTTCCTGACCATAGAAATTAATAAGCTCATTGATTGGCAAACCGCAGAGTGTCGAAATTTCCGAATTCAGTTCTACGAAATCCAATGCCGACGACTGCCCCGCCAGCGCCCCCAGCGTAGACTTACCAGCCCCGCGCAAGCCGATCAGGCAAACCCGCTGCGCCTTTTGATCAGCCAGCCGTCGCGGCTGCAGTACAGCCCTGACTTGCTGCTGCTCCATGGGACTGGCCGCCCGATAGAGCTCGGCCACTTGCATAGACTCCGAACTCCAGGGATCCTCGGCACACACAAACCATTCAACCGGCTGCCCCAGAGCAATAGCAATTTTATGCAACAGCGCGACAGATATATTCCCGCCACCATTTTCAAGTTGTGCCAGATAGCGCAGGGAGACACCCGATATCTCAGATAACTTTTTGCGTACAATCCCGTGTCGCTGACGCGCTTCACGCACGCGTGCACCCACCAGAACGGCGAACGCCTCGCTATCGGTTTGTTGTGACTCCCCGGTTGTTGCAGCAGGGTTCATCGGGAGCTAATACGTCTCAACATGATAGCGACCCTGCTCCCGCATCTCATCGCGTAGTGTCGACCAGCTGTACCCCATTGCACCGGCAATATCTGTGAACGCTGCTTCGACTCCGGCTTCCATCGCACGCAATCCGCAAATATAGATGCAGGTATTCGGGTCCAGCAGAAGTTCTGAAATTCTGCTGCGTTCATCGATAAGCACATCCTGCACATAGCGCTTCTCCTCACCGGGGATGCGGCTATAAACCAGCTGCTTGTTCAACAGAGTGTCCGGTACTTTATTCAGCGGCCCGAAATACGGCAGTGCTTCGGGAGTTCTAGCGCCGAAAACCAGCGTCAACGGTACCATTGCCTGTGCACTGTCGCCGAAGCTGCGTTCATATCGCATCGTAAAGCCTCGAAACGGTGCAGCGCCTGTGCCGGTACAGATCATCAGTAACCTGGCGGAGGGATCGTTCGGCATTAAAAAGGTAGAACCAAACGGCCCGGTAATTTCTACGGTATCGCCTTTATTCAAATTACAAAGATACTGCGAGCAAACCCCTTTGTCTTCGCGCTTGACCGTCAGTGACAGGTTATTGAAATTGGCACGTTCACCATCACGCGGGCTCGATATTGAATAGAGCCGTGGCAGGTAGGGCTTGCCATTGCCATCGACACCGGGGGGCAGCACACCGACACTCTGGCCTTCAAGCACCGGAAACGCCAGCTGCCCCAGGTCCAGAATTATATGCCTGACGTCGCTATCTACCTGCTCGCCGCCGGTTAAACGGTAATTGCCCTGTACAGTAGCGACAGCCGGTCTGGCGGTGTTGTACAAATTAATAGCTGGCTTGCTGGCCGTGGCAGGGGCTCTTGCCTTGCCGCCGGCACCGGAGTGAGCCTGTGCCAGCAATGCGGCGATCTCGTCATCCAGTGCTTCTATAGAACTTTCCTGCTCGGGACTGGACGCTGGAAATTCCTCCTGCTCCGGAAGCTCCATAAAGTCAAACTGTGCTTCCAGTGTATAGGGTGTGCTGACCACTCGCCATTCATCGATTGAACCAGTCGGGCAAACCGGTATGCAATCCATACAGTAGTTGCATTTATCAAAATCCACCACGACGTTGTCATCGTTATGTGTTATTGCCTCGATCGGACAAGTCGCTTCACAGGTATGGCAGCGAATGCAGATTTCCGGATCAATCAGATGCTGCTTCAGGGGCTTATTCATTCCGGGAATCACTCAGCTTGTGACAGCATCAGGCCATGTGCAACTGAACAAATTCGAAATCACCGGGCTGGTTATCGATACCAACCTTCGGCGGTGCGATCCAGCTGGCGTATTGCCCTGCCTCATATACGGGAACCATTAGCGATTGTATAAATTCACCATCGGCCTGTGTTGGCAGCCAATCGGTCTGCTTGCGTTCGAACTCATCCGCTGGCAGAAATTCACCGTCTATATCGATCGGCTGACCGGCAAATACACCAATATGCCGATGAAATGCCTCGTGCGGCAGAATCAGTTCGAATTCGATCCCGGCTTTTTTTATCGCTTTGTTCCAGCGCCCGACGCCTCCGGCGGCATCTCGCTTGTAGTCGTCACGCAATCGCATATTAATTGCCGTTAGTGCCGGTGCATCTTCGCGCACCACTTTACCATCTATAATTCGAGCCACAGGATACGTCGCCGTATTCAGTTTGTGATCATCATCGAGGCGGTGCTCCATGTATCGCCCTTTGATACCGGCATTAAACGCATTGGCTGCATTGGTTGAAACCTCCTGGCCGAATAAATCCAGTGACAAACTGTAGTGCAGATTGAGCTTTTTCTGAATGGTGGGCAGATCGATAACCCCCAGTGCCCGAATCCGGTCTGTGTCGTATGGGTCATCGATACCCGCGCTTTTCATTGCCTCACAGCTTCGCTGCACAATGCGGCCCACACCGGTCTCGCCCACAAACATATGGTGCGCTTCTTCTGTCAGCATAAAGCGGCAGGTTCTTGAGAGCGGATCAAAGCCGGACTGAGCCAGACTCTCCAGCTGCATTTTGCCATCGCGATCAGTAAAATAGGTAAACATGAAAAACGACAGCCAGTCAGGTGTTTCTTCGTTAAACGCGCCAAGCATACGCGGCGCTTCTTCAGAACCGGACGAGCGCTGCAGCAAGCCATCGGCCTCTTCACGTCCATCGGCACCGAAATATTTCTGCAACAGGTACACCATTGACCACAGATGCCTGCCCTCTTCCACGTTAATCTGAAACAGGTTGCGCAAGTCATAGAGTGACGGCGCAGAATTACCCAGAAAACGCTGCTGTTCTATAGACGCGGGCTCCGTATCACCCTGAATTACAATCAGGCGGCGCAACGTCGAACGAAATTCCCCCGGCACTTCCTGCCAGACCGGCTCACCGGTACTCTCGCCACAGGGAATTCTTCGATCCTCAACCTGTGGTGCCAGTAAAATTCCCCAGCGATATTCCGGCATTTTCACGTAGTCGAACTTGGCCCAGCCTTTTGCATCAACACTTACCGCTGTGCGCAGGTAAACCAGACTATCCTGGAATTTTTTCGGAATCAGATCATTCCACCAGTTAATGTAACCGGGATGCCATTTCTCCAGTGCCTTCAGCACTCGCCGATCTGATGAAAGATTGACGTTGTTCGGGATCATCGTATCGTAGCTAACGGTACTCAAGGCAGCCATAGCAGGTTTCTCCAGATCTTTAAAATCTATAGTTTTTTATAATTCAGATAACCACACGCAAACTATACGCGACGCATATCGTATTCACTACGCAGGCCGGTGCCGTATCGCCGCAGCGCACCCGACTCACCCACGGCATTCGGTCGTTGAAAAATCCAGTTCTGCCATGCGGTAAGTCGCCCGAAAATCCGTGTTTCCATTGTCTCCGGCCCGGCAAATCGCAAGTTGGCCTCCATGCCAATCATGGCATCGGGTGAGAAGCTTGCACGCTCCTCAAGGAATACCCGGATTTCATCCTGCCAGTCTATATCATCATAGGCATAGGTGATCAGCCCCAGCTCCATCGCTTCATCGGCGGTCAGCGGTTTACCAATAGCAGACTTCAGCGCTTCGACCGCACCGGGTTCACCATAGAACCGGGTTTGCAGTCGACTGATTCCATTTGACATAGGCAATGCTCCGAAACTGGACTCACTGAGACGGATAGCAGCGGGCGGTCGATCGTCGTCTTCAAATTCACCGTCCATCATGTAACTGCGATCAACCGCAAACAGAATATCCGCAAGAAATCCACTGAAGCAGGAACCGTTTTCAATCAGTGCAACCAGTGAGCGCGAGGTTAAATCCAACCGCTTCAGCACCCGCTTCCAGTACAGTTTTATTTCACGCGCAAGCCAGTGGTTTTCTGTGTTTTCAAACACCAGCGCTTCATGTGCAGCAACCAGCTCCGCCTGTCCCTGTGATTTAAACAACAACACACCGGCCTCAAGCTCGTTGAACCGCAAGTGCAAAAGCGCATCGTCAAGTTCGCGCGCCAGCTTCAGTATCCAGCTGCTCGCACCCTCTGCATGCAAAGCTTCCAGCGATTCAGGAGGTAGCTGATCAGGGCCGGACAATACTATAGTGGCACTACGCGCAGCCCGGTCGACAGTAACCGAGATATAGGTGTAATAAATTGAACCATCTGCATCAATACGGCGTTCCAGTGGCGTGAGTTCAATTCCCGTTAAGGTATCGCCACCTCGTTGTCCGGCAAGTTCAACCGCACGTGCGGCGACAGTGTCATTGAATTTAGAATTGCTCACGACTTCGTCAACCAGCTTCCATTGCTTTGCGCGCTTGCCTTTTACCCCTTCTTCTAGCGAACAGAACACATCGGCCAGATCCCGTCTGACTTTGCGCTTGTCGGTTACCCGCGTTAACCCGCCAGTACCCGGCAGCACAGCCAGCAACGGTACCTCAGGCAGCGCTATTGTGGTGGAACCGTCATCAGTCATATAGATGTACTCGCACGCCAGTGCCAGTTCATAGCCGCCACCGGCACAGGCCCCACGCACTGCTGCAATATAGGGCTGACCCGACTCATCACCGGCGGCTTCAAACGTATTGCGGGTTTCATTGGTGAACTTGCAGAAATTTACTTTGTGCGCGTGAGAGGCACCAGCCAGCATTTTGATATTGGCGCCAGCACAAAACACATTGTCTTTGCCCGAGCGCATCACCACCGCAGCGATTTGCGGGTGCTCAAAACGCATTCGCTGAACAATATCCGCAAGCTCGATATCAACACCCAGATCGTAGGTATTAAGCTTCAACTCATAGCCTTCAAACAGCCCGCCATCTTCGGCGACGTTCATACTTAGCCAAGCAACGCGGCCATCGTACTCGATCTGCCAGTGACGGTACTGGCCGGGGTCGGTTCGAAAATCGATCAGTTGCTGCACAAATTCTCCGATTCGGGTTGCCAGAAATTTAGTGCACTATAATGCATTTTAATATTGAGGTAAACAGATATTGTTTAGCTCACCTACCTCAATGGTACACCGTATACAAAATGAAAACTCATAAAACATGTATTATACTGCACAAAAATCTCCACAATAACGCAACATCAACCGCTCGTAAACTGCACCTCAAGCGATTTGTACGTTTCGCCATTCTCGAGCGCACGGGCCACGCTACGGATATTCTCCAACTGAATACCCATCAGTGCCGCGCTGTCACCAGGGAACGCGCGCTCCAGCGATTCACTCCCCAGAGCAAGCAGCCGATCAACCGCATTGTGCCGATTCATGCGCCGCTTCAATGCAGCATTCGCAAGATGAATAACGGCCTGTACCAGATGACGCTCACAACAGTTCGGAACTGCGTTCAGCCACACAGTTTCCAGCACCTCATGGGCTTCCCAAAAGAAACCATGGTTGAACAATCGCAGCCCGTATCGCCAGGCATAATTGCCCTCCGCGTTGCTATCCAGCGTTTCCGCTGCCGCCATGCGACAGGCCATCGCCAGTGGTTCCATATCCGCTGAAACAGTTTCCCCGGGTATATGGCAGAATTCCGGCAACGGCAGAGCGCGCCAGTCAGTCATCGTGTTGGCAGGTGCACAACAGTATTTTCGAATTGATCGAGTCGACCGATATAATCGGTAATCGCCCGTAGTGTCAGCTGTGGCTGATCAAGGTGCGGGGCGTGGCGGCAATCATCGAGAATCAGGGAATCAACCGGCGCATAACTTCGCTGCTGTAACACCTCAATCTGCTCCAGCGTGCCGTACTCATCATCAGCACCCTGTATAACCAGCGTCGGCACGCGCAGGTAGTCTATGCAGTCGCTGATGTTCCAGTCAGTGAAACCGGGATCGAGCCAGGCATTGCACCAGCCATAGAACGCGGTATCAGGCCGCTGATGATAACGAGCCAGCGACGCCTTGAGTCTGCCCGATTCATACGCCACTTTCGCGTTTTCAATTGCCTCTATACCCATTGGTTCAGTAAAAAAATGCGGTGCCATCAGCACCAGTCCGCAGACCCTGTGATCTGCAGCACCCCCGGTATACAGTGCCGCTATCGACGCGCCGTCGCTGTGACCGAGCAGCACACAACGCTCTATACCGACAGCATCGAGCAGCTGCGGCAGCACATCGAAAGCCTCAACCGACATGTAATCGAGCGGGCGCGTCTGCACCGGTGGCGCTGAATTCCCATAGCCATGTCTTGAGTAAGCCAGCACGCAATAGCCGGTAGCGCTGGCCAATTGCTTTGGAAAATCGCGCCACAATTCAATACAGCCCAAGCCCTCATGAAGCAATACAATGGTGGCCGCCTGGTCCGGCGATGCACCATACGAGGCGACTTCAAGCGTGGCGCCATCAATTTCTATAGAAGCCCGGCCAACATAGTTTGAAGCCGGGGCAACACCATCTGCCCACAAGGCATTGCGCAACGCGTACTGCGACATCTGATTTAATCCCTGAGCTTGAAGCGCTGTATTTTACCGGTGGCAGTTTTCGGCAGATCCGCAACCAGTTCAATCCAGCGCGGGTATTTCCATTTACCGATCTGCTCCTGTACATGCGCTTTCAATTCGTCCTTCAAGGCCTCAGTTGCGGCCTCGTCCACGGCATTTTTCAGCACCACAAAGGCCTTGGGTTTTTCAAGCTGCTGGTCGTCCAGCGCTGGCACCACAGCCGCTTCCAGTACATTTTCGTGCGAGCCGAGCGCCTGCTCCACTTCAAACGGTGACACCCAGATCCCGCTGACTTTAAACATGTCGTCGGTGCGACCGCAGTAGATCATCCTGCCATCCGCCGCTTTCTCGTATTTATCGCCGGTACGAGTCCAGATACCTTCAAATGTCGCACGTGATTTATCGCGCTGGTTCCAGTAGTCGCTGGCAGCCGAAGCCCCGTTCACCAGCAATTCCCCTACCTCGCCAACCGATACCTCAGCACCATGCTCGTCAACCAGCCGGATTTCGTATCCGGGAACGGCGAATCCCGAAGTTCCGTACTGCACATCACCCGCTTGATTCGATAGAAAAATATGCAGCATTTCTGTGGAACCGACCCCATCAAGAATCTCGCAACCGGTTATCGCCTGCCAGCCGTTACCAACGTTTTCAGGCAGCGCCTCACCTGCAGATATACAGCGTCGCAAAGGGGTGTCGATTTTCTCC
Source organism: Chromatiales bacterium (ex Bugula neritina AB1) (assembly GCA_001730015.1). Lineage (GTDB taxonomy): Bacteria > Pseudomonadota > Gammaproteobacteria > Granulosicoccales > Granulosicoccaceae. The sequence goes on along the minus strand of MDLA01000136.1, from coordinate 7,477 downwards.
GGGTGGCTTTCAAGGTGCGCGACCAGTGCCGCATAGAATGTCGGAACCCCGCAAAATATAGACGGTTTTTGCTGGTTAATAATACTCAGTACAGCGTCGGGTGTTGGCCTGCCGGACATTAAAACGGCGGTTGCACCAACCGACATCGGGAATGTCATGGTGTTGCCCAGACCATAGGCAAAGAATATTTTTGCAATTGAAAACAGCGTATCGTCATGCTCGATACCCAACACCTGCCGGCCATAGGTCTCCGCGGTAAATTGCATACTGCTGTGGCTATGGCGAACCCCCTTGGGCTTTCCGGTAGAGCCGGAAGAATAGAGCCAGAAGGCTGTTTCATCAGGTGATACATTGAGCATAGCGGTCGGCTGACAACTGGCAATTTCGCTGGCGTAGGAGTGGTGCTCTGATTTTTCATCGCCAACAACAAACACGTGCTGTAATTCAGGGCAGCGCGAAAGAGCCGGGGCAATAACATCGAGCAGTGGTTGCGATACAAACAGCACGGTCGCCCGGCTGTCTGCCAGTATCGATTGATACACTTCGGTTGCCAGCAAGGTATTCAGCGCAATAGGTATAACACCAGCTTTCAGACTCCCCCAGAAGATCACCGGATACTCTATGGTATCGAGCAACAACAATGCAGCACGTTGCTCACGCCGTACGCCGCAGCGTTGATACAGATCGGCCAGTTTGTCTGATTCGGTCGCGAGTTCAGCGTAGCTTAGCTGGCGATTTTTGCCGTCACCTTCAATAAAAACGGCTTTATCTGCGTAGCTTGTTGTTCGATGTCGCTCTACAAAATAGGCAGCTGCATTGCCATTGTTATCAGCTATCATGGGTCTCTCCCGGACGTTTTAACCACATCTGCCAGCACAACGCCATGCAGTACGGCACCTGATCATACACTTTTCCAGCGGCTTTCAAACCGGCTGTTGATGGAACATTCTCAGGTTGCTGACTGAACTATTTGCGACGCAGCCACAAGCGCGCCGCCAGCAGGAGCAGCGATGATAAAAACACCAGTACGATTGGCGTCGGATCAATAGCTTCACTTTGCTTCAGAGCCGATTCGAGCGTGGCAAGTTGCTGCAACGCCGCCCCGATACTTGCGAAAAACAGCGGCCGCACCCAGCACACACATGCCGTTGCCAGCATAAAGCTCCCGGCTGGTATAGCAAACGTCACCGCCAGCAGACAGGCCGCAGCGCTTGGCACAACCGGCGTCAGGCGCAGCACGACACTTGCCATAAAATCTTCCTCGCCCACAGTGGCAATGGCGCGTGCAATTACTGGCACCGATAAGAAACGGCTAAGCGCACGAGGCTTATAATTGCGCAGCACCCAGTGCGAAAATGACACCACAGGCCAGGTTGTCAGCACCTGCGCAACGGCGTACACAGCCGTCGCGACAAGCGGACCGAACACAAAGCCTGCAACAATCAGAATCAGTGAACCGCTCGGCACGATCAGACACTGCGACACCACACAGACAAGCGCATACACAGCTATCCATAGTGGTTCTGTGATGGCGGCTTGGCGATGATCGATCAGCCGCACCAGACCATTTTGCAACTGCTGCACGCCATCAAAACCAAGCAGCCAAACCGTCGCCAGCAGCGAGACTACCAGCGCAAGACCGGCAACCGCTAATGAGGCGTGCCTGATGTATCCTGACTCAGACACCAGTTGTAATATATCCTGACAAACTGCTGCAGGGCCTACAGATACAACAATAACCGGGATTTTTCGACATAACAGCGAATTGGATATTTCACAAGGCTGCAGATACTAAAGTGTAGTGCTTGTGGCAGCAAGCGATTGCTGAAGTTCGAGCCAGATACTACAGCCTGCAGCGATACAGTGTTATACCCGAAACCAACAGCAGGAAAACAGGCATTCTGTTTCTCTGGAGAATGCCCCGTTATACGCTTGCCGGCATTCCCGGCTGCTGTCGGCACAGGAACAATTCATCACAACACTGGTGTTCCAGCCAGCCATAGTGATCAATTTTTCAAAACGGGAAAAACCGTCTCCTGTAATTGATCAAAACAGCTGGCTCGACACCTCACGCCTGCACTCTAAACCTGATACCCGAAGCTGAGACCACCACAAAGCAGCGGTCTGCCGGGCCTGTTCCGCTAGTCGAAATTAAACACATCAGGTCGCGGGTCTGCTATAAACCCGTCTCGATTCGGCATTTCAACAGAGGCAATATTACTGGCATCCAGTTTGGTGTTTTTATCCAGAATATTCGCCTCTCCGAGCACATAGGCTACAACATTGTAGACTTCCGTATCCGATAACGAACCCGGCGCGTTGAATGGCATCGCCCGCTTTACGTAGTCAAAAACCGTGGATGCATAGGGCCAGTAACTTTCTACTGTCTTCTTTGGTGAGCCACTGTCAAGCGAGCCACGCCCGCCAATAAGTGCCGCAGCGCCGGTATCTTTAACGCCATTAAGATCAGCGCCGTGGCAGGCGAGGCACTTAACCGTATAGACCATTTTACCTTCTTCATAAGTACCGGTTCCCGAAGGTGCCCCCCGCCCGTCCGGCATAACATCTATATCAATAGCGGCAATATCACTCTCTGACGCGGGCGTACCAAAACCATAGGGCCCGCCATAGCCACCGGAGTAAGCAGCAACCGGAGCCAGTGTCACCGCTGTTAACACCAGCGCGAATACAGACAAACCAGATTTTCTAGTATTGATGTACATTGCTTATCCCTCCATCTGCAGCCACTGCCCAACTCTGGATCCCGTTCAAGTGGTAGATCGAACCGAACTTTCCGCCATCCAGACCACGTTCCTCGACAAGCTGCGCAATAGTTGGCTGCACATAGCCTGTTTCATCCTGACACCGGCTCTGGATAATCGTCGGCTTTCCGTCCCAGCGCCACGGGAAGCGGAATCGGGTATGGCATATCGGCATCACTGGCCCCTGTAATTCAGCCAGCTGCCAGTTAGCACCACCATCTGTAGATACCTCTACGCGCTTTACTTTGCCGCGGCCGGACCAGGCCAGGCCGGCAATCTCATAAAAACCGGCACCGGGCAGTTTCATCTCACCTGAAGGATAAGTAATTACCGATTTTGCTTCCATGGTAAACGAGAACTGCCGGGCTTTGCCGCCATCCAGAAGATCGGTGTATTTAGATGTTTCCTCCCGGGTCATAAAGGGTTTGTCGCTGATTTCCAGCCGCCGCAACCATTTAATATGCGTATTACCTTCAAAACCCGGAAGCAGTAACCGCAACGGATAACCCTGCTCCGGCCTGATCGCCTCGCCGTTTTGTGCATACACCAGCAGCGCATCAGACCACGCCTTATCAATCGGCACACTGCGTGTCATCACCGCTGCATCAGCCCCTTCTGCCAGAATCCATGCGGCACCTGCCTCTACACCGACCTCTTTTAAAATGGTAGACAACGGCACACCGGTCCATTCGGAAGTACTGGTTAGCCCATGAGTTCCCTGTACGGTTTTAAGCGTAGGCTCGCGCCACTCAGTCAGGCCGTTACCCGAGCATTCAATAAAATGAAACCGCGAAACCGACGGAAACCGCTGAAGGTCTGCCATGGTGAATCGCTTGGCCGTATCGACCATGCCATGCACCGTCAGGGTATGAGTCGTCGGGTCTATATTTGGAATTCCAGCGTGGTGCCTTTCAAAATGCAACCCTGATGGAGTTACAATACCCTGACTCGATTCCAGCGGTGTCATGGTCCACGATGACTCTTTGGTTGCAGTCGGGTAACGCCACCTGGCTTCCGACTCAAACTGCGAACGCGATCCATAACCCCCGTCGTCGTTAGTGAGGCGCCCCTGCTCTTTTGTTGGATCCGCCTGTATCGGGTAATCTATTGCACCGGCAGCAGCCGCGGCGGGATTAGCCGCCGTAGTCGCAATAGTGGCACCGGTGAGTGCGGCACCGGCAAGAAATTTACGCCTGGCCGGATCGCTGCCTGAATCCCGGCCGGGAAACATACCGTTTTTACACTCGCACTCGTCGGTTTCTTCTTTTCGCTTCGCTATTGCACGCGCTTCCGTGTCAATTAACGCCTGAATTGTATCGCGCGTCGACTCATCGTAGTCGGCGTTTGTTCGACTTGATTTCATCAGTCTCCTCCAATTGTTGTGCAATCGAAATAGTGAGGGTCACGATAACCCGCCTATCGTTGCAGTACATCAAGTTCAGTGACTACCGGCACACAGCATATATTGCGTTAACCGTCGACTCACCTATAAATCCGCTACCGGAAACTAATGAGTCAAAGTCATTCACCGGCTTAATGCCACCCCATTAGTAATCCAATTGAAACAATAAATCCAGTAAAACAATCTTCCAGGTTTATAGTATTGGTTGTGGGTATATCAAAACCATAATTCATTCCAAACTAACATAGTTTCGATCCAGCCTTTATTTACACCATTTTTTATATAAATTAGATCGACTACAACACACCCGTCGGTCTCACTGTTTTTCTAACTATCAGATTATGGAATTAGAGAAGGAACACTCTGTTTTTATATATATGTGATTAAAGGGAATTAACTATATTTCTATACATCTGACAAAACAGACTTAGAATTCAAATCCAATAAAATCTAATACCTTCCAAATCCATTCGGATCTTATAGCACTATTTTTCCAACACGAAGCCAGCCAGCATTACTCACGGGATTGACGGAATCTCACCTGATCTTTGATTCCACAGAGAATTTTTTCAACTGCAAATATTCATCTGCAAATATCAAACAACCTATTCGACACGATAAGAAAATCCACTGTGAAATCCCTGCTGTGAATTGATCAGGTCGGCGGGATATCCTCGCCACCCCATGAATAATGCGAGCTAGCCCTATTGCAATATCCCTATATAGCTTTGCGACACCTCATCTGCGCCGCTATTTTGCGACCGCCTAATCCAATAGGCAACCCGCTCCCTATTCAGGGTTACCCGGCTTTCTCGCGTGATATTCCATAATTTCAAATTCAATATAGAAATTCTTAGAGTGCCATCTAATTTCAAAAAAAAAACAGTTGATCACTTATTTGTCATGACATATCATAACGTCATGACACAATAACACTTGAATTGAAGTCCGATTTACCATAGCAACAGGGGCACCAAGCGATGCAGCAGGAAAACTCCTCCACACAGAAGATCCGAATCGTGAGATTAGCGAGCGCAGTATCCAGCGCGCTAGTACTATCTGCTTGCGGCGGTGGTGGCAGCGAAGGCGGTGTCAACGCATTGCTGGCAGACCCGAACAGCATCCAGACCAGCGTATCGGTACGCGCGGATCTGCCCCGGCGCATTACTGCTATTGACGACACACTGGTTGTACAGGGAACCGTTAGCGGCAACACCAGCACGCTGGCAGCCACCGGAACTGCTGTCTATCAAGGCAACTATCAACTCCCTTTTAACGTAGAGCACACCGTCCATCTCTCAATCAGACGGCAAAGCGACAATCTACTGATAGCCACTGCGCAACGGACGATACTTGCCTCAAACTCAACCGTATCCGTCTATTTTCCAGAGCAATCTATCGATATGAACATTGATTCAGACGGCGACGGATTCAGCAATATCATCGAAATAGAAGACGGCTCAGACCCCGTCGGCCGCAATGGCGACTACGATAACGACGGTCGCGCAGATAGCGTAGACGATGACGATGACAATGACGGTGTTGCCGACACGGTCGATCAGTTTCCATACAATGCAAACGAATCAGTCGACACCGATCTCGATGGTCGCGGTGACAATTCAGACCCTGACGATGACAACGACGGTGTCGACGATCGCGACGACCGCTTCCCCCGCGACCCCACAGAGACCACCGATACAGACGGCGACGGCATCGGCAACAATGCAGACACCGATGACGACAACGACGGTATCACCGATGCTGACGACCCCGCCCCTCTCGACGCAAACCAGAACTTCGACACCGATGGCGACGGCATAAGCGATCAGGTAGATACCGACGACGACAACGACGGCGTAAACGATATCAACGATCGCTTTCCGCTGGACGATACAGAAAGCCTGGATACCGACAACGACGGCATCGGCAACAACTCCGATGCTGACGACGATAACGACGACACACTGGACATAGCCGATCCGCAACCACTGAACGCAAACATTACCGGACGCGAAGACTCGGACGGCGACGGACACCCCGACATTGACGATGATTTCCCACTCGACCCGAGTGAGTTCAATGACCAGGATGGCGACGGCATTGGCAACAACGCCGACAACGACGACGACGGCAACCGAATCCCCGACAATCAGGAAAACAGTCTGGTTGTTATCCCCAGAACTAACATCACTCCCGTGATGGACGGCGTTTTTGCATGGCGTGAATGGCGTGGCGCTGTTCGATGCGATAACCGGGGTAACTGGCTAAGCATTAACCATATATTGCAGGATGACCTGGGAACCGCAGCAGGACAGTGGTCCTGGCAACACAGTGACTGGCGCGCAGTGCACGATGGCACCTATCTGTATTTAATGGTCTCCGTAATCAAGGAACCGTTTTACGAGCGCTTCACCGATTCTACCCAGCCATGGCATGACGATTCAATCGAGGTTTATTTTGATACCGGCAACGAGAAAGCCACCCGCTACGACGACAACGACTACCAGATGCTATTTAAATTTGACGGCCCGCTAAAAGGCATTCGAGGCAGCGCATCTGTCGACCGAACCAGCAGCTATCAGGTAACCAGTGTCAGATCGGACGCCAGCACACTGAACGAAGCAACCTACGAAATACGTATAGATATGAACTCTATAGGTCTCAATATCGGCCAGAGATTCGGTTTTGATATACAAGTGAATGACGACGACAACGGTGGCGACAGAGACTCAAAGCTAGCCTGGTTTGCCCCGATAGGTCAGGACGAATCGTGGCAGAATCCTTCCTTGTTCGGTCAGGCAATACTTGCTCCGGGGGCTTCGGTGGACTAAAAAACCGAACAGCAATGCGCAGAGATCGGGAATTTCACATTCCTGCCACATCAATAAAATCCGAATCAAACACATAAATGGTGAAATATACTCTATCGTAAGGAGGAAAATAGCGTGGTAGGGTGTGGTGAGAAAAACGAACCGCATCAGTGTATGCCGCTTCTATATGGCGCGGTTCGCACCACTCACCTCACGCCACCACCAGAACCCTATGCGTACCTCCCTAAACCAGACAGAAATGGCCTGAACATCTCTCTTTAGAGTCTATGGTTCTGGCCGTAAAGCCCGTTTGTCACTCGATCCGTTGACTCAACCCTGGTGTTGCATTAAATTTCGAGTTCAGAAGCTTATAGAGCTGTATAAAAGGCGCTGCACAGAGTTTTTGCTGAATTGAGCCTAGTCATTCTAAGTGATATTCAGGAAAAACGAGTACAACGCCTTAGATGCTGCTATAGAAGCAGCGCAGCGGTTCTGGGCCGGAA
>MDLA01000135.1 GCA_001730015.1 Chromatiales bacterium (ex Bugula neritina AB1) | reverse complement strand
TGCATGGCCTATGTCGATCTGAATCCGATTCGAGCAAAGATAGCAGAGACGCCGGCGGTTTCTGACCATACGTCAGTTAAACTTCGAATAGAGGCCTGTCAATCTCAAGGGCGAATAGACGGCATATCGGAGAATCAACCGAAGCAACTGCAGCCGTTTGCAGAGAGCACACGCGACGGAAAGATTGAAGAACTGCCATTTCGATTGCAGGACTATCTGGAGTTGGTCGATTGGACAGGCAGGCAGATGCGGGAGGACAAGCCAGGGCAAATAGAAGAGACCGTGCCACCTATACTGAACAGGCTCAATTTGGACGCTGACCACTGGCTATATATGACCCGACATTATCAGAGTAGCTTCAAGTCTCTGGTTGGTTGTGTCCAACAAGTTCGCGAGGCCTGCCGTCTACTGGGCTGGAAGAAGAGCCACAGTCTGTCAATGTGCCGGGCGCTGATCGGTTGAGGGGGTGGTAATCTGTCAGTGGCCAGGTACGAGATCGGTTCTTCACCGGAAAGAATGGCTGTCTTTGTTTTTTGGTTTTTTTGTTTTTTGGTTTTTTTGTTTGTTTTTTTCCCGGAACAAGTGCGATGAAAATGAGTAAACACTATGACTTTTGCAGTAGAATTTAGTTTTTCGTAGGAATCTACCTGTCCATGCCTTCCCTGCAAGCGCAACTAAATCTGGCCTGTCAGTCAATTCAACATGCAATCGGTGTCGGCAAGGTAGCGGACTACATACCGGCATTAGCCAGAGTGCCGGCGGACAAGTTTGGTGCAGCTATTGTCACTGTAAGCGGTGAAAAGGCGTTCTTTGGTGATGCCCGCGAGCCGTTTTCTATTCAGAGCATCTCAAAGGTATTCGCGATTACAGCTGCATTGAATAGATTTGAGCAGCAGATCTGGGAGCGCGTTGGCCACGAACCTTCAGGCAACGCATTTAACTCGATAGTGCAGCTTGAAAAAGAGCATGGTATTCCTCGCAACCCGTTTATCAATGCCAGAGCATTAGTCGTGACAGATGCCTTGCTTGAAGGGCAAACAACCACGGATTGTAGCAATCAGATGCTGGAACTGGTTCAACTACTGGCTGATGACGACACGATCGCTGTAGATAATGAAGTGGCACAATCCGAACGCGACACCTCGCATCGCAATGCTGGCTTAGCGCACTTTATGCGAAGTTTTGGACGTATTGAAAATAGCATCAGCGATGTGCTGGATGTTTATTGTCGACAATGCGCTATCGCCATGAGTTGTGAACAGTTAGCGCGTAGTACGCTATACCTTGCAAATAACGGCACCGACCCGATCACAGAAACCCATATCGTCAATGAGGAACGTGGCCGCCGTATTAACGCGATGATGATGCTATGCGGACACTACGACGCTTCTGGTGATTTTGCCCACAGAGTTGGCCTGCCCGGAAAAAGTGGAGTCGGTGGTGGCATAGTAGTGGTAGTGCCAGATGTTGCCGCGGTGGCGGTCTGGGCGCCTCGATTAAACGCAAACGGCAACTCGCATGCCGGCACAGCAGCATTGGAGGCGCTGGTAAGGGCAACAAAGTGGAATGTACTGTAACTGACGCACCAGCTATAAAGTCGCAACTTGAACTGTAGCCATTGCGGGAAACACAAGCGAGGGAAAGTGTGTCGGCCTGCCGCTGGGATTTGAAGACAAATTGGCGTTGGTAGATTGGACAGACAGATCAGACAGACAGATCAGGAGGACAAGCCAGGGCGAATAAAGATTAGTTCCAACTCGTTGGTTGATTGCGTGCAACCAGAACGTGAGCCGTGTCGGCCACCGTGCTGGGAAAAGGGCTATCGCCTGTCAAAATGCCGGACATTGATTGGTTGAGTAATGGATAGCAGTCAATCGCTACGTAATGCGCCCTTTCTTCACCCAAAAAATAGCTGTCCCTATTATACCGTCACCGTAAAATATGGCTGTCCTTGTTTTGCTTTTAGATTGCCTCGCTGTTTCCTCGTCAAAGAAAAATGGCTGCCCCTGATTTTCGTTCTTCTGAAAAATGGCTGTCCCGGTTATATTATTTTTTACGTCAGAAAAATGGCTGTCCCGTTTTTAGTCGTTCTTCACCCAAAAAATGGCTGTCCCTGTTATACCGGTTCCTGTTATACCGTCACCGTAAAAAATGGCTGTCCTTGTTTTTTTGCTGTCCTTGTTTTTTTGCTTTGTTTTTTTGCTTTGTTTTTTGTAAAAAATGGCTGTTGTTGTTTTTTTGTTTTTTCTTTTTTTTTGTTCCTCGAACAATGACCTTCATGTCAAACGAATGGGAACAGCCTCGCTACAGGAATACCTGATTTTTGCGTTAACCGGGTTCCTGCAACCGAACACTATCGGGAATAACCAGTGGTTCGTTCGGACTGTCTTTGATGAACTCTACGGTGGTGAATAGCAGATTAGTGTCACCGATATTCTGCACCGCGTGAGTAAAGCTCTCTCCTTTGGCAATTTCGAAATGTATGGTTTCACCGGGTGTGTGGATGACATCCTGCACACGTCCGTCGTCATACCAGCCTCGTGCTTTGCCGTGTGTGTGGCACGACCAGAAATAGTGCAGCACATGCTTGTGGAAGTTACACCGGACCCCGGGGGGCAAATGCAAATGCCAGACACGGACTCGATCTGTCTCTGAAACCAGAACACTGCCGACGATGCCGTTATCACCTGCCAGATCAAACTCTGTCTGCAGTTCCGCCGGCCAGTGGGCTCGCGGATTGTCTCCGGCTGCCGGTGATTCAACCAGTTGTGGCTGCCCCATTTATCTCCTCCTTCTACTTTCTCACTTGCGTAAATAAATATTTGCCCGGAACCTATTATTCTGGAAGCCTATAATTCCGAAAGTCTATTTTCTGGCTATATTTACCCTAATGCTCCGGATTTTTTGCACTGGACCTTTTGCTCTGGTCTGTTCTTCCCTTTTATTGTTCGGGTCTATGCCCGGGAAATGACAGACGCATCCGGTTCGAGCGCCTCCAGTGCACTTCGTAATTCGTTTTGCTGCGATTGGTTGAGCTGCGTGCCTGGTGGCAGAACCGGGCACCAGCTATCATCCTGATGACGCCACGCTTCTATTTGTTTTAATGCGGCACTTAGCGGATATTTAGATATCGCTTCACGTACAGCCGTAAGTGTTTCCTGTAATTTGTCGGCTTTGGTGGTGCCTTTTGCGTTTAAAGTTGCAGCGGTCAGTGCGGCTGATGCATTGGAGGTTGCAGATATAGATCCGACGCATCCTTTCGACAACCCTTCAAGCAGAAATGCCTCACTCCCTGAGAAAACGTCAAAGTCGTCTGCAGCTGCTACAAAGTCGAGCGTGCCTTTGAAATCACCGGAACTGTCTTTCAGGCCGGCGATAACCGGACCGAATTGGTTTTTCAGCCGCTGTATCAGTGATACCGTTATCGGTGTCATCGACAGCTGCGGGAAGTGATACAGGTAGACTCTGAGTGAATCGGCACCGACACCGTCTATCAGTTGATCAAAATAGGAGAACACCCCGTCTTCCGGGACATTTTTATAATAAAAAGGCGGTAATACCAGTGCGTTGGTAAAACCGGCGTCAAGGACCGCCCGCGTCGCGATAGTTGCATCGCCGACAGAGCAGGAACCGGTACCGAAGATCACTTTGTCTGCAGAAAAACCCGCATCGCGAAAATGCCCTGGCACACTCAGGCGGAAACTCAGCGGTAGCGAGTTACCCTCACCCGTTGTACCCAATGGTGCCACACCGGTCATGCCCTGTTCCATCAGCCATTGGCTGTGCTCTATAAGCCGTTTGCCGGAAGGCTGGCCGGAAGCTGGATCAAGCGGGGTTATCGACGCTGCGTAAACGCCATGTGCTGCCTTACTCACGATGAAACTGCCTTTAGTTGTTGTTCTGCACCGCGGGCTCTGACAACTACCTTTATGGCATCGTCCACTCTTTCCCGTGCGTAGCGAAGTGCCTCCGGCAAATTGTCGAGGGCAAATGTATGGGTGTGAATCAGTGAGGCGTCGAATTGTTTTTCGGCCATAAATGCCATTGCTCTGTGGGTCGCGCTTTTACCTTCACCACGAATGCCGTACAGATACATGTTGTTTTTGATCACATGCGACAGATCTATGGTAGCCGGATCGTGCAGGAAAGCCAAACAGATTTTACCGCCCCGGTTGGTCATGTGTATTGCATCGTTTATCGCAGTTTCGGTGCCCGCACATTCAACGACGTAGTCAACCCCGATTGTTCCGGCAATCTCTTTAACCGCCTCGACCACATTGGTATTTTTAACGTTTATCACATGATCAGCGCCGAGAGATGTGCCGATCTTAAGCCGCGATTCACGCGTATCTGTTAAAATAACCGGCGATGCCCCGAGCGACTTCGCCACCGCAACTGCCATTAATCCAATGGGGCCGGGGCCCATAACAACGACACTCTCACCTGCGACCAAACCGCCGAGTTCCGTCAGGCCATACATTGACGTGTCAGCCGTGACCGCAAGGGTGGCTTCTTCGTCGCACATGGTGTCCGGTACCCTGATCACTGTGTTGATATGGTTGACCGCGTACTCAGTAAAACCGCCGTCTGTCGTAACACCATTGGCCCGGTGATTTTTTTTAACATCGCCGTAGTTTTGTCCATGGTTTAAACAACACGTGTACATGCCCAGCCAGCAGCGCTTGCACTGCCCGCAACCGGCGTGAATTTCTGCTGTGACTCGATCACCAATAGCAAATTCGTCTACACCCTCCCCCAGAGCTACCACGGTTCCCATGTATTCGTGACCGGAGGTGAAGTTCCTGTTAAATGGAGGCCCGCCTTCCATTAACGCCGGCGTACCGTAGTGAATAATTTCAAGGTCTGTAGCGCAGATAGCGACTGCATCTATACGGATCAGAACTTCTGCCTGCGCCGGTACCGGAACGGGTTTGTCTACCATCGAAGAGAATATTAATATAATTATATCTGATTGTCCCACACGACTCTAAAACCGATATGGGTAGTGGTGCTATCTATGGTATTGCCTATACGTGCGGCAATACGATACCGGTAGCAATAGCTTTTATGACACAAAAATGAACCGCCTTTGGCAACTTTAACCGGGTTGTCTGCCTGCATGTGCCCTGGGCGGGCATTTGAACGATGCGCATCCGCCGTCCAGTCCCACACATTGCCCGCCATGTTGTACAAACCATAGCCGTTCGGCTCGAATGAAACCGATGGCGCTGTTGTCAGGTAACCATCTTTCATGGTGTTGTGCTGCGGGAAACGCCCCTGCCAGATATTACATAGAAAATTCTTTTCATCATCGGGTTCCTGATCTCCCCAGGGAAACCGCACATCCGATAATCCACCACGTGCCGCGTGTTCCCATTCAAGCTCTGTTGGTAACCGCCCCCCGGCCCATGAGCAGTAGGCGTTAGCATCGTTCCATGAAACCTGTACCACAGGATGATCAGGCAGTTCATCGGCCAGTACACAGCGAGGCCCGGTGATACACTTCCACGAAGCACCATCAACCCGACGCCACCACAGAGCGCCAGGTACAGCCTGTGTCTCACCGATATAGTCCGGTACCTGACTCCAGAATACAAAAGACCAGCCATAGTGTTCTGCTTCGGTAACGTAGCCGGTATCTGCTACAAATGCCGCAAAATCTGCATTCGTCACCGGACCTGATGACATTTTAAATTCGTCTACACGCCCTTGCCTGAGCGGAGTCTCGCCATCAAAACGGATGTGGGGTTTATCAGTACCTATTAAGCCTGTACCACCGGGAACTACGACGCTTGCAGGCAGCACGGCGGAATCTGACGGTTTAAACAATACCGGCCTGAAACCCGATTGCCCGGCGCCAGGTGATGGCGGGCAACAACTCATGGCGTGACCTCTGGATTATTGCCATCGATCATGAAGAGGTGTCTTTCATATTGATTTTATATATAGATGCAGAACGATCATTGAAGCATGTCAAATTAACTGCACGCCACTGCTAGCGGCTGCCGTCACGGTGCTGTCCACGGGCATGAGTTACGGGCGGCGACATCATTGCCTGTTCCCCCTGCATACAGGCTTCTATATATCCTTGCGTTTTAAGGCTGCTTTCAAGCCGCCATTTGAGAATCTCATTAACCAGGCCGGCGCGTATTTCAGCATACTCCGGGTTGTGCCATAGATTGTTTATTTCATCCGGGTCATTGTCGAGATCAAACAACTGGCCATTATCTGAATCGACAAAATGTACCAGTTTCATTGCGCGATCGCGGATCATGGTCATAAAGCGCGTGCCGGTTAACAGTGCATCGTTTGAATGCTCTGCGTAAACCCGCTGGCGTTCAGCATCCGGGCTGCCACCGAGATAAGGCCGTAACGATGTTGCTTCCATCCACGACGGTGTTGATACTCCGGCGTACTCGAGTATAGTCGGACCCAGATCAAACAGTGCGACAAGGTCGCTTACCCGCTTGCCCTGTGGTATTCGACCCGGCCACGAAATTACCGCAGGTACGCGAACCGTCTGCTCATACATATTCCACTTTTGCGAATGTCCATGATCACCAAGGCAATCACCGTGGTCGGAGGTAAATAGAATTATCGTGTTATCGAGAGCGCCCCGTTTTTCCAGAGTATCCAGAATATCGCCAACCTGCTTGTCGATCATAGTGACGTTGGCGTAGTAATGCGCACGCTGGCGTTGTGACTGCGCAGGCGCTGGATCTGCCAGATGCACAACACCGTCTGCGTCTTCACCTAGATGAAACTTGCGAAGTTCCTGCATCGCCTCTGGCTGAGACTCAGGGTCTGGCGGGATCGGCGGCGGCATTTGCCGATAGGCATACAGTTCAAGGTATTCTTTAGTCGGGTCGTACGGTGGGTGCGGGGCCGGCAAACCGACCTGCAGAAAAAACGGATCATCACCCGGGTAGCGATCAAGCCACCAGCAAGCCATTTGACCGACAAAGACATCGGGATGCAGAATGTCGTCGTGCTCCCAGACCCAGGCGCCCAGCAGTGCATTGTAGTCGTCACGCTCGCGTTGTGACACACGTGAAGGCTTACGCAGCCCACGCAAAAAATAGGCTTTATCCCAGTTATCCAGATAAAAAGGCAGGTCAGGATGATCTCGATCTTTATTTTCTACCACATGCCTTTCATGAAATCCGAAGGATGCTTCAACCGGCATTGTGTGCATTTTGCCAACATTGACCGTGCGATAGCCGCCCTCTGCCAGATCTTTAACCCAGCAATAGTTCCATGGTTCGTCATTGCGAAACACGCCATTGGTGTGCGGATAAACACCACTGAATAGCGAAGCACGTGACGGCGCACAGGACGGCGCCGTTATATACATATTTTCAAACGCGGTGCCGTGACGTACCAGCCGATCAAGATTAGGCGTGATCATGTGATCGAACCCCATCGCAGCGATGGTGTCAAAGCGTTGCTGATCGGTCAGTATAAATACAATATTCGGTCGATCTGACATTAGATATAGCTATCCTTTAAACTGATTAATTCCCAGCGAGTCACGCAGCTCCTCGGTCTGGGCTATAATCGAATCATCACCGAGTTCTATTCCGGTTGAATCAGCAATTCTCACCATGCGCTGAAAGTTCGATACCACACCCGCTGCTTCGATCATTACATCGGTGCCGGCAACCTCTATTAACTTGTCACGTGCGATACCAATCGCTTCACTATCAGCGGATACTATAGCTTCGGAAAACGCAATGAGCTCTTTATGAAATTCAATCTCTGCTGCATCACCACCTTTGATCAGTACGTTTAGATCGACTTCC
This sequence comes from Chromatiales bacterium (ex Bugula neritina AB1), assembly GCA_001730015.1. Classification (GTDB taxonomy): domain Bacteria; phylum Pseudomonadota; class Gammaproteobacteria; order Granulosicoccales; family Granulosicoccaceae. The sequence goes on along the minus strand of MDLA01000135.1, from coordinate 31,811 downwards.
TGTTCATGGTTTTCAATACTCTCACGGAGCATTCTGGCATGAGAAGTAGTTCAGTAGTAACACGCGTTCAGCGCCGACACACGACCGGCAACCAGCTCCATCTGTGACCGATGTAATGCACGACCGGCATCAACCCCGGCCTGACGCACCAGTGACATCGGCAGATAGTGTGCGGCAGATAAATCCTTTAGCGAGCGCACTTCATCCGGAACCAGACTCATGGCGCGTACTACATTGCCGGTTTTGCCGGACGGCCAGAGGTCTGCTTCCGGTGTGCCTTCATTAATTTCGGGAACCATTGGCACCCAGGCCTGATCCGTAACACCCGCAGTTGCTGGTTTATAACCGGAAATAACAGTGGCTGCCGAATCAGTGGAATCAACAGGCGGAAGAGCTCTGCGGGTAACGCCGATGGCATCAGCAAAACTATCTATACTGACCATCGCAACTACTGTCCCGACAACTTCAATGTACTGCCCTGGCGTTAAACCCCGCTCAAGCAGATCGTTGTACCAGCTCCGGTTGATTCGAGAGGCATCGCGAACAATGCTATGCACGGCTTCAATTACCGTATCCGGCAGGATGCTTTCCCCATCGTGCGTTCCATCAACTGATCTCGGTGACAACGCCTGCTTGCGTGCATTGCACAATGAACAACTTTCAGCCTGTCGAACCGCCTCAGCAATCGCAACACGCTGTTCTGCTGTATACCAGCACCCTGCAGTTTGCAGTCGCTGCCAGAAGCGCTCATGGCTTTCGGCAAACTCAGACCGAACCGGAAACCCGGCATCGGCGTAATTAATTGGCATAGTCGATCCCTTTTAAATGGCCAGCTAAATGGCCAGCTAAATGGCCAGCGTAGCTGATTTTAATCGAAGAGTGCCTGAGCTGTCAGGAATATACAGTGAGTCGATTAATCAAAGCGGGGCATTATCACCCGCTCTGGTGCATTCCCCGGAACATCAGCTTTCTCAATCCAGCCGTCCAATTAAATGGACAGGTTCAACCTCGAAAACAAACCAGCCAGTTCAAACTAAAATCTCTGAAGTGAACCTTCAATTAATGCGATCATCTGTGAGTAACATAACCAGACGTCTGCTCGCCATATACGCTTTAGGCAACCGCAATGCATGCGGCACCAGTGCGCCGTTAACAGCCTCATCTTGAAAAACGACGAACTCAGAAAGGAAATATTATGTCATCACATGACCGGTCACTGTATCTGCGCTATGCAGATGCCCTCCGCCATCCCGGCGATTTTTCTGCCGCAGTGTCCGGTTTCTTTTCCTCAGACGCGAACATCAACGTAGTTCACCCGTTCAATGAGCTGCATGGCGCAGACGCCTACCTTTCAAAGTTTGTCGTCCCTATTCAGCAAGCGTTTGCGGGGCTTTACCGACGTGACGACATATTTATGTCAGGACAGTTCGAGGGAAAGGACTGGATCAGTTCAACAGGCTACTACGTCGGACGTTTTGCACACGACTGGATTGGTCTGCAAGCCACAGACACACTGTGTTACCTGCGCTACGGTGAATTTCACCAGATCGAAAATGGGAAAGCTGTCGAAAGCTATATCTATCTGGATATTCCTGAATTGATGATCGCCTGCAATCAATGGCCTCTGACCATGGGGCCGGGCCAGTCGCGCGGATATACCGGCTTGATACACGGACCCGCGATCCGAGACGGTGTCATTACAAATGCGCCTGATCCCGCCGAAGGGCAGCGCAGTTACGAAATTGTCACCGATATGCTAGCCGCATTGGCGACTGAAGACGAAGCATGGCGACCCTACTGGCATGACAACATGATGTGGTATGGCCCGGGTGCTTTTGGCAGTTTCATCGGTATCGATGAATTTGCATCGTTTCAGGTACCCTTCGAATCGCAGTTTGATGGATGGTCCGGTGGGTCCAAAAATAATGGGATGACAAAGCACTTCACGCGATTTGGTGAAGGGCACTATAGCTGCTCGGGGGGATGGCCATCCCTGACGGGTATCAACGTGAAATCGTTTCTCGGACAGGACCCAACGCGCGAGCGAGTCTTCATGAGAGTTTGTGACTGGTGGCGGCGCGAAAACGAGCTTCTCGTTGAAAACTGGGTTTTCGTTGATGTTCCGCATGTCTTGCTACAGTTGGGATTTAATCCATTGCCGCCCTGGAAGGTTGACCCTGGTGGTATATAAAATTCCAGCCCGGAACTGCTGCGCTGCTTCTATAGCAGCATCTAAGGCGCTGTACTCATTTTTCCTGAATATCACTTAGAGAACAACTGTCTTTTTTAATTGACTATTTTTTGGTCCAGTCTGATGTCGAAGTTTTAAGGTGCCTTCAATGGTTAGAAAAATCTGCGTAACCTATGCGATTTTTATCATGACTGTCGCTGTATCTGTCGCGCATCAGGGTGCGACCGGTATTGTCAAAGAGCGCATGGATGCAATGGGCGACATGAGCGACAGGAGCAAAGAATCCCCAAAATGTTCAAGGGTATTAAGGACGTAGACAGAAACTACATCCAGCAATCGTCTGTGTCGTTCATCAAGCATGCGCAGGCAATGTTTACCCAGTTTCCGGATACGCAGGAGAGCAGAACAGGTTCAAACACAGAAGCCCTACCTTCAATTTGGGATGATTGGTATGGGTTTGAAGATCGGATCAATCAATTCATCACCGCCAACTTAAACCTTCAGGCAGCGCTCGACGATCAGGTTCACGATAGGAAATTAAGAAAGGCTTTTTTTGCAGTAGCGCGGGGTTGTAAATCTTGCCATGATAATTATAGAAATGACTGATCACTCACAGATGACATTGGGCTTTGAATCTCTTGCTGAGAGCATCGTGATAACAATATTGAGCTACAAACCCTTGACCGGCTGGTTGTTTAGGAAGCGTCTATGTTAAGTAAAAAATTCTTCAAGCTATATTTCTTGCCGTGGTTATTGTGCACACAGAATATCATCGCTCAGGACGCTGGAACAGATGGCGTTGAGACATCGCTTAAAGCGGACGATCTCGTGGTTGTCGCAAGAGGAGAGGAAGTCTACAACGTTCATTGTGCTGCCTGCCATGGTGCGATGCTGGAGGGGCAGCCAAATTGGCGCCAGCGAGATGCCGACGGCTATTTACCAGCGCCTCCGCACGATGAGACTGGTCATACCTGGCATCATAGTGATGATCTGCTGTTTGAAATTACCAAATACGGTGCGTCGGCGGTGATCGGTGATGAAAACTACAAAACGCGTATGCCAGTTTATCAGGGAGTAATTGCTGACTCAGATATTGTCGCGGTACTGTCTTACATCAAAAGCCGCTGGCCACAGCGGGAGCGGGAATTTCAGGATTCAACCAACGGCAAAGATCCAAACGTATTTCAACCAGCTCAACCGAAAGAAGAATCATCCCTGATCAGAAAATTATTTAATCGAGAATAATCCATGAAAAAAGTAATCCCCTTTTTGTTCTGCGCCGTGCTTTCTGTTTCTTGCGGTCAGCAGGATAAAACCATTCCAGGCACTGCCCAGGATGCTAGTTCTTCTGCGGATAAGCAGACTCACTCTCGCGATCGTTTACAAGAAATCACTGTATATAAAAGCCCTTCGTGCGGTTGTTGTGCCGCCTGGGTCACTTATCTTGAGGAGGAAGGTTTCTCTGTGACATCCATTAACAGTGAAGATATGGACTCCGTCAAAACTAAATTCGGATTGCCATCACAAAGTTTGGCTTCATGCCACACTGCATTGGCGGGAGACTACCTAATCGAAGGGCACGTTCCGGCTTCTGATATCAAGAAATTGTTAGCAGAAAAACCTAAAGCAATAAAAGGCCTGACTGCCCCAGGCATGCCCGCTTTGTCACCAGGAATGGGAAGCCGTGATCCAAAAGACTACGACGTACTATCGTTCACATCAACTGGCAAAACTGCCATATATTCAAGTTACTAAGCAAGGATAAATTAGATGAAAATACGTTTACTTGCACTATCGATAGCTGCCCTTTGTCTAAATAATACTACACTTGCGGAAGGTGATCACCATTCTGCTTACGCTGGCGAGCAGCATCGCAGCATCAAAAGTCTCTCTTCAGCTGATATTGCTGATCTTAAAGCCGGTGCCGGTTGGGGGCTTGCAAAATCCGCCGAACTTAATGGTGTTCCCGGTCCTTTACACCTACTGGAAATGCAGGACGAGATTGAGCTATCAGCTTTGCAGTTACAGCAGATTACAAAGGTGTTTAACGAGATGCGCTCAACTGCGAGAACCCTGGGAGAGCAGCTGACCGATCAGGAAAGTAAGCTCGACGAAAAGTTCAGAAATGATATTCCTGCAGAAGATGAACTCAAATCAATACTCAGCGAAATTGGGTCTACCCGCTCCGCACTGAGATACGTCCACCTATCTGCGCATTTAAAGATGCCGGAAATACTCTCTAGCCACCAGATAAAAACGTACAATCGCATTCGAGGTTATACCGATACAAATCCATGTGAGAATGTGCCAGAGGGTCACGATGAAACCATGTGGAAAAAACACAATGGCTGTGAATAGTCGTTGACTAGATATTATTCCTATAAAATGTCTTGCTAAGCCTTTCCCACCAGTAGGTGATCTCGATTAGAATTACCTCTCTAAAGCTATCGTTCGCGCAATCTATGCGAATGACAGCAAAAGGCACACACTTGTCAGTCGAAATCGCAATGAACGTCGGTTGATAAGTTATCTAAATGAGGTATTGACAAACCCGGAAAATCTGGCGACTATCGACAGGATTCGGCCGATAGCCGACCGTAGAGACAGGCTGTCGACATCCCGCTTTCCTACAGGTTCTGCGCAATCGCTATGAGATTGCTAATGGATTTTTTTGGTCGTCAGATTCGCCGAGGCAGTGGTCAATATGGTTATGATATTCATCTGCTCTTTGTTAACAGATTGATAATTTTCGGACGACTTGTATGTTTGGATATCTCCATCATATCCTGTCCCCCCCCCCCACAGCGGGATATTTCAAATTTCCCTAATTGATAAGATTAAGTGCATGCAGATTTGGACTGTCCGGCGATGCTCTTTTGTGGGGGCTATATTCGTCGCATTATTACTTGGCGCAAGCACTGCAGCACAAGCACACAACGTGACGCCTGGTGACGCTGGCTACATCCAGGAGATCTGGGGTGTTTACATCATCCCGTTCATATATCTCGGTGCTAAACACATGGTCACTGGATACGATCACATATTGTTCTTGTTCGGCGTTATTTTTTTCTTGTACAAGTTCCGAGATGTCGCGATTTATGTGAGCCTTTTTGCTATCGGACACTCGATAACGATGCTTATCGGCGTCTGGTATGGCTGGGGCGTCAATGCCTACATCGTCGATGCAATTATCGGCTTCTCCGTGGTTTACAAAGCGCTGGACAATCTCGGTGTGTTTAAAGAATGGCTGGGATATCAACCCAACACCAAAGCAGCAACGCAGCAACGCTAATATTCGGCCTTATCCACGGCACAGGTCTAGCGACAAAAATACTGGAATATCAGATTTCAGAAGACGGGTTATTGCCCAATCTGTTAGCGTTCAATGTGGGTGTCGAGATTGGTCAAATTTTAGCGCTTTGTGTCATCCTGATCGTTATGGGTTACTTGCGCCGGAGCGACAATTTTCCCAGGTACGCCATCGGCGCCAACGTCCTGATGGTATTCCTAGGTCTAGCGCTCATCGCACAACATATTTTCGGCTACCTGCACTCCCATACTCATTAGGCACTATTTAAGAGGTTATTTATGTTCAGCATTGAAAAACCCGGTTTGGATGAATTGCCCAGCCTCGCTCAGCTTCGGCGCTCCTCCGTTGTTGCCGTCATCGGAGCGGTTTTGATTCTCGTCGCTGTTGTGTTGCCGGCAGAATATGGCATTGATCCCACTAGCGCGGGTCGGATGCTAGGATTGACCGAAATGGGAGAGATTAAACAGGAACTGCATGATGAGGCGGAGCGTGATCAGCAACAGCATGGAAATGACCAATCATTCAATCTTATCGAGGGCATCATCGACGTGTTCTTTAGTACCGCACATGCGCAGGAAGTCTGGCGGGATACGATAACCCTCACACTTGAGCCGGGTGACTACACCGAAATAAAGCTGGTGATGGGCAACGGCGATCAAGCACTTTATGACTGGACGTCAACTGGTGGTAAGATTAATTTCGATCTGCACGCACACGGCAGCGGGCAGTCGATAACGTACGAAAAAGGTCGCGGTGCTACAAAAGGAAACGGCACTATTAAAGCTGAGTTCCAGGGTGAGCATGGCTGGTTTTGGCGTAATCGTGACAAGTCAGCCGTCACACTGATGCTGAAACTTAAAGGTGACTATGGCAAGATTATACGCGGTAAGTAGCCATTTCAGTGATCGTGAATATGCTCAGATCGTCGAGCGGTGGGTAGCTGACACAGATCTCGACAGCGGCCTGTGCGGTGCCCACTCGCTGCGTCGGACGAAGCCAGCACTGATCTAAAAGAGGACCCGGAATCTCCGAGCTGTTCAGCTTTTGCTCGGTCATACGAAGCTGGAGAGTACAGTGAGGTATCTGGGCGTCGAATTAGACGATGCCTTTGAAATCGCCGAACAAACTGAGATTTGATCTACACAGCACCCCTGGAGGCTATAGGGGCGCTGACCGCCCGTTAGCCGACATTCCGTTTACATGCAAAGAGGAAATCCTGGTGGAATTTGATTTCATCGTAATTGGTGCTGGCTCTGCAGGGTGCGCGGTATCAGCTGGTTTGGCACAAGCCAATATTGGCTCAGTCTGCGTACTCGAAGCCGGGCCTGGCGATGCAGTGCCTCAGGTAAAAATTCCTTTCGGTCTGCTTTACACCATGGGAAGTAAACGTGACTGGAGATTTAAGTCCACTTCGCAATCGAGTGCCAATAATCGAATCTTCAACATCAACCGCGGGATGATGATTGGCGGCTCCAGTTCGATCAATTCGATGGTTTGGTTCAGAGGGCGAGAAGACGATTTTGATAATTGGCAGCAACCGGGCTGGCGCTGGGACGATGTTAAACAGGACTTTATCGATATTGAGCAGTTAATGCAGCCTCAACAAATTCCTACCCCACACCCTTTGTCTGTGGCTTTTGCAAAGTCGTTTCACGCCAACAGCGCAGCACCTCCAACACCAGAGCGCGAAAGTGCGGGCTTATTCAATACCAACAGTAGAAATGGAAGGCGCTGGTCTGCAGCTGATGCATTTCTAAGACCTGCCGAGCGTTCATATGGTTTAGAAGTCATCACCGGTGCTAACGTAAACCGAATTCTATTTAAAGAGAACGGTCTGAAGTGTGTTGAACTAATCGATGGTCGGGTGGTGAGTGCACGACGAGGCATTGTGTTAAGCGCGGGCAGTATTGGGTCGCCTTCAATACTGATGCGCTCTGGAATCGGCCCCGCGGAACAATTGATTGAACTTGGCATTAATATAAAAGTTGATTCTCAACAAGTTGGACAGAACCTCATCGATCATCCTGTAATTGGCGTACATCACGAAGGTCGTAATTCAGGTTATGGCCTGGTCTGGAACCAGAGTTTGCAGTGGGCGATGTCGCCGCTCCAATGGCTCGCCAAGCGTAACGGCAGACTAACATCTAACTTTGTAGAAGCTGGTGCATTCTTTCGGGTGAACCCCGCTACTCGCAATGATGACAGGCCGGAGTGCCAAATACACTTCATTCCATACATGATCGGATACAAAGGCAGGTCGATAACATCGGGCTCGGGTTACTTTGCCGACGTAGGTGTATGTCGACCTGTATCCAGAGGATCTCTGACGCTGGCATCCGCTGACCCTCTTGTTTCGCCTAATATTGATCTCGGTGTGCTTAAAGAAGAACAGGATGTTCTCACATTGGTCGGTGGTTTCAAGCGATTGCGCGATATACTTGCCAATGCGCCAATGGGAGCCAACCGGGCACCCGAAGTTTTCCCGGGATCCGCCGTTACGAGCGATGCAGAAATAACAGCGCATGTCCGAGCTCGGTCCGGCACGGCTTATCATCCGGTAGGTACACTGGCCATGGGCGATCAATATTCCCCTGTCACTAACACCTTACAAGTGCGTGGCGTGGATGGACTGTGGGTGGCGGACGCTTCCGTAATGCCTGGCATAACGTCAGCAAATACAAACGCACCCAGTATGATGATTGGATACAGAGCGGCGAAATTAATATTGGAAGATATAAAACATAGTCACTGAAGTCCGGAATATGAACGCCAGTAAGTAAAACATTAGTGTGATACGTACTTCCGCAGTGGGCGCACGCTTGCCGGCCTAAGTTCGGAAATGCCGCCCTACTGTTTAGACGCCCACATGGAGTATTGACAAACCTGAAAAATCTGGCAACTATCGGCAGGAATCGACCAATTCCCGCCAGTCGGGAGCCTGTCTGGAATGTCCGTTTACGCGTATTTGATGAGCAACCCCGCGTAAAGGATTGTCAGCTATTTCCGGCTTTCTGTTAGTTGCTGTTTATGTGCGTATTATTCTTGCCTGACGGCGTTATTGTATCTACAGCTTACTGAATGGTGGCTGCCAATTGGGCTTAAAGCGGAACACTTCGCAATCAGTTCCCCCCAGAGGAAGAAAATTGATAACTTTCGAGAGAAGTCAGTACCGCTGATTCGTTACAAACTCCTGCTGTTACCGCCAACGAACCAAACTGTCTCCCCTGTTACTGGGTGAAGACTTCCACTGATATAGAAGATGCCTATCGACTATGTAAAACCACCAAACCTTTCGAATAATGTTCCGCCGGTGCATTGGTGCCAATTTTTCGTAAGATAGATTGTGGGATTTTCAACGGCAAGTGTTGTATGCCAATCAAAAACATAATCGGTACCATCTTTCATAGTGATATGTGTGCCTGCGTGAGCGATGCCGGTTTCTCTGCTGATCGCCTGTGCTGACTCGATATCTGCCAATCCCTTGTTTGTAGGCAACGCCGTTTTGATAACCGCTGCGGTTGCTTCAGCTATACCGGTGCAGATCAGCTTGTCAACGTCGGGGTCTTGGTTAGAAAATATTTTCGGAGCGATATATCGTTCCTTCGCGGGATCCATTAAACCTACAAAACTACCAGCGTCCCGAGCTTTGTTGACGAGCTTCTCAGCTGCATAATTTGGGGTATCTACTAAAACCATCAGAAAGTTGCGAACACCACCGGCTGCCCCGGCGCTATCGGGTAGAATGTAAGCTAAGATACTATCTATGTTTTTTTTACAATTCGGATCATTCTTAACAACGGAAACTATGGCTCCAGCCGTTTTTATTGTAAGCGCCATAAACTGTACACCTCCCTATTTACAATGATCGAAACTCGAATCCGCTGATCCGACCGGGTGGATTATCCCATGAAGTGAAGAAGATTTGAATTCATAGTTGGAGATCTGCAAAACGTTGGCAAATCATGGAGTATTGAAATCGAGAGGAATGAATGTTTTTGCTATCTGATTATTGATGCAAAATAGAGAGTGCGCTAAACATTTTAGTCGCAAACTGCTAACTTTGACATCCGTGGACTGGACGGTCGGAACGAGACACTGACCGTCCGTATTGGGCACATTACAGTCAGTAGAAGTCGCAAAAAGCGCCAGTTGGTTAGTAACCCAAATTAGATTTTACACGAACTCACGCCGTCCCATCCCCATCCATCCCCAACTGGTGGCGAGTCCACACACACTGGATCACTAACCTTCAGACGGCAGGACGTAACTCCATCCCATCCCCAGCCATCCCCCACAGGTAGCGTATCAATACACTCCTTGTCCGTGTCATTCATGTCCTCTGCATCGCTGTCTCTTAACCAACAGTGTGAGAATTTCTCGACTATGTTATCGCCGTTGGCATTGCGTTCACCACGATCTTCTATAAACAGATAGCCTTTGTCGGTGGCAAAGGCACCGGCGCTGAAATTTACCAGTGCATCGATGCCTGTCAGTATGCCGGTGCGGCCGGTGTTAAAACCACGTGTGTAAATGTGCGCTGTAATATTGGAGAGGTCTTCATTGGTCGCGCTCGCTGGAATAGCGTCATCACTCAAGAATGTGATGTCATAGCGGGATCTACTATACTCTTTGGTTCCTGCAGAAAAGTTAGTGCGCAGTCGATAGCTGTCGCACCGCAAAGTTTGATTGGCGAAGTCATCTCTACTCCATTTTATCGAGGTGTCTGCTGTTCTAGTTCCTGACAGCGTATGCTCGGCACCAAAAAAACGCAGTTTAGTGACTTTGCATGTTTTTTCACCATCCCAGCCATAGCCACCCCATGGATAAGTCTCAGTAAGAGTGCAGTCTTTCGTGTCGATCAGTGTGGTCGGGAGCGGACCTGTGTTTAACCTGGAGTCTGCAAATACTATTGATGGTAAAACTGCAAACATCGATGTAGCAAACAGTATAAGTAGGATTCTCATAATTATTCTCACTGCCATAACGTCATGACAGTATGATGCCTGATTTTGCATTGATCAAGAGTTACCTGATGGTCGCGGGGTTACGTCGGGGGGTTGGCGTCACAATTTATGGAAATGAACACAGGCAATGGCGCATTGACTAACTGGTTGAATTCGACACCTATTGACGAAATTCCGCCGACACGATCCATTAGTTGTATGAGCACAACAACCTCAGATGTATAATTGACGTAAAACACGTATAAACTAGCCATTAACGGAGAGGCTTGCACCGAAGTTATGCGCCAAATACCGGTTTCAGACAAAAAGAAGCTGCCGACTTTTCGCAACGGCCAGTGGCATCAGAACCGCCGGGGTTAACTGAGGCGGAATCGGTGCTATTCGGCCAGCCTGCCCTAACTTACCGAATGACTAATTATGAATACTACTCAATCAGCTGAATCTGCCCAAACACCTGATGCAATTGCTCAACTGGCAACCAATGCAGCGCTGCCTTTCGAAAATGCTCGGGCGATGCCACCCAGCGTGTACACATCTGAGGCCTTTCTAGAGAGCGAGCTTGAGAATATATTTCGGCAAGACTGGTTCTGTGCTGGTCGTGCAAGTGCACTGCCGAAGGCGGGAGACTACCTTACGCTGGAGCTGGCCGGGCAACCGATAATGGTGGTCAGAGGCAAAGACGATCTACTTCATGCGCAGTCGAATGTTTGCCTGCACCGTATGTCCACTTTACTGGAAGGCCGCGGTAATAAATCCGCTATTGTCTGCCCTTACCACGCGTGGACATATGAGCTTAGTGGTGAATTGCGTGCCGCCCCAGCGATGGCTGAAAACTCGACTTTCTGCAAGCACAGCAAATCCATGAGACTGCCAGCAGTGCGCTGTGAGCAATGGCTGGGCTGGATTATGGTAACTCTGAATGCTGATGCAGCACCTGTTTCAGAGGCGCTTGCAGAAGTGGAAGCGCTGATTAGCGATTATCAAATGGAAAACTACGAAGAAACGTTCTTTGAAACGCACAACTGGAACACCAACTGGAAGGTGCTCGCAGAGAATTTCATGGAGAGCTACCACTTGCCGGTATGTCACCGGGGCACCATTGGCGGTTTATCGAAACTGGAAGATATGGACTGCCCTCCCGGTTTAGCAGCATTTAATTATCACACCATCCTCAAGGACGATACGCTAAAGATCGCTATGGCTCACCCATCTAATGAAAGAATGCAGGGCGACCGCCGGCGTACTACCTTTTTGCTAGCGATTTACCCCAGTTTGCTGATCACACTGACCCCTGGATATTTCTGGTATTTATCACTGCACCCTGACGGCGTTGATCGGGTGAATATTATGTTCGGGGGTGGTATGTCACCAGAGTACGTGAACGATAAAGAAGCGCGGGAGCATTTCACCGCACTCAAAACCCTGCTTGATGAAGTTAATGTAGAAGACCGGGGTTGCACAGAAAAAGTGTACAAAGGCCTTTGCTCAAACTTGGCAGCGCCCGGACCCCTGTCTCACCTTGAACGCCCCAACTATGATTTCGCCCAGTATCTGGCGGGCAAAATCGCGGTCTAGTTCGAAGAGTGAATTGCGTCAGCGCGCATTCGCGACACACACTTTCACTTGTCCCCCGCTATTCGCAAGCCACCGAAGTGGGAACCACCAAAAAAATGGACTGAGACCGCGCGATCAATTGGTCGCGCAGGCTCGGCTCTTTCAATTTCGGATGACTTGCTTTAGGCAATAGGGTCGTACCACCACCGCAAGGCTCACTCAGGTTTCCGAAAACCAGGCTTCCAGCTCCTCGTAATCCATTGCCTCACTGATGAAATCCAGCGACTGTGTTCTGGCGAATTCGGACACTATTTTAATTGTCGATCCGTAAATTAACTGGGCCATCGATGATCCAATACTGATTCTCTTTACGCCCAGCCGCTGTAGATCTGATATTTCAAAAGGGCGGCTTGGTGAGCTGACCACTACATTGACAGGAACATTTACCGAGTGGACCAGAACTTCTATATCGGATAGATTATCCATGCCGGGCGAAAAAACTACGTCTGCTCCTGCATCGGCAAATCTCTGCAATCGCCGGATCACTGAATCGCGTCCGGGTTGGTTCCAAAGATAAGACTCACAACGCGCAGTCAGCACAAAGTCCCTGTTTAAAGTATTTTTCGCTTCAACTGCCGCCGCAATTCGCTCAACAGCCAGATTTTCATCAAAGATGGCACGATCAGGATTACCGGTATAATCTTCAATTGAACACCCCGCCACACCTGTTTCTGCTACATCGTGAATCATCGCGGCAACTGACTCCGGCGTATCGGCAAAACCTTTCTCTAGATCAGCAGAAACCGGCAGATCGGTTGCCGACACGATATCCCGGCAATGCTGCAAAGCTTCATCCCTAGTTACATATCCGTCTCGCTTGCCAAGCGCGTAGGCCATACCTCCGCTGGTAGTTGCCAATGCTTTAAATCCGCACTGCGAGAATATTTTTGTTGACCCCTTGTCCCAGGGGTTGGGCATGATTAACATCTCGTCGGCGTTGTGCAGGGCTCTGAAATCGAGTTCACCGTTAGCTTGATTCATGAGGAACCTCCACTGCATGACCGTGTAATGTGTTCATGTCGGCTCGATTCCAGTATCGATTAGGATTTTCCTTATCATCCAATAGTTTTGATCGACTGCCGAAGGCCTCCTGAACTCTGATGGTGGGTTCTTCATTGACATGGTGCTTGAATACCGAGTCGAAGAGACGCTGTAGCAACGCAATCTCCTGAGGAATGGACACCACAATCTGAGAAGCAGCCGTTTGCTGAATAGACTCTTCATTACCAGCGTGCGATCCCTCCAGACAACGAAAGCGTTGCATGCCACCACCATTGGTGTAGCTGCAGCAATCGTACGGCCCCTGGACGAAGCATAAATCCTCCTCCAGTCCTTTCAATACGGAGTCAACGCCGCCACTGGGTGTGTCAATGGTGACCAGCCATTCGGCCGCAAGAACGGCCACACGCATGTCTGCATCGTGCAATGTTTTCTGATGCACCTTAGCCTCTATCAGGTATTTGAAAAATGTTAGTGTATAAGATTAAATGTACTTTCAGAATCACGTATTTTGTCTTTAGATATTCATTATAGGTATATCTACTATGAAACGAACACTGCCGCCAATGGGCACACTTGCGGTTTTTGAATCTGCGGCGAGGCTGCAAAGTTTTTCCCGTGCGGCCGACGAATGCGCACTATCGCAGGCCAGCGTGAGCCGCCAGGTGCGGCAGCTTGAAGACAATCTCTCGGTGCAGCTGTTTAATCGTCATCGTCATGATGTAACACTGACTGACGCCGGCAAGCGCTTTTATGAAACCGTAGAGCGCAGTCTGGCTGAGCTTGGCTCAGTAGCCACTGAACTTCGTAATCTCTCCCGAAGAAATACGCGATTTATGATTTACAGCGATTTATCAATTGCCACACACATACTTACTCCGATTATAGATTCCTTACAGGAACGGTTTCCGCAGATTGCCTTTACTATCCATTCCAGCTACGAACCAATAGAGCAAACACAGATCCCGTTCGATCTCGGCCTGCAAGCGAATGCTCGCGCCAGCCATGAATTCGACCTAAAAACCATCGCCGAGGATCTGGTGTTTCCAGTGTGCTCCCCTGAATTTCTCAAAACCTGCAAACGAAATCCTACCGCAGCGGATCTCAGCCAAATGCCTCTCTTACATCTGGTCTATGAAAACAAAGGCAATCTGGACTGGCAGGCCTTTCTTACAAAGTTCGATACAAGCCTCGCCCCCCGACAAGAGAACCTGGTCTTCAGCTCGTATCAGGTTTGTCTCGGTGTTGCTGAGCAGGGACACGGCGTTGCATTGGGATGGGCCAGATCAGTCAACCGTAAATTAACTGAAGGTAAGCTCGTTCGGTTATCTAAACTGTTTTCAGTGGTGCCTGACGGCGTTGTAGCGTATCGGAAAAAACACAATCCTCCTCACCCGATCACTGACGAGGTTGTTCAGATCATCGAAAATAGCCTGGATTCTGTGAGCAATGTTTAATACCAATATAGAATTCTGCCATGGTTTGCTCATTCTAAGTGATATTCAGGAAAAATGAGTACAGCGCCTTAGATGCTGTTATAGAAGCAGCGCAGCGGTTCCGGTCCGGAATTTTATGCAACACCAGGGTAAAACTACAGGGAACTGAAAATGGAATTGCGAATGTCACTTCCTGATTTTTATATATATGTACCTCATCGTTTCTTTTCAATTCGCCCGGCACTCGCATTTTGCTCCATAACCTTGCAAACAACAGACTCATCCATGTGATCAAGTCCCTGTGCAGCAGCTGCAAAATACTGTTGAAGCGCAACCTGATATAGCGGCAGCGGGCAGCGCATGCTTGGAGAATCACAAGCCCACCCAGGCAACCCCGGCATTGGCAACCTTTTGCATGGCAAGCCTGGTAGCATGGCTCATCACCAGATGCCCGAGGCCATTGTCACCGTAAATCAAAGCTGTTGCAGTACGCTCCTCTATAATTTTAGTGTCCGGCGAAGTATTTATACCGCCCGACTAAATTCTTTTAACGTACTGCGGCAGGCGAAAAAAAACGTGGCCGTCCTGGCCGATCAGATGCGCCTTTGCTATCAGTTGCGCTGTTGTAGATGCATCGCATTGATTGAGTCCGACAGCCATAAGACAACGCGCAATAAACCGGCTGAGATTTTCCCGGGTGGTTTTTTTATAACCTTTCATAGCAGTGGAGGCATCGATGGCGTGGCGCTTCACCATTCTGGCAGCTTTCATTGTTATTGGCTAATGCCGATGGAATCAGATTATTCTGCTATGCCCACCTGTCTGGTTAGTTTTTGAGTAGCTGTTGGGGATTCGGGGAAATACTTGACTAGCCACCCCTGCGCTAAGCACACTGTAAAAACACAGAAAGATGAACGGAGTAAGACATGTCAAAAGATGCCAGAGCCTGGCGCTGCAAATTTGCCGTTGTCGCCCCGTCGACCAACACGATTGTGCAGCCCGATATGGACGACCTACGAGTACCCGGGGTAACCAACCACTTCGGTCGAATCGAAGTGCCCAATATGAAAGTGCGCAACGACGACGAATTCCTTGCACTTGTTGAAGCAATCGGCTCTACACTCTATGCCGCCGTCGACAGATGCATGACCTGCGAGCCCGACTACCTGATCATGGGCATGTCAGCACTGATGTTCTGGGACGGTCGCGCACCGTCAGAAAAGCGAATGCAGGATCTATCCGACCATTGCGGAGTGAAAGTCTCCGCCGGTTCTTTTGCCTGTGAGACAGCATTAAATCTGTTCAAGGCAAAGCGCATCGCAGTGATTTCACCCTATTTCCCTATCTCTGATACAAACGTCACCCTGTTTTTCCAGGACTGCGGTTTCGAGGTAGTGAAATTTCGCGGCCTGAAATGCGGAAGCCCTGTCGCTATTGCCCATGTGCAGCCGCAGGAGTTACGAGCGCACGTACTGGAAATGGACGACGACAGCATCGATGCATTCGTTCAGGTTGGTACTAATTTGTCGATGGTGGCGCTGTGCAATGAAATGGCGCTGGAACTGGGAAAACCGATGATCCCGATCAACACCGCCACCTACTGGCACGCGCTGCGCGCAAACGGCATCATGGATCAGATCGATGGATATGGGCCTTTGATGGCTAATCACTGAGACACCGGTTGCTTAAACACAACCACTGAATCCGCGTGGTTTGATTCACGATGAAACACTCCGGCAGCAGCCGCTGCGCATGAATCGCCTGATGCGTGCCAACGAGAGATGTACCGTTTATTGAGTACGTCCGTTTCGTACTTTCAGTGCCCACAACCATAAATCAGTTGTAAACAGATATGCTGATAGGAAAACAAATCGGACGCATGGAAAGAAAAAGCTCAGTGAAAACTGCGTTGTCCATTTCGACTTTCACAGCCGTAGCACCACCACCGATGTTTGAAAACAGAACTTCACCTACTTAGGTTTCCTTGTTCTGGGCATCGACCAGATAAATTGATGAGCCTGGCGAAAAATCAATCGCGTAGAGTGGAGCCGGTGAATAGCAGAAAAAATACGATAATCGAGCGCAAAAGAGCCACCGTTATACTGAGTGCAATCGGTTAAGATACCATTGCACTAAATACGTATCAGCGCACACCCGCCGGCACTTCTCCTATGCCCATTTCTAAGCAAGATGCCTTTCAGTCTATTGTACAATAGTTTCTATAGAAGTCTGTGGACTTAGGCAATTGATCGAAGTATGTAGACCGGGCTGGTCCAGGCTTGGGTTCCATCCTCTAGAGTCACGCGAACGTAGTAGGGATTATCACGCCCGGCGAGCGGTGACAGACGTTGCTCGAAGGCAACCGATGTGTTCGGGTTTTCGTCGGGAAGGCGAAATAGCCGCAGCGCACGCGGCAATGTTGCGGACGCGTCAAGCACTGTATCTTCAAGACCGATCGCATCAAGGGCAATGGTCTCCTTTACTAATGGGGTGTCTATCTCGATGCTGCCTTTCATTCCATCTTGCAGAGTAGCAATGAAACCGGCGAAATTTCCAGTGGTCACGGATTGCCATTTAACAATCGATTCGTCACTCACCTCAAGTGTCTTGTCGCGATTAAAAAAGTTGATGGCTTGTGTTGAGCTTACCTTTGCGATATCAAAGCGTGCTGTTCCATCCCACACCACGGACCGGAAGCGTCCACGATACTCCGCTCCTTCCCATAGAACGCCAATTCTACTGCCTAGATCTTCGGCCGAATACGGCCGATGGCACTCGAGATGATCCAGTCCATTGAATAGATCGATCCGGCGGACGGGGGACGCCGCTGTTACCGACAGCGACAGCTGCAAATCGCCTGACGGCAGATGCACGATATCGCCCATCATGGCCTCGGAACTAATCACACCCTGGCTGTTCGCAAACAACGCCGGGTCATCCTGATAAACCGTACCCGGCTGCTCGAAAGTTGCACTCAGGTCCATAATAATTCGACCACTGGGCCCGCCGTTGGTGGCGTAGTGATGACGGCTCTTGATGCTATCGATCAACGTTTCCCTGCTAAGGTCTGGCATGATGTAACAGGTTAACCCGCCTACCGCACCAAACCAGCCAGCACCGGGGTAACTGGCACCGGGACGTCCCTTATGACCATCTGAGTTTCCGATGATGCCAACCCGATATCCACATTTAAATGCGTCCTGAACCAACCACTCGAATGTACCCCAGGCTGAATGCACCTCAACCGACTTTTCAAACCGACCATCATGGGCCATCGTTATGTCTGCGTAGCGCCCACCGCAGTGGGCAAAGCAGATCACGTCCCATTCGTTATGCTTCGCAAAAGACTCGAACAACTCAGCTGCCGTGTGGCAGTCGGTATCGATATCATGTTGGCTTTCTATCAAAGCATGTGAAGATCGACGCATCGTTCGACCTTCTGCCGGGAAGTAGACATTGCGATCACCACCCAGTGCAGTATTTCCAGACCACTCGTACCCAGGTAGCGTTACATAGCGCCCTGGTTCATTAAACTCAGCTGTAACTTGATTCAGATCTTGCCAAAAAGATTCAGTCATCTGAAAGTCATTGCCTTGATGGGCGCAGGCATCAAGAAATGCCATGTCACGGCCAAACGAAAAATAGTCTGCAGCGCTGTTGGTACCCAGTGTCTCATCAGACTGGCCATGCAGATCTGCCCAGTAATACTTAAGCGTCGGCTTTTCCATTGCCCTTGCAGGATTACTTTTTGTCAGTAGTGTGCCATCTGCAGTAGATAGAACAATATCGAAATCACCTTCTTCATCAACTACAAGACCTGTGATTTCGTGCGCAAATTTACCTGGGTTGATATCGATATGTTCGGGCAGATTTTTTATGTTCCCACGTACCTTGATGTACAGTCTGGCCTTTGCTTTGTTGGTCGGATTACCCCAGGTGTCTTCGACCTTAATCCTGAGTGTAAAGGGCTTGTTGATTTCGCAGATGCTCGGTATAACAGCGACCCAGGTTTCTGCCGCACCAGGCACAATCTCTATAGCCGGCTGAACCGCAAGCGTTTGAAAATTGTAAGTGGCAATCGGATCAACCAGTACCCGAAACTCAAACCGCTTTTCACAAAAGGTCTGCAATCGCATACCCGGCGAGCCCTGATCGGTCACGCCGAACCGAACGGTGATCGTGTCGCCCTCTTTCATAAAGCCTTTGACTATCTTGATCTGCAACGTGCGATCCCATGGACGAATATTGCCCTTGGGGTCAAAGCGAGCTTCAAGTACGGCCTTGTTGGACGCTTCGACTTCGGTGTAACCCGGTGCAGTGGCATCTGAAAACTGCGGATTAGATTGGTCCGTCGCAAAACGGAACGCGATGCGCAGACAACCACTGTCATCGATGCCGAAGCGTCCCGCTGTATATGTCAGCGTAAAACTCTGATAACTTCCAGCCTCGAACTCCCCTGTCTTGTCGAGTACCACTGTACCGAGCAAAGACTCTGGAATAGGTTCTCGCAATGCGCCATTGTGTATTTCGGGTGAAGAACTGTCGGGTAGTTCGGTGTTCATCTAGCAAGGTGCTCTTATTGGAATATCAAAAGGATATTCAGGTAAATTTTATTAGCTTTTCAACAATCACGTTCAGGCACTCGAACGTTGGTCTCTTTGCAGCATGTCGTAAATCGCGGTCCAGTCCTGACCGCCGCGTCCACCTTCTTGCGCTGTCAAATAGACTTTTTCAGCTTGCGTTGGCAATGACAGAGGCACTTCGAGATCCCCCGCAAGTTGCAATGCGATATCCAGATCTTTCTTGGCAAGATCGATCATGAAGGCCGGCTCCAGATCACCTTTGAGCACCTTGGCAGGATACGTAGTGCTCATATGCCCCTTGCCAGCTGCAGTTCCACCCATGACCTTGAGGGCGAGATCACGGTCGAGCCCGGTCGCGTCTGAAAAGCTTAAGACTTGCGCTGTGAGAACATTCAGGGAAGTTGTCATTAGATTGTTGACGATCTTCATCCGGCTCCCGGTACCAGGCCCGCCACAATCGATAATTGTGTCGCCCATGCATTCAAGTATGGGGCGTGCAGTTTCCAGGTCATGCTTCTCGGCACCGACCATAAACAAAGACGTCCCGGCACGGGCTTCTACAGATGTACGGCCGACTGGCGCGTCGACCATAGCTATACCCCGGGCGGCAAGTTTCTTTCGGATCTCATCGGTTTCATTCGGATGAATTGTAGACATATCGATGAGTAAAGCATCGTTCGCTATCGTCTCATGGACACCACCTTCGTCGAATATGCTTTCTTTAACTATGGTTCCGTTAGGCAGCATAGTAATAACGATGGAAGTATTAGCCGCCGCTTCTGCCGCCGTTGCAGACACCGAACCGCCATTGGCAACATGGGAATTCATCGCGTCTTTCGACACATCAAAACCAACAACTGCATGACCACCTTTGATCAGATTTGCTGCCATGCTGAGCCCCATGTTTCCGAGGCCAATGAAGGCGATATTCATCATCTACTTACTCTATGTTTCGAGTTGGGGAGCTCATATGGTGGAACGCAGGGTGGCATAAGCGCCAGGCGCATCCACCAAACGAACGTGCTCGTATTTGGCATGGTGGATGAGCAAGCTTATCCACCCTACGTTCTAACTTTCACTAACTACGTTCAAGCCCGCCGATACATGAATATTGCGTGTTAAGGT
Organism: Chromatiales bacterium (ex Bugula neritina AB1); assembly: GCA_001730015.1. Taxonomy (GTDB): domain Bacteria; phylum Pseudomonadota; class Gammaproteobacteria; order Granulosicoccales; family Granulosicoccaceae. The sequence continues at coordinate 11,589 of MDLA01000135.1, read as the reverse complement.
ATTCATCTATTCCGTTGCTTCCACCTTCACTACCAAGGCCGCTTTCTTTCATGCCACCAAAAGGTGCCTCAGGTGTAGTAATAATGCCTTCATTAATACCCACTAAGCCGTACTGCAATTGTTCGGTCATACGAAATGCTCTACCAAGATCTTTTGTGTAGCAATAACACGCCAAACCATATTCGGTATCGTTTGCCATTGATATAACTTCGGGTTCTGATTGAAATTTGATAACGGCAGACACAGGGCCAAATATTTCTTCACGTGCTATACGCATTTCAGACTGCACATCAGTCACGATAGTCGGCTCATAGAAAGAGCCACCCAAAGCATGACGGTTGCCGCCAGTGACCAGCGTCGCCCCTGAAGATTTCGCATCTGCCAACAGCTCTTCAATTTTTTCTACCGCATGGATATCAATGAGCGGGCCTTGCTGCACGCCGTCATCTACGCCGTTGCCAACCTTCAATGCTGTAACGGCCTTGGTAAACTTTTCAATAAATTGATCATAAACACCAGACTGTATAAAGAACCGGTTTGTACACACGCAGGTCTGGCCAGAGTTACGGTATTTGGCAGCAATGGCACCTGTTACCGCACGATCAATATCGGCATCATCAAAAACAATAAACGGTGCGTTACCGCCCAATTCCATTGAGACTTTTTTAACGTTCTCTGCGGATTGTTTTATTAATACTTTTCCAACAGCCGTGGAACCTGTAAATGTCAGTTTCTTAACTGATGGATTGGAAGTTATTTCACCACCTATCTCACTGGCGGAACCGGTAACAATATTAATGACCCCAGCGGGCAATCCGGCCTTCTCTGCAATAACGCCCCAGGCCAACGCGGAGTACGGTGTTTGCGACGCGGGCTTAACTACGCTGGTGCAACCTGCAGCAATTGCAGGACCTATTTTGCGAGCCAGCATTGATGATGGAAAGTTCCACGGTGTAATCGCCGCTACAACCCCAACCGGGTACTTATTAACCAGTATTTTTTTATCCTTCCATGGTGACGGCACTATTTCACCATAGACTCGGCGTGCTTCCTCGGCAAACCACAATAGATAAGCCGCACCGATACCAATTTCGCCAAACGCCTCCGCATGCGGCTTGCCCTGTTCCATGGTCAATAGCTTTGCCAATTCATCCTGATTGTCCAGCATGACATCGTGCATCTTGCGCAACCACACTGCACGCTGGTTTGCAGTAGTTTGACGAAATTCAATAAATGCCGCTTCAGCCGATTCTATAGCACGACGCGTTTCAGCCGCACCGGATTTAGGCACGTTACCAATCACATCACCATTCGCAGGATTAGTCACATCGAAGCTAGAACCAGCATCAGACTGAACCCAATCGCCGTTGATTAGATTTGCTTGTTTTAAGAATTCGCTGTTTGTCATATGAGTTTCAATAATTTAGTGTTTCGTTACGGTTACAGTAACCTGCCTGAAGAGCAGTCCGTTCAAAGAACAACTCCCTATTCAAGCTCTGAAATAGTGGTATTAACTAGCCTGGAAATTTTCCAAAAACTATATCCGGAAGAATGGTTGTGATTGTCGGAAATGCAGCAATGATAACCAATATAATAATATAGGCGAACACGAAAGGAATAACTTCGAGTGATATTTTTTCGATCCCCAGATTGGTAATTCGAGCTGCAACAAAAAGGTTTGCCCCCACAGGAGGCGTTAGGAATCCTACCTCGCAGGAGATAATCATAATTATACCAAAAGCAATCGGGTCAACACCCAGACTCACCGCAATGGGTAGCATGAGTGGCGTCAACAGAATGATTTGAGCAATCGACTCCAGAAACATGCCGGTGAGAATCATTATCCCAGCTATGATCATTAACAGCACGAACGGACTCTCAGTAATATCTGACAAGACATCGCCAATCATTGTTGGCACATCCATCAGACTCATGAGCTCACCAAACGCTTTGGCAGGTCCAATGATGATAATCACCGCACCAGATATCATTGCAGTAATTTTCAGACAATAAATAAGCTTCTGAACATTTAGTTCTCTATAGCCAATGTAGCCGATTAGCAAGGCATACACGACGGCTACTGATGCGGCTTCAGTAGGGGTAAATATCCCCGAATAAATGCCACCCAGGATAATAAACGGTGCAAGCAAAGCCCACTTGCCTGCTCTCACTGATTCCCAAACGTGACTCCAGGAAAACGCCCGATCAGAACCGACATAGTTGCGTTTTTTTGCGATGAGATAGGCGGTTACCATAAGCACACCACTGGCTAGGATACCCGGTAAAAAACCCGCAAGAAACAATCGCGGAATAGATTCCTCAGCAACAATTCCATAAATAATCAACAGATTGCTCGGTGGTATCAGACTACCCAGTGCCCCACCCGATGCAGCAAGAGCGCCACCAAAAGCAGGGCTGTAATTCTGCTTCACCATCGACGGAATCATCACGGCACCGATAGCCGCCGTTGTAGCAGGCCCCGACCCGGACAGTGCTGCAAAAAAAGTACAGCCCAATATAGCGACTAACCCAAGACTGCCGGTGTAGTTACCCACCAGTGACTCAGCGACATTGACAATACGCTTAGCCATTCCTCCCTGCTCCATTAGAGAGCCTGCCAACACAAACAGGGGAATAGTGATCAATGGAAAAGGTTCGATGCCTGTGTACATGGACAGTGCAATCTGCACAAACGGGAAATCCAAAAACCAGTAACCGACCACTGTGCCAATAATCACCGACATCGGAATTGGCACGCCAATCATGATCATGACAATCATTGATACTAAAACGATCAACGCCTGTGTCACTTCGGGAAGGTCGTGCAGCGTATCGGCAAAAACCGCTAGAAACTCAAACATGGTTCATTTCCGGCTTTGGACCATCACCATCATCCCTTGGCTCAAGAATAGGTTCGCCGTACTTCCACCAGCGAAAGTAGATTTGCACGAGCCGAAGGGTCATTAGTCCAAAACCAAAAACCAGACACAAGTATGGCCATTTCTGGTCAATATCCAATGCGGGGGATCTATAAGTGTTTTCCCAGAACGATATATTCAGGACAATGCTCTGCCAGGTCAGAACGATACCAAGCACAAACCAGATCAAATCGCTGAACATGGTTATTGCCAGGCTAATCTTTCGGGGAAAGAGATTATTGAAATTTAATACCCTGATATGGGCACGCTCACGTACCGCCCAGGCAACCGACATATAAACGGACCAGAGCATCATGTATTGGGCAATTTCGTCAGACCACGAAATCGGATGATTGAAAACATACCTCATAACTACATGGAGAAACACCATTCCACACATAATAACGACGCAGGTACCGGCAATAATCTCTTCGAGCCTTCGTTCAATAAATGTATACATTTGTTCGCCTGACAACGATTCGTAAATTCGCTAGTGCCATCCATAGAGAGTTGAAGTGACTACAAAGGGCAAACCACGGCATGTAGTTAGTGCGTGCCGTGGTTCTTCACAGTTATGAAGTAAGCTACTTAGCAGCTGCCGCTATTTCTTCCATAAGCGCAGGATAGTCTCCACCGCGTTCATTTGCGAAAGCTTCATGAACCTCTTTTGCCTTGGCAACCCATGGCCCAATGTCGGGCTCAGTGATTGCCACCCCTGCCGATTCCAGTTTCTTCTGCACCTGCTCCGCACCATAGTTGGTGTGAAAACGAGATGCCGCAGTAGCGATTTTCAATGCTGTATCGAACGCTTCCTTTTGCTGATCATCCATCTTTTGCATGAATTTATCGCTTACAAAGAATGGGGGTGCGAGCACAAAATGCCCCGTTTTGGCAACGTGCTTGGCGACATCATGAAACTTTTGAGAATAGATTAAGTCCATGGGTAAATCACCACCGTCGACTGTGCCGGTTTGAGTTGCGGTGAGCGTCTCTGACCAGGCAATAGGTACCGGGTCTGATCCAAGCGCTTTGTAGGTGTCGATCATGACGGTGTTCTTGGGCACGCGATACTTCATTTGCGCAAAATCTTCGAGATTATTAATCGGCATTTTTGTGTTGTAGACATGCCGAAAAGAAAATAGCGGCATGGCAACCAGGTGAACGCCAACTTCCTCAGGCATATCTCCCCAGATTTTTTGCCCGATGGGCCCGTCTGCAACTTTCACTGCATGCTCGTGGTTTTGGATCATGTACGGCAGAACCAATAAATCAATTTTCGGGTAGAACGGCCCGGCGTTATTCTGAGCGATCATGGTGCCGTCCAACGTGCCCAACTGGAGCTTTTTGAACTGCTCCTGCTCGCTCCCCATTTTGCCGCAGCAATGTACTCTGACCCGCACGGTTCCACCCGCCAGTGACTCAAAACGCTCTGCGAAAGTACTCACGAATGTGCCATAGGGATGCCCCTCAGCAACAGAATAGCCAATATTCATGCTCAGTTTAGCCGCCGATACCTGGGCCGCCATTAGCAGTGAAACAGCTGCAGCGATCACACCGCACCATAACTTGATAGATCTCATAACACCTTTCCTCCAAATTGGGATTACATTGAACTACATTTGCCGCTTTTGTCGACGAATATAAAACTATAGTATTTAATTTTTGCTGTCAATAAATATATAGTTATTGTAATTCCGTCTGTATACTGCATAAAATCACCAGCAGCAAACTAATAACATCACCGTGACGGCTTGCGTTGAAACTACTTCAGGACGGCAAAAAATGGCACATGTAGCTTTTATCGGATTAGGTACAATGGGGATTGCCATGGCTCGAAATATTATCGAGGGTGGCCATCGCGTAGTTGGCTATGACACAAATCCTCATGCCGTCGCTATTCACACTGCAAATGGTGGCATAGCTGCGCCATCACCAGCGGTAGCAGCCAACGGCGCCGGAATCGTCATAACCATGCTGCCGGTTGGCGACGTGGTAACGAGCGTATTGCTCGGTGATTCAGGTGCAATGGAAACCCTGGAGCCCGGCACATTGGTAATCGATATGTCGACGATTAATCCTTCAGAAACGGACGCCATTCGCTATGCCCTCTCTTCCAAAGACATCCGCATGATTGATGCTCCTGTCGGGCGTACTTCCAGACATGCAATCACTGGCGAGCTATTGATAATGGCTGGTGGTGAGAGCAAAGACATCGAAGAGGCTCGGCCGGTACTTGAGTGCATGGGTGACAGCGTTGTGAATTGTGGAGGGCCTGGCATGGGCACTCGAATAAAAATCATGAACAACTTAATGTCTACGGTTCTGAATGTACTGACCGCAGAGGTTCTCACGTTAGCTGAAGCAACGGGACTTGATCGAAACCTGACCGTTGATGTCTTGAATGGGACGACCGCTGGCCAGGGCCACTTGTCAACCACCTATCCAGGTAAAGTGTTGAAAAACGACTTGTCACCAGATTTCATGATAGACCTTGCACGTAAAGATCTCGCAATTGCCATTGAAGTTTCAAAGGAGCTTGGCGTTCCGCTTGCTCTCGCCGGTAAGGCCGAAGCAATGTACGCTGAAGCGCACAACTCGAATCGAGGCACCCAGGATTGGACAGCACTCTATGCAATGCTTCGTGATAAACACCTATCCCATCGGCAACACAACACTTGATACTTATGGCTTCAATCTATAACCAGATTAACTCGCAGATAGTTAAGATTGCAGCTAACGAGGATAAATTACCGAAATACAGGCAACTATCGGAAGCCATTCTCGCGCTTATTGATGATGAGACACTCAAACCCGGTGATCTCTTACCAACCGAAGCCATGCTGACAGAAAAACTGCCATACAGTTTGGGCACGGTTCAAAAATCACTAAGGAGTCTTTCCGAACTCGGTGCGGTAAAGCGCACACGGAGACGAGGTACAGTTGTGTCAGATCATACTTCGCAAATTTTTGATCTATGGCAATTTCGGTTTGTGGATGAGAACGAAAACCGTGTTTTTCCAATTTTTAGCCGCGTACTGACTATGGACAGATTTGATGGCCGCGGACCCTGGAGCCGGTTCCTCACAGATGACAGCGACTGCCTCAGAATTGTGAGGGAAATCGACATCGATCACCAATTTAAAATGCATGCCACCTACTTTCTCGCATTCAGCCGATTTGGAGAAATGCTCAACTTAAAACCGGCAGACCTGGAAGGTGTTCATCTGAGTGCTATTGTTCAGCGAATGTTCGGTGTTAGTACCGTTCGCACTAAGAATCAGATTGTCTGCACCGCAGTCCCTGACCCTGTCTGCGTGCAATTAGGGCTTCCGTCGGCCGCGCGCGGGCTACGCTGCGATATTCTAGGGTACGGAGATGATGACAAACCCTTGTCTTTTCAACGCACCTACACACCGGCAGATGCACCTCCAATGGAATTTCACGAACTGAAGCCAGGTTGATTATGCGCAGCACCTTCTTTACTACATAATGGCTATCACAATAGAGCCTGCATACCAAAAAGCTTAAGGACACGACACAAACACACATGTCTCCCAATACCATTGCAGTCACCGTACAGCGCGGATCACCTGACTCAACCGACTTGCTCACCGACACCTTCGATGTTCCGGCTTATAAGAGCCAGACTGTTCTGGATGTCGTGTCCTGGATACAGCAACACGCCGACCCGACACTCAGCTACCGCTTCGCTTGCCGGGTAGGAATGTGTGGCAGTTGCGCGATGATGGTCAATGGTGTGCCACGCTGGACCTGCCGCACACACATGTCAAAAGTGCTGGTGGACAATGCGGTCGAGATTGCGCCGCTGCGTAATCTGCCAGTCATCAAAGATTTGGTTGTCGATATGGATCCGTTTTTCGATAAATGGGTGGCTGCAGAAGGGGTGCACCACACCGCACTCACACGTGACGATCCAATCAGAAATATAAATTCCGGCAGTGAATCACGCCGGCAGGCAGACGCGGGTATAGAGTGTATAAATTGCTCGGTTTGTTACGCAGCCTGCGACACTGTAGCCGGCAATGATAACTATCTTGGTCCGGCTGCGCTGCAACGAGCGTGGACTCTACTGAACGATACCAAAGATGAAGGTCGTGAAAAAATTCTGACGGCAGTCTCTGACAAAGGCGGATGCCATAACTGTCATTCAATGGGCTCGTGCGCCGTGTACTGCCCTAATGAGTTAGATCCCATGTCGGCCATTGCCGGTCTAAAGCGTGAAACGATGAAACGCTTCATCGGCAGCCGCAAATCCACTGGCAGCTCAAAGGAAAAAATCGATGCTTGATTTTCGACTTTACATGCTACAACGCATCACCGCTTTATTAATGGCACCTTTGGTACTAGGGCATCTGGCCATTATGATTTACGCCATTCAGGGCGGACTAAGCACCGCTGAAATTCTAGATCGCACACATGGGTCACTACTCTGGTTTCTGTTCTACGGGACTTTCGTTGTTGCGGTGGCTGTCCACGGCGCTATTGGCTTGCGAACGGTTGTCTATGAATGGTTTGGGTTGAAAGGCACCCTGTTAACTGCCTTTATGGTGGGAGTCGGCTCCATGCTCTTCGTACTCGGCGCACGTGCCGTATGGGCGGTAACCTACGCATGAAAGCACTCGCTCGAAGCCATCCGCTTTGGCTGGCGTATATTCTTCACCGGGTGTCCGGTGTATTACTGGCGTTGTTTCTGCCATTGCACTTCTGGGTGCTGTCCATGGCGATCACCAATTCACAAAGGCTCGACGCCTTTCTGCTGTTAACCGACTCTGTTGCCGTCAAGCTGGCTGAGTTCGGGCTGATATTCCTGTTGGCGGTACATATGTTTGGCGGGCTGCGTTTAATCGCGCTGGAATGGCTACCGTGGACAAGCTCCCAAAAGACGCTGGCAGCATTAGCAACAGCGGTTTCATTTTGTATTGCCACCCTCTTTTTTCTGCGAGCCGTGTGACATGCCATTATCAAACATTGATCGCCACGACACCGACATTCTTATTCTAGGCAGTGGTGGTGCCGGACTGTTTGCTGCATTGCATGCACAGCAAAGCTCGCCCCACGGCACAAAAATCACGCTTGCAGTCAAAGGGCTTATTGGCAAGTGCGGCTGCACACGGATGGTGCAAGGCGGCTATAACGTCGCACTGGGTGGTGGTGATACCGTCGAGCGGCATTTCATGGATACCATAGAAGGCGGCAAATGGCTGCCGGATCAGGATATGGCGTGGCGGCTATGCGAGCAAGCGGTTGTGCGCATACGAGAGCTTGAAAACGAAATTGGCTGTTTCTTTGATCGCAATGGTGATGGCAGCCTGCATCAGAAAGCATTCGCCGGACAAACTGCAGATCGCACCGTACACAAAGGTGATTTAACCGGAATAGAAATTATTAATAGACTAATGGAAAAAGTACTGGCCAGCGGTGTTGAGAAAATGCAGGAGCATCGCGCCGTCGGTCTTATTCCAACAGCAGACGGCAGCGCTCTAGCCGGTGTACTAATGATCGATATGCGCACCGGCAGGTTTCGTCTGGTGCGAGCCAAGGCCGTGTTGATGGCAACCGGCGGCGGACCAACAATGTACAAATACCATACTCCCAGTGGTGACAAAACCATGGACGGACTAGCCATGGCGTTGCGGGCTGGCCTTCCGCTGCGCGACATGGAAATGGTGCAGTTTCACCCAACCGGTCTGCTGGCAGGTGAGCACACTCGCATGACTGGCACTGTGCTCGAAGAAGGGCTGCGTGGCGCAGGTGGTCAGCTGATTAATCATGCCGGTCAGCGATTCATGTTTGACTACGATGACAAAGGCGAGCGTGCTACCCGCGATGTTGTCAGCCGTGGTATCTATGCCGAAATGCGCAAGAATAATAACCCGGATAACGAAGGTGTCTTCATATCGATGTCGCACCTGGGACCGGACCTCGTGCGGCAGAAGTTCAAAGGAATGGTTAAGCGCTGTGCCGACAGCGGTTTCGATCTGGCAGGCGACAAAGTTGAAGTGGTACCCACAGCCCATTATTTTATGGGTGGTGTTATCGTAGATGTTAATACCCGCACGGCGCTCGAAGGGTTATACGTTGCCGGAGAAGATGCCGGTGGTGCGCACGGGTCAAATCGTCTCGGCGGCAACGGTGTCGCCAACTCGACGGTCTATGGCGGTATCGCTGGCGATACCATGGCCGCCGACATACGCTCTGTAAGCCATCTGCGCGAGCCGGATGAAACCGTACTTGAACAGGAGCTCGCACGCGCTATTCATCCGCTGGGTCGCAAGCCAGAGCTGGTGCTGCCGCTGCGCAGGCAGTTACAGGAATTGATGTGGGATGAAGTCGGTGTTATACGTACCGGGTTCGGTATGCAGCAGGGCCTTGCGGGGATCAAAAAAGTCTCCGATGCGTTGATGGACATTGGCGTTGCTGATGACAACCTGGCCTTCAACCTGACCTGGCATGACTGGTTAAACCTGCGATCGTTATGTGATATTTCTGAAGTCATTACCAGGGCTGGCCTTGTGCGTGAGAATTCACGCGGAGCGCACCATCGCTCCGACTTTCCGGATTCAGGGCGAATGGAAGACAGCGAATTTACCGTAGCTAGAATTGAAAATGAACAAGTTACAGTGACTCGCAAACCAGTCCAATTCACCCTTGTGCGTCCAGGGGAGACCCTGCTCCCTGATGACGCGCCCGAGACACTGGTAGCATCGGTATGATCACAACAAAACTTATAGAACAAACTGCATTGTCCCTTATGGACAAAGCGGCAATTGAGATACCTGGTGATTATCACAACGCATTAAAAAAAGCTTCGCGCACCGAAGACGGCGAGCTCGCTACATTTGTGCTCAAGGCCATGCTCGACAACTATGAAGTTGCGAAGGAAGATCGTTGCGCCATGTGTGGTGACACGGGTGTGCCACGCTGGTTTGTCAAAATGGGCAATGAAGCCAGCGTAGAAGGCGGCATGGTTGCACTTGAAGCTGCGCTGCGCCGGGCAACCGCCAACGCCACCCACAATGTGCCGCTTCGGCCTAATCGTGTTCACCCGTTGTGGCGCACCGACCACAACAATAACGTTGGCATTGGTGCACCGGAAATTGAATACGGTTTTGAACCCGACGGCGACTGGGTAGATCTAATCACCGTTCACAAAGGCGGACTTTTCGGCACAGACTATAGAATGTTGTTTCCCAGTGACGGCATGCAGGGTATCAAGCGCTTCTACCTTGATAGCCTGATGGCATTCGGTAAGCGCGGACTATCCTGCCAACCAGCCATTATCGGTATTGGCCTGGGCGGTTCCAAAGATATTTGCATGGGACTGGGAAAACGCGCAAGCACGTTGCGAATGGTTGGCAGCAGCAACCCTGATCCGCGTATTGCAGAGCTTGAAGAAGAATTCAAAGAACTGGGTAATTCGATTGGTATGGGCGCAATGGGATTTGTCGGCAAGCATATGGTGATCGACTGCAACATTGAAGTTGGCTATTGCCACACCGGTGGAATGCCGATGTCCGTGCATGCTTTCTGTTTGTCTTCTCGTCGCGCGGTAGCGCGCCTGTTCCCGGATGGACGCGTAGAATACCGCACAAATCCTGACTGGTTTACGCCGTATCAGCGCCGCGAGACCGTTGAATGGGAACCAGAGTTAGGCAAAGATCAAAATAATGATGCCATCTCGCATGCACCGGTTTCGACTCAGACTGTGGAGACACGCCAATGAGCGGGCCGCGTGAGATTCGCCTGTCCACAACGCCAACAGCCGAAGCAATTACAGCCTTGCGCCTTGGCGATGTCGTTTATCTTGACGGATTAATGTATACCGCGCGCGAAGGCGTCTATATGCGAGCGCTGGAAGCACAAGCGAATATACCCATGGACTTACCCACTGAATCAGCGGCTAACTTTCACTGCTCTCCCGCAGCACGTATTAACGATGACGGCACCTTCGATATGGGCGCTGTGACCGCCACAGCCTCATTTCGCTTTAACAAATGGTTGCCGCAATGGATGGAAAAAACCGGCGCCAAACTAATCATCGGCAAAGGCGGCATGAGCTCCGAGGACTATAAAGGTTATTTTGTACCCAACGGAGCGGTCTATTTATCTACGGTTGGCTATGGAACCGGAGCGCTTCTCGGGCGTGGTATAGAGCGTGTTGAGGCAGTGCACTGGAACAATGAACTCGGGTTAGCACAAGCCATGTGGGTGATCAGATGCAATAAAATGGGACCTTTTATCGTTGCATCAGACCTCAATGGTGAGTGCCTGTTTGAAAGAGAAAACGCGAAAATTGCTAAAAATGTGGCTAAGGTTTATGAAGGAACCGCGCCGGCTATTCTAAAACGATATGGCGAAAGCAACGATCCAACCGATGAGGTTATTTGAAATATTTCGAAGGGTTATATTTATATATAGTATAAGTATAAACATACAACAATGAAATTTACCTTCCCAGCACCGTAAACACCGTAGGGTGTGGTGAGTGGTGCGAACCGCTCCATCAAAACACGGGACTATTTGGTGCGGTTCGTTTCGAGGCTGGGTAAGTATTAATGCATTGTTCATTGTCGCTGAAAAACCGCGTTATATGCAGGTTAGAGCCCCGTATTTTTCGTATCCGAGCTCCCGGCGCTCACATTTTTCTCCG
>MDLA01000134.1 GCA_001730015.1 Chromatiales bacterium (ex Bugula neritina AB1) | reverse complement strand
TACACGAGTCCATCAAGCGTTTACAGAGTGCTAAAGAGCGCAGGGTTGTTAGATCGGTGGAATGGTAAACCGAACAAAAAAGGTACTGGATTTAAACAGCCATTGGCAGTGCATGAGCACTGGCATATTGATATTAGTTATCTAAATTTGGGCGGAACGTTTTACTATCTATGCTGTGTGCTGGATGGATGTAGCCGTTATATTGTTGAATGGGATATAAAGCCAGCAATGAAGGAGGCGGATATTGAGTTAATCATCCAAAAGGCACGGGAAAAATACCCGGAAGTGAAACCGAGAATTATCTCAGACAATGGCCCTCAATTTATCGCACGCGATTTTAAGGAATATATACGACAGACTGGCATGACACACGTACGTACATCCCCGTATTACCCCCAAAGCAATGGCAAGCTGGAGAGGTTTCACAAGACGATTAAAGCCGATCATATTCGTCAGAATCATTTTGATGATATAGAGCAAATGAAGCAGTCGATTGGAGATTACATTCAGCACTACAACCACGAGCGACTACACAGTGCGATTGGATATGTCACTCCAGCTCAAAAATTACAGGGCCAGGAAAGGGATATCTTTAAGCGCAGAGAGGAAAAGCTAGCACAAGCCAGAGAGGATAGAAAAAACCGTCGACAGCAAGCAAGAGCAACAGCAGAAGCTGCTGCTTGATGTTATAATTTTATTGAGGCCATTAGGTCTCAAATTGGCATCAGGGCAGTGTCCGATTCCGACTGAAGCAATACAAAATAGCAATAACACAATACTCGCATTGTAGAATATCAGGGACACCTTTCGGTGAGAAATATACCGGTTGATATGTCGTTTAAGTTTTAGATCGGTAAATATTTGCTGAAAAATAACAAGTCCGAACAAAGAGGTGAGTTTTTGATCATCAAATCTCAATCCAGGCAGACGTGTTGTATTACAACGAGTGTAATTTTCCTATATTTCATTATGCAGGTCAGTTGGGTTGGACTGTTTTATTTGTGGACATATTTGTCTCAATACAATCTGCAAATTCCTTCAAAAATTGATTAAAATTCTGCCTGCAGAAAATTCACTGGCAGTGAGTTTTAGTTTTCCACCTTAGTTTACCGTAATACCCTTCTATGCACGCTCCTTCGCTCTTAATTAGCTACTGATTTATACGCAATACTGGGCTCAACTTATCGGCACCTTTCTTTCGAAACGGATCATTGCCTGGCTTACTCGCCAGATTAACCGCATCTAAAAAAGACCAAAAATCAAATTTCTTAATAATTCGATCAATACAACAATTTACTGGTGAGGTTTTAATTACTCACCGTCTATAATTCGCTTCAGCAGAGCACCAACCGCAGCAAGCTGCACTTCAAGAGACATTGAAGCCAAATCAGACCGCTGATGAAGTTCAACCTCTGAGGACTTTACAGTGGCGGTCAGAAGATCACAAACCTGTGAAGGCAAATACGGCAGATGCACAAATCCACAGGCAATATCCAGGTTCTGCTCACTACAATAATGCAATGCGTGGTACATCACCGCGTTACACAAAAACGTACCCGCCGTATTTGACAGATAGGCCGGAATCGAACACTCATGTACAGCAGCCAGCATATCCTCTACCGGAAGAGTTGTCGCATAAGCCTGTGGGCCATCCTTTTCGATCACGCCGGTATAACGCTGTCCTGAATTATCATTAATCTCAAAGTGCGAGTAGTTTGCTGCCACACGCTCAATGCGGATCATCTTCTCACCGGGTGCCAGCCCAAGTGACAACACCGCCCTGGGCTTCAACTCATCGATCAGCGACGTAATATTTTCGCGTATATCATGGTTTGTAACCGGCAACACCCGTGTATTGAGGCGATGCCCCGCAATCTCTCTGCCACTCAACGCTTCAGCAATGGCAGCTGACGGGTTATCTGATCTGCCTCCATAGCCTTCAAAGCCCGTTATCAGGATTTCGTTCACTTCTCTTCCTTACCGTACAAGTGGCTCTTTCGCACATTGTACATCGCTTCGCACTGATGGAATCCATAGTCCCAAGCCACGCCTTCGGATAAAATTCGTAATTGTTTCGTATGAATAAACGTCGTAGTCTGTTAGCGCAATTCACGAGGAAACACAGTTACACATTTATCAACGAAACGTAGGAATCGTTATTTTATGATCAACAATCGAATTTCAGCAATTTTTGCAGCAGCGGGCCTGGCGCTGTCCTCCGCTGCCCTCGCCGGATCACACGGCATTCTGGAATCACCTTATGGCGAAGGTGATATGGCGGGTGCTTCCAACCTGATGACAACAGAAAAAGCACTGGAAGCAATGAAGCTCATGTCGACCGGCACCGTCGTCTCGATCGGCAGAACCTATGAGAGTGACATGCCACTGTTCGGATCCCGCGTGTTTGCCGTACGCGGCACAGGTGGTCTGGCGGGTGGCCCGCTCGGTGCGAACAACGTTATCTGGATGGATGACTTTCTGTCCACTGAAATTGGCCAGGTAGGCACCCAGTTCGATGGACTGGCTCATATCGGAATCGGTAAAGAAGAAAAATTGTTCTATGGCGGTATACCTGCTAATGAAGTCGCTGGCAGCTATGGGGTACAGAAACTCGGGCTCGAGCACGTCAAACCTTTCTTCACACGGGGTGTACTCGCCGACATGGTCGCGTTAAAGGGTCGCGCCCTGGAGGCAGGAGAGGAAATCACCGCGGCAGACCTTAAAGCCGCGTTCGAAAAGCAAGGCACTGCTCCCCCGGGCAAAGGCGATGTCTTATTAGTTCACACCGGGTGGGGGCAACACTGGATTACCGATAACGCCAAGTTTAATTCCGGTTGCCCCGGATTAGGACTGGATGCCGCTGCCTACCTCATTGAAGCCGGGATTGCTATTGCGGGAGCCGACACCTGGCCGGTAGAAGTTGTTCCGAACCCGGATCCAACCCTGGCTTTCCCGGTGCATCAGGAATTTATTACCAAAAACGGGATCTTCATACACGAAAATATAGCAACAGAAAAGCTCGCAGATGCTGGAGTTTACGAGTTTGCTTATATCTTCAATCCATTGCCAATTAAAGGCGCAACAGGTTCGCCCGGCGCGCCGCTCGCTGTGTATTAGACGGCTGGCATATTCCACAAAACCGCACCTGCCTTGCCTCTCATACTACAGGGCAAGGCAGGCTGCTGCTTTATTATGCACCCATTATCGTGCCAAATATTTTCCGGTAACGGGGTAATAATTCTGTTGCGTTGTAACAACTGATATCCGGCGGTGAGGGCAGCTCGCCGGAAACCACCTCTAACAATCTGGCGACAGCGCTCTTCACTTCATCAGCATCTGTACAGTATAGAAGTGATTTCGGTATATATTCGGGATAAGCAACTCGATCCGGCCCCACGGGAACGCAGCCATGCTGAATAGCCTCCAGCATACTCAAGCCCTGAAAATCATGCAGTGCAGTCGACATCACGATGTGGGCTTTGTCGAGAACAGCATGGTACGCTTCCTCTGGCTGAAACCCCCAGGTCACTATCTCTTCGCTCAGTGAATGTCGGGCCTCGGAGAAACACTCTGGCACTTGACGAAAAGACTGACCCATTACATGCAATTTAAATTTGACACCGGTTTCTTTCAGCGCTCGCATCGCGGCGAAAAACACTTCGGGCTGCTTATCGTACTCCCAGCGGTGGTTCCATACTATTTCGACTGACTTTTTGCCAGTAATGGAAGTACGCGGCGAAGCCGGCACAACAGTTGGATTCACCGGTACAGGCAGCACCTGCGCGCATTTCTCTACCGGCAGCATTATCCCGCGCTCTATACCGTCTGGCATTTTCCGAAGCAAACGGGAAGCACCATCAAAATATGACTCCCGGTTATAACTCGAGTTGAACAGAACGCAGTCTGCACACAGCGCAGTATAAATACTGGTCAATTGTGCGTTGACAATATTAGTACTGGAGTTTCTTACCGGAAAATCGAATTGATTTTCGTGGAAGTACACGATGGTCGGTACCGAAGCCAGCGCCGGTACAAAGCCCCGCAAACTACACAAATCGACCATAGAGGTCGCGACGATGAGATCGAATTTTTCGCTGAGCTCAGTAGCGTGTGAGTAGGCGAATGTCATTCCGTTACTACGTGCACGCCAATAAAAATGACGGTCGGGCAAAACCAGCTGAGTCCAGTCGAACTCAGGCAAGCCCTTTACCAGTAACTGGCGCCAGTGACGGTGGCTCGCAGCATCGTAACCGGAGAGCAACAGTATTTTGTTACCCAAAATTAGCCACCAATTTAATAGGAAAGCCCCATGCCCCGGTGGGAAATAAATGCAGGCTAACGTTGCTCAAATAAAAATTGCCGCCGCAAGCCAAAAAAACCACGATAATCGGTGATCGGCATCGACTGATAGGTAGCACGAATTGGCTCAGTTACCCGGCAGCGATCGCATCAACTGCTGAATCCTCAGGAAACTGATTGGTCGCATGCTTTGAAAAAACCAGTGTGCCATCTTTGGTTATCTCGAACGCGCCACCCGAACCTTCAATCAACGTGACTTCTGCGTTGTTTGCCAGAGCTATAATCCTTTCTCTCACACGGAGAGCTGTCGGCTTATAGTTTCACTGCACGCAGTATTCGATCGTGATTTTCATATTTTCATTGCCTGTAAATAAAATAATCTCTGATCCAGAGGTTGCATTGATTTCTCAGCAAATGCAACAGCGTCTCACCCGTTTACTGAAAACCGCTAAGCTCAGCGCCGTGCGCCTGTTTGAACCTGCCATTGCGCCGCATACAGTCCACCACGAGCTAACAACTCCACATGAGAGCCCTGCTCTGCAATCTGACCGTCGGAAAGCACAACGATTTTATCTGCCTGGACAATTGTCGACAGGCGATGCGCTATTACCACAACAGTACGATCCCGGGATATCCTGGTCAGTGACTTTTGAATTGCTGCCTCTGTTTCGTTATCAACAGCGCTGGTAGCCTCGTCAAGTACCAGTATCGGCGGGTTTTTCAGTATCGCGCGTGCGAGTGACAAACGCTGTCTCTGGCCACCTGACAACTTCACGCCACGCTCACCGACTTCAGTAGCCAGCCCGTCCGGCAACTTGGCAATGAACTCCCACGCCTCTGCTGCTTTAGCTGCCGCAATTATCTGATCCTCTGTGGCCGTTGGGTCCCCGTATTGGATATTGTCGCTAATCGAACCGTCAAACAGAAAAGCTTCCTGACTGACCAGACCGACAGCTCCGCGCAATTCCCCAATCGGCAGATCGCTGATCTCGTGGCCGTCAACCGTTATTGAACCTTCAGCCGGTTCGTAGAAGCGCAGCAACAATTTTATAACGGTGGATTTCCCCGACCCCGTCGCACCGACCAGAGCGACAGTTTTACCGCCCTCGACACGCATAGAAAAGGCCGAAAGTCCGGCAACCGAGTTTTTATAGCGAAAGCAGACTCCGCTAAAGTCAATCGCACCGACAATTGGCCGGGGCAATCGCTCGGTACCCGTGTCAACTACTTTCAGAGGTGTTTCTATAAGTTCAAGGATACGGCGGGTGCTCGCCATAGCGCGCTCATACAAATCAACCGTTTTAGCCAGATCAGTGAGCGGCCACAGCAAACGTTGCGTTAAAAATACCAGCACCCCGTAAGCCCCTACATTGAGCTCTCCCTCCAGAGCGAGAAAAGCGCCATAGACGAAGGTAAATAAAAAGCCAGCCAGAATAGCCATGCGAATTATCGGTATAAACGCAGAACTAACCGCTATCGCCCGACGATTCGCCAGAACGTAGGCTTCACTGTCAAGAGCCAGAGAGGCGGACTCTCTGTCTTCAGCCGTAAAAGACTTTATAGTAGTAATGCCACCAATATTATTAGCCAGACGAGTGGCAAGCTGCCCGACCTGCGCTCGAACATTGGCATACAACGGGGTTGCTCTCTGCAAAAAGAAAAATGCGCCATAGACAATAATCGGGATAGGGCTAAACGCGAGCAGCGCAATGACCGGTGACAAGTAGAAAAATACCGCCCCAACCAATATTATCGTCACGAAAGTCTGTAGAAAATCGTTTACCCCTCCATCAAGAAAGCGTTCGAGCTGGTTTACATCATCATTGAGAATTGAGATCAACTCACCGGAGCTGCGACTTTCAAAATACTCAAGCTCCTGGTGCTGGACCTGCCGATAGGCATCGAGCCGCAATTCAGATTGCAACCGCTGCGACAAATTACGCCAGAGTATCAGATGAAAGTACTCAAACAGAGATTCACCGGCCCAGACAAAAAAGGTCAGTACCGCCAACGCTACAATCTGTGATTTAGGCGTTGCAAACCCCATCGAGGCGACAAAACTGCGTTCCTGATTTACAACCACATCAATGGCAATACCGATCAGAATCTCAGGCATTACATCAAACACCTTATTGATCACTGAACAGCTACACGCCAGCACAATCCGGCGGCGGTGCCCCTTTGCATAGCGCAGCAAATTCACTAGCGCTGCAAAACTGGATGATACTTCTGCCACGGATTTATTGCGCCTTTAGATGCTTTCTGCTCTGGAAGTATGTTCTAGAAAATACTACACATTGAGCAGCAGGTGCTCACGCTCCCAGGGGCTGATAACTCGTAAAAACTCCTTGTATTCTTCACGCTTTATTGCAGTATAAACGCTACTGAAAGTCTGCCCGAGAAGCTCCTGCAATTCACTGTTCTGCTCATAGAGGTCTAATGCCTCTATCACTCCGAGCGGCAGTGAATGGGGCAACTGATAAGCCTCGGTGTTAATCGCTTCTCGAGGCTGGAGTTTCTTTGTCATTCCAAGGTAACCGCAAGCCAGACACGCAGCCATAGCAAGGTACGGGTTTGAATCCATTCCAACTACACGGTTTTCTATACGCCGCGCCTGCGGCCCGGACACCGGCACCCGCAAACCGGTTGAGCGGTTGTCCGTTCCCCATTCCAGATTAATTGGAGCTGACGCATCCGGCACCAGGCGCCGGTAACTATTGACGTAGGGCGCGAGTATGCAAACCACCGAATTCAACAGTGCCTGCTGCCCTCCGATAAAATGATAGAAGTAGTCACTGGGTTGATCCTTATGATCGTTAAACAGATTATCACCCGTGGCAATATCAACAATACTCTGGTGAATATGCATTGCGCTGCCTGGCTCATTCTCCATCGGTTTGGCCATGAAGGTGGCGTAACAGTCATGGCGCAGCGCAGCTTCCCGGATTGTCCGTTTGAACAGGAACACCTGATCAGCAAGGTCCACCGGATCGCCGTGATTCAAATTGATTTCCAACTGGCCAGCACCACCTTCCTGCATGACGGTATCAATTTCCAGCCCCTGAGCTTCGGCAAAATCATAGATATCGTCGACGACTTTTTCATATTCATCCACGCCACTGATGCTATAGGCTTGTCGACTGACCCCCCTCCGTCCGCTGCGCCCTATCGGCGCGCTGATTGGATCATCCGGATTAACATTTCGATTAGTCAGGTAAAATTCCAGTTCCGGTGCAACTACCGGACGCCAGCCTTTTTGATGGTATAGGTTAACGATCCGTTTGAGCACACTACGCGGCGCAAATCCGACTGGCTCACCGCCCTGGGTTTCCAGATCGTGAATAACCTGCATGGTGATATCAGAAGTCCACGGCACCGCTCTGGCCGTCGCGTAATCCGGGACCA
Source organism: Chromatiales bacterium (ex Bugula neritina AB1) (assembly GCA_001730015.1). Taxonomy (GTDB): domain Bacteria; phylum Pseudomonadota; class Gammaproteobacteria; order Granulosicoccales; family Granulosicoccaceae. Next base: position 78,774 of record MDLA01000134.1, on the reverse strand, counting down.
GTACCAGATCAGCCTCGGTCCAGGCATTGGGAATATCGACCTCGGCATAATTACCGGTGATCGTCTGGTAGAATATTGAAGACGGCAGATACATAGGCTGCGCCCTGAAAAACTTGCGCGACGGCATCGTCTTGCCACGCCCGATTCCGACAATATCGGAAACTATGCACTCAACCTCTTCGACTTGTCTGCCACTTAACCAGGCTTGCAACGCTGGTGGGAGCTCGAACAGGCTGTCACCGCCGCGTGCAGATTGTTTTGAAGCAGACGACATTAGTATTGCCACTGTTTATTAAGATGAACACAGTGTAGCGCATGCAGCCTGTAACCGATAAACCACGTAGCACCAGTGTACGATTGGAGCTCTTATCAGCACTGATCAATAGTACGGCCTTCAACCCCCAGGCAGGCAATCAATAGATCTAATGAAGGAAAGAAATATCAGCCGGGGGTATCAGGTTTGACCCGCTCCCGGGCCAATGTATTTCTGACAAATGCACTACCGACATGATCTGCATCGGTGTGTGTGGAGTGGCTTTGTCTTCTGGAGCGCGTGTAATAGAGATCCGTATCACCCTGCCTGTCACCACGCCGTCGCAACCGGGTCAGTTGCTGCAGCACTGAACTCACAGCGATCATCATGGCAGTATTTACCGCTGGATTTGTTGTTGCTCCAAACGACCGCGAAGTTGCGTCTGACGGCAGCAGACCTGCCTGCAGACTCGCCAGCAGCGTTCCGCTGGCCCCGGCCCCAACACCACTGTTTGTGCTCATTTCTTAACACTCCGAATGATGTTCCTCGTACAATGCCGGAGCATTACCGACATCGCTTGTCACGGAACAGTGGATCGATTATTTCACCAATGTTTGACTTGATGTTACTGGTGCCGGGCGTAAATGCAACCCATAATCACGTAAAATGGCCATAATCTTCGCACAATCGGGCTATTTTTCTTCTACTTCGTACTTTCCAGTGGACACCAGCTCAACCCCCTGATCAGTGAAATCCATGCTGTACGACAGCACGCCTTTCGGGTACGAACCGATTATATCCAATACCTCTTCATCTGCATCAATGCCCATAACATCCATGAACGACGTGGCTTTGTTTATGATCACACCCAGATCTACCGAGCTATGCAGAAACTGCTCAAGATCATTTCCTCCCAGTCTATTGGCGAAGTCTGTTCCTTTCTCACCCGAATATATAACTATATTTTTTGCTTTAACAGCTGCCTGGAGCTCAACACCTGCAGGCAGCGGAATAGGCAGCAGTTCGTTAAGTGACAACGCCGTGCCGTCGAGCGGCAAATCCGCCAGTGCGCCAAACTGCGGCATCATCCTGAGAGTCTGAAGCAGCATTCCCGGATCATCCGCAGACACTGCAACCGCAGTATCAACACTTTTTATTGGGCCGGCCGCCCCCTCCGGATCAAGGTCCAGATCAAACACGTTAACGGACAATCCACGGACACCACGCGCCAGCCCGCCAAACATGACCACACCCATATTCGCGCCGCTCAAATCGGTTGTCGCCAGCTGGTTCACCGCAAGAAGCGCATTACATTGATAGTTGACAGACGACAGCAGCTGGCTGATTTGGCCAAGGGCTTGCGCAAGCCGGTCAACAGTCAAACCCAGACCAACTGAGAACAGAGGCTGACCCGGAGACTGCGATAGTGGCACCACACCCCGAAACAACTGTAGCGTTTCCAGCAGCAGTTCGTTTTTGAGCACCGCAGCAAAGTGACTGTCGAACTCTACTGTGTCGTCACTGACCTTGAAATATCGATTACCGGAAACCATCAGGGGCATGCTTTCCGCCAGTTGGGTAATTTCCGTACTGCACGGTTCACTTCGCAGCATGGCAAGGACGCCAGCGGCACTGCGGTCAGATGAAAGCAAAGACTCCAGTTGACCAGCTGCAGCGCTATCCGTCGAGCCGACAACCGTCTCTGCGATTTTTTTGATATCGACAAAGGCCGCCGCTTCGTCACCGTACTTCCATTGCTTTCTGATTTTTTTCAACTTACCGGATTGCACTATCGATGTTTCCGGTCGGGCCGCACCGATCAATGCGTCAAGAGCTCCCTCTTGCACTGGTAACAGCACCCCGAAAACCACGTCTTTTTCACCGACTGCTACAACCACAGACGGCGCAACGGACACATCGCCCTTGGCGGTGTCACCGTCAGCTACTGAATTTTCGGAAGAATCACTCTCACTGGATACAGCATCGTCTTTCGCTTTAACTGAAGCTTTAGAATAGATACGTACCGACTGATTAGAATGCTCGCGTATTTCCGGATTAAGCGAGTGCTTCTTTTCAAACTCGCTTAGCTCAGCCTGAAACTGTTTGGCATCTTTCAACGCTATCCGTATAACGGGTGCGAGTCCAACGGTGTACATACTGAACTGCACATTTGTATCGATACCCCATTCGACAAAATACTCCTCCGGGTTATCGCCGAACTCCGACATACGCTCAAGGAATTTGTTGTCCTCGCTATTCGGGAAACCGCTGACAGGCATAAGCGCAAAGAACTCCGCTACTGGAATTGCCCGATCAGTTCCGACATAAAAATGGGTGTCAGCCGGAACAAAATTATTCTGATCGTTGGCGCTGGCGAGTCCGGTGCCAGCCAGCAGTGCCGCCACACAGACAGCCTGAAAACGAATTTTCGTACAACGATATTTTATAGCAGAAATTAACATCAGTTCCTTTTACTCCAGTCGGTGGAATTACAATATCAACTGGCTGACCCGTCATTCCTTGCACCCGGGCAGCCCTCAACGTATGTTATTGAAGTCACCGTTAAAACGCCACCGGCTTGCAGCCTGCGATAAAAAATTACACGGAGATTACCACGATGCCGAAATATCATATCGATAGATCAGTAACAATCGATGCCCCGGTAGAGAAAGTAAGATCACTTACCGAGAATTTTCACGAATGGCCCGTGTGGTCACCGTGGCTACTGATGGAACCTGAATCAGAGGTAAACGTGTACGGCGAAGCGGGTCAGCCAGGTCACGGTTATGACTGGAACGGTGATCTTGTCGGTAGCGGAAAAATGCAAACCACCTCAATCGGCGACGGTCGCCACGAGATGGATCTCAATTTTTTAAAACCCTTCCGTTCAAAGGCAAAGGTTGCCTTGCATGTAACTCCGATCGCTGACAACCAATCCCGCGCTGAATGGCATATGTACGGAGCCCTGCCATTTTTCCTGTTCTTCATGACTAAAACCATGAAAGCCATGATCGGCATGGACTATGAGCGCGGTTTGCGCATGCTAAAAGAATACGCTGAGACTGGCACGGTAAACACAGCGGTTAAGATCGAAGGAATTTTCGACACCACGGCCACCAGTTATATCGGTGTCGACGCCGAGTGCAGCTTGAGTGAAATCGGAGACTCAATGAAAAGCACCATGACCCTGGCAAACCTGACCATGACAGAACTCGGATTCACTGAATCCAGCACAGCGCCCGGTGCCGTGTACCATAATGTAAATATAAAAACACAGCAGTGCCGCTACTCTGCAATCGCCCCTATTGCATCAGAGGGTGACCCGGCGCTACTTCCCGCCACTGCATCATTTGGCTCTATAGAGCCATGCAGAGCGATAAAAATACTGCATACTGGCAGCTACCAGCATCTGGGTAACGCGTGGAGCACAGGCATGAGCTATCAACGTTATAAAAAACTAAAAGCACACAAGACTCAAGCGCCTTTTGAGCTTTATCTGGATGATCCAACCACCACACCGGATTCGCAGCTTCGAACCGAACTCTATATTCCCATCAAAGATTAACTGCGTGAATACTAACCCACATTATTCACGAGTTGACGGAATCTCACCTGATCTTTGATTCCACAGAGATTTTTTCTCTTGCAAATACCAGTAAATATTCGGCGCGAGAATAAATCCACTGTGAAAACCCTTGGTGTGACTAGATCAGGTCGGCGCGACATCCTCGCCACCCGATGAATAATGCGGGTTAAATCTGCGGTTTTTTTAACTGGTTCTATATAGGTGAACTTCCCACACTAACTATAAAGCCTTAGAGCCGACTGTACCTCAGAGACATAACCACCGCCGAACTTAATCGCGTGTACAATCAATGGTGCCAGCTGGTGAAGAGAAATCCTCTCTTCCCAGCCATCGGCCAGCGGATATACTTCATTGTAAGCATCAAAGCAGTCTGAATCGAAGCCTCCGAACAACCGCATCATAGCGAGATCAAACTCCCTGTGCCCTCCATAGCAGGCGGGATCTATCAACCAGCTAACTCCATTTGTATCGATTATTCGATTGCCTGCCCAGAGATCTCCATGCAGCAGCGCCGCGTGCTCATTTTGCACGTCATAGTTGTTTAGACGATACGCCAGCGCTTCGATATCACTAAGCGTTGCACCGGGTAACGCGTTTTTATCGCGCGCCAATCGGGCCAGCGGCAGCAAGCGGCGGGTAGAATAAAACTCGGCCCAGCTATCGCAGCTATTGTTAGATAACCCGAGACTGCCGGTGAGGCGATTGTCCTGGCGTCCGAACCTCGGAAAGGAACACTGATGAAGCCTCGCCAGTAATCGACCAAAATCTTCCTCGGTATGAGCTGACGATACTCCCTGTTCTATCCACTCCAGTGCTAGAAACGGTGGTGAATCACAGACCGCGCGTACACGAGGAATAGCAACGCTATTACTTTCAGCCAACCACTGCAGCCCGGTAGCTTCCGTAGTAAAAAAGCCCTCTGGCGGTTGGCGGTGTGTTTTGATAAACAGCCGCTCACCAGTGCCTAGCGTTGCGCAATAAGATTTCGCAAAGTCGCCACCACTAACTGCTGTAATTTGCTCAATTGACTCACCGATGGCCTTTTCAGCGGCCACAATCCAGTTCGCGTTCAATCTGAAGTTTGTCCGGGTAACAGCTGCGTTGAATAGTTAATCCTGGTGTTGCAAAAAATTCCGGCCCAGAACCGCCGCGCTGCTTCTATAGCAGCATCTAAAGCGCTGTACTCATTTTTCCTGACCATCACTTAGCTAAAAAATCTGGCTTAGTTAAAAAGCCTGGCTTAGTTAAAAAGTCTGGCTTAGCTAACTTGATCGACAGTAAACAACCGTATTGCAATTATTGCGTTGCGGGCAATCAAGCGGTATCTGCCTCAACCAGCAATCGGATCCCTTCAACCCTGACGACACGCGCCCATTGCTCTTTTTCGATGATTAGCGAGCTGCCCTCCACCAGTTCTGCCTGCCATTCACTACCAGACCAGAACACGGTACCGGGGCTGGTTGGTGATATAGTTGCAGTCACCCTGACCCGATGACCCAGTGCATCGTTGTCTTGCATAGAAGAGGGTCTGGACTGCCAGCGCTTAATCGGCAAGTATAAAAGCGCTGTTATAACCACTGAAGCCACAACGAATACTGCAGTCGGCCCCAGATAACCGCTACCGCTGGTTACAAATGCAAACGACGCTGCAACCAGCGCTCCCAGCCCGACAAAAAACAACCAGAATGTGGTGAATTGGAAAACCACCATTTCCAACGCCAGAAGCACGGCGGCGGCAATCAGAAAGAACCAGAACGGTGTCATGAATTTACACCTGAAGGGTCCCTGGTTTGATCAACCTGGGATTTGAGACTGTCGTATGCGGTAAATGCCTTTGCGACCATTCCGGCTATATCGCCGCCGTCGGCTGGCAACAAAGCAACGGTTCCTTCGCGCGCTAGTTTGTCGAACGCACCGACATACTGTTCCGCAAGTTGCTGTGCTACCGCAGCCGAGCCACCTTCGGCATTGATCGCCGCAGATATAGTTCGGATTGCCTCAGCACGCGCGGTGGCTTCGATCGTCATGGACTCAGCGATACCTTCTGCGCGAAGAATCTGGGCCTGCCGGTCACCTTCAGCCTGGTTAATCTGTGCCTGCCGGTATCCTTCAGAAGTGGTCACCGCGACTCGACGTTCGCGTTCAGCGCCCATTTGCTTTTCCATCTCCTCAAGAATTGTAGCCGGAGGAGAAATGTCTTTGACTTCATAGCGCAGAACTTTTGTACCCCATACTTCCGAGGCTTCGTCAATCGCCTGAGTTACACGGGCATTAATATTCTCGCGGGATTCGAATGTATCGTCGAGGGTGAGTTTGCCGATTTCCGCTCGCATACTGGTTTGCGCTAACTGAGTTATTGCGAAACGAAGATTATCCACGCCATACGATGCCGCTCTCGGGTCCATTATCCGTATATAAAGCACCCCATCAATACCTAAAGGTACGTTATCTCGCGTGATTGCCTGCTGAGATGCTACATCCACAGCAAATTCTTTCAACGAGTGCTTATAGGCTACCCGTTCTATAACCGGAATAGTTACATGGAAACCGGCTAATAAAGTGCGATCGTACTTACCTAAGCGCTCGACAACATACGCTTCATTCTGAGGAACGATTCTGACAAACGAGCGCAGAAACAGCAGCACCAAAACAGCGCCGGTTACTAAAAATGCCAGGCCCGTTGATTCAAACATAGACGTTCTCCAATTGTGATGTGGAGGCAGCAGCCACTGCCGGCAACTGTCACCAGATAATTATAGTATGGCTTTTTAACCGGAATTCAATTTATTGAATCAAATCAGCTGCTTGATACAGCCGGAAAAAAGCCGTACGGCACAATGTGCCTTCTGCAACAAAGAGGCAGGCCAGATGGGTATTCGGGAGTGATAGTCGCAGGGTCGTAGCGAGTTAAGCTAGATTTTAAGCCAGATAGCGCGATTGATTCTGTCGAACAAAAATTCATATTCAACTAACTCGATCGCGATAGCCGGGTAAAAGACCGCATCCGCAGCAGATCAATTATTCTTGCTGCAGGACATTGCTTCTGGCAGTAAGCCATCGACACCCGGACAGCCACCTATTACGGCTCTTTCGGTAATAACGCATACAATCTGCCGCTTTGCTTCATTTCGCCGGCGAGTTTTTCAGCATCGGCACCGGTACCGAAAAATACATCAGCCCGCACCGGGCCGTTTATGGCTCCACCCGTATCCTGAGCGAACATCAATCTCTGATATTCTGATCCGTCCGGTAACGTCGTTTCCAGCCACACCGGTGTACCCAGCGGAATAACACGCCGATCCACTGCCAGACTGCGGGACGCAGTAAGTGGAACATTGAGCGAACCCCTGGGCCCTTCATCGCTTTGCTCACGCAATTCAAAAAACACATAGCTCGGATTTGCATTGAGTATTTCGTCCGCCCGTTCCGGGTTGGCGCGAAGCCATGCTTTAATGGTGAACAAGCTTACCTCCTCAAGCTGTAACGCATTAATTTCGACCAGCTTTTTACCAATCGCCACATAAGGGTGACCATTTTGATTGGCGTAGTTAACCCCGAGCAAACTACCGTCCTGCACCCGAACCTTACCGGATCCCTGTATTTGCAGAAAAAAAGAGCCATAGGGGTCATCAACCCAGAGAATCTCCTGCCCGGCGAGCGGGTTGCTTTTACCATCAATGGTCTCACGCGAGTGATAAGGTACAACACGGTTGCCAACGATCCTGCCCCGCAGTCGCATACCTTTTAACTGCGGATAGAGCTCTGCCAGATCAACCATCAGCATATCCGGGGGAGTCCCGTAAATCGGGTAGCGGAATTTATCAGTTCGCTCAAGACTTCCGTTGAGTATAGGTTCGTAATAGCCGGTAATCAGCCCATCGACCTTGCCGCGCCGGCCATAGATCCGGTGGGGTTTGAAATGCTGCTCGAAAAAGTTCCGGACCGCTGGTGCATCCGGGTTTTCAAGTCGTATTGCTGCATCGCACAAGGCAACCCAGGCATTGTCACGTCGAGCCATTCTCGGGCACTGTGACAGCATCGCCTGCCAGCTATGAAGGTGATCATCGTCCTTCCAGGCTGTCAGCCTGTTCCATTTGATTGCCTTGCCGATTCCAGGATCACGCGGAGATAAAAAACCACACGCACTACTTAACACGACACTAATAATCAGGCTCAAAACCAGAGCAGGTCTGAGGACTATTATAGAAAAACGAACAAGTTGATCGGTCAATTTAACGTACTGTCAATAGCGTGTCGGAAGTGTATCCGCTCCTGTCTCCGTCAGGGCTGTTGCAACCCAATTGTAATACGGGTTTTAGCTGACAAAGGCGTTACTACCGGCCAGCACTCGCTATGCCGCCGGCTGTTCTCGCACGCAAGCGAACCAGTCCAATCAACACTATGGTCATGATCACAAGTGTCGGATCAATGGCTGCGCGCGTCTTGAGCGTACAGCCACTACCGCCCACATTCAACAAGAGCTCTTCGTTTTCCGGCGCGGGTAATGCCGGACCTTCGCGCTCATCGATCTGCAACAGGTACTGTGCGAGATCACTCAACTGAGCCGAACTGTACTCATTTATAGAAAATGCAGCCACTCGCCGGTGCGCTGCAATGGCCTCGTCAACCGTTGCCGCAGAACCGTCGTGAAGGTAAGGGGCGCTGTACCACAGACCGCGTAACGTCGGTGTATCGAGCCCTCCTCCGGGCAGCGCAAGACCCAGACGATTGCCGGTATCGCTATCGACCGTACCAATATCATGAAAACGGCCGCCGGGGCTGTCGGTAAATTCGTCTCCGCTGTGACAGCTGCCGCAACCGGCCTCGCGAAAAACTTCCCGGCCTCGCAACCCGGCTTCGGTAAGTTCACCACCGGGTTGTCGATGCGGGCTCAGGCCAAAATCATCAAGAGATTCTACAAAAGCCGCGAGCGCATCAAGTTGTGCGCTCAGCCCGGCTTTGGGATTTTCTTTGTCCAAAATACCGGAAGTACGAAGGTAATCGTCATCTGACAATAACCCGGAACCTTTAAACACTTCGCGTATGTCATTTTCAAAATCATGAATTTCATCGAAGTTGGCGCTCCAGTGTACATTGCCGTGGCCAGTACCCGCACGACCTCGTAAGTCTATAGTGTTGCGCAGCCCCTCACCAGTGTCTGAAAAATCCCAGGTGCGGCCGTCGTGCCCCGCCTCTGAATGGCAAACGGCACAGCTTATATATTTCTGGCCAGCAAGTGCGCCACTGTTTGCATCATGAAATAAACGTTTACCCAGTAATACATCAGGAGACAAAGCCTCACTCGATGTAGTCGATGTACCGCCGATTAAATTGGCGTTGTCAGAAAAACCTGCCATCAGCTCGCTTAAATCGAAAATACTCACCGAGCGAGATAAATAATTATCTATAAAAATCCGCTTGCCATCCGCCGAAAGCGCAAGTCCCTGGGGCGCAAAGCCTACTTCGGTTGAAAAAAGCGTTTCTCCACGATACGCATCAACAATCTCAAATAGTCGACTCCCTTCGTGCACTACAAATACAACGTTTCCCGTGGGCCCATACACTACGGCGGTTGGCGGACTGTTGTTATCAAAGTCGATGCGGGCCCGCAGATTTTCCTGAAAAGGTGCCAAATCTATTTCCGCGAGCATGCTCCGCACCAGGGCATTATGCCGCCGTGAGTTTCCGTCGCGCATCGTACCACGGTAGATGTTATCCAGCTTCGCACCAACCAGCGCAGATCCGCCATGCGGCGCTATGGCGGGCGCGATCAGATAATTGGGTATTCCGCGCGCACTGACATCGGTGTCTGACACATTATTGTATGGAAGTACAGCAGTCCCGGTTACTTCAAGGGATTGCGTATTCATTCGTAAAATTTCACCACCACCATCGGTAGAAACATTCCTCGTGCTTTCACCGACAAGATGCCCGGTAATAAAGCGGCTTATGTAGAGCACCGTACCATCTGCACTTAGCGCCAGATGCCGCGGGCTGAATCCAATATCTTTCAATAACACAGCAGCAGGCAGAGCACTGTCTCCCTGTGGCACAGTTACCAGTGCAATTTCACCAGTTCCCTCCAGAGCGACATAGACCCGCGAAGCGTTTTTATCTGCGACAATTCCATGCGGGCGTGAACCGGCAACGAGCGATACCTGCCCTGCCACGGTTAACAATCGACGGGAAATCAGGGTCAGACTCGCCGAGCGCTTGTTACTGACGATTATATAATCGTCACTGGCGACAGCAATACCACGCGGCTCATCACCAACCGCAATTTCGGCTAGCCGCGCGCCCGATACGGCATCCAGAACACTGACACTGTCATGATCCGGATTCACAACCCACACCCGCTCTGCGGTTGCCGATCGGTCTGTAACGATCGTACTGGACGAACGCGCCAATCCATCGAGCAACGGTTCATGGGCGCGATGCCGGTATATCGTCTGATCGCTACCCGCACCATTTCGCGCGGTTAAGGTGACCAGGTGCCTGCCCGGTTCATCAAAGACATGAGTCAGTGTCGGTTCGCTGGTTGTTATTATTTCACCGTTCCCGAGATCCCACTGAAATGCTGGATTGTCGCCTGCCAGTAGTGTTGCGGTAAAGGTCACTGCGGCGCCGGCAACTTCCGGCGTTGACGTGACAGGCCCCAGCTGAACCTGCTTGGCACCGGCATCGTACATATAGACAGCATAGTGATTCTGGTGCGCGACAAATAAGTCCATTCGTCCGTCGTTATTGACATCGAGGATCTTCATATCCATCGACTCATCGCGCCCCCACTCCTCGCCGGTGAAGGTTGAAAATACCCCGCTATCCACTCCCTCATTCAGCACTAGCTCGGTCCGCATTCCCTCAAAGGTATTCGACAGGCCTCCAAAGTTTCGCAACATGCTGGAGAGTATGTAGTCGATATCGCCATCGCCATCAATATCTCGCATATGTACGGTACCGTGTTTACGATTGCCACGAAGCATCGGGGCATCCTGCCGCCTGAGATACACTGGCAAGCCGTTACTATCGAGAATACCGATAGACATTTCGGCCATGGGTGCAGTATTCGAGTATTGCCTGAAGTCAATAATTCCATCATTATTGAAATCGGCCGCGCCGAATTTATAGGCAAAGCGATCACTATTCTGGAATGTCTGGCGCCGGCTATTGGAATATCTTCCTGTGCCATCATTAAAATAGAGATGTAGAAACAGATCCGCTTCGATATAGATGATATCTATATCGCCATCACTTTCGATATCCTCCAGACGCACAGAGTGCCCTCGCTCAAGCCCGGCTAGCTCTCCAAGTCGCGCACTCTCTTCGGCGAAGTTACCGCCGCCATCATTTACCAACAGCTTATTTCCGGCAAGCTCAACCTGAACAACAAACAAGTCAGGCGCACCGTCACCGGTAATGTCGCCGGATTCAATCACCAGGCTGTTGGTCGCACCGATCAGATCGGTGCCCTGGTCAAACCCTAGCCAGTTGCCGGATTGACCATGCCCCAGATTCAGGTACAGGCGCGGGGCGCGACCCAGTCTGGCGAAAACCAGATCAGTAAGACCGTCGGCATTTGCATCGAACGCTTCAGCACTGTTGGAATTTGCGGCGTTCTCAAACGCAGGAAGGAATAGATCGGTGTTATTTGTTAATGTTCCCGAGTTATTAATCAACAAAACAGGAGGCATTTCGCGACGGGCGATAACCAGATCTTCCAAACCGTCGGCATTAAAATCTCCTATCTCAAGAGACTTAAACGCTGCATCATTGGGCAACCCAGCCAGGGCTTCTGCTGTGCGGTCCAGCAACTCCGGCGGATCATCGGCCACGGCGACTGCATTTAGCATGCAAGTCACCAGTAGCATCACCAGCTTTTCTATAAATCGGATCACGGAATTCAACAACCAACCGGATACTATACAGCATTACACCTGTTCTAGCGCATAGCGCCGTCATCTATCCATTGTTGTATTGCCACAATACTTTGCGCCTGAAGTTTGTTTCCTCGCAATGGCATCCGGCCACCTACGGCTTGAGTCCCTTCAAGCTTATGCACTAGAAGACTTGACTGAGCATCACCACTGTCAACACGCAGTAAATCCGGCTCACCAATACTGAATACGCCAACAAGACTGGCATAACTTGCCGATGCATTCGTGAGATTCATCACGCTGGGCAGAGTATTTCCTCCACCTGTATGACAACCCGAACACTGCGGTGTGAATATTTTGGCCTGAATGTCATCGAGAGTTGCAGACACTGTCAGCTGCACCGCCTGGTTACTTAACTGTGCACGCAGCTCTCCTTCAGGGTGGGCATGCGTGTGAACATCAACATACAATTGTCCGGCTCGCAGTCGATCAGCATCCTCCGTCCCGAGAAAGGTCATAGCGGGTATGGTGTATTGATTAACTCCGTCCGAAAAAAAAGACAAAACTTCAGCTCCAACTTCCCCGACTTCTCCTTCATGAAGATGAACCTCAGTTACACCACTGACCGCCGTATTAACACTTCCAAACAGCTGACCCGTAGTGTTATCCAAAGAAAAACTGGCTGATCCGACCTGGCGGGTTTCTGCAACCGGCACCACCTGCGCGCCGTCAAGATCTACCGTCAACACCACTGTGCTTTCCCGGCTAAGGGCTGCCGCAAAATCTGTCGGCTCGGTGACAGCTGCTTCAGACATATCCGAATCGCTGCCACAAGCTTGCAGAAAAGCCACAGCAATACCAGCCACAGCCAGTTTCGACATCATTTCTAGAGCCATTTTTGGAAAAACCCGGAAATTACAGACAGACAAAAAACCGCTGCAGGGATTGCGCCATTTTCCGCTGTCGAAAATCGCGGCTGAATATCAGGTAACGTGCCTGTAGAGCACGATTTTCCGGCTGTTATTAATCAACTGGCAGCTGACTTACAGTACGAAACCCAATATGTGCGGAGCCAAAATTTTCTTCCTGCGACTGACGCGCCTGAGGCCGATCCCGACGGCAATAGTTGCTTGCACACAGATAAGAACCTCCCTTGACCACTCGTTTAATGGCCTTGGCGGCTGAACCGGTGCGAACGCGTTCTTGCGCCGCTGGACCGGCCTCACTATAGGGATCGTCTACCCACTCCCAGACATTCCCGATCATGTCATGGATACCGAGATCGTTAGCGGCAAAGCAACCTACCGGCGCTGTACCGGCAAATCCGTCCAGACTCCGGTTTTGCAGTGGAAAGACCCCCTGCCAGGTGTTAGCGGCCAGCGAATCTCCAAGAGCCTTTGCAGCACGCTCCCATTGCGCCTCCACAGGTAAGGACCGACCGGCCCACTGGGCATACGCTTTTGCATCAAGATAGCTGACATGAACAACCGGATGATTTTCCCGCCCGGCAATATCACTGCCCGGACCCTCTGGATTCTTCCAGCTGGTGCCGGGAACAAACTGCCACCAGTCTGTCCAATGACCCGCCTTTCCATCCGCCGGCGATACAAACACAGCAGATCCTGCCACCAGAAATTGCGCAGGTATACCGGGGTTATCTACCGCCAGCGGTATTTTTTCAGCCGTTGTAATGTAGCCTGTCTGACGCACAAACTCAGCAAACTGCCGGTTGGTTACCTCATGCACATCAATAGTAAATTCCGGCACATAGACTTCTCGCTGCGGCCGCTCTTCACGGTAGTGGCGGTCACTACCCATTGTAAAAGTGCCTGCACTTACAACAACTTCACGATGACCATTCGCCACTGGTGTGCCACTGGTAATAACAGAGCACTGCTTTGAATCGAGGGCAAGTGCAGCACGGGTTTCCGGTTCATTCAGCTGAGTCGCTTCGCTCGGGTTATCGTCCGATCCACCACACGCGGATAGCGTCAGAAGCAGACCGAGCATCGCTGCAGAGATCAGATAGTTGGACAATAGAGGTCATCGTTTGGCGGTATATTCCAGTAATGTCTGCCAAAGTCGTTCCACATGAGCGCGTTCGGTAGTCAGGGACCCAACTGAAATACGCACCATCCAGCGACCATTAAGCAATGCCGGTGTCAGCATCGCAGCACCACTGGCATTCACAGCTTCACACCAGGCCAGGGTATGGCTGTCTACTTTGTCGCTCGAGAGCCCGGGCGGGCGATGAACCACACACACAGTTTGCAACGCAACCGGCGCCAGCAGCGACCACTCCGGATGCGCAGCGATCTGCTGTTCCAGCCATCGCGCATTATTAATATCCCTGCGCAGCCGCTTCTGCAGACACTCCACCCCTTCACAACGCAGCAGCCACCAGATTTTCATCGCACGAAATCGCCGACCCAGCGGAATGCCCCAATCCCGGTAATTCGGCGCCTGCCCGTCCGCTGCCGTTTGCAAATAGCTCGGGTTGGTACTCATCACGCGAACTAAATGTTCTTTATCACGAACAAAATAGACAGAACAGTCAAACACAACTCCAAGCCATTTGTGCGGGTTGAAGACGACGGAATCGGCCCATTCTACTCCATCCCACAAATGACGCATCTCCGGCAGCAGCATGGCACTCCCGGCCATCGCCCCATCAACGTGGAGCCAGCACTGGTACTCTTCACTGAGCCTGGCAAGTTGCTGAAGGTTGTCCATAGCCGTGGTTGCCGTGGTACCGGTACAGCCGACAATGGCACAGGGCTTTTTCCCTGCCGCTACATCGGCCTCAATGTTTTTTTGCAGATCTGCTGTATCGATGGAGAAATCTGTATTCACCTCGCATAGTCGCACCTGGTTACGCCCGAATCCGGCAAGCAAAGCCGCTTTCTCAATTGAACTGTGCGCCTGCGACGAGCAGTAAACCATAAGCTCTGGCGCATCACGCAGCCCGTTGCGTACCTGCGCGTGTTCGGACGCCCGCTCCCGGGCACTGAGCAACGCGATCAAAGACGCCGTCGATGCCGTATCCTGAATAACGCCCTGCCAGGCATCGGAAAGGCCCAGCATCTGCTGCAGCCACTGACACATTCGCTGTTCCATCTCTGTCAGAGGAGGGCTCGACTGCCAGTTCAACCCGAGCTGTCCCAGGCCGGAACTCAGTAAATCACCCAGAACAGAGGATAAATCTGAATTTGCAGGGAAATAGGCAAAGAATGACGGGTGCTGCCAGTGAGTCATGCCCGGGATAATCGACTGCTTTACATCCTCGACAACCGTTTCAGGTAATTCCGACTGTTGCGGAGGCGATTCCGGTAACAATTGTAGAATATCACCAACCTCTGATCGGCTCCTAACCGGCATATCTTCCACTTGCTCGCGGTAGGCTGCAATCAGTTCAATTAATTCATGTCCGGTTTTTCGAAATTCATCGGGCGTCATAGAGATGGCTCCAAATATGCTTAGTGAGCATTGTAAATTATGCGTTAAAGCATATTAGATCAGCCGTTACCGGTAACCTAATCGAATATGAGGAGTCAGAAATGGCGTCAGATGCAAAAGTAATAACAGGCTTGATCGTCCTGGCAGTACTGCTATTTATAACCTTCTGGTTTGTTGAAGGATTACCTCTAGCAGGCTCGTGATACAGGCATAAAAAAACGGACCTTGCGTCCGTCTTTACATAGTATATCCCGACCGGGACGGCCGGTCGTTTTTGAAACGACTCAAATCCAGCGACGGCTCATATGGAGCCGCTCACCCTGAATTTTATGGATCGGTTCGCCGGGATATCGCCGTTAAACACAAAAATGCAATTGCTGCCAAAACTAGTAAAGTCACACCACCCTCCAGCACATCGGTTACAAAAAATCATTCGATAACTCCGATTTACAGTATCCGATCAGGCAACTCGTGTCACTATACTGAGTCACATTCTTGACGCGACAACCGCAGTATAAGCCGACGCAGTTGTTACAGTTTCTTTCCACATACCCACCACTAATGTGTTAAACGTTGCGACGAAAATACATTACACGCCCTTGTGTAACTTTTGTGTAACATTTCTCGGACAATTTTATTCGGCTCAATCACAATGGACTGATACTGCCAGCAGGCAGATCAACCGACCACGCTGTAGCCATTGACTTTACGTGGTCGCCATTATAGATAGCGCTTGATTGTCGAGGTAGACGATATAAAGCACAAGAGACGTTCCGACAGCCCATCAGGGAATGCAGCAGAGGCAAATCTGCTGGACTCTTCATGATGTTTACAATCTGTCAGACGAGGAACCTTTTATGGAAAAGCAGCAAACCCTGAGACAACAACGCCGGGCAGCCGCCCGGAGCATGACTCTCGTGGCGATAGGCGGAGTTACACTTACCATTGCCATGAGCGTCACATCAATATTACTAACACAGAAATTTGCACCGGAAGAAATCCAGACACCGGTACTGGCCGAAAGAGCCCCCGATCAGTTTTAAGCAGCCCGTTGATGGCGGGGCAATGCCCGCCATCGACCACAATCACTGCCGGATAAGGCAGACGAATTCCCCTCGCAACACCCGCTTCACTACTAACCCGCTTTATTCACGGGATTGACGGAATCTCACTTGACCTTTGATTCCACAGAGAATTTTTTCTCTTGCAAATATCAGCAAGTATTCGACGCGAGAAGAAAATCCACTGTGAAATCCCTTGACGTGAATAAGTAGGGTCTACGCGATATCCTCGCCACCCCTTGAATAATGCAGGCTAATTTCATTGCAGCGCATGCCATCGCGCTCTAACATACCTCTCACGTTAGTTGAACGCAGAGTTCCACAGCTCACTCTTGAAAAACGTTTACGAGGTAGACCCCCATTGCAAGCTAAAACCCTGTACGACAAAATCTGGGATGCTCACGTCGTCAGTACTGAACCGGACGGCACCTGCCTGATCTACATCGATCGCCATCTTGTCCACGAAGTGACCAGCGCACAAGCCTTCGAAGGCCTGCGTCTGGCCAGTCGAAAAGTCCGTCGCCCGGAGCTGACTCTCGCCGTGGTCGATCACAACATCCCAACCACCGACCGATCAGCCGGTATCGATGACCCGGAAAGCAAGCTGCAAATGGATACACTGCGCACCAATACCTCCGAGTTCGGCGTCGAGTATTACGATGAACTGGATAAGCGCCAGGGCATTGTCCATATTATCGGGCCGGAGCAAGGCTTCACCCTGCCGGGCACCACGGTTGTCTGCGGCGACTCCCATACCGCAACTCACGGTGCATTCGGAGCTCTGGCTCATGGCATAGGCACCTCCGAAGTAGAACACGTGCTGGCATCGCAAACCCTGCTGCAGAATAAATCAAAAAATATGCTCGTCAGAGTGACCGGCAAGCTGGCAGCCGGTGTCACTGCGAAAGATCTGACTCTTGCGATCATCGCCAAAACCGGTACCGCTGGCGGTACCGGCCACGTCATTGAATATGCCGGGGAGGCAATACGCGACCTCACCATGGAAGGCCGGATGACACTATGCAATATGGCAATTGAAGGTGGCGCCCGCGCCGGACTGATCGCACCCGATGAAACCACCTTTGCCTATTTAGAAAACCGCCCTAAATCACCTAAGGGATCAGACTGGGATGACGCCGTCGCCTATTGGAAAACACTCCACACAGATGACGGAGCACACTTCGACAGCACAATAGAAATAGACGCGGCAAGTATCGCCCCCATCGTTACCTGGGGCACCTCACCCGAGGACGCACTGGCGATTACCGACAGGGTACCCGAACCCACCGACTTCGCAGACGAACACAAGCAAGCGGCCGCACGTCGCTCACTCGAATACATGGGTCTCACCGCAGGAACACCGCTAGAGGAAATAAGTATCGACAAGGTCTTTATCGGTTCCTGTACTAACGGGCGAATAGAAGATTTACGTGAGGTGGCGAAAGTGGTGGAAGGTAAAAAAATCGCCGCCAATGTGCATGCGATGGTGGTTCCAGGTTCGGGCCTTGTCAAAGCGCAGGCAGAAGACGAGGGCATAGCAGCTATTATAAAAGATGCCGGCTTCGAATGGCGCGAACCCGGCTGCTCCATGTGCCTGGGAATGAACCCCGACCGGCTCGAACCGGGCGAGCGCTGTGCCTCGACGTCAAATCGCAACTTCGAGGGCAGACAAGGCCGCGGCGGGCGTACCCACCTGATGTCTCCTGCTATGGCAGCAGCAGCCGCTGTCAGAGGCAAATTAACGGATGTCCGCACACTTGCGGGAGCTGAATCATGAAAGCCCTGAAAGAACTGACCGGCGTTGCAGCACCGATGCCCATGATCAATGTCGACACAGACATGATTATCCCGAAGCAGTATCTGAAAACGATAGGCCGCAGCGGACTCGGCAAGGGTCTGTTTCATGAAATGCGTTACAACGAAGACGGTAGCGACAACCCTGATTTTGTACTGAACAAGGAAGCCTATAAAGACGCCAGAATTCTGGTTGCAGGTGATAACTTCGGCTGCGGTTCCTCGCGCGAGCACGCAGCATGGGCTATAGAAGACTTTGGCATTCGCTGTGTAATCGCCCCGAGCTTCTCCGATATTTTCTATAACAATGCGTTCAAGAACGGCATGTTACTCATACGCCTGCCGCAGGAAGAAATCGATCAGCTAACCGAACAGGCAGAATACGGATCTAATGCGGTTTTTTCTATCGACCTTGAATCACAGACTGTTACCACGCCGAATGGTCAGTCGCATTCCTTCGAAATAGATGAATTTCGCAAGCATTGTCTGCTGAACGGGCTCGACGAAATTGCATTGACTCTAGGCAAGGAAGATTCAATTTCCTCATTCGAAGAAAATAAAAATACAACACAGCGCTGGCTCACCCCCGCCTGACAACAAAACACAAAGAAGGTCATTTGCATGAATAACGCTACAATCCTGTTGCTGCCGGGCGACGGCATCGGGCCGGAAGTTGTTGCCGAGCTCTCAAGAGTCATCAGCTGGTTTTCAGATAAACGCGGAATCACCTTCGATATCACCACAGATGACGTCGGCGGCGCCGCTTACGAACGCTACGGCAATCCACTCGCTGATAGCACGCTGGAAGTTGCAAAGCAGGTTGATGCCATTGTTATGGGGTCAGTCGGCGGCCCTCAGTGGGATAACGTCGAACGACACCTGCGCCCGGAAGCAGGCTTACTGACCCTGCGCAAGGAACTCGATTTATTCGCCAACCTCCGTCCGGCTACCTGCCGGCCAGCACTGGCTTCCGCTTCTTCACTACACGAAGAACTGGTATCGGGCCTCGACATACTGATTCTTCGGGAGCTCACCGCTGGCGTTTATTTTGGCGAGCCTCGAGGAACTGAAACACTCGATGACGGTCGTCGCCGCGCATTCGACACGCAGGTCTATTTCGAAAGCGAAATAGAACGCCTGATGCATGTCGGATTCGAACTGGCAGCAAAACGCAACAGCAAAGTTCACTCGGTTGAAAAAGCTAACGTTATGGAATCAGGGGTGTTCTGGCGCGAGATTGCAACTCGTGTCGGCAAAGAGTACCCGAACATTACACTCGAGCATATGTACGCTGACAACTGTGCCATGCAACTGGTCAGACAACCGAAACAATTTGACGTCATAGCTACCGACAACCTGTTCGGTGATATCCTGTCAGACTGCGCCGCTATGTTAACGGGGTCACTCGGTATGCTGCCATCAGCTTCACTTGGTGTTGAAGTCAACGGCAAGCGTGCCGCACTCTACGAGCCGGTTCACGGTTCGGCTCCTGATATAGCAGGTCAGGGTAAAGCGAATCCGCTAGCGACGATACTGTCCTTCGCCATGTGTCTGCGTTTTTCACTAGATAGAAATGACGACGCCGACCTGCTGGAAGCCGCCGTCGATCAAGTACTGGCCGATAATATCCGTACCGTTGATATCGCAGCATCCGGCGTGGCGCCAGTCAGCACATCGGAAATGGGCACAGCCCTGTTACGCGCACTCGACAAGTTGAACGCATAACCTCTTGTTGCGGGAGTACTGACATGCTGAACAAACTGCGAAATATAAAATGGCCGGGTAACTCAAACGCGGATAACAAATCGCCTCCGGCTAAAACGCACCAGGCTGAAAAAAACAGCCCGGACAAAGCAGCTGTTAAAGCCGATGAAGCGCCGGATCAAGACCACGCGACACATCTGGCCGCACTAGACAACCCTTCGGAAAAAATTCGTGCTGCTGCCTGCAATAAAATCAGGGATCCCGAAGTACTGCTGAAGGTAGCCCTGAACGATAGCAGCGACAGCATCCGCTTGATCGCTGCACGTCAATATGCAAAACAACTACCGGCAAACGACGCAACCCGCCAGACTCTAGCAAGCTACACCTCCACGACAGACAAAAAGCACCTGGCGCGGTTGATCACAGCGCATCATAGTGACGCCGATCTGCGCACTTTCGGTCTCACACATTTTACCGCTGAAGACGATCTCTACCATATCGCGACCGAAGCCCGCTTTCACGATACCCGCCAGCAGGTCGCCGCCGATTTAAAATCGCTCGATCTGATCGACAAATGTTGGCGTGCCATCAAGAGCAAAGACAAAATCGTTGCTCGGGAATTAAAACAACGACTCGACGCCAGTCACAAAGCACTTGCACGCACGCAACAGCAGGAACAGGAAGTCGATAAAATAATCGACGAAATGGACAAGCTGGCCAACGGTGTGTGGTCCCCGAACTACGCCACTCGCTATGAATTGTTCGCCTCGCGGTGGAAGCAACTCGACTTCGAGATCAACGCCGAAAAAAAACAGCGCTATGAGGATTTTGAAAAAATAGCTACCGCAAAGGTACAGGCAAATAAGAAAGAGCAGGAAACTTACAACGCTTTTAATGAGATTCTGGCTGAGCTGAAAGGTGCGAGCGAAACACTGCAGACGACAGGCGCATCTGAATTATCGATGGTCCTGCCGACAATGAAAGCCCATGCCGAGGCGCAAAAAAACAAATGGCAGGAGCTGCAAACCTCCGGAACTGCCGACAAGCAGCAACTACAACAATATGACACATCGACAAACGCGATTACCCGCCAGCTCCAGCGGGCTGGTGACGTTGCCACCTCCATACAGGAACTGGAAGATTCCAACAACGTCGATACCCATATACTCGCAAGACAACTTAAAAAACTGCAATCACTAAAAAGCACAGATAACGCAACTGCACCGGCCTACGCCGCAGAACTACCACTCCTTATAGAAAAAGTGCAGCATACAATCGATTCTCGCAACGAGAAATCCCGTGAATTGATCGCCAGTATTAACAAACAGTTCGGATCCCTCAGCAGTGCAATCAACGCAAAAAAATGGGGGCCTGCGAAATCAGTACTGGAGCGTCTGGAAAAAAAAGTGGCACGCTTGCCGGCCGCTCAGCAGAAACCCTATATCGATAAACTGGACCGACTCAAAACAAAGCTTACCGATTTAGGAGACTGGAAGCAGTTTGCAACTGAACCCAAGCTTGTTGAACTGTGCGAGCAAATGGAGTTGGTGCCCACACTCGGGCTTTCTATAAAAGATCAGGCTGCACGCATCAAAGATCTACAGTCGCAGTGGAAAGGAATGGGGGCAAGCCCGGCCCAAGAGGCGCATTGGCCCAGATTTAAAAACGCTGCCGACCTCGCCTACAAGCCTTGCGCAGAACATTTTGCAAAGCAGCGGGAAGTAAAACAAGGCAGGCTGAAACAGCGATCAACTATCTGCGATATGCTGCAAACTTATCTGGAAAAATCCGATTGGGAAAACCCGGATCTAAAACTGGTTGAAAAAACCATACGCACAGCCAAGAACGAATGGCGTGACTCCCGGGTATTTGATCGCAAGGCGACAGCCGAACTCGACAAACGCTTCAGCGAATTGCTGAACCAGCTGGATGAGAAACTGCAACCAGGTTATGACGCGAGTATAAAGGAGAAGCAGGATCTCATCGATAAGGCAGTGCTACTCGGCGAAGGCGAGATCAATCAGCACTGCATCAACCAGGTTAAACGACTACAAGCTACGTGGCGGCTCACAGGAAACACCCGCCGTAAAGACGATCAAAAATTATGGACAGCATTCAACGACGCCTGCAGCACTATCTATCAGGCTCATCGTGGTAAGCAACGCGAGCAATATGCAGCAAGCGTCGAGCACGTTACCCGTGCAAAAGCGATTATCGGCGAGCTCAGGGCTATGACCAAAACCGACGCTGCCGCCGACGAAAAGCACGTGCAGCAGTTACAGGATGAATTCAGCGCGCTGCCCGAATTTCCCGAACGCGATCAAAAATATCTTCCCCGGGATCTGGCCCGCGCCCTGGATGCTATCGACAATCATCGCCAGAAAGCTGCTGCATCAGCACAGTCGATGGAACTCAGGCGCTTGAGCCACAATGCATCTATCTGCGACAAACTGGAGAATCTGGTCGGCCAGCCCGTCGATACAATTCAGGCTGATATAGACAGACTACAGGCAGAATGGAACACTGGCGAGAAAACCGACAACGCACACTGGAAAAAAGCCATGCAACAAAGGCTTGACTCGATTATTTCTCACCTGCAGGCGGGCTCAAACCCCGACTATGAAAACAATACACACGCCAGACGCATCCTATGTATTGAAACAGAGATTCTAATGGATCGGGAAACACCAGCTTCAGACAAGCAACTGCGAATGCGGTATCAGCTTGAACAACTGCAGCAGGGAATGGCGCAAGCAACCGCGGCTTCGGCAGAACAGCAACTTCTAGAGCTTAAGATGCGCTGGCTTACCTCTTTCCCGGCGCACAAAGACCAAAGAGCCGGGCTGCAACAGCGATTTGAAACAGCATCTATTAAATCGTAAAACGTTTCTAAACCTGCCTATTCAGCGGCTGGAAACCATGTATCCTATCGTTACAGATGAATTGCGCGTCCGACAGCATGCATTGCCGCTTCCTGAAATCCTTCGCTCATGGTCGGGTGAGCATGCACGGTTGCTGCTATATCTTCCGCACAGGCTGCCATTTCTATGGCCAGCGAAAAAGCAGCTGACAACTCGGAAACCCCTGTACCAACCGCCTGAATACCCAACACTACCCCATCCTGTTTGCAGGTAATCAGACGAATGAAACCGTCAGTTCGCTGCATGGTCATTGCCCGGCCACTTGCCTGAAAAGGAAACTCTGAAACATCGATAGCTATGTCTTGCTCGACCGCTTCCAGTGGAGCCAGCCCGACAGTGACAATCTCCGGATCCGTAAAGCACACTGCAGGTATAGAGTTTTTATCCCAGACGAGGTTTTCACCGGCTATAATGCCGGCGACCATTTCACCCTGTGCCATAGCCCGGTGTGCCAGCATCGGCTCGCCGGTTACATCACCAATGGCGTAAACCCCGCGCATGGAGGTCTGACACTTCTCGTTTATCTGTAAGCCCTGCCCCTCCAGTGTAAGCTGAAGTTCTTCAAGACCCCAGCCTTCCATCTGTGGCTTGCGACCAACCGTCACCAGCACTTTGTCTGCATTTAGAGCCAGGTTGCTGCCATCGTCTGCAACCAGTTCCAGGCCAGACGGTCCAATACCCTCAGCACGGGTTTTGGTCATTATATTAACTCCCAGTTGCGCCAGTCGCTTCACAACCGGTGCAGTTAACGCCTCATCATATTGTGGCAAAATGCGTTCGGAGGCCTCAATAATGCTCACGCCAGCGCCTAGTTTGGCCACTGCACAGCCAAGCTCCAGGCCTATATAACCCCCACCCACAATCGCTATGGATTCAGGCAATTCCGTGCAGGCCAGCAAATCGGCTGATGACCAGACGCGATCACCGAACGGCAGCAATGGCAAAGCAACTGGAACCGAACCGGTAGCGATGACTATATTTTCAGCTTGAATCGCCTGCCTGCCTTCAGCGCTGATAACCTCAACTGTTTTGCCGTCGAGAAATTTTGCCGTGCCGGATATTAATTCGACCGACGCCTTTTTTAGTAAACCGGTTACTCCTCTATTTAAACGATCGACGATACCGTTTTTCCACTGCACAGTTTTTTCAAGATCCATAACAGCCGCTGATACCGAAATACCCAGCTCGTTATCACGGGAAAATGCACGGGTTTTATAGAATTCATCAGCTGCATGGATCAGTGCTTTCGAAGGTATGCACCCCACATTCAGGCAGGTTCCGCCAGGCTTTTCAGCCTCGATAATCACGGTATCCAGCCCCAATTGTCCGGCCTTGATGGCACACACATACCCACCGGGGCCTGCGCCTAAAACCAGCAACCGGCATTTTCTGTCTGCCATTGGCTAGTCCTCTACAAACAGCATGGCTGGTTTTTCCAGCAAGGTTTTCAGTTTCTGGATCATAACTGCCGCATCCCACCCATCTATCACGCGGTGATCAAAACTAGCGGATATGTTCATGATCCGACGCGGCACAAACTGTCGCCCGTCCCAATGTGGTCGTACAGCGATTTTATTTATACCCACAATTGCCACCTCCGGATGATTGATAATAGGCGTGGTTGCCAGCGCACCCAGGGGGCCAAGCGATGAAATTGTGATGGTCGATCCTGTCAGTGCTTCTCTCGTCACAGTACTATCACGGCAAATCCCGGCAAGTCGCCCTACTTCCGCTGCGCTATCCCATAGGCTTAGCACCTCGCAATGCCGGACTACCGGCACCATCAACCCTGCCTCAGTCTGCGTAGCGATCCCGATATGGACACCACCATGCACCTGCAGAATACCGTTGCCATCATCATATAAAGCATTGAGCTGAGGCTGTTCTTTTATCGCTTCGACAATAGCTTTCATCATGAACGGCAGTACTGTCAGCTTTGCACGCTTTCCGTCATAGGTCGTATTGAGTTCACCCCGCAGTTCTTCGAGGTTTGTTACATCCACTTCCTCAACGATGGTTATATGCGGTATGCGCTGATTTGCCAGCATCATCTTTTCAGCGATCTTTCGCCGCATGCCGACGACTTTTATTTCCTCGATCGTGGTATTCGGTACTTTCCCCGCAGGAACACTTTTATCCTGTTCCAGCCACGGCGTTAGATCTTCGTGCACAATGCGACCCGCCGGACCGGTACCTTTAACCAGACGCAAATCAACTCCGGCATCGCGCGCACGCTTGCGTACCGACGGTGCCGCCAGTGGCTTACCGTTTATAGAAGAGGCAGATGAGGCTGTAGTTTCCATGCCGGCAGATGGATCTGACAACAAAGGGGCGGCAACTTCAGCGACTGGCTCCGCTGCCGCCACAACGGCCTGACTTTCAATCGATTTAACAGCCGCTGTTTGCACAGCTGCAATCTGTCCGGCAGCAGGTTTGTCCGGGATGGCAACATTACTATTGCCGTCACCATCTATCTCCAGACGCACCAGTTCCGAGCCAACAGCAATCACATCACCAATATCACCGCCGAGCCAGACTATTTTTCCGGTTACACTGGAGGGTATTTCTACTGCCGCCTTGTCGGTCATTACCGCTCCAACGGTTTCATCTTCAAGGACGGTGTCGCCCACCTTGACGTTCCATTCCACTAGTTCCGCCTCGGCAACACCCTCCCCCACATCCGGCAAGCATATTGAAAATATCCCCATAGCTTATCGCCTATATAAAACCTGAATTCGTTACTTGAATTTTCCACACTGCAATCAGGCTTCCAGTGTTTCAATCATCTTTCGACCAAGCCGCTCCGGGCTCGGGAAGTAGTCCCACTCCTGAGCATGCGGATACGGCGTATCCCATCCGGTTACCCGACCAACAGGTGCTTCCAGGTTATAAAAGCACTCTTCCTGAACCAGCGTGACAAGCTCGGCACCAAACCCGGAGGTTCTTGTCGCCTCATGTACTACCACGCAACGGCCGGTTTTTTTGACCGATTCAACAATGGTATCCAGATCAAGTGGCAACAACGTACGAAGATCTATAATTTCGGCGTCGATTCCTGTCTCGACCGCTGCAGCCTCAGCCACATAGACCATGGTGCCATATGCAATAACCGTTAGTGCCTCACCGGAACGGGTCACAGCAGCTTTTCCCAGAGGGATCGTATAGTATTCTTCGGGAACATCGCCGCGCGGATGATCACGCCAGGGTACAACGGGATTTTCATGATGACCGTCAAACGGTCCGTTATAGAGACGCTTTGGCTCCATGAAAATTACCGGGTCAGGGTCTTCAATGGCGGCCGCCAGCAGGCCTTTTGCATCGTGCGGGTTTGACGGCATAACCGTTTTAATACCACACACCTGAGTAAATACCGCCTCCGGACTCTGACTATGCGTTTGTCCGCCAAAGATTCCACCACCCACCGGCATGCGAATCACCAGCGGGCAGGTAAAGTCTCCGGCAGACCGATGCCGCAGACGCGCGGCTTCGGACACAATTTGATCGTACGCCGGATACACGTAGTCGGAAAACTGAATTTCCACACAGGGTCGCAAGCCGTAGGCCGCCATACCGATAGCTGTTCCAATAATACCGGATTCATTGATCGGTGCATCAAAGCAACGTGCGGCGCCGAATTTTTCCTGTAAACCGGCTGTGCAACGAAATACACCGCCGAAAAAACCAACGTCCTCACCATAAACAAC
Organism: Chromatiales bacterium (ex Bugula neritina AB1); assembly: GCA_001730015.1. Classification (GTDB taxonomy): domain Bacteria; phylum Pseudomonadota; class Gammaproteobacteria; order Granulosicoccales; family Granulosicoccaceae. The sequence goes on along the minus strand of MDLA01000134.1, from coordinate 52,421 downwards.
AACGCGCTCATCGCGTTCCATCGATTTTTCGTGGGCGTTTTGAATTGCCTCAATCATTGTCATTTTAGACATATTAGCCATCTTAGTAACCGGCTTCCTGACGCTGTTTTACCAGATGCGGCGGCATCTTCTCAAATACGTCTTCAAACATATCTCTGGCAGATGGGGTATTGCCCGTACTCAAGGTACCGATAGCCTCAGCTTCTTTCTGCGCAGCAAGCACTTCATCGGCTATTTCCGCTTCTGCCTGTGTATGGCGTTCTTCAGACCACCAGCCCTGTTTAATCAGGTAGCTCTTTAAACGCAGGATAGGATCACCCAATGGCCATGCATCGCCCTCTTCCCTGGGTCTGTAAGCTGAAGGATCATCCGATGTGGAATGCCCTCCCGCTCGGTACGTTACGTACTCTATAACTGTTGGTCCGAGGTTGCGGCGGGCCCTCTCCGCAGCCCATCGGGCAACCGCATAGACGGCCAGATAGTCGTTGCCATCAACACGCAGAGCAGGAATTCCAAAGCCGTGACCACGCGCAGCAAAGGTCCCGGAGCCCCCCTTAGCGATCCCCTGAAACGTTGAGATTGCCCACTGATTATTGACTATATTCAGAATCACTGGCGCTTTATAGGTTGAAGCGAATACCATTCCCGCATGGAAATCACTCTCCGCTGTTGAGCCATCTCCGACCCAGGCGGCAGCTATACTGGTATCGCCACTAATGGCAGACGCCATGGCCCAGCCCACCGCCTGTGGGTATTGAGTGGCTAGATTACCGGATATAGAAAAAAAACCATGCGCTTTAGACGAATACATAATCGGCAGCTGACGACCACGATTTGGATCGGCTTCGTTGGAGTAAATCTGACACATCATGGTGAGCATCGGATACTCCTGCGCTATGAGCAAGCCTGCCTGACGATAGGTTGGAAAATTCATATCACCCGGCTCAAGCGCACACTGAAAAGCACAGGAAATTGCCTCTTCACCCAGGTGCTGCATATAGAACGACGTTTTACCCTGACGCTGTGCCATTAGCATACGCGCATCGAAAGCACGCAGCCGCATCATATAGCGCAAGCCGTCCAGCGACTCCTGCTGCCCAAGCGTGTCGGCCCAGTCACCAACGGCATCTCCATCGCGAGTCATCACTCGGATAATGGTAAATGCCAAATCGCGAATAGACTCGGGATCTGCATCAATTGGTGGTCGGCGTACCGAGCCTGCGCTGGGAATTTCCACTCCCGAGAAATCAGGGGAATCTCCGGGACGTAATTCTGGCGTAGGTACGTGGAAGGACAAAGCGGAGTAGTCGCTCATGAAAATCCTCTGTAATTCTGACAATTAGCTTGTCGCTGTCGCCGTTTTTAGTGCGAGTCCTATACCATTTAAGGTGTAAATCCAGTACAAACAACCGAATAGTTGCTTTGATCGATGTGTCGTGCGTCAATTAGTTAACGTTTAACCAACTCAGTTCGTCAGCAAGGCAACCCACACCAATACCACAGTAATTAAAGTTAATAGCACCGCTGCAGAGCCCATATCCTTGGCGCGGCCAGACAGCTCGTGATATTCCTCGCCGGTGCGATCTACCACCGCTTCCACAGCAGAATTCAATAACTCTACGATTAACAACGCCAGTAGCGAGCTGATCAGCAACAGCGATTCACTGATTGAGTCACCAAACCACAGCGCTACCGGTACAAGCACCACCAGCAACCATACTTCCTGCCGGAACGCCGCTTCATTGCGATACCCGGCCACCATTCCCTGAATGGAGAACCCTGCGGCTGCCACCAGCCGCTGCAATCCAGTTTTTTCATTTTTCATGCTGATGCCTTAATCGGACAAATATTCCAATGTGTTCAGGCAAGTTCAAGTGCCATTGCCGACCGCGACACCAACCACAATAAGAACCGAGTAATCCTGTTTGCTGCAACCCGAAACCAGCGGCATGACACTTCCCGGTGCAACCTTAAAAAGTGCCTGATTCGCATTTTCCGGTGAACAGGTCTGCCCATCAACGGCCGGTGTATAACGGGCTGACCGACAAGGCATATGGGTGATATCATGCAGCGTCGCTGAATCGGCGAGTTCCCAGCGCTGTACACCTTGCTCATCCACCGGGTGTACCGTGAGGATCGTTGTCACTTCCCTTTCGCCGGTAACCACATACTTGCCCGCAGGAATCGGAAACTTCGGCTTTTCCATAATCAAGCCGTTTTCATCCAGCCACCAGTCGTTCAGATCAAATTTCCAGTTCCCGGGGCCATAGCCTCCTGCTGCCTGAAGCTTTGAGAATTGCCGTAACCAGACCCCACGCGGCCCTGGATCAACCCGCCATAAGCCCCAGGATTCAGCACCGGCTCCAGAGGTGGCCGATGGCTCACCCAGCGCGGCAATAAACTGAGGTCGTACCCGCTTAAACCGGGTTTCTTATTCAGCGATCACGATCTGTGGAGGCAGAATTGTGGTCAGGAGTAGCCCGATCAGTATAGAACCGGGTAAATTTTTAAAAGTCCGTAGCATTTGCCTGCTTCCTCTGGGCTCTCGATAGGCGCAATCGCGGAGAGAGATCATGCTATCACATGGGAACCAAAGGCAGAGAGCCGAACTGATATCCCGCCACCAGGTATAGATGAATCTGCTCATTGCCGACTGAACCCAAGTCGTCCCCACGTACACTCACAAACACACTAGTGCCGGCGACATTCCAGAATGTGCATTCGCTGGTGCTGACTGAACTCTAAACTTGCAGCAGCACGCAGTTGTCCATCCATCATTCTCATTGCCAGCCAGACAGTGACCACAGCAAAAACAATCCCGCCCAGCGCTTGGCCGATCAGCACTCCGGCAGCTCCCCACAGCGAGGCGAAAAACACGACGGGCAGCCAGGTACCCACCGTGTGCCTGCCCCAGTTAACCCATGTTGAATAGACCGGATGACCAAGGTTGTTAAAGGTGGCGTTGCCAACAAACACCCAACCATTAAAAAGCTGAGCGAACGCGAGCGGACCACAAAATAGCAAAACAATAGTGAGCGTCTCGCCACTGGCATCGAATAAACTAACAACAAACCCTCGCAGCAAATACAACAACAGAGCCACCACAGTGACATAAACACTAACGAATCCAAGTGCCGTTAAAAAGGCCGCACGTACGCGCGCGTGCAAGCCCGCGCCAAAATTCTGCCCGATAATTGGACCTATAGCACCGGATAAAGCAAATACCACCGCAAAAGCCACTGGAGTAAGCCTGCCGATTATTGCCATACCCGCTACCGCATCAGTTCCGAATCTGGCCATTTCGCGAGTAACGATACCCGTCCCGACCGGTGTTGCAATATTCGCCAGAACGGCAGGAACCCCAATTATAGAAACTGAACTGAAATCACGCCGTAACGCACTAAAAGAAGGTCTGGCAAAACCACGATAGGTTTTAATAGCGGGGTATATCGCGGCAATAAAAATAGTCAGTCGAGCAAATACCGACGCGACAGCCGCACCTTCAAGCCCGAGACCGGCAGAGAAAATTAACAGCGGATCCAACGCCGCATTGACAACACCACCCGCCAGAGTTGCGAGCGTTGCTCGCTTTGCATCACCGTGCGCTCGAAGCACAGCCATAGCAACCATGGCGGCCATCAGCAACGGCATAGAAGGCAGTATGATCGACAGATAACTCACCGCCAGAGCTCGCGTTTCACCTTGCGCGCCCAGTAAATCCAACAGATCCGGCATAAATAAAAATACACAAAGAACTGTTACCACTGAAATCAGTACACCAACCACCACCACACTGCTGGCATTCCCGGCAGCCTGGTCTGGCTGACCAGCACCTATTGCCCGCGCAACCAGCACACCCGCAGCTATAGAAAAACCTATACCGATAGAGGTCGTAAAAAAAAGCACCGTACCGGAATAACCGATTGCTGCTGCAAGCGCCGGGTTGCCGAGCATGGCAATGAACAGCATATCGATCAGATCCACTGCAAAAATGGCCATCAGACCAATACTTGAAGTAAACGACATTATCGATACGTGGCGCACCAGACTGCCGCGAACAAATGCAGCTTCCTCACTCACGCCTTCAACCGCCCTGTCTTTCGGAATTGTCAGCCGTTGTTGCAACTGGCTGATCCGAAGAGGTGGAATCAGCAGCGCGACCGGGTGTTACCCAGCCGCGGCCAAATTCATCGTGTTTTGATTCACTCATTCCCAGCAGCGCGTCTTCCAGTCTTTTTGCCACTTCCTTTGATTTTTCTATATAAGGTCTATTTTCAATTGACGGAACCTCAGGGTCCCACAGTGCCGCCAGTTCTCGCAGACCTTCACGGTCGCGTTTCACAAACACTGTGGTACTTTTCTGGGCTTCAAATGGATGCTCACCCAGTGCCTCCAACGCATATCGTGCTGCCCGCACCGAGCTATCGAAAACCTCACGCACAATATCATCGGCACCTGCCTGATACATCTGATAAACGTGGTTACGGTCAAAGACCCGCGCAACAACATGAATACCCGGATTAACGCGTTTCGCGTACTGGACCAATTCCAGCGCCGGTTCGCGTTCATCAATAGCAACCACCAGCAAACTGGCCTCCTCCAGGCCGGCAGAATGTAATAAATCAGGGCGCGTAGCATCGCCGAAATAGGATGCCACACCAAACTTGCGCAAACCGTCTATGGTGTCAGCACGATGCTCAAGCACTACTGTTTTATAGCCACTTGCCAGCAGAATGCGATTAACAATCTGACCAAACCGCCCCAGTCCGGCAATAACAATTTTACCTTTCTCGGCTATTTCATCCGCATCGCGACTCTGCCCCTGATCAAGGCGGGCCAGTATCACTTTATCAAAGAATACGAATAGCGCTGGTGTTAGCAGCATCGAAAGAGCAACAACCAGCAGAAGCTGATCCCCGAGTGCAGCAGGCACTACCGCATTCTGCACAGAGAACGACAACAACACGAAGCCGAATTCACCTGCCTGCGCAAGTCCCAGAGAGAACAACCAGCGATCACTTCCGCGCACCTTGAATAACACAGCCAGTATGAAAAGGATCGACGCCTTGACCACAATAAGTCCGAAGGTATACCCCAGAATCTGTACAAAATCGCCAAACAATAACCCGAAATCGATACCAGCCCCGACGGTGATAAAAAACAACCCCAACAGCAACCCTTTAAACGGTTCTATACTGCTTTCCAATTCATGGCGGTACTCACTGTTCGCCAGAACCACACCGGCTAGAAAAGTTCCCAGTGCCGGCGACAAACCCACAAGCGTCATCAACAGAGCAATGCCAATAATCAGCAGCAAAGCCACGGCCGTAAACATCTCACGCAGTTTTGAACCAGCAATGAATCTGAACAATGGCCGGCTCAGGTAGTGCCCGCCGACAACCACCACGGCAATAGCCAGCAAGTTAACAACCGCAACCTGCCACCCCATCAGCCCGCCTAGAACGCTTCTTCCACCATGACCGTCATCAGCAGAATGATGCAGCGCCTCGCTCAGTTCAGGCACTGCCAACAACGGAATGAGTGCAAGCATGGCAATAACCGCTATATCCTGAAACAACAGCACCGAAAAGCTTGCCTGTCCGCCATCCGATTTCATCTGGCCCTTCTCATTCAGTGTCTGCAAAACGATGGCAGTTGAAGAAAGCGACATAACCAGTCCCACGGCCAGAGCAATCGACCACGGCTGACCACTTGCCATGACAGCCATTGTGACTGCGGCGGTGGTCAACAGAACCTGCAAGCCCCCCAGACCCAGCAGGCGACCGCGCATTTCCCACAACGCCCTGGGCTCCAGCTCAAGACCAACCAGAAACAGCATCATCACCACGCCAAACTCTGCAAAATGCTGTATCTCCTGTGTTTCCGTACCAACCAGACCAATGACGGGCCCGATCAACACACCGGCAATCAGGTAACCAAGGACCGACCCCAGTCCGAGCCGCTTGGCAAGTGGAACTGCGATAACCGATGCACACAGGTAGATAAACGCCTGAAACAGAAAACCGTCGGTCACTACCTGTACTCCTCTAGCAACGCAGGCAACTGCGCAAAGCCAAAATCAGCCTGCCCGTTTATCGCATCGAAGTTTATTCGATCATCACGCAACCCTGACAACAGCTCTTCGTAGGCATGGGCATGTGACAGGCCCTCACTGGCACCTCGCGCCTGGTGAGCGTTGTACAAAACATAGGGGGGTAGAAAGTTCATTTTGCAAAGGCCAGCGGTTTGCTCAAGCGGGGACAGCAAGTCTCTGAGCTCACACCGATTGCTGCCATCGGTGCAATAGGCAGATTTGGCCCCGCCTGCCGTCACCGCTAGTAACAGGCTTTTGCCGGCCAGCTTGTCCCCTCCCGGGCCATAGGCAAATCCGTATTCAAGCACCAGATCCTGCCACTCTTTCAGTAGCGATGGAGTGGAATACCAGTAGATCGGAAACTGCAAAACGATGATGTCGTGTTCCAGCAACCGCTGCTGCTCAAGATCAATGTCAATATTGAAACGCGGGTAGCGCGAATACAGATCGACAAAGGTAATACCATCAAGCAAAGCGGCACGCCGGGCAAGCGTACTGTTGACTCTGGAGTGGCGCTGCCCGGGATGTGCGTAATTAACCAGAACTCTGGCCATAGGGATTTCCGCATGTGAAGTAAACCGGTATCGCTGTAAGCAACGCGACCACCGCAGTTGCTATGGTAACCCGATTTATTAACTGGATGGCGAGCAGGTCGCGCCGGGATTTACTTTCACAGTGAAATTTTGTTCTCGCATCAGATACCTACTGATGTTTGCAAGAGACAAAATTTATTGCGGAATCAAAAATCAAGCGAGATATCATCTTACCCATGACTAAACCAGTTTCAACACGGCGTCAGTTGCAGGCGTGCATGCTGTATTATCTGTTGTTGCCTGTCAGCTGACAGCAGCGACCAGAAACCCGTTAGCAACCCGCCAACCAACAACAGGGAGTATCAACATGCAATGCATTCTCGGCACAATGACGTTTGCCAGCCAGGTTGATCACGATACATCGGCACAAATGATCACCACGTTCCGCGACGCGGGCTTCGATGAGCTTGATTCCGCATATGTATACAATGATGGCAAAACCGAGGAGCTACTCGGTGACCTTAATAGTCGCAATATACTGAACGGCTGCAGACTCGCCACGAAGGTCAACCCGCTGGCCGGCGGCCTCGGTGCAGATTCGGTTGATCAGCAGTTTTTAACCTCATTGCAACGAATGGGAGTGGACCGTGTCGACTTACTTTATCTGCACCAGCCGGATCTTGATGTACCAATACGGGCGACACTGGCCGCCGTCCACAAACACTATGAAGCAGGTCGTTTTGAGCGCTTTGGTCTCAGCAATTATTCCGCGTGGCAGGTAGCTGAAATTTCGGAAATCTGCCGACAGGAAGACTGGATGCTGCCGGTTGTCTACCAGGGAATGTATAACGCATTAACACGAGATGTTGAACGCGAGCTATTGCTATGTCTGCAAAATTACAACATCGCTTTCTATGTGTATAACCCGCTCGCCGGCGGCATGCTGAGCGGCAAGCACCTCGATCTCAACAAGACCCCCGGAAAAGGCCGGTTCGACGGCAACGTTCAGTACCTTGAGCGTTATTGGAAGCCCGACTACTTCGAAGCAATCAACGCTTTCAGCGCTGCATGCAAAGAGCAGAATATTCAACCGGCCAACGCTGCTCTGCGCTGGTTGAAGCATCACTCTGATTTGCAAACAGGTAACGGCGACGCAATAATTATCGGTGCAAGCGCGAAAACCCACTTTGAACAGAACCTGGCGGCCCTCCAGCAACCCGCACTACCCGACAACATTGTCGCGGCACTGGATCACGGCTGGGAACTGGCTCGACCCAACTGCATAAAGTATTTTCGACCCTGAATGACTGTATCAACTAAAAAGCCCCTGGCTAATAAAATAGCGTTGGCATTCTTGCTGATCTTTCCATTAAGTGCATCCGTTCAGGCACAGGAATGCACCTATCTGACCGGCCCGGCAGATGCAGGTGAGGCTATAGCGGCATCAGGCAGCACCGGCGTTAGCAAGGCCTGGTACGGCGATGCCACTACCGATTATGCGCACGGTGTTCTCGGCGACACCGTCGAAGCCAACGTGCTGTATGCAGAGGTGCAAGGTAAAGATACCTGCGCTGCTGCGATCCGTTTACCCGGTAGTTCAGTATTCGAAGATGTCACCCCGAGAATCGGCGACGTAACCGGTGACGGTGTTAATGATGTTGTAGTAATTGAAAGCCATCGTGAACTTGGCGCGTCACTGGCGATCTACGGGACCGAGGAAGGCCAACTGCTCAAGCTGGCAAGCACACCCTATATAGGCAGAGCGTTCCGGTGGCTCGCCCCGGTTGGCATAGCCGATTTTACCGGTGACAATATTGCCGATGTAGCCTATGTCGAAACCCCACATATAGGCGGCATCTTAAAAATCTGGTCATTTGCTAATGAAGTACCTGAACTGGTGGTTGCGATGGACGGGTTTTCAAATCACCGGATTGGTGAAAACACGATAACCGGTGGCATTCGTCACTGTGGCGATGGTGTGGAAATGGTATTGCCGGATACCCACTGGGAAAATACTCTAATCGCACGGTATCGCAACAAATCCATTACCACCGAAATTTACGCAAACGATACCAGTGCAGACACCGTGCAACGTGCTCTGCAGTGCAAGTAAGACTAACCGCCCCCGGTTCCTATAAATTCAGGCAGGAAGCAACCACTTAATCACCTGATAAAACCTGATAACTGCCACAGCTTGTCCGATCGTCACAGTCAGTCAGCATCAATGTGCCAAAAACATCGGGGCGATACCAGCTCCGGTCATTACCGGATTTTTCGAACCAGGCCCATTTTGCATCTCTGTCACCGCCATTGTCATCCTCGTTTATGTGCACATCAAAACCAAAGGCTCTACCGGGAACAATACCAGCTGATTCCAGATTAATTGACACCTCATAGTACACATGGCCTCTGCCTGAAACGCTCGCTCTATAGAATATTCCAAGTCCGGGTGCCGACAACTCAGACAACGCAGGCTGCCAGTGTTCAGATTCTGCTGTCAGCAGAATCTGAAAATCATCAACACCATCATATTCTTCTGTTTTGCTGTTGTTGCCGTCGATATAGATTTCGATAGAATCATCGTGCCAGGGTTCATCTGAATCGACAATAGAACTGTTTATATAGTCTGAAGACACTCGCACACCAAGATACAAATTTGTACCGTCGTGCATCGCCGTCCAGGTGGAGTAACCCGCGCCGTCAAGATAATCCGCCACTGGCGACAGCAAAAGGTTATCAATATTATTTCGCCGGGTTTCATAGTTCACCGTTGCTGCAATTGCGCCGTCCCGCCATTGTGCCGTCCAGTTACCATCTATATCCGGCCGCCGGCGAATATACGGCACGAGTACCTCTATAGAATCGACACCATAACTCTGCGACAGATCGCAAACTCGATTTCCATCCCAGCCAAACCCACCAGCGGGCTGAGGTACATAATAACCCTCGCGAAAACTGCAATTCACCAGATCAACACTGCAGTACGCCTCATAACTAACGGCGCGAACCGTTTCCTGACAAAATTTTCTATCTATTGTGCTTCCGGAATCGTTCGGTGAGGCAAGCTCGACCCGCGGATCGCCCGGCTCTGCTGTTTCAATCGGTGTAACCACACCCGCTCCCGGCGAAAGATCATCGTTGAACACTGGCGCAGAAACACCACCGACACTTTCATCTGCTGACCCATTTGAACTACCCGAGCCTCCGCAACCAATTACCGCTACACTTAACAATAGAGCAAAGCAACCCAACTTAATTCTCATCGCAACCCACTTTACGTCATGACATTAAAAAACACCCTACCATGATCTTTCGAACAAAACAATGTCATGACATATAAAACCCCTACAACACACCTCAGTTAGCCTGTCACCCGCTCTGTGAGCATTTTAGAATTTGTTTAGATTAAAGGGGACAAGATCAGTTAACAGCAACCGATCCAATAAATGAATCGCGTCATCAGTACCCCGGATAATCCCTGAGGAAGCTAACTCGCAAACCCGTGTGCCGCCGGTCAGCACCATCCCGAGTGCGCTGCAATCAATATCGACAGCCAGCCCCTGATCACCACTTGTTAGTTTGGTAACATCTCCTACACCCCCCTCTACTTTAAGCCACCAGAATCCGCTCAGGTCGGAAAATACCGGGTCGGTATAGTTCAGCAGCACTTCGCCATCACTAAAGTAGGTTCTGCCATTCAGGAGTGCCGGCAGATCCAGCGGTCGTAGCCACATCATGTCTATTCGGGCGCGTTGTCGCAGTTGCCGCGGATCTTTCATGGCGAACCGAACCCGTGGATTGATCGGGCCGAAGTCCCATATCAGCTCGCGAACCCAGGCAATCGATTGCAGGTAACTCAGCATTGAAATTTCCGCGCTCATATCCAGCGCCACCAACTCATTTACCGTACAGGTGTTACTGATGCAACCGTGTCCCGCTTCCGTACCAGGCGATTCCTTCAGGGTATACAAGGCATAGGCATCTGCCACGTTTTTATCCGTATAATGAACAACAACAAACTGCTCGCCACCGCCGAACCAGGTTCGGGTTTTGCTGCCAATGATCATCGGCCACCATTCATCGGAGCGTTGCAACGCTCCATTACCCTGAAGCACACTCGCCTGGTAAATGGCTGAAACTTCCGCAATTGCCTTGGCAGTATCGTGCATCAGCCGGACCCGGCCGGACTCAAGGTGGCCATCGAGCAGACCGAATTCACGGGTTTTCAACTGCCACACAGCCATTTCAGTGGCCGCGCCGTAGCCGTAGCGCTTATAGATGCCTGACTCCGACGCCATCAGCACAGAAGCTGCATCCCGGTGGGTTCTGCTTTGCTCAAGGTGCTTATCCATGATTTTATGCAGCCCGCCGCAGCCTTGAAAAGGCGGGGATATTCCTACTCCGGCGAGACCGGAAACTGGCACAATAGCGCCGCCTGGCAATGACATTTGAAAATCATAGGCAAAGGCTCCACCGAATATTTCTTCACCATGCGAGACGCCAATTCGCCTTGACTCCGGCCGCAGATGATCACGTTCTGATTCTTCCTGCCAGTTAATTTCTCCGAAGCCATCGCAGATTGCACGCCCGACCTGTGGCCACTGCTGTTGCGTCGGGCAGAATGCAACCACGTTCTCTCTAGCCTGTTTTTTCATACGTTTTCAAGGTTACGTTATTGCTGATTTATCAGTTATCGGGGCCACGGGTAGATAAGCTGCAACAAACCTTTTGCAGAGTTTCAAATATAATTTACAGATGCGTCTAACCCGAAAAACACCCTGCTTTCCATGCGCCTGATACCTAGCCTTCAGTCCACACGGAATTTTGTCAAACGTCATCCATGGCTGCTGACCACACTGACACTGCTTGTTGTTTGTGTATTGCTGCTAGGGGCACTGGCATCACGCACCCTCGAACGACTGGATACCCGCATACAAACCGTATTCGATGGCCCGAAGTGGTCTATTCCGGCACGCGTGTACGCCCGCCCGCTCGAATTGTATCAAGGGCAGGAGATCTCTTTAAGTGCAACTATTGATGAACTGAACAACCTCGGCTATCAACGCAAGAACATCGACGGACCGGGTCAGTACAACCCGGGCGGTAATCGGCTCAGCGTACAGACCCGTGGTTTTCGATTTGCCGATGGTCCGGAGCCTGCGAGCAATCTGGTCATTCGCTGGAGTGGCAATACAATAAGCGAACTGCTCGATACCAAAGGCAACGATGTTGCCATTGCCCGACTGGAACCCGTACTGATCGGACGCATCTCTCCGGCACAAAACGAAGACCGCTTACTGGTGTCTCTCGATCAGCTTCCGACCGGATTGATCGATGCCCTGCTCGCCGTAGAAGACCCGAAATTCTATCAGCACTCCGGCATATCTCTCCGGGGTATAGCCAGAGCCATGTGGGTCAATCTCAAGGAATGGCGATTTGCGCAGGGAGGCAGCACGCTCACTCAGCAACTGGTAAAAAATCTGTTTTTAACACGCGAACGCAGCTTGAAACGCAAGCTCACCGAGTGGCCAATGGCACTGATACTCGAGCGACGCTATGAAAAAGACGACATCCTGCAAGCATTTGCCAACGAGGTGTTTTTTGCTCAGGATCGCAGTCGCGCTATTCACGGCTTCGGTCTGGCGAGTTACTATTTTTTCAACAAACCGATCCAGGAACTGCAAACGCATCAGTACGCTCTGCTGGTAGCCATGTTAAAAGGGCCGAGTTATTACAACCCGATACGCCATCCCGAGCGCGCCCTGAAGCGAAGAAATCTAGTGCTGCGTATCATGCTAAGAGACAATCTCCTGGATGAAGCGACAGCTACTGCAGCACAGGCCCGGGATCTGGGAATTTCACGCCAGACCGATATCCAGCAGCAACCCGCCTACCTGGACCTGGTTGCACGGCAACTCAAGCGTGATTATTCGACAGAAGATCTACACAAAAACGGTCTGAGTATTTTCACTAACTTCGACCCACTGGTACAACAAGCGCTTGAGCTATCGCTGGATGAAGCCTACGTGCAGATAGCAGCAGAAAACAATTTCACGCCAGAGCAAACAAAGACACTGGAAACAGCCGCTATCGTCAGCAAAGCAAGTACCGGTGAGGTGGTGGCCCTGGTTGGTGGTCGCGAAGCCCGCTATGCGGGTTTTAATCGAGCTCTGGATGCGAGTCGACCAATAGGTTCACTGGTAAAGCCGTTTGTCTATCTGGCGGCCTTGCTGCAACCGCAAAACTATAATCTGATCACAACGGTCGACGATACTGCCGTCTTTCTCGATCAGCCCGATGGCAGTATCTGGGCACCCGCCAACTTTACCGGCTTAAGCCATGGCCCGGTCCCTTTGCTCACTGCCCTCACACACTCTTACAATCAGGCAGCAGTTAACACCGGCCTTGCCATTGGTCTGGAACGGATCAGCTCCCTGCTAACACAACTGCACCCGTCCATTTCACCTGCGCACCTGCCATCACTATTACTTGGCGCACTGGATCTGTCTGTTGTCGATGTTGCAGAACTCTATCAGACACTCGCAGCTTCCGGATTTTCTACACCGCTCAGAGCGATCAGGGAGATACAGGCAGTAGATGGCGAGCTACTGCAGCGCTATCCGCTGGCCGGGCGACAGGTAATTGATCAGGCCAGCATGCATATACTTAACTACGCTCTACAAAATACTATGCGAAAAGGTACCGGTCGACGTGCCTACCGACACCTTGATCCAGCGCTTGCTGTAGCCGGGAAATCGGGCACTTCAAATGATCTGCGCGACAGCTGGTTTGCAGGCTACAGTGGTGACTTTGCCTCTGTCGTATGGATGGGCAACGACGACAACTCACCCACAGAACTCACCGGTAGCCGGGGTGCACTGGAAGTCTGGGCGCGAACATTCGCGAAAATCAGCACCACCGGACTGCGTTTTAACGCACCCTCGAGTATCAGCTATGCTGCCATTCATCCGGTGACCGGCAAACGTGTCGATAGTGGCTGCCGGGGAGCCCGGCTATTACCTTTTCATCGGCACCACGTACCGCCTATAGAGCCGGAAGCCCTTCTGCATTCACGTTGCCAATAACAATTGAATATAAAACAACGTGCTGCTGACTACGTCACGCTGCTGCAGCCGCAATGAACTCCCGGCGCGAAGGCCGCGATACACGTCACTCCCTTAATACAGCGACGGCGCGAGCACTCGCGGAAAAGGCGCTACTTTCTATAGAAGCCACCACGACCTCTACAGCTTTTCAGTTGGGTATAGTACCGCCTGCACCAGAGACCCGGCAGACACATACAGGAAAAACGCTGGCGCGCGGTTATTCCGATGGTGTTGCTCTGGTCGCGAGATATCACAATGAGAATATACATAGCCGCCTGGCTCCGCGAAGCCAGCTCGCCCGCGCCTTGTTCAACGAAATGGAACTCGCACGCTGCGAAGCGATAGGGGCCGCCAGATACGCTGGCGTCGAGGCCAACCTGGCAGCTCTAAGGCAGCGCTCACACGCCGCGACAAACTCACGCAGCGACACTATAGCTCAGCTATTAGCGGTGCTTGGCAATCTTACACGCGAGGTTCTCGGTATCAAGGTTTGCCAGCTCGATGCACTGAAGACACAAGTCGCCCACTGGCGCGATGCCAGTCTCCACAACCACAGTGATTTATGGCGAAAACTGCCTGCAGCGGTACCGGAGCAGACGGCTTTCGCGCTTCTCACATTGCAACTGATCGACACCATTGACGTAAGCACAATCAATGATCCCGAGCCTGAGCTTACCGATTCAATAGTCACTGAAACCGATGCTGACAATGACGACGATGACCAGACTAGCAGCAATGATAATCAGACCGACGAAACCCCAGCTGATAAAAACGAACCTGATAACTCGCTCCTGGTAGAACACCGGGACGATCCGGAGCAGCCCGGTGAAGCACAGGAATCAGATACCGCAATTGCCGATTCCGATGAAGTAACACTGTTAAATCGCGATGCACCGGTTAACATAGATTCAGATACCACTGCTTCGTCTGCACAAACATGTGGCAGAGGCTATTCAGCCTATTCCACAGCACACGACGAAATCGTTGCTGCCGGATCTCTGTGCACCGGGGAAGAGCTGGATAGTCTCCGAAAAACACTGGACACCCAGATAGAGCAACACAAGAAAATTATCGGTAAGCTCTCTGGCCGCCTGCAGCGCGTACTAATGACTCAACAGCAACGACACTGGATTTTTGATCTCGAAGAAGGTCAGCTGGACACCACACGGTTAACACAAATTATCACCGATCCACTATCGGCACTTTCATTCAAGCAGGAAAGCGACATCGCGTTCAAAAGCACGACCGTAACCTTGCTGATTGATAACTCCAAATCGATGCTCGGCAAACCAATTGCTATCGCTGCCGCCTGTGCAGATCTGCTCACACAAACTCTTGAACGTTGCGGCGTTTGTGTTGAAATTCTAGGTTTCACCACCACGCATCTGCATGGAGGGGCGCTTCTCGAGCAATGGCAGAATAGCGGTGCACACCCCGACCCCGGTCGCCTGAACGGTTTGCGACACATAATCTATAAATCGGCTGACAGACCCTATCGCCGTACACGCAAAGAGTTTGGACTGATGCTGAAAAAAGACCTGCTCAATCAGAATATCGATGGCGAAGCATTACTGTGGGCAAACGAAAGAATACTAAGGCGACCGGAACAACGTAAAATCCTGATGGTTATCTCGGACGGTGCCCCAATCGACACCGGTACCCTGTCTGCCAATCCACCGGATTACCTCGCCGGTCACCTCCATGAGGTGATAGCAACCATCGAGAGGCGAGGCACTGTGGAGCTGGTCGCTATTGGTATAGGCCATGATGTATCACAGTACTACCAGCGCGCCATGACAATCTATGATACAAAAGATCTTGGCAAATCCATGTTGGCACATTTAAGCGCGCTGTTCAGTAGCACGAGCTCCCGGACGCAATCTACCCGTTGATTTAATTCAGCCAGCTATATTGATTCTTCGATACTCAAAGAAAACCGAGTGCAGAACCTGAAAGGCGATTCGGATCGGGAAAGACCGGAGTGGAATCTTTGCCCAGGTGACCTGCGATCACTTCACTAAATACATCACGAAAATCCACTTCCATCGGTAAATTGCTTTCATCGCGGATATCAGCATAGGTCAATGCATCGCCATAGATGCCACCCTTGATCCCGCCACCGGTGACCATCATGGTCTGACCCGCACCATGATCCGTACCCCCGGAGCCGTTTTCAAAATTCCTGCGTCCGAATTCAGAGAACACAACGATCACGCAGTCCTGCCATTTACCCTGCGCTTTCATATCACGGGCAAAAGCATCGAGCCCGGTATTGAGATCCAACATTAAGTTGGAATGTCGCCCTGATGTAGATCCCTGGCCACGATGGGTGTCAAATCCTTTTAGACCAGTATAATAGATATCTGTACCGAGTCCGCCTCCTTGCAGCAACCGTGATATATCTTCCAGTGACTGACCGAAGCGACTACTAGAGTAAGTCACATTAGATCTGTAGTTTTCGACAATACTCTCGATACGTTCCATGTTCTCGTAACCCGCCTGCAATGCCTTCTTTACAGACAGTGTGTTGCCGCTTGCCACCTGGCGCTCCAGTATCCACCGGGCCACCTCGAGTCGCCGTGCACTCTCCCCGCGGTAGCGACTGTCAGCACGGTAGGAGAACGAGGAGAGCTTGCTCACTTGCAATAAATTGGTACCCGATCCCTGCAGAGCTTTAGCGTTGTACCCTACTGAAATACAACCTAGACTATGGTCATTATATAAATTTGCATAACGCGCCACCCAACCGGTTTTGTTATTAGCATTAATGGCAGCTGTATCGCCGGTATGAAAAATATCCTTGCTGGTAAAGTGACTGCGATTTGCGTTCGGATACCCGACTTTCTGTATTAGCGCCAGCCCTCCCTCACCATACAGAGTTTGCAAACCACCCAGACCCGGGTGCAAGCCATAGTCTGAGGTCGCTCCTTGCCCGCTTGTCAGATCCAGCGGTGAATCAATGCCGAGCGATGGACGGCGATCATGGTAGGCACCAATATTCAATGGCACAACAGTATTGAGCGAGTCATTACCACCATCGAGATTCACCAACACAACAAACTTTCCATTGCCCTCCTGGGCGGTGGCAATTTCAGCTAATGGTCCCAGTGCGGCCAGGCCTGCACCAGCGGATGCGAATTTTAGGAGGTCACGACGCGAAAATAGTTTATTTATAGTCAATTAATATATTTCCCGTTTTACTTTACTTAATCTGAAAATCAGGGTGCTGGCAGATTATCCAGACCAGGTTCCGTAACTTGCGACTCTGATGCGAGGTGTTCTGCGGCGTGTAATTAACCGGTGTCTCAACACCGTCGGAATCAACCTCTGTATTCATGAATTCGATCAGTCTGGCACGCTCACCCGATTCCAGCGATACGCCAAGCAACATAGCGACATGATCAATTACTTCGGGCGCTCCGGTTGCTCCGGCAGGCTGCAAAGCTGCACCTATATCGTACCCATCATTTTCCTGATTCGTGCGGTTGCTAATCAGTTCATTGACAAAATTCGGCAACTCCACACCTGAAGACTGACTACTGATTTTGTCGTCACCTTCCGGCCACCCTTCAACACTCGGTGGACGCGATGGAATACTCCCCATCTCAGTTAGATAGCGGCGGTATTGGCCGTTGGTTTCTGTCATACCAGTTGTACGAACCAGACCTACAACCTGCTCGAAGTAATCCCGCACAAGCCCTTCACGCGCCATATCCGAATAAAACGCTTCGGACAAAAACAGCG
The DNA here is from genome assembly GCA_001730015.1 of Chromatiales bacterium (ex Bugula neritina AB1). Lineage (GTDB taxonomy): Bacteria > Pseudomonadota > Gammaproteobacteria > Granulosicoccales > Granulosicoccaceae. Next base: position 34,944 of record MDLA01000134.1, on the reverse strand, counting down.
ACTTGAGAGCAGGAGCCAGGTTAAGTCGATTCTGCCGTAGTACCGAGGCAAATTCATCTACCAGGGCTGGATCAGGATTTTCGCTTACAAAATGCCTGAGTAGTTTTTCAGCCAGAAATACGGCGACGAGATCTTTGCCCCCTGCGCCGGACTGTGCCATTGTTAAATCAACCATCTTACTGTAGTCATCCTGACTTAAATCGTGATCAATGACGTTTTTCAGTGGTTGCTTGCTCCCTATAGCTTTACTTTCCGGATCAAATACAAGGCGAGTCAGACCCGTGACTGGATTTTTATTTCTGCGCCATCCGGTGAAGGCTCTGGATGATTCAATGATATCTTCTTCGGTATAGCCATTATCTACACCAAATGAGAATAACTCCCAGAATTCACGGGCAAAGTTCTCGTTAGGGGCAAACTTGCTATTGTCGGCACCGTCGAGAAATAGCAACATGGCCCCGTGGCGCGATACGTCCACCATCAGATCACGAAAATTCCCCACCCCGCGCTCTCGCAGCATATTTATAAAATCGATCATTAAATGATCTTCATCGGACCGGAACCCTACAAAATCCACTCCGAAATGATCCTGCCAGAACATACCCATCACCTCCTGGAAGGCATTCGGGTTATTCATCAACAGATAGATATTCCACTCTACTACATCAGAAGAACCCGGAAACTTACCCTCAAGGCCCGCTGGATCACCATCGTTGAGTAACAGCGATCTGGCTTCATCTTCAAAAATCCGGCTATCGGGAGCCGCGTAGTCCATCATTTCATCAATATAGACTGAGAGACCTATCCGCTGAATCTCTTCGGTTTTACCCCGCTCTATTCCAAAATGTGTACGGGACAGAAAATGGCGTATTTCGTCATCAGAAAACGCACTTTTGCTATTGAGGGATACTCTGTTTACATTTCCCCCGACTGATTCCAGGAGCTGGCTATTGCCCCCGCTTATTGAGTTAGCAGCCGCCAGTTGCGGCTCTGAGCCACCACCGCCACAGGCACTTAAAGCAACGGCCAAAGCCATAACAGTGCTTTTTCGGCGCACGGTTTCTAATGCTGGAACAATTGAATTTCGTAGAATAGAAGAATCAGTCAAATTAATTTTCTCCAGGGAAGCCCGGCAAGTAAACCGATCGACCGGTTTCGGCAGCTCAGGTATTTTCTTTAACCCAGCTACAATGGAATCCTGAAAAACGCCACTACGTTAACAATCGGGCTTCTGGATACACTCCTACGGCTGGCCATTGCCGCAAGGAATCATAGTGCGTATATTCGATTGCATTAGCTGCCCTTACAGGCAAAACACCTTAAAATCTCAAAGGTCATCACTTGATTCCCGATTAGGATCCATCCATGCATGCGCATTTCGTCAATCCCATACTGAACGTCAGCAATATGCAGGAGTCGTTCGAGTGGTTTACCCGACTGGGCTGGAAAACCGGCTTTCAATGGGGCGAACCGTTGAGTTTTGGTTCAGTTATTTCCGGTGATGTACAGCTATTCCTGTGTCTGAACGCCCAGGGCGGCCGCGGTAAAGGTGCTAATACAGAAACATTCGGTGAGACTGGCGATGAATCAGCTGATAAAGGCGTCTGGATGTCACTTTGGGTGGACGACGTAGATGAAATCTATAAGCACTGCCTTGCGAACAATATCGAAATAACCTTCGAACCCGCTGACATGCCGTGGGGCGTGCGGGAAATGCACCTTCGCCACCCGGATGGACACATCTTTCGTGTCAGCCGCTCTACAGTCGACTAAACGAAGTATCTATAGATCTGTCGCTGGAGCGCCCCTATCCGGAACATTCCAGATCTACGCTGCACCTTCCAGCTCCAGCAACCATTTCTTGCGATGAAGGCCTCCACCGTAACCGGTCAGGTTGCCGTCCGCCCCGATAACCCGATGACAGGGAACAATAATACTAATGCGATTACTGCCGTTGGCTGAGGCTACTGCCCGCACGGCGGTTGGCCTGTCTAGAATTTTCGCTTGCTGGCTATAGGAACGGGTAGATCCATAGGGTATCTGCAGCAATTTCTCCCACACCAGTCTCTGGAATTCGGTTCCCGGTGTATCAAGCGATACTTCAAACTGCTTTCTGTTACCGGCAAAATACTCCGCCAGTTCCTTTTTCACCTGACTTAGATGCCAATTTTCACCCGGTAGAATGGCGGCATTAAGCCGTTTGCGAATATCCCTGAATTCAGTCTCCAGCATTTTTCGATCAGTGAACTCCAGAAGGCATATTCCCTTTTCCGTTGCACAGGCATACATGGGTCCGACAGGAGTTGAAAATCGCTCGATATTGATTACCGATTTTTTATTCACCGCGGTAGGCGGCTCGCCGAAGATAGACCGGTAGCTCTGGTTGAATCCACTCAACGATTCATAACCACTGTCGAACGCTGTATCCGAGACTTTTGCACCACGACCAATCGTGTTGAATGCCGCACTGATTCTGATCATTCGCTGATACGCATGGAACGTTATACCGTGGTGTTTCTTGAACCAGCGCCGAATCTGCACGGGTTCAATATTGCGATTGCGTAAATCCTGGTCTTTGATCCGCAGATACGGGTTTTCGTGCAGCTCGACTATAATCTGCCTGATGTAGTCAGGGGTTTCACCCAGTGGCTCCATGGGCTTACAAACCTTGCAGGCGCGGAACCCCGCTTGCAGCGCTTGCTGAGCGTTATCATAAAAAATGACATTCTCGAATTTCGGTTTCCGTGCCCGGCATGCCGGTCGGCAGAAAATCCCGGTGGTTTTAACCGCAGTTATAAAAACACCTTCGTATTCGGTTGCGTCCGTCCCGATTACATCGTACATCTGCTGAACTGACAGGCTGGCCATAACGGTAAATTTCCGGAAAGATGCAGCTAACTTACCCTGACTGTAGCTGTCAGACTACCGGAAAGTGAACATCCATTTTTCAAACACCCGCTATTGCGGCCCGGGTTCAGGATCCCCGGGGCTCAATCGGCGAATACTGGCTTCACCTGAGACACCGCCATATACTTTGTCCGGCTAACCACTACAGACTTTTTTCCATGACACCTCTTTTTTCTGAATTTCAACATCAGGTATCCCAGACAACCAATCCGGCGGACTGGCCGCTGGCGCAGCAGGTCGACCAGAACGTATTGATTTACAACGGCGATACAATCCGCGAACTGCCGCCTGCAAAACGCTCCAGTCTTATGCATGAATGGGCGAAAGTGCTGGCCAGCGGCCCGGGGGTGATCGCCATCAGAAACGCATTTGCGGATACGGCAGTTATTGACACAGCAACGCGGGTTTTTGAATCGATCATCGAACGGGAAAAAAGCAGCGTTGCAGGTGGCGGAGCAGATCACTTCGCCAAACGCGGAGCAAATGACCGTATCTGGAACGCCTTACAGAAACACTGCCTGGCCGATCCGGCCAATTACACAGCCTATTATTCCAATGAAATTCTCGATGCGGTATCCCGAGCGTGGCTGGGCGACGGCTATAAAACCACAGCGCAGGTAAACCGTGTCAATCCGGGCGGGGCGGCACAAACGGCTCATCGCGATTATCACCTGGGCTTTATGAGCCGGCAACGTATGGCAGAATTTCCGGAGCATATCCACAGATTGTCGCCTGTCCTTACCTTGCAGGGCGCTGTTGCACACTGCGATATGCCAGTTGAAACCGGACCCACGCTATACCTGCCCTACAGCCAGCTGTTTACCTCAGGCTACACGCACTTTAATGAACCGAAGTATCAGGATTATTTTAACCAGCATCACAGCCAGTTACCGCTGGAGAAAGGCGACGCGGTATTTTTCAATCCGGCGGTAATGCACGCAGCCGGAAGCAACATTACTTCTGATATGAGGCGTACTGCTAACTTGTTGCAGATTTCTTCAGCGTTCGGGCGCGCCATGGAGGCAATTGATCACATTTCCATGGTGAAAACAATTTATCCGATTATCTGTAAAAATAATTCATTGAGCGCGCAGCAGATTACCGCAGTAATCTCAGCAACAGCCGACGGCTATGCTTTCCCGACTAACCTCGATACCGATCCACCGGACAACGGTATGTCACCAGAGACCCAGGCGGATCTCTTCACTCGTGCATTGTCACAAGCATGGTCGACTGAGCAATTCTATCAGGCAGTTGACGCACAGGCAGCCAAGCGACTCGCATGATATTTCCAGTAATCTATAAAAACACGTCGACAACGCCAAACCGGTTCGATTCATTCAACACAAACTATATAAACGGCAGTATTTAATGAACCGAAGAAAAGTCATTTCGATGTCCGCAAGCTTGCTTGCTGCAACTGCAACCGTTAGCACCAGTGCTTTTGCAGAACTAGTACGCAGCAGAGCAATAGCATCGAGAAACCTGCGCAAGCTGCTCATACGAGCCGAAACAAAGCAAAGCGATACCGCACCGTCCGGTGCATTTGCAAAGCAGGAAGTCGACGGCCTGCTGTTTCTAACCAACGCCTATGGTTACAGTTATCAGATCCCGGAAGACAGCTACATCGAATGGCACCTCGATAACACAAATACTGTCATGAAGTTCCGCTGCGTAAACAGCGATCAATACCGCGTCAAGGCTTTTCCCTGCGCAGTGCTGGGAACCATGGGCGGCCGCTGGGAAACAGCCGGCAAACTGGAACCACTGGCTGGCATGGAAAACGAGTACCGGATGAAAGGCGAAGGAATGCAATCTCCACTTTTCGATCTGCGACCAGCTAGAAAAAAAACCGGGTTTCCATGCCTGCTTTCCGAACTACCCGAAACAACAGTACAGGCAAAAACACGCTACCACGGTAACCCTACCGTCAATACTTTTCTCGACATGTATCTACACGATATAGACAACCCGGAAACCGCGTCGCACAGCTCGCTAACCGGGGATCTGAACGCCCTGAACAGCAACCGAACAAAAGCGTACAACATCAATGTATGGTTTCAAATGCCGGATCATCCGAATGGTAATTCAGGCCGACCCGATGATGCCTGGGCCGGGGGAAAAGTCATCGGGGTCACCGACATCGCCGGGCAGCCATTCCATGTAATTCTTAAAATTGAAACCGGTGGCGGAAATTATTTTCGCTATATCGCGCTAATTCCAGTCAATGGTCCAATAACACATCTGTCAGTGAACGCGGTAATGGACTGGGCGAAACAGCAACTGCGGCCGATGCTCGAAAATCATCCGCAAGCTCAGGAAATGATGGCAAAGCCCGATCCGCGAGGCTACCCCGCACCACGCTGGCCGGACGATAATATGGTGTTGTCGGGCCTGCATCTGGGCAACGAAATCTGGTGGTCCGACCCGAATGGTCAGGAAGGCCAGGTCCATTGGGATACCTTGCAATTCGATGTCGCAGGCCATGGTAGTTTCGGCTGGGGCGGGCACGATGAAGCATCCTCAGGCAACCGGCAAAGCAGCACTCAGTCTGCAGAAGCAAAGACCTCAACTACCCGACAGCAAACTCAGACCGGCAGTTCTGCAACGAACCCGGGCGGCACACAAAACGAATCTGTCATCAACACTGACCCGGCCGCCGCGGTGGTCTATGTTGAACCAGCCAGCACACAGGCTAAAGAGGCGAACAGCGAAAAACCCGGCCTGTTGCAGTCAATCTGGAAATCAATCTTCGATTAAGCAAAAGGTGCGATAAACTCGGTTAATCAATCCCCGGTTCATTTAAATAACACAACTTTACCAATCTGCTCTCGAATCAAAATGCACCCAGCCACTCAACATTTACGCACGCTAACCCTGTTACTGTGTGCTTTAGCAATCACTGCGTGCGGTACCAGATATTCCCGCTCTACAGCCGCTAACGAGCCGGAATACCCCAACCGGGCCTCAAGCAATCCGGCCTCCGGGGTTACTCCAGACGGCCAATCGACAGCACAACCTGACGAACAACCCATCGAGCAGATTATCAGGCCGACTACTATCGCACCGCCAGTCGAGCCGGTTCGAAGCCTGCCAGCTGCAGTCGCATTACGTAAACAGGCGGCCAGTGCAGCACAAGCTGCTAACCACCAGCGTGCTATCGGGCTACTGGAACGAGCCATTCGAATTTCCCCGGAAGACCCGGCGACCTTTGAGGCCCTGGCCTCAAACCATCTCGCTCTGAATCAACCGGGACAGGCACTGGAGCTTGCCCGACGCGGGCTCAGTCTAAACCCGACGGCCGCACAACGTGATTCACTACAGAGGCTGGCCGACAAGTGCCTGGCATTGATGTAGAGATTTCATCAAGCACAACAGACCCGCTCTACTCCAGACCGGAAGCAGAAACATTCTTCCGGCTAACATGAAGCAATCAGGAACTTGTGACAATGAAGATCTACCGCGGTTACGCTATTTTGCCCGACTATCTCAATCTACTTTGCTGAAGGCTCCGAACTGATGTCAGAATCCGAGTTTGCAGTCGTTGGTGGTGGAGTCGTCGGGCTTTCTATAGCCTACGGGCTGCTATGTAAAGGCAAATCCGTTTCTATATTCGATGAAAACGACAATGCACTGCGCGCATCGCGCGGTAATTTCGGTCTGGTTTGGGTACAAGGCAAAGGTGCCAAATTACCGGAATACGCAAAATGGACGCGCCAGTCTGCCAGGGCCTGGAAGCTATTTGCTGAAGATCTGACACAGGAAAGCGGAATCGATCTTCACCTGCAGCAACGCGGCGGCTACAGCATCTACCTCAGCGAGCAATCCCTTACGACACGTGCTGAACGTTTATATAAGCTGAAAGATCACCTCGGTGGCGACTATCCGTTTGAAGTACTGGATCACAACGCATTAAAAAAGGAAGAGCCACAGATAGGGCCAAAAGTAGCCGGAGCCATCCTTCATCACGAAGACGGCCACGTGAACTCTTTACTCTTTTTGCGAACACTGGCGCAAGTCGTGCGGATAAAAAAGGCGCGGATGATCACCGGGTCTCCGGTAACCTCTATCGAACCAGTCGCCGAAAGTCAGTCTGTACCGGGAGGCTTCTGCGTTCAGACAAGTGGCGGCGAAATGCATCATGCGCAAAAGGTGGTACTTTGCGCCGGACTGGGAAGCCGCACACTCGGCAAATCTCTTGGTTTCAGCGTACCTATCCGTGCCCAGCGTGGTCAGGTTCTGGTCACGGAAAAAATGCCCTCATTTATTAATCGCCCATCCGATGAAATACGCCAGGTCGATGAAGGCGGCATTCAAATCGGGGCCTCGGCTGAAGAAGTTGGCCCGGATGATCGCGAAACCCTGGATATCACCGCCCGACTTGCGAAGAATGCTATAGATCAATACCCGGCACTCGCACAGGCTTCGCTGGTACGCAGCTGGGCGGCACTGCGAATTATGTCGCCAGACGGATTTCCAATCTATCAGCATTCACAACAGTCACCCGGTGCCTTCTTTGTTACCTGCCACAGCGGTATCACTCTGGCAGCAGCCCACGCATCTCTTCTTACTGACTGGCTCAGTTCAGACAACCCGGACACTTACAGCGACTTTCGCTTCCCGAGTTTCAATTTTGCAGAATTCAATTTCAAGGCCTTCTCCGAGGACCGATTTGATGCTTAAGCGCCTAACCGAAACCACACAGATCTCATTTAAATTCAACGGCGAAACTCTGGTGGCCCAGCCAGGAGACAGCATAGCCGGAGCGCTTCTGACACATGGAAAAACCTCACTGCGTGTCGCAACCGTTTCTAAAACACCACGCGGTCCATTTTGCATGATGGGCGCATGTTATGAGTGTCTGGTAGAGCTGGAGGGCCGAACCGTGCAGGCCTGTATGACTCCGGTAACCGAGGGCATGACAGTGCAGCGGAAAAATCATGAATCAGTATGACCTGGCTATTATAGGTGCAGGGCCTGCTGGTATGGCCGCCGCTATTATGGCTGTTGCTCACGGTGCAAAAACCTGCATAATCGACGAGCAACCGGCCCCTGGCGGACAAATCTATCGAGCATTGCAGCAGTGTGACAAGCAGCGTGGTGAAATACTAGGCAACGATTATCTGCACGGCAGATCATTGATCGAAAACCTGACAACGCTTGATGCAGACAAACTATTCGGTGCTAGCGTCTGGCGAATCGATACCAGTGGCGAAATCACCTATAGCCGCGAAGGCAATGCACAGCAAATAACTGCCAAACACATTATTATTGCAAGTGGCGCACTTGAACGAGCGTGCCCCTTACCCGGGTGGACTCTACCCGGCGTAATGACGGTCGGGGCTGCTCAAATTCTAATGAAAAGCAGCGGGCTATTTACCGTAAATGCAGTGTTGGCCGGAAGCGGCCCGTTGTTGTACACCGTTGCCGCGCAGTTGCTCAACGCCGGCTGCCCGCCCAGAGCAATCATTGACACACAGCAGCTGAAAAACTATTTCAGTGCCGCTACACATCCCAATGCTGCATTTTCGAACGTGGCTACACTGAACAAAGGCATCCGCTATCTGCGGCAAATTAAAAAAGCCGGAGTCCCATTCTATAGCGGGGCAACTCAGCTGCATATTAAAGGCGATCCGGAGGTTGAAGTGATCAGCTTCCAGTGCCGTGGAAAATCCCACCATATAGAAACATCGAATGTTCTGTTACATCAAGGGGTAGTACCAAACACCCAACTGACACGATCACTGCGTCTGCAGCACCAGTGGAATAACCAGCAACGCTGCTTTCACCCGACCACCGACCCCTGGGGGATTGCTTCGAGTGAAAACATCAGTATTGCGGGTGACGGCAGGAGCATCGGTGGGGCCATTAACGCTGAAGCCGAAGGCAGCCTGGTCGCGCTAGGTGCATTGGAAAAACTAAATCTTCTAACCGTCGCGCACCGCAACAAGCAAGCAAAGTCGTACAAAAAAACCCTGAAAAAAGAAGCAGGACTCAGACGTTTTCTCGATGCCCTGTACCCGGTTCCAACAGAACTTATAGATCCCGCAGACAGCACCATTGTCTGTCGCTGCGAAGAGGTCACCGCCGGAGATATACGTTCACTGGTACCCGCGGGCTGCACTGGTCCAAACCAGACCAAAGCATTCAGTCGCTGCGGCATGGGTCCGTGCCAGGGGCGGTTTTGCGGACTCATCGTTACTGAAATACTGGCTGCTGCGAACCAGTTAACGCCCGACCAGGTGGGTGCTTACCGGATTCGCTCTCCAATCAAACCGGTCACGTTAGCAGAACTCGCCAGTCTGGCAACAACTGACACCGCGGATTCACCCTGACAACGGGCTATTGCAGTTCTGAATAAACCAATCAGTCCCGCTCGGAATCCGCCTCACGCATTCGAGCTTCCACATAGCGCTCGCCAATAACTGTAGATTCGTTAATAAGTGCATCTAGTTCCGCCACTGTTTCTGCATCAAGAGCGATATCACCAGCTGCTGCGTTTTCCTGCATGTACTCAATATGCTTGGTACCAGGAATGGGTACGAGTTTTTTCGCCCCCGTACTGTCACTGTGAGCAAGCAACCATGCCAGCGCCAATTGCGCCATGCTACATCCATTTTTTTCAGCAACTTCAGCAAATGGTCCCAAAAGCGCACTGTTTTCGGCGAAGGCCTGCGGTTCAAATCTAGGGCGTGCAATCGTGCAGCGTAAATCGTTTTCCGGCAGTTGTGAAACATCTTGTGCTTTTCCAGTCAGGAACGCTCGCCCCAATGGCGAAAACGGCACCAGTGTTGTACCCAGTTTCTCGCACATATCGAGCACCCCGCGCTCCGGAGTTCGTGACCACAACGAATACTCAGATTGCAGTGCTGCTATCGGGTGCACAGCATGCGCTCGTTGCAGCGTCTCGCAGCATACTTCAGACAAGCCGATCTCCCTCACCTTCCCCTCTTCGACCAGCTTCGCCAGTGCAGCAACACTCTCCTCAATAGGCACTTCGGGATCAAGGCGGTGAAGGTAATAGAGATCAATGACATCAGTCTTCAGTTTCTTAAGACTCGCTTCACAGCTTTGCGCAATACCCGCGGCAGATCCATCGAAGCCTTTTTTCGACAAGCCACACTTGGTAGCCAGTACATACTCATTGCGCCTGCTCGACAACGCATTGCCGATTAAAGATTCATTATGACCAAAGCCGTACATTTCTGCCGTGTCAAGAAAGGTGTAACCCTGATCGAGTGCTTCATTGAGCAATCGAGTGGAAACTGTATCGTCCGCCGGACCATACCCTGCCGACATATTCATACAGCCAAGCCCTATTGCCGATACGCTCAGCGAGCCGATGGTTCGATTGTGCATAATGAAATCCGGTGATCAAAAGGTACATTGTGCAGTGTTTACGCAGTGCATGTAAATAACTGCGGAACCAACCAATAATAAACCGATCAATTACCCGCAATCGGGGTTGTCGGATCCTTTATTAGTTTCTAGCGAAAATATTTCATAAAAAACACACTTTTATGTCGAGCAGTGCTATCGTGCACAACTCTTCGCAATTAAGCTTGTAGACTTCGCATTCAGACCTGTTTGACCGGAAATTCAAAGTGCCAATTTCACCTCCCAACAACCTGATCCCACTAGACGCTATTTTGCCCGAAGAACCCTTGCTTATGATGGGTGCCGGGCCGGTACCGATCCCAGTCCGGGTTGCAGCGGCCAATTCCATCGTTATAAATCATCTCGGGGACACGATGGCGCAGATTATAGAGCAGGTTAAAAGCATGTCTGCCTATGTGTTCCAGACGGAATCTGCACAAGTTCTCGGGGTTGCAGGCCCAGGCTCTGCGGCAATGGAAATGGCGGTTGCTAATCTTGTTGAGCCTGGCGACTCAGTCCTTTGTGTTATTAACGGCTTTTTCAGCAACAGACTGGCAGAAATGGCTGGCCGCGCGGGCGCAACGATTCATCCCCTGCGGGTAAGTGGCGAACACTCGGCAAACGTCGCCGATATAGAAACCTGGCTTGATCAGCACAAACCCAAATTGCTTACTATTGTGCAGGGTGAAACATCAAATACAGTCTGCAATCAAAAACTACAGCAAATTTGCCACGCCGCCCGCGCCCGCAATTGCATGATTATTGTCGATGCCGTATGCACACTGAGCACCATGCCTCTCTATATGGACGACTGGGGCATTGATGCAGTAATCACCGGCGGTCAAAAAGGGTTGTCATCTATACCCGGAGTATCGCTAGTGGCATTTTCCAGACGCGCATGGCAGACAATCGGGGAGCGGCGCGCACCAATGGCTCATTGGTGTCTGGACGCCAGGCTCGCAAACAAGTTCTGGTACGAGCAATCCTATCACTACACGGCGCCGGTCTCCGGAGTGCTGGCCATTCACGAAGCGCTAAAACTGATTTGCTCCGAAACCCTGCCCGTGCGGTTTCACCGCCACCTTAGATCATCTATGGCCTTGCAAGCCGGTATCGAAGCAATGGGCCTCACACTTTTTGTGGAACCGGCTCATCGCCTGAATTCAGTGGTTGGAGTCAATCTGCCCTCTGGAATTAAGAGCCTTGATTTGCTTAGAGCAATGTCATCGAGATACCGGGTGGAAATATCAGGTTCTTTCGGTGCCGATATAGTACGCATAGGGCAGATGGGGGAGCAAAGCCGTGCCCACAATATTTTTCGCACCCTGCATGCACTCGGTGCAAGCCTGGCCACCCTTGGCGCTGCTGTCGATGTGCCCGCCGGCGTTTCAGCACTGGAGAAAAAGCTCGAAGCTTTCGACCGGCAAAGCCAGCACGGCACAATCATACCCGTTACTAACAATGCTGCCGACAACTCGTCTGTCGTGCACCACTAAAAAATAACCAGATCAAATCCAGCAACACAGGAACTACTCATGCCAGCCCTCTACGACAAAGTCGATCCAAACGGACTCCTGGAATACTCAGTCGTCTACACCGACCGCTCCCTCAACCATATGTCTCAGTGTTTTCAGGGTGTGATGAAAGACATCTCTGCCATGCTGAAGGAAGCCTATAACGCGCACTCGGCTATCGTGGTTCCAGGCAGTGGCAGTTTTGGTATGGAAGCCGCAGCACGGCAGTTTGCACGCGGCAAAAAATGCCTGGTCATTCGAAATGGCTGGTTCAGTTATCGCTGGTCGCAGATTTTCGAGGTCGGTAATATTCCGTCCGAGACACACGTGTTAAAAGCACGGCGCACAGGCGAAGGTGATACTGCTCCCTTCGCACCCGCACCAATTGAAGAAGTCATTCGCACAATCGAAAAAGAAAAGCCCTCGGTAGTATTTGCTCCTCATGTGGAAACCTCCTCAGGGATGATCCTCCCGGGCGACTACATCAAAAGCATCAGTCAGACTGTTCACGCGGTCGGGGGAATCCTGGTACTCGATTGCATTGCCTCCGGAACCATCTGGGTTGATATGAAAGCAGCAGGAGTTGATGTATTAATCAGCGCACCACAAAAAGGCTGGAGCGGTCCGCCTTGTGCCGGGCTGGTGATGCTGGGGGAAAATGCCCGGGCAACTATAGAATCAACCGAAAGTGACAGCTTCACCTGTGACCTTAAAAAATGGTTGCAGATAATGGAAGCCTATGAAAACGGTGCACATGCCTACCATGCAACCATGCCAACGGAATCTCTCAGGATCTTTCGTGATGTCATGCTGGAGACTAAGTCATTCGGTTTCAAAGAGGCGTGCGTGCAACAACAGGAGCTAGGTAACCGCGTGAGAGCAATGCTTGAGGCAAAAGGTATCTCTAGCGTTGCCGCCGCAGGATTTCAGGCCCCGGGAGTTGTTGTCAGTTACACCTCTGATGCTGCAATTCAAAGTGGAAAACGCTTTGCCGAGCACGGCTTGCAAGTTGCCGCCGGCGTTCCCCTGATGTGCGATGAGGGCGACGGATATTCGAGCTTTCGCCTGGGTCTGTTCGGTCTGGACAAACTACAGAATGTAGACAGGACCGTTGAGAGTCTGCAGAACGTGGTCGATCAGGTATTCGACGCAAGCGCCTAATTGCTTAACGGCTCAGCAGATACAATTGAGTCCATAGCAATCGATCCATAGACGTGGGGGAACAATTCTTCCCCGCCAACGGTGTTTTCGTATTCGAGCCTTGCCTGCAATTTGCCGGCATCTATATGCAACAGCAATAGCCCGTCGCGGCCACTATAGTAGCGTTCCACTACACCCGGTAGCTGGGACTCTGAGCAGCAGTGAATAAAACCTTCGTTATCGAGCGAGGCACATTCATAGACTCCGGTTTTTACCGCCCTGTCGTAATCTGCCTGTTCGCAAATATGCAATAGCACTCGTCTCTCCGTTTTTCACTCATTCAAAGCAAGCAACCAACCCGGCATTAAAGAATCCAGGCAGATTAGGCCAGAAATTACTGCACCCTGGTGTAGAAAGCACGTCTGACAGGTTCCTTACCGATTTAGCCCACATTATTCTAGGGGTGGCGAGAATATCGCGTAGAAATTTGCCTCACAATGGATATTCTTCTCGTGTCGAATACTTACCGATATTTGCAAGAGAAAATATTCTCTGTGGAATCAAAGATCAAGTGAGATCCCGTCAATCCCGTGAATAATGCCGGCTAGGTGTTCCCCATAAACCCCGGACCAGCACACCGGTACGATCTTCTATCGCCTGTGCCGCATCCAGACACTGGTCTTCACGGAATCGCCGCCCGATCAGCTGCACTCCCATCGGGGTATCATTAGAAATTCCCGTTGGCACCGAAGCCGAGGGTAAGCCTAACAGGTTAACCAGATAGAGCATTTCCTGATCCAGCACCAGCTGCCGTATGGCTTCAGGGCCATTTTCATCCGCACCCTGGGTAAAAGGCGGGCGTTGTGAAACTGGCGCAAGAACGATCGGATATTGTTCCATAAATTCGGCCCATTCACGCCAGATTCTGGTTCTCTCAGCAGTCAGTTCCATATACCCCTTGAGATCAGCGGGTATATCAAAGCCTGAAAATACCTCTGCCACCTGTACAATCTGTTCAGAACCGAGCTTGCGCATTGTTGACAGCATTAACTGATGAGTATCAGCGCCAATCAGCTTGCGCCACATGTCCGCTCCCTCGGCAAGAGCCGGGGGATCCACTTTCTCGACCCGGTAACCGCAACCGGCCAGATGATCCGCTGCTTGATCAAGGGCCGACACAACCGCGGGATCACAGCCAGAATGCTGCGGTCCGTAGGTTAGAGCGACCTTAATCCGGCCTGACTCCTGCGGCCCGTGCAGCGGTGCCGGCACCCACCAGGGATCGCGGTAATCGGGTTGCGCCATAACCTCGAGCGCTAACCGCACGTCACGTACTTCACGTGCAATGGGCCCCTGAACGCTCATCATTTGCAACACCGGCGGGCGCTCCTCCGCGGATGTCGGATTATACGCCGCCACCCGGCCGAGCCCGGGTTTTATTGTCGACACCCCGCACGCATACGCCGGATAGCGCAGGGAACCACCCAGATCATTGCCATGCGCTATAGCACCGATACCGAGCGCTACCGAACTTGCCGCACCACCGGAGGAACCGCCCGGTGTCAGATCAGCATTCCACGGATTCAGAGTTTTTCCGCGCAGCGGGTTGTCGGTAAACCAGCGATAGCTGAATTCAGGTGTGTTGGTGCGGCCGATAATTACCGCGCCGGCTTGCCGGAGGTTGCGGACAATCGGGGAGTCGTCCGTCGCTATATTATGTTCAAGGGCCGGTAAACCATTGGTATTGGCCAGTCCGCGCTGATCTATATTCTCTTTGACGGTAACGGGTACACCATGCAGAACACCAAGCCCGGTACCGCTTTCAGACTGCCTGTCCGCTGCCTCAGCCTGCTTCATCGCGGCCTCTGCCAGCGACACCGTCACTGCATTGACCTGCGAGTTGCACTCTTCGAGCCTTTCTATAGAACTGGCTACAGCGTCAACGGCAGAAATGTCACCCCTGCGGATTTTCGCGGCCAGCTCGACAGCACTCAGTTGCCACAACGGTTGGTCAGTCATAATGATCTCAGCAGGGTGATTGTTTACATATCTCGAATGCAGTGATCATTATATAGAGCTGCCATTCACTCTGCAGCCCGGCTGTGCCATTGCACAGCCTGCTGTATTGTTCCGGTTTACTGTCGAGCAGATGTATCAGCCATAAAGCGATCAAATTCGTCTTCGTCTGCACGACGTTTGGCATCGCTTTGGAACTCTGCAAAACGCCGCGAACGATCTTTGATCTCGGCCTTTATTTCACTGATACGATCATACTGGGTCTGTTGAAAGTCGTTAAAGACAACATTACCGCTGCCACTGCGTCTCGACCCGCAGCCTGACATCCGTGACCACTGCTCACGAATTGCGTAAGGCAAATCTCTCACATCTCTTCCCTTTAAAATCCAGTACAAAACAACCAGCCCGAAAGGCCAGAATAAAACGAAGCCGACAACCATGGCGGCGATGTTTATTCCAGTCCAGTTCGCGTGCTTACCCCAACCCCGACCACATTTGCTCCGTGACTGGTAATTCGTCTCTTCAACCGTGGAAGCGCTTGACGCTGTCATTGCATTTATCCTCTTGTAGTTAAACTCAATTGTAAAATCGAACCAACAGTGCCTAAGGCATAATTCAACAACAAGTTGACTTATGTGATCACTGTTCACATATAATATACGCACAATTTTGAAACATACAAGAGCTTCAGCGAAAAAAAGTGAACACTGTAAACATTCAATGGCCGGAATGCCCTGTATGAGAAAGGGAAAAACGTCTTATCACCACGGCAATCTTGCGGAATCCCTGCTCGATGCCGTAGATGAAATTGCCACGCGATTCGGGCTGGAGGCCGTTACATTACGGGCCTGCGCCAAGTTGATCGGTGTTTCGCCATCGTCGGCTTTCCGTCACTACGCCGATAAGCGATCACTGCTCACTGCATTTGCAACGCGCGCGCTGGATCAACTGTCAGTAGCAATGCTGCAGGCCAGGAACGCACCCGACGAACCGCAGCCCGGCGACAATGCGTTCACCCGCGTTGGTCTCGCATACGTAAAATTCGCATTAGATAAGCCGGCATTTTTTCGTGCTATGTGGAGCGAAGAGACGCTTTACACCAATGATGAAAACTACACCCGCGCTGCTAATCAGCTCAGCGCGCATCTGAAAGACGGGTTTGGTGAAACGCTTAAAGACAACGACCCCGATAACCTCAGCGCTAAAGAACTGCTTGCCTGGTCGGCATTGCATGGACTGGCAAATCTGTTTGTCGATGGTCCGATTGGCAAAAATGCTAGCAGGGACGAAAAACTAATGATGGCTCGCGAAATGATACTGGCGGCCGCGCCGGCTCTTTCCGCTCATGAAAGCTGAACTATGACCGGCAGGCCAATGACAACAGCCCCGGTACAGGCTCTGTTCCGACAACACAACGAAACCCCGTTCGCGTGTTGCTGTTGCTAAAAGTAAGTACGCACGCCCGTTTGCCCGCGTGTTGCCAGAAGATCTACAGCTGCGGGTGAGGCTACGCCGCTTTTTTAAACCCGAATAATCGCTCGTCAACAATAGCAGCTGCGACATCCTGAGGCACAGCTTCCTCCCAGTCACTGCCTCCGCTTGGCAATTTAGAGAGAATATCGCGGGAGAAGATGCTCAGCAAATCTACATCACTGGTGTCGATATTACAGATAAACTTGTTTTCCAGTAAATGGCGATAGAGAAATTTAAGGTTATCGGCAACATCCAGCATCGTCAGATCACTGAGC
Organism: Chromatiales bacterium (ex Bugula neritina AB1); assembly: GCA_001730015.1. Lineage (GTDB taxonomy): Bacteria > Pseudomonadota > Gammaproteobacteria > Granulosicoccales > Granulosicoccaceae. The sequence continues at coordinate 18,242 of MDLA01000134.1, read as the reverse complement.
TCACCCGACTCACAGATTTCAGGGTACACATACAGCCTTGTGTTATCCGGAAACAGCTTGCCGAATGCTTCCAGAATTCCACCCTCAACAGTATCGTATCGATCTTCATCAAATATCTGACGCATGTTTATCATGCCGAGCACAATACCAATCTGGCGATCTGTATACTGGCGGAAGTAAGCACGCAGTGAAAAGTAGCGGGTATAGTCTGACACCATCACACTATAGCCCAGTGAATTTAACAGCTTTATACGAACAACCAGATCCTCTTCCGTTGCATTTAAATCGTTACCCAGCCAGTCATTTAACGAGATTTCTGCCAGCACAATCGTGTTGTTTTCGTTCACATCAGGCAGCTCATTGAACACCTTGTTTCCCTGCTCTATCATATCAACATTAAGCTTGGTCACCGGCTTGAACGAACCACGAATCGTGAGCACATTTTTTTTATACAACATCTCTGAAGGCACTGCGACTGTACCGTCATGGTTGATCATAATCGCGTGAGTTTTCTTGCTGCGGATCAGGTGCAGATTGATCGTTCGATCATCTATCTCTTCAAAGAACGGCCCGCGAAAATAGACGGAATCAATTTCTATACGCGATTCCCCGATGTTATCGGTGAGCGAGTCGAGTAGAACCTTTGGATCTTCAAAATAATAAAATGCCCCATAGACCAGATTGACCCCGACAATCCCCAGAGCCTCCTGCTGTGCTTCAGCGGTAGAATCACGCATACGCACATGGATTACGATTTCCGAAGCCTCTGCTCCAGGGTACATCTGCACCCGCACTCCGCACCAGGCGTGGCACTCGTTATTTCGTCTGAAGCTCTTGGCAGAGACAGTCGCCGCGTAGGAAAAGAAACGTGAATTAGCCGGGCGTGAATTACCGACCCGATCTATAACAAGGCCAAATTCCTTGTCAAGCATCGCCTCTACGCGACTGCGGCTTACGTAGCGCCCGCCAGTCTGAACACCGTAGATTGCATCAGAGAATTGCATATCATAGGCAGACATTGTCTTGGCAATAGTACCAGCCGCCGCACCCGCTAGAAAAAACTGCCGCGCGACTTCCTGTCCCGCCCCGATTTCGGCGATCGTACCGTATTTGCGATCGTCAAGGTTAATACGAAGGGCTTTGTCGGTTGTGGTCCGCTGGCTGACATTGTTGTCCATTTTCTCTCCTTGATAGTGACCACCTGTACCGGTCGCGAGGGGAATCCGATTCAATTACGCGAAGGGGCCTTATGCAGATAGCAACGGCGTACAACAGAAATACTTTTGCATGATCTGCCAAATAAAAGGTTCACACAGAGTCATCGATGAAATCGAGATTCGGTGTGTAGTCTGCCACTGTACGGGAGCGCTGCAGGTCGCCTGCCCGCACCACCATGCCATTGCCATACTTTTCTATAACACGATCGACCGTTACTTCCAGTGCCTGTGATTTGTCTTTTTCACCAAAAAGATCAAACTGCTGCGGGTCATTTTCGCGGCTCAGATCAAAGGCCGCCATACCGACCAGACGAATGGACTGATTGGGCTGGAAGCGAGACAGCAACCCCGTTGCAACAGCATAAAGCTGATCTGCTACATCGGTCGGTTCGGGCAATTGGACCTGGCGTGTCAGCAATTTAAAATCTGCCGTTTTCAGCCTTACCCGCACGCCACGACAGCGATAGCCCTTATTTCGCAAGCGGCGCCCGATTCGGTCTGCGGATCGCCGCAGATGCAGTTCAATGGCTTCCTTCGATGAAACGTTTTCGTTCAGGGTACGATCAGAACCGATACTGCGCGCCGAACGCCTTCGCGCAACCGGGCGCGGATCTCTGGCATTCGCCAGAGTTTGAAAATGCATACCGGAACGCCCCATATTCTGCTCAAGCCATTGCGAATCGGCCCGGCGAACATCACCGATTGTATACAGTCCAATACGCTGAAGACGAGGCACGGTTTTCGGGCCGGCTCCCCACAGGCGCGATACCGGCATTGGATCGAGCCAGGCGACCGCGTCTTCCGGCGGTACCACGCAGATGCCATCGGGCTTGTTAAAATCACTGGCTACTTTAGCAACGTACTTTGTCGCGCTGACCCCAACCGAAGCCGTCAGCCCGCCTGTTGCCGTATAAACTGCTGATTTAATCTGCTCCGCCATCTGCTCCGGGGCACCGAAAATACCCTCAGCGCCAGACATATCGACAAACGCTTCGTCCAGAGATAGTGCTTCCACCTGCGGAGAAAAATCGTTAAACGCAGCCATTATGGCGGCTGATTGCTCCTGGTAGCGCTCGAATCGGGGTGGCACTACAAGTATATCCGGGCAACGCCGCAGCGCTTCTGCCATTGGCATGGCGCTTTTGATACCGAACTGCCGGGCCTCGTAACTGGCCGTCAGGACAACCCCGCGTTTGCTTTGAGGGCCGATAACCATCGCCTGACCACACAGATCAGGGTTATCGAGCTGTTCTACTGACGCGTAGAATGCATCCATATCTGCATGTGCGATTATCCTTTGCCAGCCGGTCGTCATAGACCACAGTATACTGTATGTATAATCAGTTTTCCGTATATTCTGTGCAGGTTACCGAATACTAACAGCAGATCAAAGCGACTACGGCTGTTTCAACCGGCCTGAGACAACCATTTTTCCGCCATCCGATGCATCGATTCATCAGAAGTTTTCTCCTTCAGCCGATTTATCGCGACCCATTCCAGCGCATGTGATTCTTCACTAACCGTAAACTGATCGGTCTCGACACAGCGGAAGGCGAATCGTGCATCATAATGATAGTGCTCAGGCTCGTGCTTTCGTGCCGGTATCGAATGGATATCGATATCAAACAGCTCCGCGCCCACGGCTTTCAGCGATTCTATACCCGATTCTTCAATTGCCTCGCGCAACGCCACTTGCAATACATCGGCTTCACCATCGGCGTGGCCACCGAGCTGAAGCCACAGGTTGAGTTTTTTATGATGCGTGAGCAGCACATGGCCGCCGGCCCTGTCAGTCAGCCAGGCGGATCCGGTAACATGGCCACTCAGTTGGCTGCGCTCGAAGCAATCTTCATGGTCCGTGACGAACGCCCGGAAAGAATCCACCGTGCGCCGCTCCCGCGGATATCGATCACCGTATCGTTTAAGTAGCTGAAGTATCGGATCTCTATGCATATCGCGTCTTGCCTGCCAATTAACAGCTCGTTTATAAGCGTTTTGTTGGATTGACTTCACAGCTGCCCGCATCCAGCTCAGGTATTCCTGTTTGCGTGAATTGTGCGGTATGCTGCTGCCAGTCTATCGATTGATAATCGAAATTCATCGCAAGCTCCGGTTTAATCACTTCGAAATAGGGAGAGACATCAAAGTCACGCGGGGTGAACAAACTATGGTGGCGGATATGCAGGATTTCGCGCGCCATTGAATCGTCGACTGCACAGCTTAGCCGATCAGGGAGTATCGGGTACTTTATAGACTGGAATGCCTGTGCAATAAGTGACGAACACACCGCACGGGTGGGATCACCGCTTCCCAGAGCCAGCATGCGCCGACGCCAGCGCCTCGGAACCGGGGGCTGCGGCAGCAGATAGCGAGCGAGATCGACAATATTCTTGAGGTCATACTCCATGCCCATGCCATCGACCATAAAGGTACAGAGCCTGGTTAGATCCTCATCTGTAAGGTTGACCGGTCGGCAGATACGTATGTTGTAGCGCGTGTATTTGGAAAGCGGTACCGCTATTACGCCGGTTTCAAGATCGGCCTCGATTAAATACGTGTTTTCATTTTCTTCGCCCGATTCCGGTGCTGTACCACCATATTTCGTTATATCACCAACATAAAACGCCGCATGAGACCAGGTCGACTGGGTCAGATACTTGATTGCCGAACTGATCCGATGATCACCTTCTACCAGCAACACATCGCCGGGCTGCATAACCGATTCAAGAATCGACCACCGGTGAACAGAAAACGGCTTATAGTTCGCAACCGTCTTGGTGAGATACTTCGCCAGTATATTGCTGCAAAATTGCATGACAGGATTCATTACCATACCCGTTTTGAGGCCTGAGACCGGAGGAAGTTCAGGCTAGCCCACGCGGACTATCCATGCCTGAGACACCTCTGCGGCCACGAAACCAATTTCTCGCGTCGGGTAGATTATCTCGCGTCAGCGATAGCCTGCCAACCCGTTAAATTTCACGAATCCAGCAGTATCCGGTGGCGGTTGCGAATTTTCCCGTCAATCTGTGAACCGAGATAGTCCGGATTGTGATCGGCCAATACCGACCTGGCCCTCGAATTAGCAACCTGCCACATATCCTGTGCGCCCTCTCTGCCCCAGGTATCAGGCTCAACCCGGTCAGACAGCGACGGATAATAATAGTCTCGCTCCATCGATTGCATCGTTTCCGGTTCACCGATGAAATGCCCTGCCCCGCAAATTACGTTTTTCATCGTTTCAAAGGCCAGTGTGGGTTCAGTAACTTCAACCCCGCGGATCATGCGGTAGATATGCGAGAGCATTTCATTGTCGATTAAAAAGGCCTCGAATGATGCCCCGAGCAAACTGGCCATCATACCGGACGACTCGTACACCATGTTCGCACCGGATAAACCACACGCCAGTGCCGACAAAGATTTTTCCATACCCATCTGAGCATCAACCGCTTTGGCATCCGACATACTCGATGCCACACCCGACGGCACACCAATGGAATTGGCCAGCTGGGCTGACGCTGCATTCAGTAATGCGATTTCACCGCCACCGCCACTGAACGCACCCGTACGCAAATCTATAACAAAGGGCCAGTTGGAAAAAATCATCGGGTAACCGGGCGAAAACACATTGACCATAACCAGTGCAGCAAGGGTTTCGGCAAAGGAGGCTGCGAGCATGCCATCAATGGTTGCCGGTGAGGTAGCACCCGACATTGCAGCGACAATGTTATTGATCGGCACGCCGCGTTCTATACATTTCAGGGCTACCTCGAACGCATCTTCACCATAGCGCATAGGCGAAATCACCGGACTGATGTGCGCCTTGCAAAAAGGCTTCTCAGCAAACTTCCCTGTTCCACCGGCGAGCTGATCGAACAGATCGACCACGGGATCAACGTGTTCCGCCAGCGTGAAGCTCATTCCAACCGGCTTTTGAGTGCCTTTTAACAGACAGTAGGCCGTATTTATATCCAGATCAAAATTATCCGCCACATCCGTTGCAATACAACAGCGGGTAAACCAGCTAACGTTGGGCAAGGTATCAATCAGGCGGGTAAAGTCGAACAGATCACTTAACGTAGACGAACGATAGAGATGGCTGTCTAAATCCAGCGTCTGCACAGCTGCACCGCCTGTGCCGAAATAGACACGATCACCGCCAACCTCAATGGTATGTTGATCAGCACGCCCGTGCAGGTAGAATTTCCGACACGACTTATCAATGATTCCTTCGACCATCGAACGGGAAAAGCACAAACGCCCCATTTCATTTATAGATGCGCCGCAGCTTACAGCCTGGTCTACCAGCTGCGGTGGCGCATCACCCATACCGAGTTCCGCCAGCATGCGAAAAGCTGTATCGGTTACAGCACGCAGTTGCGAATCACTTAAGGGCTTGTATTGACCCCCTATCGCTCCTGGCGGTGCGGGATTAACCACGGGTGGTTTAGCCCGCTTTGCCTTCAGTGCTTCACGGCTGATCGAGCCTTTGCGACGCCGTCCGGGGCGGCGGGTGCTCACGCTCGAACTCGCTGGTTTCCGGGGTCATACTGATCCAGCGGTACAATGCCGGCAGGGTAAGAAACCCCCAGAATTCCGATAGAAAAAGACAAGCCAGGTTCTGCTACTTGAGCACTACCGACAACGTCAGGATCGACATAGGCAAAGGCTATATTTTTTTCTATGCGGTGCCCGTAGGCTCCCGAGGTTACCGAACCAACCTGCCGGCCATTACAGTAGACCGGATCCCCGGTATGCGCCGCCGCTATCGGGCAATCCACGTTGAGTGCGATAAATCGTTTTCGATGCGCGCCAGCCTGCTGCAGAGCTGCCTTACCTATAAAGTCTTTATTCATATCGACAAACTGTTCCAGGCCCGATTCAAACGGGTTGAACTCGTAGTGAATATCTGCTTTCCAGTGCCTGTAGCCTTTCTCCATGCGCATGGATTCGGTAGCGTACAAGCCAAACAATGTTGCATCGAAAGCCTTTCCGGCTTCCTCCAGCAAGGTCCACAACAAATACAGTTGCTCGTTAGCCACGTGCAATTCAAAAGCAAGCTCACCGGAGAAGCTGACGCTCATGGCCACAACTTCGGCGTGACCTATAAAGCGCTTGTGTACCTGCATCCATTTAAAAGTCTCTGCACTCCAGTCACCTCGCGGCGAAACCGACTGCAGCAGCTCACGTGATTTAGGCCCGGCAACAACCACCGTCGTGTGAGTTGCCACCAGCTCACGCAGCGTCACTTCGCCGGGCATGTGCTGCTGCAGCCAATCGCGATCATGCCATTGTGAAACAGCTGCCGAACCGTACCAGTAACAATTATCGCCTATACAGGCGATTGTCGCCTCCGACAGAATGTTGCCTTTTTCGGTCAGCAGATAACAAAGCCTGACCTGACCGACCCGCGTCGGCATTCGCCCGCAGATCATTTGATCGAGAAACTCATGCGCACCGGCACCACTTATTTCAAAGCGGTTGAAACCGGATACTTCCATCAGAGCCACACCATTGACCAATGCCCTGACCTCTCCGGCAACGACTTCTTTCGTGGCATTAAACCGGTAACCCGGTTCATCAATAAAGTCAGCCGTCGGTTTAAAAAACAGCGCACGCTCCCAACCGGCGACCACACCCCAGGCGCAGTTTTTCTGGTCGAGCACTGAGTACAACGGCGTGGTACGAGCCAGCCTTGCAGCCGGTCGCTGCTCGTGCGGCAGGTGGTAATGAAATTCATTGCGATAATCTTCAACTGCCTTGAGGCAGGTATGTTCGGTGTTGGCGTACTGCGTGAAACGACGCGGATCAAGGAACCAGGCATCCCATTCCGACTCACCCTCCACAATTAATTCCGCCAGTATTTTTCCGTGTCCCCCGCTCTCGCCAATTCCAGCGCGTAAACCGATTGCACAGTAGGCATTGCGCAAACCGGGGATCGGGCCGATCAAAGGTGCCCCGTCTATGGTGTAGGTGATCGGGCCATTGATCACGGTGTGTATTCCTGTCTCTTCAAGCACCGGCAAACGCTTGAAGATTCGTTCCATGTTATCCAGACACCGATCAAGATCAGACGGGCACAGCGCCTGAGTAAAGTTCGGATCTATACCGTCCATACCAAACGGCTTGCAGGCTTGTTCATAGACTCCGACCAGCAAACCGTGTTTTTCCTGTCGGGAATAGAAATCGTCACCCGGATCACGAATGATCGGTACGCGATGATCCAGCGCTTCCAGGGTTTCAATGGGATCGGTCAGGAAGTACATGTGCTCCATAGAAGTAACCGGGTGCGTCACACCCAGCATCGCTCCTACTTCGTTTACCCGGTAGCCCGTCGCGTTAACAACGATCTCGCAGGTAATCGATCCATTTTTGGTATGCACGATATATTCGCCGCCCGCGCTGACATCGATGCCGGTAACCGGATTAAATCGATACACTTCAGCACCCGCCTGCTGCGCCTTGCGCGCCAGTGCGAAGGTAATGCCGGCGGGATCTATATCGCCATCGAGTGGATCCCACCAGGCACCCAGCAAGCCCTCAGGGTTTATCAGGGCGTGGCGGCGACCAACCTCCGCAGCATCGATAAACTCCATTTCCACACCCATGCCAGCTGCCATACCGACGTAGTGCTTATAGGTATCGACCTGATCCTGTGTGTGCGCGAGGCGCATGCCTCCGGTAATGTGGTAATTGATCGGGTGATCGGGATCCGCAGCAAGCTCGCGGTAAAGGTTGATACTGTGTCTTTTCAGCGCAACCATCGTCTGGTTACCGCCAAATTGCGTTACCTGCGCTGCCGCATGCCAGGTAGAGCCCGAAGTCAGTTCATCGCGCTCGACCAGAACGGCATCACACAGGCCCAGCCGGGTCAGGTGATACAACGTTGAGCATCCGGCGATACCACCGCCAATGACAACCGCACGGGCGTGTGATTTTACGGGCTTAGCTGTCATCAAATTTACCTGAGCAACACCATTGCGGGGCAGTATTAAACACCCAACAAAAATTTACAGCAATTCACAATGGATTAGAAATTACGGAAGCGGGCTCCATCCGCAGAACCCTGTGCCAACCCGCATTATTCATGGGGTTGACAGGATCTCACTTGATCCTTGATTCCACAGAGAGGTTTTCTCTTGCAAATATCAGTAAGTATTAGACGCGAGAAGAAAACCTCCGATGAAAACCCTAGCCATGAATAAATAAAGGTCTGCGCGATATTCTCGCCACCCCATGGATAATGCGGGCTGACGCACTTGGGATTATCAGGGGTATTTTATTCTCGTGATTGCCCGCTTACGTCATAGACTCGCAAGTTCTGCAAAGACAGATTCGATAACTTTAGATTTTAAAGTACAACGCCGCAGTTAACCCGGGTAAGTCACAGTCACTCACAGTGCAGTGAACGTGACGCGTACTTTATTTGCTTTCGACAGAGGGAAATCAGGGAATCCGGTTTATCGAATTAATTACCACCGGCTGAACCGGTACATCACTCTGGAACGGGCCACTCGCGCCAGTGGCTGACGCTGCAATCTGATCGACTACAGCATGGCCAGTTGTTACCGTGCCGAACACGGCGTAACCCCACGCACCCGGGGACTGCTCGTTGTGATTCAGAAAGCTGTTATCCACCGCGTTTATAAAAAATTGTGCTGCGGCGGAATGCGGATCGCTGGTGCGCGCCATCGCAATGGTATAAGCATCGTTACTCTGGCCGTTTGCCGCTTCGTTAGCGATGGGAGCCTCAGTTGGCTTTTTTTCAAAAGTTTCCGTATACCCGCCCCCCTGAATCATAAAACCAGCGATAACCCGATGAAAAATGGTGCCGTCGTAATGGCCGTCATCGACGTAGGAGAGAAAATTCTCTACTGTCACCGGCGTCTGGCTTGCGTCCAGTACCAGGCCGATCTCACCGAGACTGGTGTCAATCAGAACCTCAATACCAGCGCTGGCAGCTTCAGCATCATTTGCCGTCTGAACCGGTGGACTATCTGATCCGCCACCGCACCCCGCCAGAAAAGCACTGAACAGAACGAGTGTAAAAACAGTACGGATAAATCGTGCAGCTGAGCGCAGGGGGTTCAACAAAATCATAACAAGCCCGGAATTATATTGAGTTAACGCGAACCAGCTAACAGCAAAAGTAGTACCCGAACGTATGGGAAGCGAGTATTCAGCACCAAATAGTCACAATTTTGACGTATCGACAAAATAGTCAGTAGCTGGAAAGTCGGCAGAAAATGTGTTGTCCGGCGTCACAAATCAGCGATTATTCCCGTCAGATAAAGCCAAACGATAACTGCACAGCTCAGCAGAGTCCGGTTCTTACTCGCCCCGAAATTTCAGCTTGTGACTGAATTCTCGGCAACAATGTGTCAAATACATGACACTCCGTGCCATGAATATTACACGCAAATCTCGATTCATGGGTGCGAGAAAAACCGCTGCGGTACTCGCTGTTATTCAACTTCTCGTCATTGGCGGGTGTGCCACCAAGGAGTATGTGAACGAAAGCATCACACTTGCAGAAGACCATTTGCTCGATGCAGATGTGCTCAAAACGAAGTATACAATCAACGCGGCTGGCGTAGTATTGGATGGCAACGGCTACACAATTGACGGCCGCTGCAATACAGATTGCATCGGCCTGACAATCAACGCCAACAACGTGACCGTGCGAAATGTCACAATCACAGGCTTCGACGGTGGGGTGAGCATTAATCCCCACGTCTCCGGTGTTCGTTTCGAAAACGTAAAAATACTGAACAACGTTAATCACGGTGTATTCGTGAATGTTGGTGTTAACGGTTTTACCTGTAACAACTGCGATGTTTCTGACAACGGCACCATGGGAATCTACCTCGAATACAATTCCTACGGGGCGGTTATCGAAAACAGCCGCATTGCCAACAATGGCTATCGCGATAAAGATACCGGAAGCTGGAAGCAAAACCTGAAGAACGATAAAAAAGACAAGCGCGAAGGGCTGGCGATCGACAGCTCGCAAAATAACATCGTGCGCAACACTGTTTTTTCAGGCAATGCACTAACCGGCATCACTTTATACAGAAACTGCGGTGAACGCGGGATCCGTCGCGAATGGGGCGCCAACTATAACCATATATCCAACAGTACATTCAACGACGGAATACACATTGCTGCAAGGCAGGACAAGGATCTATCCAGCTGGAGCTGTGTCGAGCCCTATATTCTCGATTCACGCTATGTGATGGATGAAGCCGAATACAACATCCTCGATAACATTACCCTTGAAGGCAACGCCACCATAGTTGTACAGGACGACAACAACTCCATAACTTCGGTAAATGGTGGCAAAATAATATTTTCTTCAGTGGTAAGAGATGCAATCAATCAGCCACTGGCTACGCTCACCACAGACAACATCGACAACACCGTACTAACGAAAGCCGTAAACTAGGCAGACAACAGCCTGCTTTGCAGCGGGCTGTAACTCCGGCGATCTACAGTGGTAATCAGGGACCGTAACTACAGATTGGCGCGACACACTTCCCCCTTCAGAATTTGAGCGCACCGTCTGCCGGTGCGCTACCAGGTGGCTTTCCGAGAATTGGGGTCGTAGCGAGGGCGCGAGATTTTAGGTCAGATATTTTGATCATTAGAGGCGAATAGTTGTTCTTCTTTAACGAAAATGATCAAAATAGCTGGCCAAAAGATCGCGCCCGCAGTAGATCCCAGTTTTCGGATAGCCACCCAGGTGGCAGTCCGAAAAACTGGAATAGATTGACCTGGCTCATCTTCCTGTGCGACAACAAGGCCAGCTACCGGGCTGATCAAACGAGCAGCACCCCGATTCAGGGAGCATTCGTATTGCCGGGCCGGTAACGCTGGATTGAAATTAAATCGCACAGGAAACCTCAATGAACGACGATCTCTTTAACAAAGGCCTCGAACAGCGCAAAGGCACACTCGGCGCTGAATACGTGGAAAAAAACCTGGCTGCCGCTGACGACTTCACCCGTCCGTTCCAGGAGGCTATGACCGCCTGGTGCTGGGGTTTCGGATGGGGCGATGACGCCATAGACGCAAAAACCCGCTCCATGATGAATCTGTCTATGATCGGCGCTTTAGGCAAAATGCACGAGTGGGAAATTCACTGCCGCGGCGCGATCTCCAATGGCGTAAGCGTCGAGGAAATCCGTGCGATAATCCATGTCATTGGCATTTACTGCGGTGTACCTCAATCCCTGGAATGCTTCCGGGTGGCTCGCAAGGTTCTCGAAGAAAAAGACCTGCTGTAAATTTTGTATAATCCGGCTTGGGATGCGCCAATTGAGCCCATCCATACCTGAACCTAACCACCAACACAGGCACTGCCATGACCAAAGTCAAGGTATCACTCGACGACATAGAACAACGCGCACTGCAGGCGCTGACAACACACGGTGCAGCCGATTGGGTAGCGAAAGAAGTCGCCATCGCCGTACGGGTGGCAGAGGCAAACAAAAACCTGATTTGCGGCCTGTACTATCTCGAAAGCTACTGCCTGCAGTTAGTCTCTGGTCGCGTTAACGGAACGGTAGAACCGGTGGTCACACAACCACGCTCAGCCAGTGTCAAAGTCGACGCTAAATTCGGGTTCGCACAGGCTGCCTTTCAGCGAGGGATTGAAACCGCAGTCAATGTAGCCAGAGAAGCCGGAACCTGCGCACTCGCAATCTGCCACTCTCACACCTGCACCTCGCTGGGCTTCTTTACCGAACAGATCGCCAAAGCCGGGCTCATCGGCATTGGCTTTACTAACGCCTCCGCCGTCGTGTCCCCGCCGGGCGGCAACAAAGCGTTGCTAGGAACCAACCCGATTGCCATGGCAATACCGGCGGAACAAGGCGGCGTCGCATTCCAGTTTGATCAAAGCACCAGTGCAGTCGCACTGGGGAAAATCACCATGGCCGCCAGCGCCGGAGAATCAATACCAGAGGGCTGGGCTGTAGACAGCGACGGCAATCCAACAACAGACCCCAAAGCTGCATTGAAAGGATCACTGGTGTCTACCGGCGGTTATAAAGGTTTCGGCTTCGGCCTGATGACTGAAATACTCGCCGCCGCCGTTACCGGCAGTGTCGCATCCACTGAGGTAAAAGGCCTGAAGCTCGCAGACGGCCCACCACACGGTCTCGGGCAATTCTATTTTCTTCTCGACCCGGGTACTTTTTCCGGAGATGCGTTCTGGCAAAATCTAGCCAGCCTGGAAGCCGCCGTCGATAAGCAAGCCGGTGCGCGACTACCCGGTACTAATCGCCAGCCGGTGACCGAAGTTGAAATAGACAAAGCTCTGTGGGAGCAGACTATTTCTCTGGCAGTAACCCGCATTAGCGGTTAGCGATAATGCCATAGTGCACGCGTGCCAGACAAACACAAAAATCTATAAAGAGCCAAACCCGTTCTCACGCCGACAGCCACTCAGACAGCGTGCTGTTGGTGAGTTCGGGTTGTTCGAGAGTGGGCAAATGCCCGGCGCCGGGTACTACCGCGAGCTGTGAACCCGGAATAAGCTCATGCATTAATTCATGGCGAGATACCGGACACAAACGATCCTCCTCACCGCAGAGTATCAATGCGGGTACAGCTACTGATTTAAGCGTGTCACATTGATCAGGGCGATGTTGTATCGCATCAGATTGCGCTTCAAATACCTCCGGCCCCAGTGATTCTGCCATTTCCATACACAACGCCAGTATGCGGGCTTTCGATGGCCCATCGGCGAGATAGTTAGGCTTCATCTCGTCACGCATAATTTCCCGTAGTCGGCCGCGCTTTGCATTTGCCACCTGTGCTCTGCGAATCCCGGATTTTTCAGGCGGATCTGCAAGCGGGTTGGTATCCATTAGCGCGATGCGGGTGATGCGGTCCGGAGCAAGGCGGATCATTTCCATAGCGACAATCCCGCCCATCGACAATCCGGCGAGTGCAAATCTGGGCGGTGCGTTCTCCAGAACCTGTTTGGCAAGGCCGGTCATGCTGTTAGAGCTAAACAATGGCGCGAACGCAACAGCTTGTCGTTGAGAAAATTCAGCAATCTGTGGCTGGAACAACCGTGCATCGCACATCATGCCGGGGAGTAACAGGAGTGGTTCGTTCATGACTCTAAAGGTTTACTAGGCAGACTATATTATCTGTAGAACAACAAAAATCAGACCGTAATATGACGCGTTCCATCTTAACAGGTGCTAAATAAATTATGCCGCCGAAATCATCAAAATGTCAGATGAATTAGAAACCAGATTCAGCGGAATATAAACCGGAGTTTCATAGATCGATTAGCTTCTGAACTCTCTGCACCAGATGCTGCTCCCGCTCCAGATTCCCCAACGCTGTACTTTGAATCGCATACTCAAATCCATTATGTCCCAGCAGCTGCTCCAGCTCTACTTTAATATAATGAACCAATGGCTTAGGCGATTTCGCTATCTCTGCTAACAATTCTGATCTTCCATCAATAAGTGTCAGCATGTCTTCTACGTCATGACTGGCTAATGGATCTCCATTCCCTCTCCCTTTATAAGCTTCAAGCTTCGTAGCAACAAAGTAAGGTGGCGACACCACATTGATGAACAATTCCTGCTGCAACTGAAATAGCCTGGCACTTATCAATGCATCTTTATACCAGCGATTAGTAAAACCCAGAGCGTCTGCATCATCAGGCATAAAGTCTACCTTCATCTCTCCAAGACGCATCCGGCAATTCACTGACTCACCAATGGCTTCAGTAAAACCGGAATTGAGCAGCTGATCGCGAAGCTGGTACCAGCCTGATTTTCCTAACACACTCACAATCAAGTCCACATCATCTGTAAACCGAACTTGTTGTCTGCTGAAATCATCAGTCACCAGCAATCCTGTAGTGCACCCGCCTACAAAAGCCACTGTTGCAGAAGGGATGGATCCAACGCGCAAGCAACATTACTCAACATGGTTTTGGCAACGTCAAATGCAGACACTAGCTGATACTCAACAGCAATCTAAGCTCCTCAGCAGCAATTTTTTTTTCACGTGCACCACCAATTCTAATAGCATCCACTAAGGCGAGACTGGCGTACAACATGTCGTCATGTGCTACTGCCTGCGGTACCGTTTTATACAAAGGTGTCACGGCTTGTCCCATATGTTCACCCGCGGCACTAGGCCACACCGGTATCGAACCACCGGGACTCAATAGCTTGTCTCTCAGCACTGGTGCCGCCAAAGCAGTCGGTATGCCTCGTGTCAATTCAAGCGGCCTTACAGGAAACACATAGCTTAGACCGAAAAAAGTAAATTCAAATAAGCCCTTTCGATTGACGGTTACAAATCCTTTAAGTGAGCTGTTTATAGCCAACCCTACGTTAATACTGCGATTCAAAGACTTATTGACCTCTGTTTTACCCACGCCCGTCATTTCCGCCAGATTACGCGCCGATTGGTTAAACGCGTCCGCCGGTTTATCTACCCCCAGACTAACAAGCTTCAGCAAAATGAGTATATCCTGACTTTTCATATCAACATGCAACACCAACCATTCGTCCGCTGTCCGCGGACAAAGGACGATATAGCTCAGATTCTCTTGCCCTGAAATCTGAATCAGCATGAACTTCAAAAAGCTTGAGTTGCGCAAGTGATACTGAGTTCTTCAGCGTCAATGGATATATTTTTCTATCGCTGGTATCTAACGATTTTCGCGCTAGTACCCTGGATAGGATTTCACTATGCAAAAAAATCTAACATCCGTCTTTGCTACAATCACCGCAGCCCAACTGGCGGAGACTAATTATGAATATCGGCATCGCAATGATGAGCCATGAAACAAACACCTTTTCACCAGTCATCACAGACCTGGCGCGTTTCTCGGGCGGACGCACACAGCCGCTATCCGGCAATGAAGCATTGGAAACTTATCGCGATACAGCATCATGTCTCGGTGGTTTTATTAAAATCGCCTCGGAACGAAGCGCAAATATGGTACATGGCATCGCAGCCGCCGCCGCACCAAGCGGCCGTGTGGAAAATGACGCCTACGAGTATATTTGCGATAGCATTCTCGCGTTGGCCGGGCAAGTCGACGGGCTGCTACTCGTATTGCACGGCGCTATGGCAACAGTCGAATTCGATGACGGTGAAGGTGAACTTCTCCAGCGCATTCGAGCCCGCCACCCGAACCTGCCAGTTTGCATCGCACTAGACATGCACGCCAATGTGACCCGTCAAATGGTCGATAATTGCGACGTGCTGGCTGGCTACCACACTTATCCGCATATCGATATGGACACCACCGCCGAACGCGCCGCCAATCTATTTTTCGACATGCTTGAAGGGAAAAGCAAGCCGGTGATGCATTGGGCAACTGCTCCGATGCTGCCTCACGTTATGCGTCAGGGCACAGACGACTTTCCCAACAACCAGCTACAGCAGCGTGCGATAGAACTTGAAGATTCCAGTTGCCTTGCAGCCAGTCTGTTTACCGGATTCCCACACGCGGATATTCACGCTGCCGGTGTCTCTGCCGTAGTGATCACCAATGATGATTTAGACCACGCCAGAACCTGCGCAAACGAACTCCTAGACTTTGCCTGGCAGCAACGAGCCAGATTTGTCTATACCGCCGAAGATCTTCCAACCTCTATTGCACGTGCGCGTTCTGCACAACAAGAAAGCGGCACAGGACCGGTGATCATTCTCGATCACTACGACAACACGGCGTCCGGCGGCACAATGGACACTACCGAAGTTCTTGCAGCCGTTATCGATGCCAAACTCAATGACGTAGCCGTTTTTGGTTTTTATGATCCTGAGGTTGTTGAGCAAATGATACACGCCGGTGTCGGCGAGCAAGTCACCGTCAAGCTCGGCGGCAAGCTTCCGATGCCGGCGCTGGCTACACAGTCCAGCCCACTGACACTAACCGGCGAGGTCGTGTTAATTTCAAACGGCAAATTCAAAGCGCAGGTAGCGATGTCACGCGGACTGACTATCAATATGGGGCGCGCCGCCGTGTTACGTGTTGGCGGTGTCGATATAGCCGTTATCTCACGTCACATCGAACCCTATGATCCCGCCTGCTTTAGAGCGCTCGGTATGGAGCCAACTCAGCGCAAATATCTGATGTTAAAAAGCCGCATACATTATCGGGTTGGTTTTAAACCGATAGCAAAGGCAATTATCGAATGTGCTGGACGCGGCGTATGTACATCTGACTACGACGAGCTGGAATTTAACAACGTACGCCGACCAATTTATCCACTGGATCACACTGACGCCGAGGACGATACAACCCGACATGAATTTGAAAGCCAGTCCAGAACCTAAGGGCATGAGCTTATATGAGACACAGAGTCTTTACCTACATCACAAGAAAGCGTGAACTGTTGATATTTGATCATGTGGATCAAAGATATCTTGAGCCGCAAATTCCCGGAGGAACAATCGAATCAGGTGAAATCCCACACCACGCGGCAATCCGGGAAGCCACCGAAGAAACCGGGCTCGAAAACTTTCGAATAGTAAGGTTCCTGGGATCCTATGAGAAAGATCTCTCCCCGCTGGGCCATCACGAAAAAATTCACGCCTGGTTTTATCACCTCAACACCGATGATAAAACCCCTGAACGATGGCGCCATTTCGAGGAACATTCATCCGCAACTTCTACAGCGATCGAATTCGAACTCTATTGGGTTCCTGTTACCGCAGTACCCCGACTTGGCGGATATGATGGCCACATGCTTGGAAAAGTAAGAGATTCGGTAGTACAAAGCTCCTTGTAAACAGGTGAACCCTAATTGGGCCTGAAGATATGGTTTTGCCAACCGAGCACAGGACGCGGAACTACTGTTTGACCGCGTATTGCCGCCGTGTTCTCTGGCAAGTCGCTACACCGCAGTGGCGAACCGCACGTTATAGCAACTTTGATCGGAGTCCTGATGCTGGGGCTACTAGACAACGGATTAACTCAGCTTAGCGTCGATTCCTATATACGGGAAATACTGGTTGGTGTGATTTTACTGATTGCAGTCGGGTTTTCGGCTTTAAGCGGCAGAGCCAACTCACATGCAAATTGAAACTGAATTCATACAACTAATATTTAAGCGCTAGAAATCGAATGACCAACAGATAAATCAGCATACCCAACAAGTAAATACCCGGCCCCATATTCTCCTGATTAACAAAAAACGACGTGAAAAATACTATTGCCAGCTTCAATCCAATTCCTAAAACTGCTATAGCAATAATCAGTATAAATACCGGTGAAAAAAAACCCAAAAACTTAATCCATAACGGCTGGCTGCATTTATAGGACGGATGATTCGACCCCATCTTTGGAAACTGTTCGTTTACAATGAAACTGGAAATTGCGGCCCATTGGGATTCAACCCGAGACGCCGAATGATCTCCTTCTACGTAGTCAAAGTTCAATAGCCGGTTCTGATTTTCGACGTTAAAACCGGTGTGGCCAGCGCCGCCCAGGTCAAACACACCTTTCAGGTAACGCAACCCATTCGGAAACAAGGCAACCACCCAATCCCCGGTAGCCACACCATTGTAGACTTTGGAAACCCGCTTCCATTTCATGAGTTCGCGCCACGGAAAAGACTGGTGCACAACGCTCCCGGCAAACATGATTCTGCTAAACGCCGTGGCGGGGTAATCGAGTAATGCGCGCGCACAAAGATAGGTGCCGTTTGAATGCCCCATATAATGGAAGTCTGCATTGGGAACTTTCGCCCGAACCTCCACATAATGGTTCATTAGCCACTCGACTTTCTGTCGTCGATACCACGGCAATAGAAACGGAAGTATTGGGAAATAAGGATCTGCGTAACAATAAGTTACCGAATTATAAAGTGACTATGCATTTAATCAGTGTGATTATAGTTGCATGGTCGAAACAGATAGAATCACGAGGATACGCGAGAAGTATGACGCAGTCTATCCAGAGCTTGATGAACGAGGGCGCCGCCGCTGGGCGGCAGCCGAGGCAAGATCGCTTGGTTGGGGTGGTGTAACGGC